>JBAROR010000049.1:0-72255 GCA_049642265.1 Cognaticolwellia sp. | reverse complement strand
CCGATTGTCATGCTCAGATCTGGAATTTCATCAAACCACAATATGCCCACTGCAACTGCACCTAACAGGCCACTGTATTCGGCGCTGGCAATTTTACTGGCTTCAACAGCGCGGTACACCAGCACGCATATACCAGCATAAATTAAGATGAAAGTAGTGGACCCCGTAGCTGTTAGCATAGAAGCCCAATGCCAAGGTTTGTCTTCCCATAACGTTAACCCAAGCGCTGCTGGGACGCCAACGAGGTTGGTTAGCAGTAAAACTTGAAAGACATTATGATGTTTGGGCAATTTACGAATCAATATATTATTCATCGCCATCGTTAATGCTACGATCAGCGCGGCAATCGCTGCCCAGTTAATGTGTGTCGGCTTAACCACTATGAGCACGCCGATAAAGCCCAAAATTGCCACTGCAATTGAATGACGTGTTAGCTTTTCTTGAAAAAATATCATCGCTAGTGGCAGCATAAGTAAAGGTGCCGCATAGAAAATGGCATTAGCGGTGGCTAATGGCATAGCGTTGAGGGCTATAACCATAAATATAGCGCCAAATAACCAAATGTGGCCGCGTAGGACGTGCCACTTTAGACCATCGAACAGGCCATTTTTTTTACTGAAGAGGCAAAATGGTAGTAAAATTAACACTGCGCTTAATTGACGAAAAAAAACAAACTGATATACCGCACCATCTGCTGACAGCGTTTTTATCAAGGCATCTGAAAATACAGCAATCATATTGCCAATAATAAGTAACGTCATTGCTAATCCGACAGATATTTTTGGCATTTTATTTTTCCTACTACATTATAAAAAGTTTCAATTGAGATCAATCAACAATCCCTCGTCAGCTAAATGCTGAGATGGTTAGCATATTCCAATCCGTATCATGATGTATAATGATTAAAATACCATTAGCATGAGCTGAACTAATAATGAAATTACCTCCTTTACGTGCTCTGCAATGTTTTGAAGCAGTTGCGCGCATGAACAGCTTTTCAAAAGCAGCTGAATATCTTAATGTCACCCAGAGTGCCGTCAGTCATCAGGTCAGAGTACTGGAAGAGTACTTAGGTGAAAGTATGTTTAGCCGCCAGGGCCGTGTTTTTTCGTTGACTGAGGTCGGTGAGCGTTATTTTGAAGAGGTCAGCAGCTCATTGGCTAACCTCTCAAATGCCAGTCAGCTTATTCGGCATGGTAAATCCGGCAACATTCGTTTGGCGTTATACAGCTCTTTAGCGGTGAAATGGTTAATACCGAGGTTGGCGGATTTTCGCAAACAATACCCTGAAATAGATTTAACACTAAATATGGTAGCTGAGGAACCGGATTGCAACGATCAAGTCGCCGATTGTTTTATTACCGTGAATCCACCGAAACGTAACTTCGTCAATCACTTTCTTTATACTGAAAAACTCTATCCTGTTTGTGGAAAAAATCTTTGGCAGCAGATCAGAGATAAACCTCTTCCCGAGACACTATGGCAGCAGCCATTGTTATCAGTAAAATATTCAGATTCGAATGAACACCTTGGTGAAGACTGGTTGCGTTGGTGTAAACGTGGCGGTTTTGAGTTACCTGAAGAGGTAAAAACAAGTCATTTTAGTCATGTATTACTTGCCGCTGAGGCGGCCCGCTATGATCTAGGGATCGCCCTCATTGATAATTACTTAATGACAGATCAAGACCGCCAGCATAACTTTGTCCGTATCCCAATGCATGAGCTTCTTACAGGAGATGATTTCTATTTTGTTTACAAGAATACGCGAGCCAAGCAAACCGATATTGTGAAATTAGGCAACTGGTTAAAACAGCAGTGCTTTGAACAGGAATCATCATAACTCTAAATTGGTATTAGCCAAAAAATAGGCTAATACCTTCATTGCAAATCGAGTGTGAATTACCTTTTAAATGTTTATTACCGCTTACTTATCAATAGTGCATTAATGTTGAGTTATTTCAGCTCAATATTTTGTCAATGTGGTCGTTGCAATCACTTACTAAGTAATCAAAAATGTCTGCTACTAGCAACGGACCTTAACTAGATACATTCACTTTTCCATGAAGTGATCATAAAATCTATGGCGCTAGGTGCCCCGAAGCGCCATAGAATTTAAAACCTAAAATCATATTAATCTAATGTCCGCTTTGGTATTTTCTAATCAAATTAGAATTTTTGACTTTATAGATTCCTGATGAAATTTAGAACAATTCTATTATCTAACGCAGGGCTGATTTGTCTCGGTTCAAATATCGCTAGATAAGCGAAGGCTAACGTCCGCTATCGTATCTTTGCTGACCTTATTGGATCGTTGATGAGTTACAAAATTTTTCTCAGGTGTGACTTAAATATTAAATTTTCTCATCGTGTGATGCATTTCTCATTATGTTTGACGATCCACTCATTATCCAGAGTTCAAGTTATCTAAATTGGCTATTGGGCATAACAGAAGACGAAAACTAGCTTTCTATGCTTATTATAAAAAGTAGCATGTAATAAAGGTGTAAGAATATAAGAGGTGGCAAGAATATAGAAGACTAAATTTTTCTAGTGCTAGAAACAAAAAAACGAAACATAAGTTTCGTTTTTTTATTTAATCTTTAGTCAATGCTAAAGATAAGTGTGCATTCTAAATTAAGATGCAACTACGTTTTCAGCTTCAGGACCTTTTTGGCCTTGTTTTACGCTGAAAGTTACCGCTTGACCGTCAGTCAAAGTACGGAAACCGTCACCAGAGATTGCACTAAAGTGAACAAAAACGTCAGCGCCGTTTTCTTGCTCAATGAAACCGAATCCTTTAGATTCGTTAAAAAATTTTACTTTACCAGTTACTGTATCAGACATACTAACATTTCTCGCAGATCAAAAATTAAAGTTCAGCCAAAATGGCCATATGCGGAGTAAATGCACCCTACCTATAAAATACAAGTAGAGAAAGGTTTCCAGTAACACATATTAAAGCGTCTAGGCTGATCAATAGTCTATGACTAGTTGATCTCTCCATCTCCTGAAACGCAAAAACTCAACGCGAAAGTATGTTAACACATTAAATTTTAGGAATCTCTAAAAAAAATGAAGATTACTTTACTTTTTTATGACAAAAAAAAGCCAGCTAAGATGCTGGCTTTTATGGCTTAGTTGTTATAAACCGCTTACATTTCTGCTATTTGTACTTTCTGGTCAACCATTTTAGCTAAAGTAGACTCCGCTTCAGCTAATTTTGCTTTCTCTTTATTAATAACTGCTTCCGGCGCTTTATCAACAAAGTTTGCATTATTAAGCTTGCCACGTACTCGATCAGCGTCTTTTGTTAACTTATCAATCGCTTTATCTAAACGCGCTAATTCTGCGTCTTTGTCGATTAAACCAGCCATTGGTATTAATACTGATAAATCACCTACAACAGCCGTTGCTGAAGCTGGGCCATTATCATCACTGGCTAATACAGTAATACTTTCAAGCTTAGCTAGCGCACTAATAAATTGCTCATTTTCAGATAAGCGACGTTGATCGTCAGCATTAACATTTTTCAAAAGTACAGGTAATGGCTTGCTAGGAGCAATATCCATTTCGCCTCGAATATTACGAATAGCAACGATGAACTGTTTAACCCATTCTAAATCATCAATAGCGGTTTGGTCACACTGACTTTCGTCAAACTGCGGGAAGCTTTGTATCATAATGCTATCGCCAGTTTTCTCAAAGTTAGTCAAAGGCACGACGCGCTGCCAAATGGTTTCAGTGATAAACGGCATGATAGGGTGCATTAAACGCAATAAAGCTTCTAAAACTGTCACTAAGGTATGACGTGTTCCACGCTGTTGTGCTTCATTGCCTTTAAATAGTACCGGTTTAGTTAACTCTAAGTACCAGTCACAAAATTGGTTCCAAGTAAATTCGTACAAGGCTTGTGAAGCTAGATCAAAACGATAAGAGTCAAACGCTTCATGTACCGTTTTAACGGTTTGTTGAAATTGTCCCATAATCCAACGATCAGCTAATGAAAACTCCATTGCACCTGCTGGTTCGTTTGCTGAAGAGCGACCACAGTCAAATTCTTCAGTGTTCATCATTACGTAACGGCTGGCATTCCATAATTTATTGGTAAAATTACGGTAGCCTTCAAGACGTTTCATATCCCAGCTGATATCACGACCGGTCGTCGCTACTGACGTTAACGTAAAACGCAAGGCATCAGTACCATGTGCTTCAATACCGTTTGGATATTCTTTTCTGGTCAGCTTTTCAATTTTAGCGGCCAATTTAGGCTGCATCATGTTACCGGTACGTTTCTGTAATAAATCTTCAAGAGAAATACCGTCAATCATATCTAATGGATCAACAACATTGCCTTTTGACTTACTCATTTTATCGCCATTTTCATCGCGAATAAGGCCGGTCATATAGACTTTCTTAAACGGTATTTGCGCTTTGCCATTTTCATCTTTGTTGAAATGCATGGTCATCATGATCATACGGGCAACCCAGAAGAAGATAATGTCAAAACCTGTTACCAGTACATCCGTTGGATGAAAAGTTTTTAAATCTTCAGTTTCTTTTGGCCATCCTAAGGTTGAGAATGTCCAAAGTGCAGATGAGAACCAGGTATCAAGTACGTCATCATCTTGGCGTAGCTTCATGTCGTCGCTAATGGTGTTATTAGCACGAACTTCAGCTTCAGTACGGCCAACATAAACTTTGCCATTTTCGTCGTACCAAGCTGGAATACGATGTCCCCACCACAGTTGACGAGAAATACACCAATCTTGAATATTGTTCATCCAAGCAAAATACATGTTTTCGTATTGCTTAGGCACAAATTCAATTTGGCCGTCTTTTACTGCATCTACAGCAGGACCTGCTAATTTTTCAACACGTACATACCATTGGTCAGTCAATAATGGCTCGATAATAACACCAGAGCGATCGCCGTAAGGCGCGACTAAATCATGTTCTTTTACTTCAACTAATAAACCTAACTCGTCGAACTTAGCCACAATTGCTTTACGGGCAACAAATCGGTCCATGCCAGCGAATTCAGCAGGTAACTCAGTGCTGTATGCATCGCACACTTCACCTTTAGTATCGTAAACTTCGGCGGCTGCTAATACCGCAGCGTCTTTATCAAAAATATTGATTTGTGGTAGTTGATGACGCTTACCCACTTCATTATCGTTAAAGTCATGCGCAGGGGTGATTTTTACACAACCTGTGCCTTTTTCCATATCGGCATGATCATCACCAACAATTGGAATTAAACGATTAACTAAAGGCAATAATACTTGTTTGCCAATTAAATCTTTATAACGTGGGTCTTCAGGATTAACCGCAATACCAGTATCACCCAGCATAGTTTCAGGACGGGTAGTTGCTACGACTAAGTAATCCAGACCGTCAGCCGTTTTTGCGCCATCAGCAAGTGGGTAACGCAAGTGCCACATGTGGCCTTTTTTATCTTTGTTTTCTACTTCTAAATCAGAAATAGCAGTGTGGAATTTTGGATCCCAATTCACTAAGCGTTTACCGCGGTAAATCAGGTCGTCTTCAAATAAGCGCACAAAAACCTCTTGTACCGCTTCAGACATACCGTCATCCATCGTAAAACGTTCGCGGCTCCAATCGATTGAGTTACCTAGACGACGCATTTGTTTACCAATAGTACCGCCAGATTCTTCTTTCCATTCCCAAATTTTATCGATAAAGCCTTCACGTCCGTAGTCGTGGCGAGTTTTATCTTCTTCAGCGGCAATCTTACGTTCAACAACCATTTGTGTTGCGATACCCGCGTGATCACAGCCCGTTTGCCATAAGGTATTTTTACCTTGCATACGCTGGTAACGAATGAGCGTGTCCATAATAGTCTGCTGAAAAGCATGACCCATGTGCAAACTACCTGTTACGTTCGGTGGTGGAATAGCAATACTGTAGCTATCACCTTCGCCAGTCGGGCTAAAGTAACCTTGTTCTTCCCAGCTTTTATACAGGGATTGTTCAATGTCAGAGGGGGTAAATGTTTTTTCCATCAGAGTTTCCGTCAGAAGATTTTTAACTGGTTGTATCGATAGTTTGCGGTGCGCTAGCCACTTGGTGAGCTACATTGAAACCCCATTGACGACAAGTTCGAAAACGATTTCGGGCTTGTTCTTTGAGTGTTTCATCGGCAGGGACAAAATCTATCAGATGCGAAAATTGGCTAGCAAAGTTGGGTACATCACTAGTTAAATTGATTAAAACCGCACGGCGGTTAGTAGGGAGCTGCCAGCTAATTTCGACAGCAGCACCTTGTTTTGGGCCTTCACCTATAAGATTGTGTGGCACAAAACTGTCGGGATCAAAGGCCCATAACATTTCATCAATATTATGAGCGCTTTCTTGATCTTGGGTATAAATAAATACCCGCTGATTTTGGCGGTAAAAATAAGCCGCCTGCAAACACGCATAGTGAAGGTGTAACTGTTCATCAGATACACCTGCGACTTTACTTTCTTCCTCAATGCTGTAGAACATTGCTTGTGTTTGCATGACTTATTCCGCGTATAAATTCAGAGTGAACTATTCGCCTTGCTCAGCGCCAGCACGATTTAATAAAAATTGCGTTAACATGCTTACCGGACGACCTGTTGAACCTTTATTCTTGCCGCCGCGCCATGCTGTACCTGCAATGTCTAAATGCGCCCAGTTATATTTCTTGGTAAAGCGTGCTAAGAAACAAGCAGCAGTAATAGTACCAGCTTCTTTACCACCCAAATTGGTAAAATCAGCAAATGGGCTTTCAAGTTGGTCTTGATAATCATCCCATAATGGTAAACGCCATGCTCTGTCGCCACTTTGCTCTGAAGCATTAAGTAACTCGTGAGCCAATGGGTTATGGCTACTAAGTAAACCGGTTGCATGTGCGCCTAAAGCGACAACACAAGCACCTGTTAAGGTAGCAACATCAATCACCAATTCAGGATCAAAACGTTCCACATAGGTTAATGCGTCACATAACACCAAACGGCCTTCGGCATCAGTATTAAGTACTTCAACTGTTTGGCCTGACATCGTAGTGAGAATATCACCTGGACGATATGCATTACTGCTTGGCATGTTTTCACAGCCCGCTAAAACGCCAATAACATTAATCGGTAATTGCAGTTCAGCAAGTGCATGCATGGCACCTAAAACACCTGCAGCACCACCCATGTCGTATTTCATTTCATCCATGCCTGCGCCTGGTTTTAATGAAATTCCGCCACTGTCAAATGTTAACCCTTTACCGACTAATACCAATGGTTTTGAATCATCACCGGCACCATTATATTTAATAATGCTCATAAGTGATTCGTTTACTGAACCACGACCAACGGCTAAATATGAACCCATGCCGAGTTCTTCCATTTGCTTTTCGTCAACAATTTCAGTGGTAACATTGTCGTAATCGTTATCCAGAATTCGAGCTTGTTCAGCTAAATAAGCAGGATTACAAATGTTTGGTGGCATGTTAGCGACGTTTTTACAGGTCGTAATACCTTCAGCAATTGCTAATGCATGATTAACAGCGCGTTCACCAATCGGTAATTCACGACGGGTTGGCACGTTGAAAACAATTTTGCGTAAAGGGCGACGAGGCTCTTCTTTACGTGTTTTTAAACTGTTAAAACTATATAAACAGTCTTGCGTTGCTTCAATAGCTTGGCGCACTTTCCAATAGGTATCGCGGCCTTTAACATGTAATTCAGATAAGAAACATACGGCTTCCATTGAGCCTGTTTCATTTAAAGTATTAATGGTTTTGCTGATAATTTGACGGTACTGGCGCTCGTCCAATTCACGTTCTTTACCACAACCCACTAATAATACGCGTTCGCTAAGAATATTTGGCACATGATGTAACAACAACATTTGGCCAGACTTTCCTTCAAGATCGCCACGACGTAATAAATTACTGATATAACCTTCGCTGATTTCATCTAGTTGCTCAGCGATCGCCGACAAACGACGTGGTTCGAAAACACCGACGACAATACAGGCGCTACGTTGCTTTTCTGGACTGCCACTCTTTACACTGAACTCCATGATGTCTCCTAATTTGACTCAAATGCGTATATTTTATTGAAAATATACTATTTAGCTTGCTAAAAACAGTAAATAATCGCTAAGCTTACTTTTAAATACATTGGCCTAAAGGCTATAATTATAGCCGGATTGCGCAGCATTACCTGATAAGCTTACATTTAACTGAATGCTAAAAATGACAAGTTTACGCAAAAAATGGCTGTATGTCAGAAAAAAACCATGTTTTATAGAAAGTTTTTATAGGATCACTTTGTGATTATATTTCGTTATTTACTCAAAGAAGTTGCTAAAACCCAACTTGCGGTATTTCTTGTCATCATGACAATATTTATCAGCAATAAATTCGTTCGTGTACTCGATGACGCTTCTGAAGGGGGAATTCCTGGCCATTTAGTAATGACGTTTATTGCGTTAAAAATTCCTGATCTTGCTGGCATGATTCTACCTTTAAGTTTCTTTCTCGGGGTTTTATTAGCTTACGGGCGTATTTATGCAGAGAATGAAATGACCGTATTGCATGCCTGTGGTGTCAGCGAATGGTATGTAGTGCGTGTTACTTTAATTTTAGGTTTTGTTACCGCAATAATCACCGGCATATTTACCTTATACTTATCACCTATGGCCGCAGAATATGAATACCAAGTTAAAGACCAAATCGCAGCTGATTCTGGCTTAAGCTCACTGATTGCTGGGCGATTCCAAACCACAGGAAATGAAAACGCCGTGGTTTTTATTCATGAAAAAAATCGTGAAGATAATACCTTTGAAAAAGTATTTGTTGCACAATTACCTGACCAAGATAAGCCAAATGCAAGCGTGATTGACTCTAGCTTGGTGTATGCGGCAACAGGTCAAGTTGTTGAAGAAGAAACTGGCTCGCAACGATTGATATTATCAGAGGGCACTCGCTATCAAAATGATATTAAGAATAAAGAGTTTCGCCAAGTCGCCTTTGATAAATACTATATTCAAATTCAAGATCAAAAAGTGGCGCATAAACGTCGTAAACTCAGTGCAATACCAACGGCAGAGCTTTATCAAGATCAAACACCAGAAACCAGTGCCGAAAGCCAGTGGCGAATTGCCTTTCCTTTGGTATGTATTATCATGACGTTGGTGGCAGTGCCTTTAAGTGTAGTGAATCCACGCCAAGGTAAATTTGGTAAAATGCTGCCAGCAATATTACTCTTTTTAAGCTACTTCTTATTGTTGACCGCTGTTCGTACAGGAATAGAAAAAGGCTCAGTGCCTCAGTACTTAGGTTTGTGGCCCATTCATTTTATGGTGCTCATTTTAGGTTTTAGTTTACTGGTAAAAGGCCGTAAAAGTGGTCGAAAAATCAAAGCGAGCATTGGTAAAAATAAGGTGAGTTTATAATGCGTATTTTAGATCTGTACATAGGTCGTGTCATTGCATCAACTACCTTTTTGACCTTAGCGGTATTTGTCAGTTTGAGCGGTATTATTAAGTTTGTCGAGCAAATGAGGTCAGTTGGCAAAGGTAATTATGATATTGCCCACGCTGCACTTTATGTGCTTTATGCGATCCCACAAGATGTGTCGTTATTTTTTCCTATGTCTGCCCTTATTGGTGGCTTAATTGGCATGGGGATGATGGCGAGCAATAGCGAACTAGTGGTGATGCAAGCAGCAGGATTGTCTCGCTTAGATATTATTAAATCTGTAATGAAGTCAGCATTATTACTGATCGTTGTTAGTATGGCTGTTGGCGAATGGCTTGCACCACAAGGTGAAGCTGCTGCACGACAAGTACGTGCCCAAGCAATTTCAGGTGGCAGTTTAATTTCATCCAATGGCGGAACATGGGCAAAAGACGGCGACTATTTTGTACATATTGGCGAAGTACAAGATCAAGGTTCTTTGAAAGATGTACAAATTTATCGTTTCAATGAACAGCTTAAATTGTCAAGTTGGGTGTCGGCTAAGAGCGCAGTCTATCAAAAAAATGCTTGGCAATTACGCGATGTAGTCGAGACGAACATAGCAGCTAAAGAGATAACTAAAGAAAGCCAACCAGTAATGTCTTGGACTTCAACGTTAACGCCAGATAAATTAGGTGTGGTTACTGTTAAACCTGAGTCATTATCACTAAGGGGATTAAGTGATTACTTAGATTACCTTGAGGCAAACAAGCAAGATAAGAGCCGTTATTTACTCGCTTTTTGGCGCAAAGTAGCTCAACCATTCACTTTGGCTGTGATGCTTTTAGTTGCACTATCTTTTATCTTTGGACCATTACGTACGGTATCAATGGGGGCACGGATTGTCATGGGCGTTGCAACGGGGATTTTGTTCTTTGTTGTGAATGAAGTGCTAGGCTCATTAAGTTTAGTTTATCAACTCCCGGCCATTTTTGGTGCCTTTATGCCAAGTTTAATATTTGTTAGCGTTGCTTTGTATTTTATGAAGAAACGGGTGAATTAGTTTTATGATAAAAACGCAGGTAAACATATTTTTGCTACCTGCGTAAATATTTAATAAGTGACTTAAAGTCGCCCTCGATTTGCTTCAAGCGTTAATAACACCACTTCAGTATTAGTTAAACGATCTTGCAAGCTCAATTTGTTTTTCCTATCAACTAAAACAGCGAAATTACCTAAGCCGAGTAAGGTTGGTATTAACCGTTTTAAAGCGGTAGTTTTACTCATTAAAGTGCCATTTTGGTTCTGAACTTTCAATCTCCACGCTTTCATTCCTAACGTTTGACCACTTTTAGACCAAAACCAAACAAAGAAGAATGACACCCAAGCTAACTTCCAAAACTCATTAGGCCAAAACAGCCATGTGGTGTTGGTAATCGTGTCGCTTAAATGTTGATAGCCTTGTAAATCGAAGACCTCAAAATGTACTGATAAGGATATAATTAAAAAGGAGGCTGCTCCAGCGGTCATGTAAACCGCTATAGCTATTAATCCATCATATAGCCATGAAGCTATTCGGCGACGAAAGCCAGCACGTGGAAATGTACCTTGAGTAGATAATGACATAAGTATTTCATTGAAAAATTTGCGCTAGTTTAACAAAAGACATATAAAAGTATAAGTGAGATAACATAATTTATAATTTGTCGGCGGATATTGCAGGCAAATATGAAGTACTCAGCCACTAAAATATAAAGCAGGAGGTGTTTAATCATGACAATATTTGTACCGCATGGCACCTTGGAGCTGGCAATTGAAGATAACTTAATTTTGATTGAAGCGCAGGGACCGTGGAATATTGAATATTTAGACTTTTTGCATAAAAAAATGAGCTTAGCTGTTACGCAAGTTGACCAGAATAATTACGCTGTTCTTTTAACGCCTATTGGTGAAGCTATCAGTGTGGAAGTTGGCCTTGAATATCATACTAATTTTATTCGTAATAGTCGTACGAAAGCTGTTGCTGTTAACTTAGCGCATTGCACAACATCACAGTTAACAGAGAACCTCTTTAGCAAAATATATCAAGCAGCAGGCTTCAAACATGCATTTTTTGACAACGTATCCGACGCACGAAATTGGCTAGAAAGGCAACTAACAACCACGGTGACTATCGCGTCATGAACAAATAAGCAGCACTCAAACGATAATAGTATAAAAACTATTGCCAACAGTGTGATTTTTCGTATAATGCTCGCCTCTTCAGTAATGTTTTTCATTTCCTGAAGTTATAGAAAAGAAATGCCAGCGTGATGAAATTGGTATACATGGGGGATTCAAAATCCCCTGTCGAAAGACGTGTCGGTTCGAGTCCGACCGCTGGTACCACTCTTCCCTTGTTTTTGAAAGGGCTATAACAATAAACCGACTATTCATGTCGGTTTTTTTGTGTCTATAATTTAGTGAATTTCTTTAGGATTTTATCTAAAATATTTACTTTGTGGCGAGCTTTAACAATTAACGTGAATGTTCTTGTGATACTCGCTTGTTAATTTCTTTTGGTTTAACCGTTTTTAAAAGGCTTTTACATGGCAGCTACAGCGTACGCACTTCACATCTTGGTCAAGCACAAAGAAATTGCAGAAGATATAATTAAGCAGTTAGGTAAAGGTGCTAAATTTCAAACCTTAGCTAAAAAATATTCATCATGTCCGTCTGGTAAAAAAGGGGGGGATTTAGGCGAGTTTAAACGAGGTCAAATGGTACCTCAATTTGATAAAGTAGCATTTAGTGGCGCGATATTAGAGCCGCACCTTGTTAAAACTAAATTTGGTTGGCATGTTATTAAAGTACTTTATAGGACTTAATGATTGGCAGGTATTGAACATTTATCGTTACCTACATTGACTCCCTGATAGTCCCCAAACCTTCATATAATTGCTAAGTCTTTATCTCGTTGTTTTAGTTAACCTAGGACTTAAAGTGAGGACTGTTGTTAATCTTCCAATCACATTTGATATAGCCGTTGCTTCAATATTAAAAAATATCGACACAAGATAAAATTATTTTAGTTATGAAAATTCATCATCTATTGATAGCGATATGGAATGCTGATAACTTGTAGAAAATAATTATAAATAATATTATATCGTTTACAGTTAAGTTATTTATAAATAAGCCTTTATAATCGAATTGTCCATGAAATTTTTGTTTATTTTTTTCTAGTGTAAGCGCTTACCGAAATTAATTTGCCTGATGGAGATAGGGAGTATTTTGAATCATATTATTTATTCATTTTTAACAGTATTCTTGATACTCAGTAGCAGTGTAAAGGCATTTGATAGTGAAACTATTATTGCTACAAATCACTCTATTTATGATTCTTTTCAAAAATGGACTAAAGTGACTCCCTGTGAAAATATTTCAAGTTTTGATAGTCCTTATGCTAATCGTGGGACAGTCGAGTTGGTTCTTATCTGCCAAGCATTAAATGTTGCAGGATATAAAACAAAAATAACTCTTCAACAATACCCTAATTATGAGCGAGCATTAACTCAAGCCAAGCATGGCATAGTGCATATTCCCGCAGAATCTCTTTGGGAAGGTGATATTGATGATGAGTATTTTTATAAAACCTCTGCAATTATACAAAATGGCGAGTTTGAAAAAGGAATTTATACCCTAGCTTCCAACACTCATGTTCTTGCTGCTAAATCTCTGCAGGATCTGCAGGGGTTAAAGGCTGTTATGCCGAAAATATGGAGCGTAGATTGGCAAACGTTACAGGCGATGAAGGTTGATACATCTTCTGCTCCCAATAAAATCAACATGTTTAAAATGATCAAGGCTAAGCGAATTGATTTTACGATATTAGAATTTTCACATGCAGAAGATATGTCAAATCAGCTTGCAGGTATTCGGCTTATTCCTGTTCCTAACATCAAGATTGGCCTTCAAGGGGCAAGATATCTGGTCGTATCTAAAAAATCACCAAATGCTGAAGCACTTTATAACGCGCTCAATCGAGGAGTTACTCAGCTACGAGAAACGGGTGTGATTACAAAAGCCCTCACAGAATCTGGATTTATTAATAAGCGGGTAAAGTTTTGGAATAAAGTTTTTTAATTTATAATTCCCCCGTAAAATAAGTAAACGAAAATCAATGTAAAACCCTATCTTTAACTTAACTTAACTTAACTTAGCCCAACTCAACTGTGCTTGCATGGTTTTAGTGGCTGTAATAGGTTGCTTAGCCTCGGTAATTGCTGTGACTACTGCAACACCACTAACCCCCGTGTCCGATACTTGTTTCAGACGTTGCTGACTGATACCGCCAATGGCAACCACAGGTATATGCTCGGCAAGTTGTAATATCTGCCTTAGATTTTCTAGTCCTTGGATCTGTCCTGTCATGTTTTTTGTTTTGGTGGGAAATATAGCGCCAATGGCGAGGTAAGAAGGTTGTATTTGTTTTGCTAATAAAAATTCGTAACAGCCGTGAGTACTTATGCCTAGACGCAAACCGGCATCAGCAATTGCAGTTAAATTGGCGTTGGCCAGGTCCTCTTGGCCGATATGAACACCGTATGCACCGTGTTTTATCGCAAGTTGCCAATGATCATTAATAAACAGTCGACAAGAGTGCAACCGTGCCAAAGCCACCGCTTTTTCTATAATCGAGTCTAATTCTTTGCTGTTTTTATTTTTTATTCGTAGTTGAATAATATTTAAATTCAGCGGCAATAAGCGTTCTAACCATTCTAGAGAATCAATAACAGGGTACAGACCAAGCTTTTGTTCATCGGCTAAATCGAGAGGTTTAAAGCTCGGTAACGAATGAACTTGTTGATTTAGCGTACCGATCACTTTAGGAAAATACGCTAGCGTTGTTGGCCATGATGTTTGTTCAAAAGCGCCGTAATAATCATCACGATTATATTCAGCACTTTCTGTTTCAGCCGTTAATGCCAAGCCTTGATTGATAAATGCTTTGGTTAAGGTAAAGGCGTCACGCAATAAATAACCATGCGCTAAAAAGCTAGCTAATGCACTGGCAAAGCTGCAGCCACCGCCATGGCTATAGTGAGAGTTTATTTTGGGTGACTGCAGGATGAGTGTTTGTGTTGAGGTTGAACTTAGGCGTTGTGAACAGAGATCAATACAATGGGTCTTAGCATTGTTATCTTGTTCACTATCGGTATGACCGCCTTTAATAATAACGGCTTGGCAGCCAAGCTTTAAAATGTGTACTGCTGTTTTTTCTGCGCTGTTTTTTACATTCTGTTTTACACTTTTCGCTGTGATGTTCTCAGTAATATCGGTAGTACGATTCTGATTATCACTACTTACTTGCCATAGTTGACTTAATTTTTGGGCTTCCATGTAGTTTGGTGTTATCACATCGACCAAGGGTATTAGCGATAATAAATCAGTAGTTATTAACGTTGTTAAACTACCGCCAACACTGGCTTGACCGACGGGATCATAAACCACATGTAGGTTTGGTAATTGCTGTTTAAGCGCTGACAATAATGCAACTAGCCAAATCAATTGTACGCTGTTGGCAATTAAGCCTATTTTTATTACCGAAGGTGGTTTATCAAAGCGTAGCGCTTGCGCTTGTTCGGCTAAAATGGCTACTTCAACGGGGTGAATAGCGCTAAGTTCTGTTGAATTTTGCACGGTATTAGCGGTAATTAAATGACAAACTTCGACATGAAGATTGTGACCGGTTTTGATATCAGCTGCTATTCCCGCGCCACCTGAGCAATCTGCACCTGAAATGGTCCAAATAATGGGTTTGTGTTTTGAACTCATCACTGGTGATGAAGCATTAAATGTCATTAATTATGCTCCGGATTATGCCAAAAGGGCGAATCTAGTGTTGGTGTACTGGCATGAGCCGTTTGACGTTCAGGCATAGTACCGGCGATATAAGCAGATTCTCCTGCAGAAATCGCGCTTGCAAAAGCTTTTGCCATTAATACCGGATTATCGGCAAGGGCAATAGCACTATTGAGTAGCACACCGTCAAAGCCCATTTCCATAGCGATACAAGCGTCTGAGGGTTTGCCTATTCCGGCATCGAGTATTAACGTTGCGTTGGGTAATCGTTGGCGAATACTGGCTAAATTATAAGGATTCATTAAACCTTTTCCTGTGCCTATAGGTGATGCCCAAGGCATGATCACTTTACAACCTAGAGCATATAACTTTTGGCAAATGACTAAATCATCGGTGCAATAGGGCAGTACTTTAAAACCATCGGCGAGTAGCTGTTCGGCGGCGATCAGTAGCTCTATCGGATCGGGTTGCAGATTATAGTCGTCACCGATCACTTCGAGCTTTATCCAATCCGTTTGAAATAATTCACGACTCATTTTAGCTAAAGTGATTGCTTCTTTTGCATTTTTACAGCCCGCAGTATTCGGTAGGAGAAACCCTTGGCTTTGCTGAACCGTTTCTTGAATATAGCGCCAAATTTTTTCACCTGAGCGCTCTAACGGATTCTGTCGTTTTAGCGATAAGGTTACCACTTGCGAACCACTAGCGATAATTGCTTGCTTCATAACTTCGGGGGAAGGGTAGAGCGCAGAGCCGATCAGTAAACGGCTATCAAGCTGTTGGCCATATATATTTAATGCCATGGGTTAACCTCCAACAATGGGAAAAAGTAAGTCAATACTATCGTTATCGTTAACATAGGTTTTGCGGTAGTCATCTCGGCCAACAAAATCACCATTGAGTGCTAAAGCAAAACTTTGCTGTTGCTGACTTGCCGGTAATGCTTTGCTGATCACCTTATTAATATCGGTAGGCTCGGTTGAATGTGGGAGTTCAAAAACATTGCCATTAATATATATTTTCATTGTTATCTCGATTTTCTTCTTATTGCGTCTACTGCATTAGTTACGTTATTTAGAGGAATAAACGCATGAATAATTTACGGAAGTACAGATGTTCATGACATCAGCTCATTGCTCGCAAGGCTAATGGGCAGCCACTTGTGATACGGGTAGTTATCAAGTGGTTTTTGCTTGTTTAACATTAAATTATCAACATGTTCTAATACTTGGGCGAGTACAACGGGCGCAATTAAAAAGCCATGACGATATAGGCCATTCACTTGTAGCAAAGCATGTTGAGAAATTATTTTAGGCTGATTATCACTAAAGGCTGGTCGAAGTTGGCTAATATGCTGACGTATGTTTGCCTCTGCAAAACCTGGATGAACACTATAGGCTGCACTGAGTAACTCCATCGCTGAGCGTACCGTCATAGGTGCGGTATTGTCACTTTCAATTTCGGTTGCGCCAACGACATAATGGCCTTTTCCTTTGGGTGCTATATATAATTGATAACGTGGATGCATTAACCTAACCGGTCGTGAAATATTAACGTCTGGCGCAAAGAGCTGAAACAACTCACCACGTACAGCACGTAAATCGGAGAGTTCAGCATTGCATTGGCCATTGTGTTGATTAATGCCTAGCTTATTCTCTGTGCCATTGCTCGTGCTACTACCGATGTTACTGGTCATGCTCTTAAGCGATTTTCTCGCGCCAATACCACGACAATCAATAGCAAGATCAAATGTCTGACTTTGAATACTACTGTTCTGCTGGCAGGTGCGGTAATTAATGTCGCAACCGCTATCAAAACTATGGCTATTAATCGCTATCACTTCAGATTCGCTACGCCATTCAACATTTTCATCGAGCAATTGTTGCTGTAATGCGAGCAGTAACTTTCTATTGCCTATTTGACCTTCTTCGGGTAAATACAAGGCTTGATAAAACTTACGAGCGAGTTCGGGTTCAAGTGCTGTTAATTGTTGGCGGTTGAGTTGTTGCTGATCATTAGCTGGGTAATGATTAGCTAAAAACCTTTTTAGGCGTTGGTAGTCGCCAATATCTTGCTCATGACTAACGACTAGCGTGCCCGTTTGCTGAAAGAAGGTGTAACTAGTTAGTGTCGTGAGTAATTTGGGCCATAACGGCAGTGCAGCAAAGCCCATAGCCACAATGTTGGCAGGGCTGTGCATCGCTTCGCCAAGCGGGGTTAATAGCCCCGCGGCAGCATAGGCAGCACTTTGGTGGCCGTTTTTTTGGTCTTTATCAAATAGCGTGACTTGGTAGCCTTGTCGATTTAACGACAAAGCTAGCAAGCGGCCCATCAGGCCGGCGCCAATAATAGCGATGTTTGACATAGTTAAATTAATCGATTAATTGCTTAACGATTTTTCAATCGGCTGATAAATTTCACTACCACTGGCTTTGAACTCAGCCGACTTTTCCGCCATACCTTGTGCAGAAATACTAATGGTTTCATCCAAAAGCTTTATCTCGATAGTTTGTTCCCTACTTTGTTCGTTGCCGCTTGCATCAACAAGTCCCGCAGCATAATCACGCACTTCTTGTGATATTTTCATTGAGCAAAACTTAGGCCCACACATGGAACAAAAATGCGCTACTTTACCAGACTCTTGTGGCAGAGTTTCGTCATGGAAAGTACGGGCTTTTTCAGGATCTAAACCTATATTGAATTGATCGTACCAACGGAACTCAAAACGGGCTTTTGACATGGCATTATCGCGAATTTGTGCCCCCGGATGACCCTTCGCTAAGTCACCGGCATGGGCGGCGATTTTATAGGTCATTAAGCCTTCTTTTACATCGTCTTTATTAGGTAAGCCTAAATGCTCTTTTGGGGTAACATAACAAAGCATAGCGCAGCCATACCAACCAATATTAGCGGCACCGATACCTGAAGTAATATGATCATAACCGGGGGCAATATCGGTTGTTAGTGGCCCTAAGGTGTAAAAAGGAGCTTCGCCACAATGCTTAAGTTGCTCGGTCATGTTTTTTTCAATCATGTGCAATGGTACATGACCAGGACCTTCGATAATGGTTTGTACGTCATGTTGCCAAGCTATTTTGGTTAACTCGCCTAAGGTACGCAATTCAGAAAACTGTGCTTCATCGTTAGCATCAGCGACTGAACCTGGACGTAAGCCATCGCCTAATGAAAATGAGACATCGTAAGCTTTTAATATTTCGCAAATATCTTCAAAGTGGGTATAAAGAAAATTCTCTTTATGATGTGCTAAACACCATTTCGCCATGATAGAGCCGCCGCGAGAAACAATACCGGTCAAGCGCTTTGCGGTCATTGGTACATAACGCAGCAATACGCCGGCGTGAATAGTAAAGTAATCAACACCTTGTTCTGCTTGCTCAATTAATGTGTCGCGAAAAATCTCCCAAGTTAAATCTTCGGCAACGCCGTTAACTTTTTCTAAGGCTTGATAAATAGGCACAGTACCTATTGGCACAGGAGAGTTACGAATGATCCATTCACGAGTTTCATGAATGTATCGACCCGTAGAAAGGTCCATTACGGTGTCGGCGCCCCATTTTGTTGACCAAACTAGCTTTTCTACTTCTTCTTCAATTGAAGAACTGACCGCCGAGTTACCAATATTAGCGTTTACTTTGATCAAAAAATTTCGACCGATGATCATAGGTTCAACTTCAGGGTGGTTAATGTTGACAGGAATGATTGCTCGGCCTCTAGCAACTTCATCACGGACAAATTCTGGGGTGATTTGTTCAGGAATGCTCGCGCCAAACGATTGCCCTTTGTGTTGCTGCAATAGCATTTCGTCTTTCACTTCTTCGCGTTTGAGGTTTTCACGAATGGCAATATATTCCATTTCAGGGGTAATAATACCTTGGCGGGCATAATGCATTTGAGTAACATTTTTACCTTTTTTGGCTTTACGCACTTTTGGTAAATGTTCAAAACGAATATGGTCTAGGCCTTCATCTGCTAAGCGTTGCTGGCTATAAGTGGAGGTTTTCTCTTGCAGAAACTCAACATCATCACGGGCTTCAATCCAACAGTCACGTAAACGTGGAATACCTTTGTGAACATCGATATCAACGGCATTATCGGTATAAAATCCTGAGGTGTCATAGACGCATAACGGTTGATTTTTTTCGTAGCTAGGGTTGTCTTTGTTGCCACTAATTAAAGTATCAGACAAGGTTATTTCGCGCATGGCGACACGAATGTCGTGTATTTTACCCGGTACGTAAACTTTTTTAGAATTTGGAAATGATTGATCAGCTACGTTTTTTAAAAATTCTGCTGCTTGATCTCGACGCTCGCGTCTTGAAATTGAACTCATGTTCTCTCGCCTTTTATTATATAAAAAATAGGCGGAGCTTTATGGGGGTAGTAACGAGGAGCAAGCTCAATAGTAATGTGTAAAGTATACTTTTGAGTTCACTCACTTGTTCCCTTCGCAGATGTTAATCTAATCAGGTTCTACGGATCCCGCTTTCGCGATCTCAGCCCTTTGGCACTCCGACAAGTCAATATGTTTGATGCGCTATAGGCATTAAACATGGCTAGAGTCTAACCTGTATTTTGCTTGTTAAGCAAAGGGTATTTAATAAATTAATAAGCAGGCGGCTATTTTATATACGGCCAATGCTGTTGTTACTCATGTGTTGAGTCAGGGGCAGGTAATATCTCATCTGAGTTTGGAATATCCTCATAGCAATAGGACTAATAACTTGAGATCTTAGCGAGAATGTAAAGGTTGAGAGGCATTGATTGACGATCATGGTTGTTCTCGCTAACGCTGTCCAGCATTACCCTAAAGTCTTATATGTAATGTAATAATCTTGTCGAGAACAATAACGTTGCCTTAAGCGTTATTTTTCCTGATTTTACGCTTAATGGACTTGCAGCATGATGATTTATTACAATTGCAATAAGTTTAAATTTATTATACTTTTGCGGAGCTAATTATTAAATTAGCTGGTAATAACAATTTATTTAACAAGGATTTAAGGGACTAAAATGTTTAAAAAGGTACTTTTACTTATTGGCGTATACTTTTTATTTGCACCTACATACTCACAAGCAAATAATAACTCTAACGGTCAAGACGTTAAGCAATACGTGGAAAGAGAAACTGCTCAATCATTACAATTTCTAATGACAAAATTTGATAACGAGCCTGGGGTGTGCGTGCGTGCAGGAGTATACTGTAACCCAATAGCCGGTTCAGTAACTACTAGCAATAATATGATAAATTTTAATTTACATCATGATAAAGGCATTGAATTTAATAGGAGTTTACTAAATTTTTTAGAAAATCTTTATGTACGTGATGGTGGAATGGTTTGCAGCCAATCACCACCATCGTGCAGCTTAGATGATAAAAATTGTAAAATTGCGCTTACTTGCAAGCAGCATTAGTACTTGATGCCTCATCATGAACATGGTGAGGCATTCTGTAGTTGGACAGCTTTGAAACTTTTGAATTTGATTTTCTCTGCATATGCCTGGTAACACGTCTTCTGTTATATCTTGAATTATTATTCCTTCAGATCGCTAGAAAGTTAAAATCACCCACTCTTATTTTAAATTTAATAACACTGTGAGAATGCTATTACTTTGTATATGACTCATTATAGTGAATACCTGACTGTGTTTTTTGATATCAAGAGAAAATCAATATAAGCATAATGAATCATGAGTCGGTTAGCGTTAATGCCTAAGTTAGTAACTTTCAGTTTTTGGCCATTAAAGCGGAATAATATTATAAATTTGGCATCAAATTGTCGTAATATAGCAAAACTCGAACAACGCACACACTATGGAATGCACTAATGGCTGAATCTAGCACCGCAAGCACCACTGAAAAAATAACTAAAACTTTAGATCCCTCCCTGTTACTTAAAGATGAACTTGACCAAGTCGGGCGAATTTATAACATCATTGTTGAGTTTTTTACCAATTACAGTTTTCAATTAATTGGTGCTTTTATCATTTTTATTATCGGTTTTATGTTTGCCGGTAAAATTGCCAATGTGGTACTTAAGTTATGTGAGCGACATAAGCTTGATGTTACGCTAAGTCGCTTTTTAGCTAATACGACTAAAATGCTGATTGTAGTGATGATCACTATTATTTCATTGGGGAAATTAGGCATTAGTGTCACACCATTTATTGCTGCCATAGGTGCTATTTCTTTAGGTGCGGGTTTAGCGCTACAAGGCTTATTAGCTAACTACGCTGCAGGTTTCAATATTATTATTATTCGTCCTTTTGTTGTCGGCGATACCATTACTGTTCAAGGTGTTACGGGTCTTGTTAAAGAAGTATTACTGGCTTACACGATTTTGTCAGATGAAGACAATGTTGAAATAACCATTCCGAATAAACACATTGTTGGTGAGATTTTGCATAACTCAAGAAATGACTCATTGTTAGAGCTCAGTGTCGGTATTGATTATAGTGAAAATCCATTAGAAGTTGTGGCAATGCTTGAAGAAGCTATTGGCAAGTTAGATATTGTTAGTGCGGTACGTAAACCTCTTATTGGTATTGACGCTTTTGCTGATAGCTCTATCAATATTGCGGTACGTTTATGGACTCCAACAGAAAATTTGTACAGCGCAAAATATACCGCCTATAAAGAAATTTATCTCACTTTAGACAATGCTAATATTAAAATTCCATTCCCACAACGTGATGTGCACCTTATTAAAGAAGCCGTCTAGTTACATGCAGTTTGAAGGTGCTTTTTCGTGGCATTAAATAAAGCTAGGCTCGATCGATTTCTAGCACAATATTGTCAAATCAGTCGCAAAGGTGTGCGACTGATGCTGGCGAAAAATAGAGTGCGGATTAACGGTGCTATTGCCCATGATATTGATGAGATTATTGATAGGTTTAGTCATATCACCTTAGATGGTCAGGTGATCCAAGAAAACGCTGCTCATTATATTATGCTGAATAAGCCTATCGGTGTGGTAAGCGCAACGCGGGATAAAGAACATAAAACGGTGATCGATTTACTTGATTATTCCTTTAAAGATGAGTTGCATATTGTTGGAAGGCTTGACCTTAACACCTCAGGTTTAGTGCTATTGACCAATGATAGTCGTTGGTCTGAACGTTTAACCTTACCTGAGCACAAGGTAATTAAGCGTTATAGCGTGACGTTGAAAGATAAGCTTAATGAAGAATACATTAGTGCGTTTGCCAAAGGCATGTATTTTGAGTTTGAAGACATTACCACTAAGCCGGCAAAGTTGACGATTATCTCTGACTATCAAGCAGAAGTTGAGCTAGTTGAAGGGCGTTATCATCAAATTAAGCGTATGTTTGGCCGTTTTCGAAATACAGTTACTGCTTTACATCGATGGTCTATCGGTACTCTTGAGCTAGATAATACGTTAGAGCCAGCGGCCAGTCGGCATTTAACTGAATGGGAAGTACATAATATTGATAAGCTATAGCTGCTTGTTAGTAAAGGTTTTTAATAGTGAATCAAGAAATAGCTAATAAAAAAAACAATAAAAAATTAATAAAAAACAAGGAAAAAAAATGACTAAATATATTATTTTACTCATCGTGTTAGCTTTAATTATCAGCTTTTTCGTGCGTAATAATTCAAACCGTGAAGCGGCTAAAGTTAATGTGGCACAAGCAGCTACATTTTTACAAACAAATAAAGCTGAAGAAGGCGTGATTGAAACGGCTTCTGGCTTGCAATATAAAGTATTAACTGCAGGGGACGGTGATACTCATCCTACCGCGAGCTCAAAGGTGACAGTGCATTATCACGGTACGTTATTAGATGGTACGGTTTTCGATAGCTCTGTAGATCGAAATCAACCAATAAGCTTTGGTTTAAATCAGGTTATTAAGGGCTGGACTGAAGGGTTGCAATTGATGGTTGTTGGCGAAAAAACTCGATTATTTATTCCTGCCAATCTAGGTTACGGCAATAGTGCCGCAGGTAAAATTCCACCAGGCTCTTTGTTGGTTTTTGATGTTGAGTTGCTTGCCATAAAATAGACTAAGGTCCTTTAATAGAAGGGCATGAGTAACAATAAGTAAGGGCTTAAAAGCTTTGAATAAAGCATTTAAGCCCGCGATACTATTCAACTTCAACATTCAACATTCAACATTCAACATTCAATTTCCTGCATTACTCCTCTCTAAATGCCTCTGCTGAAAGGTGATGACGATTGAGTAGCTTATAAAATTCAGTACGATTTCTTTGTGCGATTTTCGCTGCTTGTGAAACATTGCCGGCGGTAATTTTTAACAGCTTTGCTAAATAGTCACGCTCAAACTTATCTCGAGCTTGAACAAATGACGGTAAAATAGTGGTTTTATCACGTAGGGCATTTTTTATTAGCAATTCACTAATTAAAGGCTCTGTCGACAAGGCAACCGCTTGTTCTACCACATTTTGTAGTTGTCGAATATTGCCGGGCCATGAGGCGCTGATTAAAATCTCCATCGCTTCTTGTGAGAAACCGGAAATGTTGATGTGTGACTGCTCGGTTGATTTGCTTAAAAAGTGTTGAGCAAGAAGCGGAATATCTTCTCGGCGTTCTGATAGGGGTGGTAGCTCTAGCTCAACAACATTGAGCCGGTAATATAGATCTTCACGAAATGTATTATCTATTATGGCTTGTTGCAGATTTTTATGAGTCGCGGAAATAATTCTAACATCAACTTTAATCGACTGAGTACTACCAACGGGACGGACTTCTTTTTCTTGTAATGCTCGGAGCAATTTCACTTGAAAACTCATTGGCATATCGCCAATCTCATCTAAAAATAAAGTACCACCGTCTGTTGCTTGAAATAAACCAATATGGTTTTTTTCTGCACCAGTAAAGGCACCTTTGTTATGCCCGAATAGTTCAGATTCTAGTAATTGCTCAGGGATAGCCGCGCAGTTAATCGCCGTAAATGGTTGTTGATGTCGAGGGCTAGCCAAATGAATTGCTTTGGCCAATAGCTCTTTACCTGTGCCGCTTTGGCTATGTATCAGTAAACTGAAGTCACTTTTTGCTACTTGTTTACTTTGTTGTAATAACGACTCCATAACATTACTGCGACTGATTATTTTATCACGCCATAAGCTATCTGCTTGGTTATGGTTGACCTCAGCAGGTTGTAGTCGAATGGCTTGTTGAACTATATCTAGTAGCTCCTTACTTTCAAAAGGTTTGGTGAGAAAGCTAAACACCCCTTGTTTAGTTGCATTGATCGCATCTGGAATTGTGCCATGAGCGGTCATAATGATCACCGGAATATGAGGATGTTTGGCTCTAATTTGTTCAAATAAAGCCATGCCGTCCATGCCTTCCATTTTTAGATCGCTGATCACTAATTGGGGATGAAAGCTCTCTAATCGGCCCAGTGCTATTTTAGCATTTTCTGCGGATTCAACCTGATAGCCAGCGGCAGATAAACGAATGCCAATAAGTCTTAACAGGCTAGGATCGTCATCAACGATGAGAATTTTACTGCCGATTGATTTCGTAGCAGAGTTAATATTTGTCATAGGTTATTCTCGATACTTATCTGAAGCTAAAATACATAGCAAAAATTTATTAAAGGTTTTATTTATGATGCACGAAGACGATGTTCTTCTAGAGCGGAACAACGAGTCACTGATCTCTGTTATCGATGGCTTGCTCAATGTTTTTTAATTGTTTGATGGTTTGCTCTAACAGCCGAACTTGTTCAAGCAATTGTTGTTGTTGCTTCAACGCCAGTTTCATTTGATCTTGCTGTTGTGCAAGCAACCTATTTCTCATCAGTAAACGTTGATTTAATTGCTCGTCTAACATGCTGATAAATGCTTGCTCATCAGGACTAATATTAATAAATGCGGCATTGTTGTCTTCGCTCTTCATTTGATTTAGCAAAGCTTTAGCGTTGAAACTATTATAAATAGGTGATGCGGGTAGGCTATAAAGTATCAGCAGTTTGATTTGCGGATCATAAGTTTGTCTAGTTGTGCTTTTTGTCGTGATTTCAGTGTTGGTTGCAGGCGTTTTATCGGTCACGCTTTTATTTTGGCTACTAATATTTACTTGCTGTTTTATCACTTCTTCTGCTAACTGTTGTTCGTTAAGTTGTTGTAATTTTAAGTAATACTCGCCATAGCTCTCTGTTTTTTTACTTTGCTCAGGGATGATTTGGCAGGCAGGTAATAGTAAAAAAATACTAAGTAACATGGCGAGTCGTGAAAGTTGAGCAAACTTATTCATTAGACTTGTTCCTCTTGGCGGAAAGCACGTGGTAATGTAATTTTTATTTTAGTACCTTCACTATCGCCTTGTTCATTCAGCAGTTCAATGCTGCCGTTTAAGCGTAGCAGCAGTTCTTTCACTATGGTTAGACCGAGTCCGCTACCTTTTATAGCACTCTGTTCTGGTGGTGGTCCTTGGTAGAAGGCATCAAATATCTTCTCTTGATGTTCTGATGTGATGCCAATACCTTGATCGCTAATATAAAGTTGTAGTTGATTATTCACCAGCGATGATGAGATATCGATGCTACCTTCATTTGGTGAGTACTTTATTGCGTTAGATAATATATTATCGATAATTACCGCAACTTGCTTACGATTGCTAAATAAAGATATTTCGCTCAAGGTATTATTAAAAGTGAGTTTCTTTCGTTTTATATCTAACTTTCTATCTGCAATCACTTGATATACAACGTCATTAATTTCCATCGACTCTGAGTCTTGTAAGCTTGTAGAGTCGAGCACAATATTAAAATCGAGTAAATCTTCAATGTGCTTTTGTAACCTAAAAACACTGTTCTTTATGATTTGAGAAATTTCTTGTTGCTCAGTATTCAATTCACCAACACTGTTGTCATAGAGTAGCTCCGTACCTTCTCTAATCGCAGCTAACGGTGTTTTTAATTCATGAGATATATGACGAATGAAGCTCGATTTTTGTAGCTCTAATGCTTGTAAGCGAGTGCGCATATTTTCTAATGCTTGTGCAATTTCTTGAATTTCTGGCGAGCCAGTGATTTTGATCACATGATCAAAATCACCTTGTTGTAAGCGAAAAATACTTTGGGTTAATAGCTTAAGAGGACTAGTGATTAGGAAAATAAATATTGCCGCGATTAAAACACTGACCGGGATAATCACTAAACTTTGGATCATCATATCTCTGGTGGCTTGAGCTGCCTGTTTTATCTCAGTGATATGTAAAGTATTAAGTTCATTGCTACGTAAGGTTATTTGCTCATAAATACGGCTTAACGCGCTAAATTTTATCTGTATAGGTTTGATAATAGAGCTATCTGTAGGCAGCTTTTTCTCCGCTTCTGGTATGGTTTGCTCAATTAAGTTTATCACCGTTTTAGCGTATTCATTGACTTGTTGTTGAAATTCGGAATCCTGACTCGTTGTAATTAACTGCTGGGTTAGCAATAAAATCTGTTGGCTTTGTTCTTGATAGCTCGCTGATAATGCTGGATCTCGAAGTACTAAATATTGTCCTGCACTACGCTCCATTCTAATTTGATTGCTTTTCAATAGCTGTTGGCTATCTAATATTTTCGCTATATCGGTAATAGCACCTTCACTCTGTTTAGCGAGGGCATTGACCTGAGAAGCACCAAAAATTAATGCGATAACGAATGGTAAGGCAACTAAACCAAAGCCTAATAACGTTAATGACTTTATTGATAAACTTTTTATTGAACAGCTTTGACTATACGCTTTAATTACTCGTGTTATTGAATTACTCACAATCGGGTCAGTGGCCTTTTCTATTACTGAGATACGTATGTAGTGTTAGCTAAAAATGGATGAAATACAATGGTGTCTCATATAGGAGACAGTGTTTTTTGTTTTGACTTTTTATTTTAAGACTATGTTTTTAAATGGTATTTTTATTTATTTGTTTGTCTGGTGTGGTTCAATAATTTATTACTTTGTTGGGGTGTTGCTAATTAGTGACAGTTGCTAGCCTTGGTTTTTATTAAAGTTCTTTATAATCAGTGGCTTAACTTATTGGCACAGGATGTGCTTTATCATCGTTGTGTGGCATTAGCCATGGTCGGCATATTTTTGATGTGCTCTTAATTAATTTAAAGGATTCAAACATGAATAATATTAGCTTAAAAAGTTTGTCAATTATCGTAGTTGTAGCATCACTAGCATCTAATATCGTTTTTGCAAACAATGACATTACTGAAGTTTTACCAAAAGCCGAAATGTCAGCTTCATCTTTTTCTCAATTAATTACCGATTATGATGCAGATAAAAGTAATACGCTTAGCGTAACCGAACTAGCTGAAAATGATAAGTTATCGAAAGTTTTCGTACAGCTTGATTTAAATGGTGATTATGAAATAAACGAAAAAGAATTCAATCAATACCTAGCCAATATGAAAAAAACTTTGTTATAGTTGGTCATAGTGGCTAGTTAATAGCTTATTTTGTCGACTGTAAATGTTTATTCCCAACCTAGCAGTCGACCTTTTTATATTGAATGAAGGCCCCGATATGAGTGATCAATCTCTACCTGATACTTTATCGCGCTATGTTCAAATTGATAAATGGATTTTTGAAGTTAAATCTGTACGTGCAATACGTGTAGACGACTTTGGCAAACCTTATTCTGCTGTTGCTAATGTTGCCTTAAATGGTAGCGGAGCATATATAGATGGGTTACTCACTAGGGAAGATGACGATTTTACGCGCGAAGACTATCAAACATTTGTAAAAATGAGTCAACAATTAGGATTAGAAAACGTAAGTTTTGACCGGTTTAAACAAGAACGTCGAGTTTCGGATATGGTTAAAGTTCCGGCTCAAAATAGTATCAAACCAGAGTTAAAGTTAGTGAAAGTATAATTTAAGTGACGTTAACTCGTTGCATAATTACTGATGTTACTTAGCTATAAAGGTGAAGGTATAGGAATGGAATCTGTTAAATTCAATGGTCGTTACATTACGCCTTCAAAGATTGTTTGTGTGGGACGTAACTATGTCGATCATATTAGCGAATTAGGGAATGAAATCGCTGATAGTATGGTACTTTTTTTTAAACCGAATGCTGCCATTGGTGAGTATCTTCGGGCGTACCATCAGGAAACATTACATTATGAAGCTGAGTTGTGCTTTTTGTATCAACAAGGCCGGTTTTGTGCGGTTGCTGTTGGTTTAGACTTAACAAAAAGAGCATTACAATCTCAGTTAAAAGCAAAAGGGTTGCCATGGGAACGTGCTAAAGCGTTTACGGGGTCTGCACTTTTTAGCGATTTTGTTGAACTTGACATGATCGATGAGCATTTGACTGTTGAGCTTGTGGTTAATGGGGAATGTAGGCAGTCGGGTTCGATTGCTATGATGTTACATTCACCGGAAGCCATATTGAAAGAAATTCTATCATTCACTACATTGGAAGATGGTGATGTGGTGATGACAGGAACCCCAGCAGGCGTTGGTGAAATTATCACAGGTGATATTTTTGAAGGTCGTGTACTAGAACGCGATACGATGCTGGTGACCAAGCAATGGCAAGCCTTATAAACTTTGTTGTGAATGTGTCAGCTTAATCATTACTTATTTTTCTTTGCTTATGCGATAATTTACGCAAATTAACAATTTAAACTTTCCTTATGAAACGTGTCATCCTCTATACCATGAGCAATTGTCCGCATTGCCAAACAGCAAAGCGCTACCTCGAAGAAAAAAATATTCCCTTTCGTTTATGTAATATCAAAACAGCCGCAGGACAAAAAGAATTTTCTAAATTAAATTTACGCGGTGTACCTGTTTTAAAAATTGGTGATCAATTACTTAAAGGCTTTAACATTAAAAGCTTTAATGAGCTTTATTCATAAGTGAATTAATTTTTATTTTTCAGTTAATACGCCAATTGTCTCGATGCTAACCTGCAACTCTATTATTTAATACTGCTTGCTTGGTACACTATTAGTCGTATGTTTTTCAGTCGTTTATTTATTTATTTTGTGATAGCGTTAGATTAAATTCTACTTAAATGATCTCAACGGACATCCTATGAAAAAAGCTTTGCAAACTTATTATGCAACTTTAATCATAATCTTGTTAAGTTTCCCAATGACAGTTAGTGCTGATAATCGTATTAGCTTTATCGATATGGAGCATGAAATTTATCTTGAACCTTGGTTGTCTTATCAAAAACTTATTAGTTTAAAAGCAAGTGCAAAGACCTACAATGAGCTCGATTATTTATGGTGGTTACTACGTAAAGCAGAAGCTGAAAATCTTATTTATTTCTATGATGATTTCAATAAGACCGTTGAGCAAGCGAACAAACTGATCACAGCGAATACGCCTTTAGTGATCCAAGCGCGATTAAATTTATTTCAAGGTATTATTTATCAACGACAAGGTACTTATAGTCGCTCGCAATCAATATTAACCACCGCATTACACCAAGCCAAAGAAGCCAATTTAACAAGCCTATATATTTATACAAAACAAGAGCTTGCCTATACAAAAACATTAACAGAAATGTTTGATACGTCATTAGTCGATATGCAAGAAGCTTATGTTGAAGCCTTTGCATTAAAAGATCCATTTTTGATTGCCTCGATAAATGAAACCTACGGCGCTATTTACGGCTATTTACACGATTATGAAAAGTCAATTGAGTATTACCAAAGAGCTTTTGAAGCTTATCAAAACTTAAATTATCCTACACATATTGCTGAAGCGACTTACGGTTTAGCCTCTACCTATCGATACTGGAAAAAGTATGATTTAGCCATCGAGCATTATGAAAAATATCAACAGCAAATAGATTACACGCCAAACACTGATATTAGTTATTTTTCAGCTTATGGTATTGCTATGACTCTAGCTGAAAGAGGCGATTGCCTTATGGCGATTACTACCATAGAACAAGCTTTAACGCTGAAGGGGGCAGAGGACTACAACGCTGAATTATATAAACGCAAAGCGAGCTGTTTAATTGAGCTTGGACGTATCGCTGAGGCTGTACAGGCAATAGATAATGCGACGCGTATTTTTGCCAGTATTCCTGAGCTCATGGGGACAAGTTGGCAGCTCGAGACTTTAAAAATATCAGCTGAATTAGCCTACACTCGCGGTGAACAAGATGTTGGTTATAACATGCTGAAAAATTATCATCGCGAATACACCGAATTATTATTAAAAAACTCCTCAGAAAGGTTACTCAAAGTAAGAACTAACTTAGAAGCAGAGCGTCAGGAGATTGCTCAAGCTTTAGAAGATGAACGCTTACTCGTGGCAAAGTTGAACGTCGAAAAAAAACAAAGTAATAGTGTTAATAAAATCTATTTCAATGTTTTCAGTACAGGGGTTGCCTTATTTGTACTAATCGTGATTTTTTTACAATACCGAACTAATAGAAAAATGCATAGCTTAACCATTAGAGACTCATTGTCAGGTTTATATAATCGACGTTATATCTTTGATTATTTACATGACAAAGTACTGATAGATAATGTGGATAAATTACAATTGTCAGTAATTTTAATTGACGTGGATGATTTTAAAAAAATAAATGATGAATATGGTCACCCTGTGGGCGATGACATTATTCGTCATATTGCTAAGTTAGAAGCAGATGTTTTTCGCCAAGATGATATTTTCGGCCGAATTGGTGGTGAGGAATTTCTGTGCGTTTTACCGAGAACAAGTGTCACAGAGGCAAAGAAAATAGCAGAGCGTTTCTTAGCCTTGATAAACCAACCTATAACAATCAAGAGTCAGCAACACACGGTGACTGTCAGCATTGGCATTGCAGCATTTTCTTCAGAATGTGAAAGTATTGAACAGTTATACATCAATGCTGATAAAGCCTTATATCAAGCAAAACACCTAGGTAAAAATCAAGTAAATGTTTTTTAATCCTAAATCGTCTTTACTACGTATAATAAGAAATTAGTAACGTAGTTGTACGGTCAATTACTATTCATAGCTATGCGGAATACCAACGTTCAATATTTATTATGAAAAATTTAAATCAGCTCGCAGAAAGCATAATTTCTGGATTAGAGAATTATATTCATCAGCGAGGATTTCGTGCCTTAGTGCACTTTGAACTTGAAGGCTGTTACCAAAAGCCAATAGCTAAGCAGATTGATTATAAAGAAGTTAATAAAAAATTAATGTCACTCGATATTGATGGCGAAGTGGTTGCCGAATACTGGAGTAATCAGTGGGAATATGTTTCACTTTTTAATGGCCAAAGCCCATTAAAGGAAGCACATAACCTTAATCGAGCCCTTTATTTTTTACCTAAATTATTTGCCGCACAAGGGGTAACGAAAACACTGATCAAGCCAGTAGTTTGGGCCGGAGACTCTGGTAAATTAGCGCTAGGGTGTGAAAATATCTTTAGTGGTGATAGTAGGGCCGTACATATTCCTAACGCCGTACAAATTAATGTTAGTGTGCAAAACTTGGCAGGTGAAAATCTGCTGGTTTCAGGCAACTTTGGTGAGCGTTTACAAGAAAGCTTTTTACAAACCAGTTTAGCGTGTTGTCTTATATATTTACCTGAAGAAGAAGCTTTTGAGCGTTTAGCGCTAAAGTCTACATACGGTTTAGCTGAAGAGTTATGTTCTCCGGTAGATATCTCTGGCGGGCATCAGGGCAGCATTGCTTTATATCGAGATATAGGTAAACACAATCAAAAAATGGGTGTTGAGCCACTGATCTATGATGCTAAAAGCAATGTCATTGTCAGTCATGAAAATTGGCATAAAACGGCTCGTATTGAACACCGGTTAGGTGCTTCTAGCGAGCGGTATAATCCATTTTTGAATGTGATTTATGCCTTATTAAATGTTATTGAAACAATTGATAGCACTGGAAGCAATATGCAAGAGCAGGGGATGGACTATGGACAGTTACCTAATTCACTGCAAGATAAAGACGAGAATATTGGCGCTATCAGTTTATTTAACAATAGTGATTGGTTTAGTCGAACGATTGATAGAGTGCTTAATAGTGCAAGTTTTGATAGTACTTTAAGCATTGATAACAGTCATACAACCGACCTGAGTGTTGGGCAATCAATACAACAAGATTATTTAAAATTATTTCAACGTCCCGCTATCGTTATTTAATGCGGTTGATTTTTAAATACAAATTCTGATTATAATAATACCAGTGAAAATTACATGATAAATCAATTAAATACGCCAACACTAGATGGTGGTTCGGTAGCAGAAAAGCGACAAGAGTTAGTCGTATACTTTAAAAATACATGGGCAACGTATGAGTCGTTGTTCTCGCTGATCAATCATGATGATGCTTACTTTTTAAGACCTGAGCCATTACGCCATCCATTGGTGTTTTATTTTGGCCATACAGCAACCTTTTATGTCAATAAATTGATATTAGGTAAGTATATTAAGCAGCGTGTTAATAGTCGTTTAGAAGCTATTTGTGCGGTTGGTGTTGATGAAATGAGCTGGGATGATCTCAATAGTGAGCATTATGACTGGCCGTGTGTTGATGAAGTACGAGATTATCGCCAGCAAGTGTATAACTTGGTGTTAAATTTAATTGAAACGATGGAGTTGAGTCTACCGATTAAGCAAGACTCGTTAGCCTGGATAATATTGATGGGGTGCGAGCACGAACGTATTCATCTTGAAACATCATCGGTTATCATGCGTATGTTGCCATTAAAATGGTTAACGAGCCAAACACAATGGCAGTCATGTACAGAGTCATCTTTAGCCCCTGAGAATGAATTGGTTGCTGTGAAGTCTCAACGTTTATCTTTAGGTAAAAAAGCATCAGATAATACTTATGGTTGGGATAACGAATATGGTCACCAACAAGTTGATGTCAATGACTTTAGTGCCAGCAAGTTTTTGGTCTCTAATCATGAATTTATGGCTTTTGTTGACGCAGGCGGCTACGAGAATAAATCGTTTTGGTGCGCGGAAGGACAATCTTGGTTAGCGTTTACTCAAGCAAAAATGCCGAAATTTTGGTCCTATAATAATGGCCAATATTTTCAGCGTAATTTAACCAGCGAAATACCATTACCTTTAGATTGGCCAGTAGAAGTGAATTGCCTTGAAGCGAAAGCATTTTGCCAATGGCGTCAAGCGAGCACTACTGGCTTCATCCGCTTACCTACCGAGGCAGAATGGTATTGTCTTCGTGAGCATGTCACTGGGGACCAGCATCAGTGGCCAGAAGTACCTGGTAATATTGATCTCGCTTATCATGCTTCATCGTGTCCGGTAAATCGTCACCAGCAAGGTGATTTTTTCGATGTTATCGGTAATGTTTGGCAATGGACGGAATCAGCGATTGATGGCTTTGAAGGCTTTAGTGTGCACCCATTGTATGATGATTTCTCTACGCCGACCTTTGATGGTAAACATAACTTAATTAAGGGAGGCTCTTGGATCTCAACGGGTAATGAAACCTTAGCTTCCTCGCGTTACGCTTTTCGCCGACATTTTTATCAGCATGCCGGCTTTAGATACGTGGTGAGCAAAGACTCTGCATTGCCAGAGGTCGCGTTTAATAAATTTGAAACTAGCCAAGATATTTGTCAGAAACTGGCATGTGACTTTGCTGAGAATAGCTTAGGCTATGAAAACTATGGTCTACAAATAGCGAAACAAGTTCAGCGTTTACTCATACCGAAAGTAACAACTACAGTAACGGCTGAACAACCTGCAAACGGACGCTTACTAAACTTAGGTTGTAGCGTTGGGCGCGTGGCATTTGAACTGAGTAATGATTTTCAACACATCGACGCCATTGATTTCTCAGCACGTACTATTCAACATGGTGTGCAGTTGCAAACAGGTGCAAGTGTTCGCTACACCAGCACGATAGAAGGCGATATTTGTCAATATAATGAGATAGCGTTGGCTGATACGGTAGCGAAATTTAATAATGATCGCATATTATTTAGTCAAGGTGATGGTTGTAATCTAAAAGATCACTTTGATCATTATGACGTCATTTTAATCCAACATGCTTTGGAACAAAGTTATGATCCTAAGCGTTTATTATCCAATGCGATTAGTCGCTTAAATCCGTCAGGTTTACTGATTGTTATTTCAGATTACTATTACCAAGAGCAGGTGACTGAAAAAGCTAAATGGTTGAGTGGTGTGAAAGTTAATGGCGAAAACTTATCAGGTTTTGATGCCTTAACTGAGCAGCTAAGTGATGATTTTGAGCGGGTAGACACGAAAGAATTAACCCGAGTCATTGCTGATACTGCCCGTAACTTTAATGTTAGCAAAAGTGAATTAACTGTTTGGCGAGCGAAATAACTGACTTATGCCGACATATCCTTTACCTAAACACATAGCTTACAGCCAAAGCTTAGCCAGTTATGTTGAGTACAACTTGAGTGATTCAACGGCACAAGCGCTGACAGTAACAGAGCTGTGTCAGCTTGCTAAATGTGAGTTAGGCGACATTGGCGATACGCTTTTACAGTATTCACCTGTACAAGGCGATATTGCGTTGCGACTGGCGATTGTTGATTTTCACCAAGCTTTAAATTGTCATCAGCAACAACTGGGTGCTGATGCTGCGGTAACATTTTGTGGCGCACAAGAGGCGTTGTCGGCAATTTATCAAGCGCTATTAAACGCTGGTGACGAGATAGTCGTTATAACGCCGAGTTATCCTTCTTTGGTTAGAATGGCTGAATCTATGGGTGTTATTGTTAGGGAAATAGCGCTGAGTGCTGATAATAATTGGCAAGTGGATATCACTGACTTTAAACAAGTGGTGAATGAGAAAACCCAATTGATTGTGCTGAACTCTCCGCATAACCCAACAGGGGCTATTATTGATACGGCATTGGCTGACGAAATATTGCAGCTTGCCGAGCATTATAACTGTTACTTGTTGAGTGATGACGTTTCACAAGCCAGTAATTATCAGCAATTGCCGTTGGCCCATCGTTATTTAGATTACGCAAAAAGCATTGTGGTTGGCGTTATGTCAAAAAGCTTAGGTTTAGCCGGTATTCGTATCGGCTGGGCGATAACACCTGATCAGGTTTTACTGCAAAGCTTAGTGGCAATTAAAGCGGTTAATTCTATTTGTTGTTCTAAAGTTGATGAAAAGTTAGCGTGTATAGCGTTAGAAAATAATCAAGAAATACTATCGAAAAACAATAAAATTATAACCGACAATATTGCGCTTTTTTCGGCCCTTGTTGCTCGTCATCCAGAAAAACTGAACTGGCAACCGCCTCAAGCAGGGATACTCGCACTTGTTGAGGTTAAAAATATTACATCTATGGTGCTCTGGTCACAAGCGCTGACAAAACGAAGTGGTATATTGGCATTACCTAGCGAGCTTTTCGGCCATTCAGGTAATTACTTTCGTTTAGGGTTAGGGCAAAAGCGCTTTGCGATAACCTTAGAGAAGTTTGAAGCGTATTTGTTAGTAAATAGCTGTAGTAACACTTGATGATTTTAGCAGTGAAACTAAAATATAAAAATATAAGTGAAAGCTGACACCCTTGCATCAGCTTTCAGTCATTTAAAGCACGTAGAAAAACATCATAAAAAAGTGGCAAAGTGCCGCAGAAAATACAAATATATGCCAAATAGCATGGCTATATATTTTATCTTTTCTAACATAAAAAATAGTCCCTAACCCGTAAATAATACCTCCTAAACCGAGCAGTACCATACCTTCATAGGCCAGGTTTTCATTCAGTTTATGTATGATGGTTAGTGAGATAAAACCTAGACCTAAATAAGTCGCCAGTGATAGCTTTTTATATTTATTGCCAAATTTTATTTTAAAGGCAATACCGAGTAGCGCTAAGCCCCAGATAATAGTCAGCATTGTTGGGCCAATATCATCACCTAAAGTGACTAACATTAGCGGTGTATATGTGCCTGCGATCAATAAGTAGATAGCGCAATGGTCGAGTAACTTAAATACTTTCTTAGCTTTTTCATGTATTAGCGCATGATAAAGTGTTGATGCACTAAATAGTAAAACAAGGCTAGCACCATAGATGCTAAAGCTGATCACTTTGGGCATGTCAGCTTGTAGCCAAGCTAAAGTTACTAGCAGGGTTAAGCCTGCAACGCTAAGTAATGCTGCTAATCCGTGGCTGACTGCATTGACAATTTCTTCTGCTAAGCCGTAATCTTGTGTTTTCACGTTATTTATTCCTAATTCAGTGTACACCTGTACGCTGAGTATGATAGCAAAATGCAAGTGGCAATACTAGAGGTCTGACCTTTGTCGGGTGAACATCTCATCTTTACGAACTTGTACATTTAGCACTGTAACTGACGCGAGTGGTTAGACCTATGGTATTAAGTGCGGCTATTGTCTTCAGCTTACTAATTTTTACTTAACTTTAACTTCAGTTATTAATTTGACATGTTATCTATAAATACTATTTTACGAAGTGCTTTTAGCTTTTGTCATTTAGCTAGTTGTGCTGAAAGTGACGATAGTTAAATAAGTAACGATAAGTGTAAGGTAACAAGCTGTTGGTTGGTGTTAATGTCGGCAAATATTTGCTTGAAGATATGGTTTGTTGGTGTTTTGAAATGTAAATAAATCTTGCTCTATTTATAAAATAGAGCAGTACTAAAACTTGCGCTTGTATAGCCGAGCGACTTACAAGCGCAAACAAAAATAAAGCTAATTATAATGCGAGATCGATAACCATTTCACGTAATTCATCTTTAGAAATTGAGTTGTCGTGATTTTTATCAAAGCGATTAAATATGGTTTCACACATACGAATGCCTTTATCTTGCAATAAACAGTCAATCAATTCGACAAATTCACTTCTATTGATGACTCCGTCTTTGTCTTCATCAAATACTTCAAATAGCTCATCTACCCACTGATTTAATTCCATCAGTCATCCTCTTATTTGGCGAATAATACCTATAACAGACTCTATCGTTATTTAATGACTATGTGAACGATTAATTCTGTTATTTCGTCCAATTACGTATTTTTTTGGCTAACAGTGGATATTTTTTTAATACCATCAAAAACGTCATTAAATTTTGCTGAATTTTAGCGCACTAAATCGATATTAAATCAAAGTAAAGCCGTTAATGCTTAATAGTGTTTTTTATTGATAGTAATTTTACTCTTAACGTCGGAGGTATTTGTCCTTATATAATTAGTGATTTAATCGTATTAAATTTTTATTTTTAAAAAAATGTAATAAATTTGTAAATGATGAGACTAAGCAGTCAATATTTTAAAAGGAGGATAAAATGAAAATAAATTGGAAAAGTTTATTTAAAGCAAATTTACTCATTGCAGCAGTAGGTCTTAGCAATAGCTCTATGGCTGAAGATGTTTTAAAACAACAGCTGAGTCTAGAAGATTGTCATGTTAAAGGCATTAGACAACAAGTGCAGTGCGGTACCTATTCAACCCCTGAAAATTATGCGCAGCCTGATGGCGTGAAAATTGATATTAATTTCGTTGTGTTACCGGCAATTGATAACAGTAAAGAAAAATTACCGTTAATGTTTCTCGCTGGCGGGCCAGGTCAAGCGGCTGCCGAGCTTTCTGCACAAATTTATACCGGTTTTAGCGAAATTAGGAAAACGCGTGATTTGATCCTCATCGATCAGCGTGGTACTGGAAAATCAAACCCATTACAGTGTGAAGAGTCAATCGAAATTGATCCCTACAGTAGTATGCCAGAAGACTTTTCAGCAACAGATATCGAAGAATGCTTAGCGCAACTTAGTGGTGACCTTAGTCAATATAGCTCAGAAAACTCTATTCGAGATTTCGACGCCGTTCGTGAAGCTTTAGGTCATGAACAGGTCCATATCTATGGTGGCTCTTATGGCACACGTGCCGGATTAGTTTATATGCGTATGTTCCCAGCATCTTTGAAGAGTGTTGTGCTTGATAGTGTTGGGCCAATTGAAGTGCCAATCGGTTTATTTGGTCAAAGCGTAGAGCAATCTTTTGTAAAGTTAATCGAAAACTGTCAAGCGGATAGCTTTTGTGCGCAGCAGTACCCAGATGTGGCGAAAGAGTTTGCAGCCATTAGTGCTCGATTATCACTGAGCCCTGCGAAAGTAGAAATTGCTCACCCAAGGTTAGGCAGTAATATTGAATTTGTTATCAGCAAAGACAAGTTTATCTCTTCAGTACAAATGCAATTATATTCTATGCAAACACGCAGTTTAATACCGTTACTCATCCATCAAGCATATTTAGGTGATTATAAACCACTAGCAGGTCTTATTGCTCAAAGTGAAGGTGGTATGGGGATTTACGTTGGACTGCATTTTAATATTGTCTGTAATGAAGACTACCCAAGAATATCGGCAGAAATGAAAGCCACTGATGCTGATAATAATTTTGCTCAAGGCATGAGCTTAGAGATGGTTGGAAAAGCTTGTGCGGTTTGGCCAAAATATCAACCCAGCGAAGATTTTTATCAAACGGTTAATGCTGATATTCCAACACTTATTCTATCGGGGCAATTAGATCCTGTTACACCGGCAAGTAATGGCGAAAAATCTCATGCTAACTTGCCTAATAGCCATCATATAATTTCTAAAAATAATGCACATATTGTCGCGTCGACAGTTTGTGGGATCAAAATTGTTAATGAATTTCTAGAAAAGCAAACACCAAATGAACTCGATGAATCATGTCTAGCAGAAATTCCTGATGCATCATTTATGGTGGGTTTAAATGGTGCGATGGTACCGAAAGTAACCTCTAGTGTTATGCCAGCAGCGGCAAAGGAATAAATCATGATTGAAGTTAATAATTTACATAAAAGTTTCGTCAGCAAAAAAAATACTGTTAAAGCACTTGATGGTTTGTCGTTTACCGCTAAAGATGGTGAGATAACCGGGATTTTAGGCCCTAATGGAGCAGGAAAAACTACCTGTTTGAGAACACTTTATGGCTTACTTCGTGCTGATGAAGGCTATGCGACCATTGATGGTATTAAAGTGACCGAAGAGCCAATCAAAGCCAGAAAACTATTAGGTATATTTCCAGATAAATTCGGTTTATACGAGCGTTTAACTGCTTATGAACAAATTGACTATTTTGCCAGTATTCACGGTTTACATGGTGCCAATAAGCATGCTGCTATTGAACAAATTCTTAATGACTTAGAAATGACTGAATTAGCACATCGTAAAACTGTTGGTTTTTCTCAAGGTCAGCGTATGAAAGTAACTTTGGCTCAAGCGTTGGTGCACCAACCTCAAAACTTTGTACTTGATGAACCAACACGTGGCTTAGATGTTATGAGCACACGAATTTTACGTAATCATTTAGCTAAATTTAAAGAGAAAGGTCACTGTATCTTGTTTTCTTCACATGTCATGCAAGAGGTGGCAGCACTTTGTGATCGCGTGATTATTGTCTCTAACGGTAAATTAGCCGCTCAAGGCACACCACAAGAGTTATGCGACTTAGCTGGCGAAAAATTACTGGAAGAAGCCTTCGTTAAACTTATAGGCTCAGATGAAGGAGTTGCCGCATGATGCAATTGAAAGCCTTAATGGTTAAAGAGTTTAAAGAAGCTTTTCGTGATAGACGCGCGTTAATGGTTGCGATGAGTATGGCGTTGCTAATGCCTATCATGATCATGGTTATGCTAAAAGTTGCGATTAAAGAAGCGGTAGATAATCCAGCTGTATACGTAAAGTATACGGGTGAGCAACATGCGCCAAAATTAATTAAAGCATTAAAAGATGAAAATATTTTATCTTTTGCTGATGTGCCTGAAGATGAAGAACGTAACTGGAATGAGCGTAATATTGAGTTAACTATTCCTGATACCTTTATTGCTGATATGGCAGCAGGTAAGCCGATAGAGCTCACTTTGCGAGCTGATTATAACGAGAAATCGTTATCATCACCTATTCGTCGAATTAAAGACATCATTAGAGAGCATTCACTTACTATTGGTTATAAACGACTTTTAGTTCGTGGTGTTGATATTAAATTATTACAACCGATTAAATTACTTGAACAAGATACTTCTTTACCAAGTAGTAATGCGGTGATGATCTCATTAATTTTAGGTGTTTACTTAATGATGGCGGCCTTTATGTCAGGCTTACCAGTAGCTATTGATTCGAGTGCAGGTGAGCGTGAACGAAATGTATTAGAAATGCTATTGTGTCAGCCCGTGAGTACCTTGAAAATAGTCTTAGCGAAGCTGAGTTGTGCGAGTTCAATTTCAATTATCTCAATAATGTTAATGCTCGTGCTAACTTCGGTAGCGATGAACTTTGTCGATCTGACCAAAATTGGCGCAACATTTAATATCGACGCTAGTACGTTTATCATTTTACTATTGTTGTTGGTGCCTATTTGCTTTCTTGCCGCATCGTTACAACTATTATTTGCTTTTCAAGCTAAAAGTTTTAAAGAAGCCCAATCAACAGTGACTATGTTGATTATGGCACCAAGCTTTATCCCTTTTGCACTCATGATGATGGACGACAAGCCAGCATGGATTAACTGGATGCCTATTTCAGGTCAGTCATTATTAATGGAAGACGTATTCAAAGGTTTACCTGTTGATTGGAATGCCTTGTTATTTACCAGCGTTGCGACGCTAGGTTTAACAGCGGCTTTGGTCTTAATCTTGGCGAAGCGACTGACTTCTGAAAAAGTCGTGATGTCTTTAAGTTAGTCACACTATAGTTAAGATTGAATTAAATGAATAACTCAGTAGAATTAGTCAACGAAAAAAAAGACTGTTTTAAAACGGCTACACATCAACTGGGTTATTCATTGAGCAATCAAGAAATATTTATCAACTGGGTTTCTGACCATGAGAAACTGCTGCGTCATATCATTAATGGCTTTGAAGCTAAACCCGCAATTCAAGAAGAGCTTTTTCAAGAAATAGCCTTAAATATATGGCGAGCCTTACCTAGCTTTCGCGCCGACTCTGCCGTTAAAACCTTTATTGCTCGAATTGCTCACAACGTGTTAGCTACACATGTTGCTAAAGCTATGAAAACAGTAAAAACAGAGCAAGCACAAGAACCTTTAGAAAATGATCAAGTAAGTCATACAGATGCGTCGATTTGCCCGCAACTCACACCGTACCAATCATTAGATCAAAATCAAAGACAACAACGGCTTGCTCAAGGCATTCGTAAACTAAAGCTTGAGCAACAACAAGTGATCACCTTGGCACTTGAAGGGATGAGCTATCAGGAAATTGCCGACGTATTGGTTATTACAACAAACTTGGTTGGTGTCAGATTACAGCGAGCAAAAACTGCTTTAATGCAATTGCTGGAGGCAGTATGAACGAAGAAAACGATAAAATTAAAACGACAATTGGCAGTGAACAATCACAGAGAAAGCCTGTATCTACAGAAACACTGCTTATTCAAAAAGAAAAGCCTATTGAAGATTCCACCGAAGTGTTTGATGACACTTGGGCTGAATTAACGCAAGATTGGCAAGCGCAGCCGACTATAAAAGCGGATATAACCGCACTAGTAAAACGCACTAGACGAAGAACGCTAGGTGCAAAGTTTTGTTTTGCGCTCAACATTTTAGTAACACTAGGGTTATTACTTGTTTTTTTATATGGTGTTTACGATGGCCAATGGGGCGAACCCGTTAATATTTATATTGGACTGGGTGGTGCTCTGTCCATCATCTTTGTTTATTTTGAAGCTAAAATTCGCATAGCAACATGGTCACAGTTATCTGACAGCCCTGAAAAAGCCATTGATAATGCTATTGCTAGCAGTGAATCATCGATGAAGTATATGTGGATAACGAAAGTCTCTATTCTACCTTGTCTACCTTTGCTTAATTGGTTTGTTTATACTGTAGGTCAAACAAGTGATAAAGCGATTTTACCTGCCTATTTAATGGCGAATAGCATTATGCTCACTATCTATATTGTGGCGGATTATCTGCACAGAAAACGTAAAAAAGAATATCAACACCTTCTGCAAATAAATAAAGTATAAAAAACAGAATTTAATTAAACTTCCGAATTTAATTTTGATTATATTTGCATTGTCTGCATTAAATTTGTTGTATTTGTTTTTTATAGACAGTATATTAGTTTTGCTATTTATTGAAGCTATAATTGAAAGCTTTTAATGCAGACTTCAAAAATAGATTTGATTGCAAAATGAACTAAAAGAGCCGACTTTTACCGTGTACAAGCCTTATAAGTTCAGGCAAAATATGCCGCAATTAATTTTGAAATTACGCCACCCCAGCAATTGCCAATGGCAGACTATTTGAGGATATAACATGTTTACACGTGATATGAATATTGCAGATTTTGATCCAGAACTATATCAAGCTATGAGTAACGAGGTTGTTCGTCAAGAAGAACACATTGAACTTATCGCTTCTGAAAACTACTGTAGCCCACGTGTACTCGAAGCTCAAGGTTCTCAACTGACCAATAAATATGCTGAAGGTTACCCAGGTAAACGTTACTATGGTGGTTGTGAGTACGTTGATATTGCTGAGCAATTAGCAATTGACCGCGCAAAAGAATTATTTGGTGCGACTTATGCTAACGTACAACCACATGCAGGTTCACAAGCAAACGCTGCTGTTTTTCAAGCACTAGTTTCTCCAGGTGGTAAAGTATTAGGCATGAGTTTGGCTCATGGCGGACATTTAACACATGGTTCTCATGTTAACTTTTCAGGAAAATCATATGAAGCGATTCAATATGGTTTGCACCCTGAAACTGGCGATATCGATTACGTTGAATTAGAACGTCTAGCGATAGAGCACAAACCAGAAATGATCATTGGTGGTTTCTCTGCGTTCTCAGGTGTTGTTGATTGGGCTCGTATGCGTGAAATTGCAGATAAAGTTGATGCTTACTTTTTCGTTGATATGGCGCATGTTGCTGGTTTAGTGGCTGCGGGTTTATATCCTAATCCAGTACCACACGCACATGTAGTAACAACGACTACACATAAAACATTAGCAGGACCACGCGGTGGTTTAATTGTTTCAGGCTGTGATGATGAAGCGATTTATAAGAAATTAAACAGTGCAGTTTTCCCTGGCGGCCAAGGTGGTCCATTAATGCATATTATCGCGGCGAAAGCGGTAGCATTCAAAGAAGCACTAGCGCCAGAGTTTAAAGTTTATCAACAAAATGTTCTAGATAACGCCAAAGCTATGGTGGCAGTATTGCAAGAACGTGGTTATAAAGTTGTATCAAACGGTACTGAAAATCACTTGTTATTACTTGATCTGATTGATAAAGATATTACCGGTAAAGATGCCGATGCTGCGCTAGGTCGTGCTCACATCACAGTGAATAAAAACTCTGTGCCAAATGACCCACGCTCACCATTTGTAACGTCAGGTCTTCGTTTAGGTACACCAGCGATCACTCGTCGTGGTTTTGGTGTTGAAGAAACGAAAATAACGACTGGTTGGATTTGTGATATTTTAGACGATATCAATAACGATGATGTTATCGCTAAAGTTCAAGCGGGTGTTAGTAAGCTTTGTGCACGTTTCCCTGTTTATAAGTAATCAGTTTTACAATTAAAAATCTTTAGTACTTGCTGACTAAAGATCTATATGGCCACATTTGTGGCCATTTTTATTTTCAACAGAAGATTTTTAGCTTAATGAACGGTTTTCAATTAAAATAGCGAAATTAAATTCTCACGACTGTGGAACTTATCCATGTATTGCCCTTTTTGTTCAGCCACCGATACTAAAGTTATCGATTCCCGCTTAGTTTCTGATGGTCATCAAGTCCGCCGCCGTCGCGAATGTTTAGCGTGCCATGAAAGATATACTACCTTTGAAAGTGCTGAGTTAGTGATGCCTCGCATTATAAAACGTGACGGCTCTCGTGAACCATTTAACGAAGATAAAATGCGTAATGGCTTATTACGCGCGTTAGAGAAAAGACCTGTTAGCACCGAAGAAATGGAATTGTCGATTAATAAACTTAAATCTCAATTACGAGCGACTGGCGAACGTGAAGTGTCGAGCGAAATGTTGGGCACTATTATTATGGAACAACTAAAAAGCTTAGATAAAGTGGCTTATATTCGTTTTGCTTCGGTATACCGCTCGTTTGAAGACATTAAAGAGTTTGGTGAAGAAATAGCTCGTTTAGGCGATGATGACTAATTAGCTTGAGCGATTGTTATAACTAAACATATTATTATTTAACTCAGAGTTCAAGAATGAGCAATTTTTCGTTACAAGACTATCAATTTATGCAGCGCGCTTTACACTTGGCAAAGCAGGGGCATTTTACTACCTCTCCTAATCCTCGTGTTGGTTGTGTTTTAGTATTAGATGGTGAAATCGTTGGTGAAGGCTTTCATAAAAAAGCAGGGCAGGGGCATGCTGAAGTTCATGCGTTAAAACAAGCCGGCAACAAAGCGAAAGGCGCTACTGCTTATGTTACGTTAGAGCCTTGTAGTCATTATGGTTTAACACCACCGTGCGCTGAAGCATTAATTAAAGCAGAAGTTGCTCATGTTGTAGCTGCTATGGTTGATCCTAACCCAAAAGTCTCGGGTCGCGGTCTTGAACTTTTAAATGCAGCCGGTATAACGACACAATTTGGCTTACTTGAGCAAGATGCTCGCGATTTAAATCCTAGCTTTATCCATTTAATGACCACAAAGCTGCCTTATGTTCGCGTTAAGCTTGCAGCAAGTCTTGATGGCAAAACTGCAATGGCCAGTGGTGAAAGTCAATGGATAACCTCTAGTGAAGCGCGCACTGATGTACAAAGACTTAGAGCACAAAGTTGTGCGGTTGTTTGTGGTGCTGATTCCGTTATTTTTGATGATGCAAAGATGACCGTTCGTTGGCATGACTTAGGTGAGTTAAAAAATAGCTATGCAGAAGCCGATGTTAGACAACCGATACGCATTATTATTGATAGCAAAAACCGGTTAACACCTGATCTCGCGATATTCCAAAGTGAGAGTAAAATATTATTAATTCGACATACTATTGAAAATGACCTAACTTGGCCTCATTTTGTAGAACAAGTGCCTATCGTTAAGGCGAAAGATAGTGATCATATCGATCTTCGCGCATTATTGACTTATTTAGCCAAACAAGGTTTGAACGATATTTTAATCGAGTCAGGTGCTCAGTTAGCGGGCGCATTTATTAGCGAAAATTTAGTTGATGAATTAGTGCTTTACCAAGCGCCTAAGCTTATGGGCAGTGACGGAAAAAGTTTAGTCAATATGCCCGACGTTAAGCAATTATCAGCAGCGAAAAATCTCGATGTTACCGACATTCGCATGATAGGCAAAGATATTAGATTAACGGCAAAATTTAGTCGTTAGTATCGATAGGCTGACAAGATTATTCTTTTCAGTATAAACAGACAAATAAATGACGAGATAAACAATGTTTACAGGGATCATCGAAGCCGTAGGGCGTTTGAGAGCAATTAATACCTCCGGTGGTGGCGCACGTGTCACTATTGATACTGCAGCATTAGACTTGTCAGATGTTAAATTAGGCGACTCAATTGCCACTAACGGCATTTGCTTAACGGTTGTTGCGATAGACAGTTCAAGCTTTAGTGCTGATGTTTCTAGTGAAACATTAGCACGCACAGGTTTAGCACATTATCAGATTGGTGATAGCGTTAACCTTGAAAAAGCGATGCTACCAACGACACGTTTTGGCGGTCATATGGTTTCAGGGCATGTTGATGCCGTGAGTGAAATTACCAGCATTGAGCATAAAGGTAATAGTATTGATTACTGGCTGACTATGCCAACAGAACTAGCCGCCTATATTGCCGAAAAAGGTTCAATTACTATTGATGGTACAAGCTTAACCGTTAACAGCTTAACAGCAGATAAGTTTCGTTTAACGATTGTGCCACATACCACACAACAAACTATTATCAGTAAATATCAAGTGGGCACTAAAGTTAACCTAGAAGTTGATTTAATCGCCCGATACATCGAAAGATTACTTACCAAGCAAACAGCTGACAAGCCAGAAGCGTCAGGTGTTACACACGCGTTATTAGCGCGCAGTGGTTTTATTAAATAAAGAGGTTGTCATGAATTTAAACACGCCACAAGAGATTATCGACGATATAGCTCAAGGTAAAATGGTCATCTTAATGGATGATGAAGATCGCGAAAATGAAGGTGACTTCATTATGGCAGCTGAAAAAGTTACGCCAGAAGCGATTAACTTTATGGCAACACATGGCCGTGGCCTTATTTGTATGCCAATGTCAGCAGAGCGCTGTGAACTGTTAAAATTACCTTTGATGGTTGATAAGAACGATGCACAATTTACCACTAACTTTACGGTTTCTATTGAAGCTGCTGAAGGTGTAACTACCGGTATTTCTGCTGCAGATCGCGCTACAACCGTACTAGCTGCGGTAGGAAAAAATGCTGATCATAACTCGATCGTACAACCTGGTCATATTTTCCCACTAATTGCTAAAGATGGCGGCGTATTAAATCGTGCTGGCCATACTGAAGCTAGTGTTGATTTAGCACGTTTAGCGGGCCTTGAAGCAGCTGCTGTTATTGTTGAAATACTTAATGAAGATGGCACCATGGCGCGCCGTCCTGATTTAGAAGTTATTGCTGAAAAACATGGCGTTAAAATGGGCACTATTGCCGATTTAATTGAATACCGTAATGCTAACGAAACCACCATTGAACGTGTTTCTCAATGTAAGTTACCAACAGCATTTGGTGATTTTGATTTAACGGTATTTAAAGACACTATTGACGGTCAAGCACACTTTGCTTTAACGAAAGGTGAAATTAAGCCAGAAGAGCCAACTTTAGTACGTGTTCATTTAGAAAATACCTTTAGAGATTTATTATTTAGCCAACGCGAAAGTGTCGCTAAATGGCCAATGGCTGATGCGTTAGAAAAGATTGGCAAAGAAGGTGGTGTGTTAGTCTTACTAGGCAAGCATGAGTCACCTATGGAGCTAATTGCGCAAGTACAAAAGTATGCAAAATTAGACGCCGGTGGAGCCGTTAAAGAAGTTAAACGTCATGTTGGCTCTCGCAACGTTGGTGTCGGCTCACAAATTTTAGCTAACTTAGGCGTGAGTAAAATGCGTCTATTAAGCTCACAAACTAAATATCATTCACTTTCAGGCTTTGGTTTAGAGGTGGTTGAGTATATTGCTGATTAAGCTTGCTGTGTAAAAATAGCGAACTTAGATAAATATAAGCAGCAAAAACTAAAATAAAAAGCGTATTGAATCAACTCAATACGCTTTTTTTATAATGTCTATAAGCTAAAATTCGACATGAACATTTACCCCTAGCTTTGCCAGCATAACCTGATCTATATCGGTATCATCAATAGAAAAATAGGCTGTTATCCACTTGTTGTGGAATTGGATTTCCGGAGCTGAATTTTCAATATCAAATAGTAACCTTGTTGTGCTGTCCTTTGATTCGAATTGAACACCAACATAGTAAAAGTTAATATCACCTTGGCGGGTAAAGTGAGTTAGATAAGCTAAGTTGTCGGTACGGTAGATGGCATCCAAATTTACTGTTTCGGGTAGTTCAAAGTTATGACGAGCTGTTGTTTCTATACCTCTATACAAAGGCACATAAGCGATACCGCCAACACTATTAATAAAAGTGCCGTCAGTGTCTATTCTACCTTTGCTAAAGCCAGCATTATCAAGTTTATAATCTGAGTAAAGATCGGTAATATCAAGACTAATATCGATGTTGTTACTTGGCTGCCAGCGCATATGAAGATCTACTGTGACTCCCGACCCTTGCGTTTGCCAATCATCGCTGTTTTGGCGTTTTAGAAAGTTATTTGTAGAGTAAAACTCACTTAATTGTGCATCAGCTGCAATGTTTCCATTGAGATCACTTGATATTAAGCCATTGAGTTGAGATTCACGTGTCGCTAGTAAACGCCAATAACCTACTCTTAGCTCAGTAGAAAAACGATCAAAATTAAGCTTATAACCAACTTTAATACCATTACTGCGTTGATGGAATAACCTGAGCTTAGCATGATATTCGCTTTGGCTATCAAGCGCTAAGTCGTTACGGTCTAGATAAAAGGCTTGCGCGGTATCACCATTGGCTTCGACAAAATAATCATAACGTTGAGAGATACTGAGCGAAAAGTTATTAAAATAAGTTCTAAGCCCGACTTCATTTTGGGTGAAAGCATCACTGGCTGACTGTTCTGGAGCTTGCTGCCAATCATCTTCTATCAGCTGTTTTATCGGTAAAATATTACTAAAAGAGTGACTCGTGACGAATGCTTCAACAGAGGTTGCTGCATAGGAATTTGCTGTCGCTAAAGCCCATAGCCCTGATATGTAAAGTAGCCTTTTCTTCATTAATCGTCCTTAATATTTTTATTGCTTTTATTAAACTTTTATTCGTAAATTTTGCTATTTAGGTGGATGTTTTAATTGATTTTTAAGTAGATATTAAAAAGCCAACCAATGATTTGGTTGGCTTTTAACATTATGATAAATTATTAGTTATTATAATGTTTCAACTTCACCGTTACTGTAGACAATAACGATGGCGCCATCGCGGTCCTCAATATCAGCGACTTTTTCAGCTGAAGTAGTAACAACAATAGTACCAATAACATTGCTAGTAGAGCCTTCTTCTGGTTCTTTTAGCACCATAAGTACACCTTCGCTATTACTCATCGTCATTCTGCTAGCTTCATCAGTCTTCATATGAACACTAAACTTACGCATAGCTGATTCATCAGACAACTTGTATTGCATATCAAGATCAAACTTACCTTCATTTAATGCGGTACGATCACCTGATAGCATCACATTAACTTGATAATCACCTAAAATAGTCTCCAGAGATAATGCCGCATTTACATCTAAGAAAACATCATTGTTTTCAAGCGATTCAATATTACTAGGTGTCGTAACATAAGCATCAAATGTTACGGTTTCGCCAGCTTTAAAAGAATCAATATCAGCCTGAGATAGCTCACTATCTACATTGCCTATACCGTCAATGTAAGCGTATAGTTTTGAATCTCGAATGTTGATTAACCAAGCTTTATATGCATCCAACCCATTATTGATAGCAAGTACATCAAATGGAACTCTCCAATCACCAAAAGTGCCTGCATAATCCTCGCTCCAATTAAGGTAGCGCATTTCAGCGATTGGATTGCCATTTTCATCAACTAACACACCATCAGCGTTGATGAATCCACTACTTGTCATCGCTCGATCAAAATAATCTACTTTGTTATCACCATTAGTATCAACTGGGATGTTGCGTAATAATGTATAAGAAGGGTTACCATCAAATGTATTAACCCTAAATAGAGTTATTTCAGGTACATCTAAACCTGAATCAATGGTTGAAAAAGTTCTGATATCGTGAATGGTTGGCTGATCTATACCGACTATTTTTCTGTCAAACACAAAGTTGCCTTGGCTAGTGTAATTTAAATCATAAGTTCTTGTATATACTTCATCTTTTACAATAACTGTTTGATTATTTACACTAACATTTACCGTATATGCGTTCTTAAGTAGCGCTTTTGTTAGATAGGTTTCAGGGCTTAATTCGTTATTTTGACTATTTGCAATGTTGACTAGATCCTCCTCCGAAAAGAAGGCTGTTACTTCGCCAATATCATCATAAGTTGCGGAGCGTTTGTTTTTCCACCAGTTAGCAATTGTTTGCGCTAATAGCTCTGCGCCATTATTGACTGTTAGAGGGTTCGCGATTAACTGATACTCATTATCCATCATGAACTGCTCAATACTAGAAGCTCCCCACGTAGTCCAAGCAGTATCACGAGGATGTACATTACCATCACTTGTTAATATATTACCGTCAGCGTCAATTAAAGTACTTAAACTTGTTGCGTCATATTCTTTGTCGTCCGAATCCCAATTAGTATCGATGATATCAATATCATAACCATCAGTTAGGTTGTCACTGTTATAATCTTTCGGCGTTATTCTTACCGATTTTGCACCAAAATTATTTTCACTTGCACCACTAATATAGGCGCGAGTGTATAAAGTACCTTGCTCAGTAATACCAGAGTCAAAGCGTTTAGTAATAATTTTACGCTCAATACCCGTACCCCAATAATGTTCTTCAGGGAAAGCAGAGGCAACACTGCTGGTGGCTGACCATTCACCGACTTGAGAGCCAGGCGTAAAGACACGAGTTTCAGTGGTTTGTTGCTCATTATTGACCATGTCTGATTCAGTAATAATAATGGTGTTTTTATCATCAGAAAAGCTGATAGTAGCAATACTCTCTACTGGCTTACCGATATATTTAAAATCAGGTGCTTGGTAGCTTTCAAGGTCTTTAATGCTTGCTGTTAAGGTGGCTTTAATCAAATTGCCTTCGGCTGAGCTAAAGCCACCACTTAAGGTTAACATTTCAGGCAATACTACTGTTTTAACTTCTGGCTCGACAGAGAATTCACCGGTGTTATTATTCTCGTTCCAGATGTATTCAACAGATAAAGTCGGAACAGTTTTTGGTATTAACTTAGTTTTGACTAACCCAGAAAATTTAACAGGGTTTGTCACGCTAGTTGTTGCTTTTTGCTCTAAAGTGACACTGAGCTCTAGCTCACCAGAAGTAATTTCACCCTCAAAAGTATCATCTTCAAGCGCAGTTCGACTAATAGCACTATCGAGATTTATTTTGGCAAAGCTACCATCAGCTAATACTAATTTAGCACCTGTAGATTCAATCGAACCATCAAGGTTTAATGTTACGTCTTTACCATCTTCAGCAATGACCGCTTTAATTGATATTTTGACAACTTCAGTTCCAGAGAGTGCATTTACTGAAAAGAGTATTCCACCATTGGCGGTTTCTTCATCAAAAGTAATAGTGCCTTCTGCGCCTTCTAAACTGAGATATTCGTCTATTGAAAATTCGGTACCTGATAATGTACCACTCTCGTGCATTGCACTTAATTGGGTAATGGCATCAGCAATTTCTGCAAGCAGTAAAAAGCTTGCCGCCTCTGTTTCAACCATGACCCCAGCTTCTTCAATTAAGGTGACATATGCCTCACCTTCACCACTGATAGCACTATTTGAATCCGTACCTACTTCAAATAAATGGCTGAATAAGCGAATATCTTCTACCATAGCTTTTGCTTTCGCTATAGCATCACCTTCGGTTGGCTGTTCAACAACAGGATCTATTCGTCCGTTGTCACCAGCATTTGCTTGTGCGAACTCAGACTGATTTTCTAAGTTAGTTTCTTCTTGTTCGAGTTGTGTGAGCATTTCTGTATTAGTAGCAAGTTCTGGATCTGCTGCTATGGCTTCTGCAGCAGCATTAGCCGCTTCACCTGCGCCATTTAATACATCAACTAGCGAAAGCTCAAAACCATCAACATTTTCATCTTGGTTAATTAATAATGCACCGTCGTTTGCAATTAAGTCATTCACAGCACTAGCTAAGCTAGTTGACATGATATTGCTAGCATTACTCTGACCAGAAAATAAAGCAGACATAATGCCGGAGTTAATTAAGCCATAACGCAGTTCGTTAAAATTATCTTCACTGGCTACAGCACTGGCACTATCTACAAGTGTAGGTTCAAGTTCTGTTAAGCTGCCGCTAACATTAAATGCGTTAGCAATGATGGAAGATTGCTGCTGAATTGATTGTGCATTTACGCCGCCTTCAGCAGCTTCTATTAATGCGCTAGTTAAGTGCGTTAAAGCAGAAACATTAACATTTACAGCACCGTTATTAGCACTGCCAACCGTTGAAATAGCAGACAAAATTAATGTCGGGTCGACAGTTGCAAGTGCGATTGGTGCACGAAATGCAACATCGGCACAGCCAGCAGGAGCATCACAAATCATTGTGGTATCTGGACCAACGGATAGTTCGACCTTAATCGCGCCATCATAATCTTTTATGGTGACAGTATAGCTACCATCATCTTCTGTTATAACAGAAGTATTCTCTAGTTCATCACCCGTTAATTTTACAGCTTCGTCATCAACATACTTGTAAACTGTAACGATAGCATTGGCTATCGTGCCTTTGATTGCTTTACCGTCGATAGTTGTCGTAATAGGTGTTGGAGTAGGTGTGGGAGTGGGTGTAGGTGTTGGAGTTGTACTTTTACTGTCTGATCCTCCGCAGGCGCCAAGTATTGAAATAAGCGCAAGCGAAATTAAACTTTTTTGAAGTATCATTAAATATTCCTTATTTAACTAATAAGATAGAATTCTGATCAATTAAAACACAGTTAATTTTTCATTTAAAGAAAAAGTAACTAAATGTAATTGAGTTATATTTAGAGCCTGAAATGAATATAGATTAGCTAAACTGAGGATAGAATGATATTAGTTAGGTCATTAGCGATCCCTGGCTAGTATAGGGAGGAATTACGTTATTCTCTCAGGAAGAGCAATAAAAGAGATTGATTGAATTAAGCCGCTTTTTAGATAAACGGCTTATACTGCAAGAAATTTATGCAATTATAATTTGGTAAATTGCATAATTTTGTGAATTATCCCTTCACTATCTAAGCCCAATTCTTGGTGAATTTCAGCCTGTGTTCCGTGCTTAATAAAACTATCGGGTAGCCCTATATTAAGGATTTTTTTCGCCATACCTTGGCTTAAAATAAACTCATTAACGCCTGAGCCTGCACCACCCGCAATGGCATTATCTTCAACGGTGACGATACAGTCGTGGCTAGCACATAATGTTTTGATAATGTCTTGATCTAGCGGTTTAACAAAGCGCATATCAACTAACGTAGCATTGATATTTTCAGCTGCTATTTTCGCATGGGCTAGTGTTGTACCAAAGTTGAGTATCGCTACTTTAGTTTCAATTGTAGTGCTGTCATCAATTGTACGTATCGTATTAGCTTTACCAACTTCAATGGTTTCATTGATTGAAGGTAGTTCAGCACCATTGCCACAACCACGTGGATAACGTACCGCAGCAGGTGTATTTAATTTATACCCCGTGTTAAGCATTAATTGGCATTCACGCTCATCAGATGGCGCCATAATCGTTAAGTTAGGTATGCAACGCATAAAACTTAAGTCAAATGAACCTTGATGTGTTGGGCCATCAGCGCCGACAATACCGGCGCGATCGATAGCAAACAAAACGGGTAGGTTTTGAATGGCAACATCATGAATAAACTGGTCATAACCACGTTGTAAGAAGCTTGAGTAAATAGCAACAACAGGTTTACGTCCGCCAATGGCCAAACCCGCAGCAAAAGTTACCGCATGTTGTTCGGCAATCGCGACATCAAAATATTGTTCTGGAAAGCGTTGGCTAAATTGCACCATACCTGAGCCTTCACGCATCGCAGGGGTAATAGCGGCTAACTTTTCGTCATGTTCCGCTGTTTTACATAACCAATCACCAAATATTGCTGAATAAGTCGGTAGGCTAGGGGCGCTTTTAGGTAATGTTGTTTCGGTGTGATCAAATTTAGGCACCGCGTGATATTTAATCGGGTCCTGTTCTGCTTGTTGATAACCTTTGCCTTTTTTAGTGGCAATATGCAGCAACTGTGGGCCTTTAAGGTTACGCATATTAGTAATGGTATCGACCAAGCCATTAACATCATGCCCATCAATAGGTCCAATATAGTTAAAACCAAGCTCTTCGAAGAAGGTGCTTGGTACAACCATACCCTTTAAATGCTCTTCGGCGCGACTGGCGAGTTCTTTAATCGGTGGAATGTTTTTAAGTATGCGCTTGCTACCTTCGCGAATACCAGTATAAATACTGCCTGAAAGCATTTTAGCTAAATGATTATTTAAAGCGCCAACATTTTCTGAAATCGACATTTCATTATCATTTAAGATAACGAGCATATCTTTGTTGATATCGCCAGCATGATTGAGTGCTTCAAATGCCATGCCTGCGGTCATCGCGCCATCACCAATAACAGCAACAACTTTACGGTTTTTTGCTTCTTGCTCTGCAGCAACGGCCAAACCTAAAGCTGCAGAAATTGATGTGCTTGAATGTCCGACACTAAGAACGTCGTATTCGCTCTCTTCACGCCATGGAAATGGGTGCAAGCCGTCCTTTTGACGGATAGTGTGTAGTTGATCTCGTCGACCGGTTAATATTTTATGCGGGTAGGCTTGATGACCAACATCCCAAATTAAATGATCAAATGGAGTGTTATACACATAATGTAAGGCAACGGTTAATTCTATAGTGCCTAATCCGGAGGCAAAATGACCGCTACTTTTACTAACTGAATTTAGCAGGTAGCGTCTTAACTCTTCACTGGTTTGTGTCAGTTTTTTTCGATCTAGTTTGCGCAAATCATCAGGGATATCGATGTTGGCCAATAAAGGGTATTCAGCTAGGTTTATAGTCATATTATTCTATTAAGTATTAATATTAATGTTTGCGACTGACAATGAAAGTCGCAAAATCGGACAAACTCTGTGTATTGTAGGGCAAAGTGCTTAAAGCTTGAAGCGCTTGTTGATATAAGTTTTCTGCTTTTTCTTGCGCGCCTTGTAAACCCAGTAGTGCAGGGTAAGTACTTTTATTAGCGGCAAGGTCAGATCCAGCAGGTTTACCTAGTTCTTCTTCGGTTGATGTTATATCAATAATATCATCGCGTACTTGGTAGGCTAAACCAATCAGTTTCGCATAATGAGCTAATTGCTCTTTATCACTTTGGCTTGCTTCACTACTACATTCAGCAGACATCATTACTGCAGCTTCAAGTAAGGCACCTGTTTTTAATGAGTGCAATGCTTCCAATTCTGTCAGAGAAATAACTTTATCAGTAGCACCTAGATCTAGAGCTTGCCCACCACACATACCTTGATAACCAGCGGCATTAACTAAATAACGCAGTAGGTTGATGCGCTTAGCGTTCACAGCATCAGAAAAATGATGGTTGGCAATAATATCAAAAGCAAGTGTTTGTAAGCTATCGCCAGCAAGAATCGCAGTAGCTTCATCAAAGGCTTTATGACAAGTAGGCTGACCACGACGCAAATCATCGTCATCCATCGCGGGTAAATCATCATGTAATAATGAATAGGCGTGAATGCATTCTAAAGCAGCGGCTACACCGTCAATATCACTCTGCTCAGCATTTAGTGCTGTGCCAGTGATATAGGCTAGATAAGGACGCATGCGTTTACCACCAATGAGCAAGCCATAGCGCATAGCAGCTAATAACTTTTCATCGTTTAGTACTAAACTGTCGAGTTTTTTAGTTAAATAATTATTAATGCGCTCTTGCACATCATCAATATCTGCAAGTTTAGTCACTACGGGTAGTCTCATCAGTATTAAATTTTTCTAATTGTGCTTGGCCGTTTTTTTCTAGCAAAATATTGATTTGCTGTTCGGCACCTTTAAGCTTTTCTTGATTATGTTGGCTTAGATGTAGTCCGCGCTCAAATAAGGTCATTGAATCTTCAAGGTTAAGATCCCCTTGCTCTAAATTTTGCACGATAGCCTCTAATTCAACTAACGACTCTTCGAAGCTTAAATTTTCAATTTTTTTTCTGGCCATGGGCTTTTTTTTAGCGTGATATGAACTCTAGGCGCAAACTTACCTTAGCTGGGGCGCTGGGTCAATTAATGATGAATTTAAGCTGATAAGCAATATATTGATGTTATCTGCTTAAGTTATTGACAATGCGGGCGATAATAGTGGTATAACGAGAAATATAACTATTCGCCTAAGGCCTATTCATCAGGTACTATCTACGTAGCGAGTATATATAAGACAATTTATCGGAGGCATTTGTGGATTTAGCAACGTTAATAGGCATAGTCGGTGCAGTAGGGTTACTGATTATGGCAATGTTACTAGCTGGTGACATTAGCATGTTTATAGATGTGCAATCAGTGATCATTGTCTTTGGTGGTTCAATTTTTGTCGTTTTATCAAATTATAATTTAGGTCAATTTTTCGGTATCGGTAAAATTATCGGTAAATCCTTCATGTTTAAATTAGAAAAACCTGAAGAACTAATTGAAAAGTCAGTTGAAATGGCAGATGCCGCTCGTAAAGGTGGATTTTTAGCATTAGAAGAAGCTGAAATATCGAATGCCTTTATGCAAAAGGGTGTTGATATGCTGGTTGATGGCCATGATGCTGATGTGGTGCGAGCAACCATGCAAAAAGATATTGATCTTACGACGGAACGTCATGAAACTGGCTCAAATATGATGATGGCTCTCGCCGATGTTGCACCTGCGATGGGCATGATCGGTACTTTGATTGGTTTGGTGGCGATGTTATCTAACATGGATGATCCCAAAGCAATTGGTCCTGCAATGGCAGTAGCACTTCTAACCACATTATATGGCGCGTTTTTGGCTAACGTTATTGCCATTCCCATTGCCGCGAAATTAAAGTTACGTATGGCAGAAGAAAAAATGAATCAAGAATTAGTTCTTGATGCTGTATTGGGTATTCAAGACGGCCAGAATCCACGAGTTATCGAAGGCCTACTGAAAAATTATCTTGCTGAAGGTAAGCGAGCTGTTGATACAACCGAAGAGTAGCGGGAGTAAATTATGGCAGATAAATGTAAATGTCCACCTCCGGGGCTGCCGGCATGGATGGGCACATTCGCCGATTTAATGTCGCTATTGATGTGTTTTTTCGTCTTGCTTTTGTCATTTTCAGAAATGGATGTCTTAAAATTTAAACAAATCGCTGGTTCGATGAAGTTCGCTTTTGGTGTGCAAAATAAGATAGAAGTAAAAGATATTCCCAAAGGAACTAGTATTATTGCTCAAGAATTCCGTCCAGGTAAACCTGAGCCAACGCCGATTGAAGTGATTCAGCAACAAACCATGGAAATGACCCAACAAATGCTGGAATTCCAAGCCGGTGATGAAACGTCAGCAGGTGGTCGCCAAGAACAACGTGGTACAGAGCGAGGTGGTCAATCACAAAGTACGGCTGATGAAATGTCGGCACAAGCGTTACAAAAAGCGAAAGATGAATTAGAACAAGCGTCACAAGAGCAAGTAAATGACTTAGTGAAAAAAATTGCTGACCAACTTGAACAACAAATTCAAGATGGCGCGATAGAGTTAGAATCATTAGGGCAGCAAGTTATTATTCGTATTCGTGAAAACGGTTCATTTCCTTCTGGCTCCGCATTTTTACAGCCACAATTTAAACCTATCATGCGTGAAATAGGCTTGTTGTTAAACACGGTGCCGGGCGAGATTATGATCTCGGGTAATACGGATAATCAAGGTATAAGTTCTGAATTATTTACCTCCAATTGGGACTTGTCGAGTAAACGTGCCGTGGCGATAGCGCATGAAATTATCAAAGTACCAGGTTTCGATCAATCACGCTTACTTGTTGTTGGTCACGCAGATACAAGGCCACTAGTGCCGAATACTAATCGCTTAAACCGCCGGAGAAACCGTCGTGTAGAAATTGCGATCAATCAAGGTAAAGCAAAAGAAACTGATCCAATATCAATTCAATAACAAGTCAGTTTTTTGGTAAGTAAATTAGTGTGAGGAGTACAAATGATGTACTCCTTTTTTATGGGCGTAAGTATTTTAAGTTGTCATTACTTTATTATAAATAGGGCGCATAAGATGTTCTTTCCTGGTAAATGCATCCAATCAACTAACCTGCCTTATGATGTAGCGTATTCGTTTAGAAAAAGACGTCACCAGCAATCATAAACATTATCCTCAACTTAGTCTTGATTTGCTTATCTAGCGTTGTACTGAAATTGCATCTTGAAGTGGAACGGGTATATAATGCGCGCCATTCTATGTGTGGGTGTTATTGTTGATGAAATTTATTGTTAAACTACAGGCTGAAATTACCATTAAAAGCCGTCCGGTGCGTAAGCGTTTTACTAAGATATTAGAGTCTAATATTAAAAATGTATTACGTCGTGTTGATGAGCAAGTTACAACGCGAATGAACTGGGACAATATTGAAGTTAATACTGCTAATAATACACCAGAAAATCGCTTAAAATTGATTGATACTTTAAAATCAATCCCAGGTATCCCAACATTTCTTGAAGTGCAACAAACTGACTTTACAGATCTACATAATATTTTTGAAAAAACTTTAGCAGTTCATGCGAAAAACATCGAAAATAAAAGTTTCTGTGTGCGCGTTAAACGTACCGGCAAGCACGACTTTAATTCAATTAAAGTTGAGCAATATGTTGGTGGCGGTTTAAATCAGCATGTTGAATCTGCTCGTGTTAAATTAACGAAGCCTGATGTTACTGTTTATCTAGAGATTAAAAACGAAAATTTATTTATCGTTACGGAACGTCATAAAGGTATGGGTGGTTTTCCAATTGCAACTCAAGAAGATGTTTTATCATTAATGTCGGGTGGCTTTGATTCTGGTGTTGCAAGTTACCAAATGATTAAAAAAGGTGCCCGCACACATTATTGCTTTTTTAATTTAGGCGGCGCAGCACACGAAGTTGGCGTTAAGCAAGTTAGCTATTACTTATGGAACAAGTTTGGTGCGTCACATAAAGTGAAATTTTTCGCTGTTGACTTCGAACCGGTTGTTGCTGAAATTCTCGAGAACGTTGAAAACGGTCAAATGGGCGTAGTACTTAAACGTATGATGATGCGTGCTGCAGCGAAAGTAGCTGACAAAATGGGCATTCAAGCGTTAATTACTGGTGAAGCAGTCGGGCAAGTATCTAGTCAAACACTCACTAACTTAAATGTTATTGACCGTGTTACCGAGACTCTAATTTTACGTCCGCTTGTCGCATACGATAAACAAGATATTATCGATATTGCACGTAAAATTGGTACAGAAGATTTCGCTAAAACTATTCCAGAATATTGTGGTGTTATTTCTAAGAAACCAACGGTAAAAGCGGTATTATCGAAAGTTGAAGCAGAAGAAGCCAATTTTGACTTCTCCATTTTGGATAAAGTCATTGCTGAAACTCGCGTTTTTGATATTAGAGATATCGGCAAAGAAAGTGAAGAAGAGATTCATGCTGTTGATACCTTGGATAATATCCCTGACAATGCAGTCGTACTCGATATTCGTAGTCCAGAAGAAGAAGATGATAATCCGTTAGTTATTGAAGGTGTAGAGATTATGCACTTACCGTTTTACAAACTGACGACTCAATTTGGTGATTTAGATAAGTCGAAAGATTACTTACTTTATTGTGACCAAGGTGTGATGAGTAAACTGCAGGCGTTGTATTTATTAGGTGCTGGCTTTACTAATGTAAAAGTATATCGCCCTTAAGTCATGTCATAACGTAGCGACAAGATATTTAAATAAAGCCCTTAAGCATTTTATTGTTTAAGGGCTTTATTGTTTTCTAAACTATGGGCAGCCTTACAATCTGAATTTATTATTGATAAGTAACGAGTGCTTTAACTTGTTTTAGTAGTTTTTCATTTTCAGGAACAGCCAAGCCCATTTTTTTAGCTAAACCGACAATGTAGCCATTGATATAGTCAATCTCTGTTTGACGTTTTTTTTGTATGTCGCTGCGCATTGAGGAGCTATTCATAGCGGTCTTCGTTGCTACTGATAAAATCTGTGCTTTTAATTCGTTAATATCAAAGTTGATGCCTTGATCGTCTGCGATAGCGACTATTTCAATAAGTAACTTATCAATTATCGCGCTGTACTTATTATCAGTTAATTGACCATTTTCAACATTATCAATGGCAGTAATAGGGTTGATAACACAATTTATTATTAATTTTAGCCATTGTTTTTCTTTAATGTTATGACTAAAAGTTAATGATGGGAGTGCCTTCGCTAATGTACTTATTACTTCATTTTGTTTTATAGCATCAACACGGCCACTGATTAAGCCTAAATCGTTATGACCTAAGCCAGTATGATGGGCATGAAATGGTTTAACTATCTTACTACCGTGTGTAGTGAGTAGAGTGTAGCAAGGTTGTTTTAGCGCCTTTAATTGCTCAAAGTCGACTATGCCATTATGGCAAAAGACAATACTAGCTGTAGAACTTACTTGCGCTACTGAAGACACTAATACTGATTTAATATGATAAGACTTTACGCAGATCAAAACTAACTCAGCTTGTTGTAATTTTTCGCTGGTTGCTATAATTAATGGTCTACTTGTTTGGAGGTTGTCAATATCAGTCAAAGTGGTCGATATTGGTATCGACTTTATACGTGGCGAATACAGTAAACTGACATCATTACAGGTGTCTTTAGCTAACTGGTGATACCAAAGTAACCCTATTGCTCCTTGACCAATGATAGCAATTTTCATAAATATGGCTTATTGCTCGATCGATTACGATACATCAGAATAAACCATCTGATCATGCCAAACAGGGCTATACCAATTAAATCAGAAATAAAGTCACTCACTTGGGCACTGCGAAAACCTAAATAATATTGACCTAACTCTGTTAGCAGGCCGTAAAACGCTACCGTTAATGTGGTATTAAGTAGCGGCAATTTTAAAATGCTGTGGAGAACCCAAGTCAAACAGAAAAAACTGATGATATGCCCAATAGAGTCAATTTGAGTACTACGAAAAGCTAGTCGTCTAAAGTCGACAGAGCTAAAGTATAAGCAAAAAAATAAGATGACAATTGTGGCAAGAATTAATAGATGATAGCGACTTTTCATTGAAATGTTGGTCATTGTGCTTTTTGACATTAGGTGCCATTTATCATATCAGGGCTAAGCGATGAAAACTATCACTGTTCTTTTAGGGGAATACTTTATAGCAAAGCTATATGGGCTTATTTGGATTTATCCTTGGTAAAGCGATTTATTTGTGTTGCTCAGCATTGGTATTAATTGCATAAATTGATAATATATGGCTAATTTTTGTTAGATAGAGAATGACCATGCCTTCAATGGATATTGTTTCCGAGATTAATTTGGAAGAAGTAAAAAATGCGACTGAAAATGCCATTCGTGAATTGGCGACTCGTTTCGATTTTCGTGGTACCAATGCTAGCTTTGAATGGAAAAGCCCTGCGGTAACAATGAAAGGCGATTCAGACGAACAGTTAAAACAAATGGCTGCAATGCTGCGCGGACAATTGGTTAAAAGAAAAGTTGATGCTAAAGCATTAACATTAGGTAATGCTGAAAGCTCAGGTAGAAACTTTAGTCAAGTCGCAACCTTCAAAGAAGGCATAGAGCAACCCGTGGCTAAAAAAGTCGTTAAACTTATTAAAGATAGCAAGTTAAAAGTTCAGGCTTCAATTCAAGGTGAACAAGTTCGCGTTACCGGTAAAAAGCGTGATGACTTGCAAGCCGTGATGCAATTGCTTAGAGAAACAGAATTAGAACAGTCATTTCAGTTTAATAACTTTAAAGATTAGTGATCAGCGATTTTTGTTAATGTAACCATTGGTGAGAAGTGGGTATTGTATTTTTAAAAGAGGCTTAGGCCTCTTTTTTTGTTTTTAATGCTGTTAATCGAAAGTTATAGCAGTTAGCAATATATCGACTGTAATTTAAGCAGTAATTAAATCTTTACGCTGCAAATGGTTATTAAAACAGCTTTCAGGGCGATTTTTACGAATAAACGCTGTTTATTTCTTAATACTTTGAGTAAATTAACTTATTCAAATAATAATAATGATGGTTTTAAATGGCTGCTTCTAGAGGTGCGTTCAGTTCTCGCTTTGGTTTTATCATGGCTGCTGCGGGTTCTGCCGTAGGATTAGGTAATATATGGGGTTTTCCTACACAAACGGCAAGTAATGGTGGTGCCGCTTTTGTGCTAGTTTATTTAGTACTTGCCTTTTGTTTAGCATACCCGGCTTTTATGGCGGAACTTCTCATCGGACGATATGGCCAAGCCAATGCGGTGACGTCACTACAAAAAATATCACGTAATATCTTTCATAAGCGCTTTGCTTTTGTCGTCGGTTTTGGCGGGATTATTTGTGCCGCTTTGATTTTAAGTTTTTATGGCATTCTCGCAGGGTGGATGATGTCATTTGCCGTAGAGCCGATCACCTCTTTACTGGGCTTTAATGAAGCATCAAGCTGGCTTACTTCACAATCTATAGAGCGTAATTTAATTTTTACTGCTTTATTTATGATGCTTACTATTGCCATTATTCGTCGAGGTGTCGAGCAAGGTATCGAAAAATGGTCTAAACGCTTAATGCCGATGTTAATAGGTTTGTTGATTTTATTAATCATCTACGTATTTACTTTAGAGGGTTCAAAAGAAGGCTTTGCCGCTTATTTAAATCCTGATATTTCTCGCGTATTTGAGCCAGATTTATTGATTAGCGCTTTAGGGCAAGCTTTCTTCTCGTTGTCGCTAGGTACGAGCGTTATGGTGATTTACGGTTCATACATATCTAAGAAAGAGAATTTAGTTGCTTTAGGCGCTCAAGTTACTCTCATTGATGTTTCAATTGCGTTCTTAGCTGGATTGTTAATTATTCCATCAATGTATGTTGCACAGGCACAAGGTGTCGCTATTTTCGGTGAAGATGGGAGTTTAATCTCAGGGCCTAATTTAGTTTTTGATGTACTACCTACTTTATTTAATAGTATGGGCGGCATTGGGTTATTTGTTGGATTTGGCTTCTTTATTTTAATGTCTATTGCTGCGCTAACATCCAGTATCTCAATGTTAGAAGGGCCAGTTTCTTTTGTGGTAGAACGACATAACATTGAACGAAAAAAAGCGACGACTTTTATCGGTATCGGTATTTTTGTTTTAAGTGCCTTAATCGTGCTTAATTTTGATGCATTATTTGGTTTAGTTATTTCAATTTCTACCGTTTATGGCCAGCCGCTTATTGCTATGTTGTGCTGTGTGTTTGTTGGTTGGATTTGGTTTCGCAATGACATTTTAACTGAGCTTAAGCAAGGTAACGATATGGTTGAACATTCGTTATTTTGGAAGATTTGGCCTTGGTATACAAAGTTTGTTTGTCCAACGGCAATAGGTATTGTTTTCTGGCATTCGCTCTAAACAAGCGAAGATAATATATTGCGATTGAAAAGGGAGCTATTTAGCTCCCTTTTCTTTTAAATGAATTTTTGTGTATATATTCGGTGTTTAATAGCCGGTTATAGCTTGGGCCATGTTTGCTGCCATGGTGGTGTTATTTTATTCATTGCATCAATGGCTAATTCGGTATTGAAAGCACTACCTGTACTGGGTAATAAAGTATATTGGTAGTGCTTATTGTTTAAACTAAAGCTTAAAGCAAATGCATGCAGATAGCCTCGGTCGGCAGTTGCGGCACTGTTGTATAAAGGATCACCGAGTATTGGAACACCAATACTATTGAGCGCAACCCTAATCTGATGTGTTTTTCCTGAGTGAGGCTTGATTAAATATAGTCGTTGTTTTGGTGCAATAGTGTAGGAAAAAAACTGACTAACCGCTGGATTATTCATCGTACGAAGTAATTTCCACATACCTCTTCGGCTTTTCTCCATATCACCTTTGATAACGCCTTGCTTTTTTTTCGGCTTACCTTCTGCAATTGCTAAGTAATACTTTTGTATTTGGTGCAGCTCAAATAATTGCTGAAACGCTTTAGCCGTTGCACTATTTTTAGCAACAATAATTAACCCGGAGGTCATCTTATCTAAACGATGTACCGGGTAGAGTTCGTTGATCGATAGTTGTGCTTTAAGCTGTGCTTTTATTGTTGAAAACAAGCCACTGCCTAAGCTCTCTTCGTCATGAAAACTAAAGTCCTGTGGTTTATCGATCACCACAAAGTCTGCTTGGTTATCGACAACAGTGAGTTGTAGTTTTGTCATTAAAAGCTCAGTCCGATAATGATGTAGGCAATGAGTGTAACTAACGCACCGAATAAAGCATAAGGTAATTGGGTTTTTACATGCTCGAAGTGATCGCAACCACTAGCAATAGAAGCAACAACGGTAGTGTCGGAAATCGGCGATGCATGATCACCAAAAATACCGCCACCAAGTACTGCCGCGACTAAAAACTCAATAGGTAATCCGCTTTGTTGCGCAATGGGGACCGCAATAGGGATGAGTATCGCAAAAGTTCCCCAAGATGTACCGGTTGCAAATGCCATAAAAGCGGCAGCAATAAATAAAATAGGCGCCATTAAAAATAGAGGTACTTCAACGTTAATTAATTGACTGACATAAATCCCTGTACCTAGTGCTTTAATAGCGTCGCCAAAAGCAAAAGACAGTACGAGAATGGCGACTGCTGGCGACATGTACTTTATACCGTTAAGGATGGTTTTTAAAATTGTAGATAATGGCATAAGTTTGTGACTTAGGATTAAGATCACTAAGAATGTTAAGGCAATGACCACCGACCAAAATACAGAGAAAGCTCCTGAGCCACGGCGTATATCACCGTCTCCGGTGAACCAAAGAAAAATAAAGGTGCCTATTAATAGTGTTAGCATCGGTAGCCACATAATATGTGCGGGTGCAACATGGTCTACAGTAGTTTTTTGTTTTTCTTGGACTAACGTTTCTGCACGTTTCAATGGTCCAAACACGCGGCCACTAAATGCGGTGTAATAAGCTAAAGCTACTGCGATAATAGCGTAAATGTTGTAGCCGATGGTACCAATCAAAATACCGACAGGATCATCAAACGAATAACCGTCAAGCAAGCCTAAAACATAAGCTCCCCAGCCATTAACTAGAAATAAAATACTCACTGGGGCACAGGTTGAATCAACCAAGTAAGCGAGCCTAGCTCGGCTAAGTTTGTGTTGGTCGAATAACTTTTGGCTCGCCATACCGGCAGTAAACATACTCAGATTAGTATCGGTAAAAATGGTTGTGCCGATGATGGTTGGTAACATACTGGCTTGTCGGCTATTTTTTACTAAATTTAACGTCGCCAAGTGGTTAATAAAACCATTTACCGCACCAGATTGATTCATTAGCGTCACTAATGCGCCAATTAATAAACTGAAACTTATAATATAAACATTACCTAAAGAATAAAATACTCCAGCAATGCCCGTAGTCGCTCCAGTTAAACCATTAATTGGGTTGCCATTAGCAATCATTAAATAACAAAGTACTACGCCACAGAAAAGTGCAAAAAGTGCATTTTTTCGCCAAATGGCGATGATGATAGCAACAAGGGGAGGAAGTAAGCTAAAAATGCTGTCTTGCATAGTAAACCTTTATTATTATTTTGTGCTAACTTTACCGTAAGCTCATGAAATAAGAAACTGCATTAGCTTACTGACAGCAACAAAAAAGTTCATAGTAGAGAAAGAAATTACCGTAAATCAGGTCAATACTTTAGGCGGGTAAAATAATCAGCGAAATATAACGTATATTTTATCAATACCATGCGGTAAATTTATAGTGAGTAATCTAGTCAAAATACCGTTGGTTATACTTTATTTGATTGACCTAGCTCATATTTAGATAATAATAAATCACTGTAGGCATTGAAAATTTACATTTCACCCTTAAATAGCTCTTACTAGCTGGCGTAACGCATCAGGAATTACTTTGACATTATCACTAAACGAATATATCTCGGCTTTTGCTCAAGAAAAGCATATAACTTCTTTGAGTCAGTTTGGCCGAGGTATAGAACGCGAAGCACTTCGAGTATTACCACAAGGACGGTTATCTGAACGCCCGCACAGTCAGCGTTTAGGCTCTGCATTAACGCATCCAAATATTACAACAGATTACTCTGAAACTTTACTTGAATTTATCACGCCCGTAAGTCATAAACCTGAAACGGTTATTGCCCAACTTGAAGATGTACAAAAGTTTACCTTAAGCCAACTCGATGGTGAGCTATTATGGCCTCTGAGTATGCCGTGTTTTGTTGAAGACGATGATAAAATACCATTGGCCCAATTCGGAAAATCGAATATAGGCAAAATGAAAACAGTGTATCGTCAAGGCCTGAAAAACCGTTATGGCAGTATGATGCAGGTTATTTCTGGCATTCATTTTAATTTTTCTTTTCCAAAAAGTTTCTTTCAATCAATGCAAATAATTGAAAAGAATACCGATGAGCTTGATGATTATATTTCAGATAAATACTTTGCGCTGTTAAGAAACTATAAACGCTTTTGTTGGCTTATTCCTTATTTATACGGAAGCTCACCAGCTATTTGTGGTTCTTTTTTAAAGAATAAACCAACCGACCTACCGTTTAAAAAAACGGATAAAGGTTATATGTATCTTGAATATGCTACATCACTACGTATGAGTGATTTAGGCTATACCAACAGTGAGCAATCATCGCTGCAAATATGCTATAACAATTTATCGGGTTATCTAGATGGGGTGAAAAATGCTATAAATTTACCCTCGAAAAAATTCGAAAAAATAGGTGTTAAGGTTGAAGGGCAATACCAACAACTTAATAGCAATGTTTTGCAAATAGAAAATGAATTATACGCGCCTGTACGACCAAAATGTGTTGCTAAAGCTGGCGAGAAACCATCTGAGGCGCTGAAAAATAGAGGCGTGGAGTATGTCGAGGTTAGAGCTCTTGATGTTAATCCTTTTTCAGCAACCGGTATTACTGTTGAGCAAGTGAGATTCTTAGATGTTTTTCTTACATTTTGTATGCTTGAAAACAGCCCGACACTTAACTGTGAGGCTCAAGCAACCAGTGAAGATAATATGGATGCTGTCGTAATACGAGGTCGAGATCCCGCATTATTATTGCGAGATATTGCTGAAGAGAAAACAGAAGATAAGTCGATACAACAATGGGGCGGTGAAATTTTCGCTAAAATGTCTGATATTGCAACGTTATTAGATCAAGCTAATGATAGCCAATTATATGGTAAAGTTCTTACTGCAGAGCTGGCTAAAATTAATGATGCGAACTTAACACCATCTGCACAAGTTTTAGTGGCTGTTGTTAATGAAAATCAATCACTAACTAAATTAGCGCTTAGCAAAGCAATGGGTTATCGCGAACAGCTTTTAGCTAATGACTATCAAGAGTTTAGCGATAGATACTTTACTGACGCTGCTACAGATTCTTTACAAAAACAATTTGCTATTGAAGAAAGTGATGATATTGATTTTGATACATTTCTGCAGGACTACTTCGCTAATTAGTATTTTTTAATATGATTATGTTGAAATGATTGAATGCGAATTATGGTGCCTTGTGGTGAGTAAACGTTAAGCAAAAAAAGCGCAAAAAAAAGCGCGTTATATAACGCGCTGCAAATAATAAGAAAGCAGTCCAGGGAGGTTCGCTTTCAATAGATTTGACCCAGCCTTTTTCGTATAGTTCATTTTTTGTTCGTAAATGTATTTGTTTTTTTAACCGAGCAATACTATTTCATCTTATTTAGCTGCGTTGCTGCTATTTCTTACTTTCGTTATATTTATTCTTACCTCTCCTTCCTCCTAAGGAAAATGCGCCATGGTACCCAATAGTCCTTACTGATAATTGTTGAAATGATGGCTAGCTAAAATAAAGTTGCCTTCAAACTCTGGTAATAATTCGGTGAATTTTTCAAATATATACAGAGTAAATCCAGTTAACTTGGTTTGTTTTATGAAATATAAATGATGAACACTGCCAAGTTAAAAGAAAAAATCTACCTAATGAAGACTTTAGTATGAAAGTTTATAAATATTCTGGCATGATATTATCATTCAAACTTAAGTAATTGTGTGCATGAATTTTTTTAAAACACTTATCATTTCAATGTTAGCTTTTGTAACATTATCGAGCTGTTCAACAAGCCCGCCTAAAAACCCTGAAAATTTGTGTGAAATATTTCGCGAACACAGAAGTTGGTATTTTGCTGCTAAAGATGCACGTGAACGTTGGGGAGTGCCCATTCATGTTCCTATGAGTATGATGTATCAGGAAAGCTCATTTAAAGCCGACGCATTACCTCCTAGAGACTACCTGTTAGGTTTTATTCCATGGGGACGTGTTAGTAGTGCATCGGGCTATTCTCAGGCAAAAACGATGACATGGGACGACTATATTAGAGAAACGGATAATTCAGGGGCTGATCGCGATGATTTTGAAGATGCTATCGACTTTATGGGCTGGTTTATTTTTAAAACACAAAAAATTAATAAAGTGTCAAAATGGGATGCTTATAATCAATATTTAAATTACCACGAAGGTTGGGGTGGTTTTAAGCGTAAAAGTTATAAGAAAAAAGCTTGGTTAGTGAAGGTTGCTCGAAAAGTGGATAACCGTGCTAGGCGTTACAGTAGTCAACTTAAAAGCTGTGAAAAAGAGCTTGATCATGGTTGGTTATGGCGTTTGTTTTTTGCTGATTAATTAATGAAGATAATGGCTAGCTAACTAATGTAGAGCAAGCCATTATCTATATTTATATCAATATCAATATCGGTGCCCTGTATCCATGACATTCTATTTCCCCGAGTAAAGTGCAGAATGCATAACGTTAAATCCAATAGCTTTACAGTCCTTATCAATGACTTCTCAAACTAGCTTTACGTTAAGTTTGGATAACTAAAATCATCTCACCCCATTTGCGTTTAATCAGAAGCATTATTCTTAAAAAGAAAGGTCGAGTTAACTTTTAATACGAAATCTATAGTAGTGAGCAGTACCTGTTAAATTATTTTGTTTTATTTATTCTCTCTATTTTAGTCCTTATTAAATACTGCATAGTTCTTGCCATAGTTCTTCTAATAGTTTAGATGAATTGTCTTATTTTCAAGCAAGTCAGCGTGAATAAGGCTTAGAAAATATACAAAATAAAGTTAAAAAAAAACTTTATGTTTTTTTGAAAAATCGATTGCAAAATACAAAGCCTATTTCTTGTAGGGCTTGCATTTGTTATCCACAGAAATTGTGGAAAGTTGATCCTTAGATCAACTGCTGTGGGTAACCTTGTGAATAACTTTAATTGTAGTAAGTTCTATCCACAAAAATAGCTAAAAGCTGAATAAAGATCTTTAAATGATCGTATTTTTTTGGTAGCAATAAAAGGTAACAATCGTAGAAGAATAGAAAGATTTTTATGGAAATACTTTGCTGTAAATTTTGTGATTAAAAGCGATAGTTATCAGGAGCAGGGATTGAGATACAAAAAAGGCACCAATGATTGACTATCAGAGGTGCCTTTCTTAAAGATGCTAATTAAAGATTATTTTTCTCGATCTTCACCGATATAAAAATCAGGTAAAATTCTAACAGTTTTGATCATGTTATCTTTCACTTCGATAATTTCTAACGGATAGCCTGAAATTCTCATACTTAAGTTCGCTTCAGGAATATCTTCAAGGTACTCCAAAATTAAGCCATTTATCGTTTTGGGGCCATCAGTCGGGAAATTCCAAGTCATTTCTTTATTGACATCGCGCACCGTTGCGCTGCCATCGACTAAGTAACTGCCATCCGGTTGAATATTCACTTCATCGCTAGTTGTCGGTGTCATTGTTGTGGTGAAGTCACCGACAATCTCTTCAAGAATATCTTCTAAGGTCACTAAGCCTTGAATATCACCATATTCGTCAACAACTAGACCTATGCGCTCTTTTGCTCGTTGAAATTTTAATAATTGTACATTCAGTGGTGTGCCTTCAGGAATAAAATAAAGCTCACGAACAGCGCGTAATAAAGTTGCTTTGGTAAACTGTCCTTTAGATACTAATCGTAATGCGTCACGCATATGAACATAACCGACCACGTCATCGATATTATCACGATATAATAACACTCGAGTATGGTTTGATTGCGTTAGTTGCTTTTGGATTCGTTTCCAATCTTCATTGATATCAATACCAACTAACTCGTTTCGAGGGATCATAATATCTTCGACGGTGACATTTTCTAAATCGAGGATCCCGACGAGCATATCTTGATCTCTAGACTTCAACATAGCGCCAGATTCATTCACTACGGTACGTAACTCATCAGAGCTTAAGCTATGCTGTTCGCGTTGTTCAGAACTAATCCCCAAAATGGCTAATATGCCATTAGTGATCCAATTTACTGCGATAACGAAAGGGTAGAGTACCTTTAAAAGTAAGGCTAGGATAAGTGAGCTTGGAAAAGCTACTTTTTCAGGATATAACGCCGCCAATGTTTTTGGGGTTATTTCAGCAAAAATCAAAATAACTAATGTTAGCAGCAAGCCAGCATAAAATACCCCTGCATCGCCATAGAGACGTTGGGCTATAATACCTGTAATAAGGGTCGCAAAAATATTGACTAAGTTATTTCCTATCAGGATTAAGCCAATTAATTTATCTGGTTTTGCCAGTAATTTACTGACGCGTTTAGCACCGCGATGGTTTTGTTTTTCAAGATGTTTTAATCGATAGCGGTTAATCGACATCATGCCAGTTTCAGAGCCAGAGAAATAAGCTGATATGAATATGAGGATGCCGAGTACGACAAACAGCATATCGGTTGAGATGTTATCCAAAAAAGGGATCCTAAATATTAATTATGATGGGTATTACAGCACCAAATTGGAAAAGTAATACAAAGTTAACTTATACGCTAAAATTTATAATAAGAGAAATTCTTTCACAAATCGGCTGCCAAAATAAGCCAAAGTCAGTATAAATGTCGATATTACGGTTAAAATCAACACGCGTTGGCCACGCCAACCCTGTTTAAAGTGTCCCCATAACGTAACAAAATAAAGTACACACGCTATTAGCGATAGAATCGTTTTGTGCGCATTTTCTTTAGCGATCATACCATCAAGAAAAATAAAGCCTATTGCTTGGCTGAGTAACAAACAAATGCTGCCTAAAAATAAAATAGTGAATAATTGTCGCTCAACTTGCATTAAAGGAGGGAGTTGGCTTACCGCTTGTAAATTCTTGCTTTTTAATTTCATATTAATATATGCAACTTGGAAAGCATATAAAGTCGCAATAACCAAAACACAATAAGCAATGAGCGCTAAAGTAATATGGCTAAGCATAGCGACTTTATCGGCAACAATTTCCATATTACCGATGGGAGAAATAAAGATCATACTGAGCTGCCAAAGCCCGGCGAAACCATAAACTACCGGTAGTAGCAAATTCACCTTATACCGCAAGGCCACTGTCGAGATAACTAAACTGATAATTAAACTGACCAGTGAAACTACATTGGGTAGAGAAACATTTAAAGTGTTATGGGTGAACAAAAATTGTGAGCTACTTAACACATGAAAAACTATCGCCAGACAGGCAAAAATTAGTGTAACAATTAAATTCGGTCCTTTCGGATGAAATAGTCGTGATAAAATTGATAATGTTGCGATGCTATAACATGCAAAGGCAGTAAATGAACTGATACTTGAAAATTCCACAAAGCGCTCCGAAAAATTAAAACTGTCCATAAGGTAACTAATAGGGCTAGTTATTGATAGGATTCTAGCAGAATAGAAGCAAGACTCCATAACTCTTTATATCAATAGTTTACGTAATGGTTTAATCGCTAAAAATAGCCATATTCCCGCAGACATTAAACCCAAACCAAAGCGGTAGTTTACGATTATGTATTACCTGTCAGCTAACATCGTTGAGACTGACGTATTACTTGTAAGTCTTGCCATCATAAATACTCTGCCACAGTAGGATAACCAACTGTGAGAATTAAACCTATCATGATTGGTGTAAGGGCTGTGGCAAAAATATACCTAATATTGACATAAAAATCATCCTCAAGAGTACTTAGATCAGAGTCAAAGCTTAATAAAAATGCATTGGGGATGAATGTTGTCACTGCTATGGCAAATATCGTTACTGTAAATAACAATGCGACGGTACTCACGTGCGGTCAAAAATGACGTAACTATAGGCAGTTTATCAGAATAAAATTTGCTGTTATTGATCTGTACACATGCTTTCTTGTTTTTTCAAAATTGATGGGCATTCGCTTAAAAGCATAACTTATACTTTCGCTAATTAATTGTACGGGTATAATAGAGCTAATTTTTTGCGCAAAGTTAATATTTGAGTCATTTATGTTTGAAAATCTTTCCGATCGTTTAACGAAAACACTAAAAAATATCAGTGGCCG
>JBAROR010000038.1:0-63048 GCA_049642265.1 Cognaticolwellia sp. | reverse complement strand
AATTCCGTCAACTTTGGATTGCTCGTATTAACGCAGCAGCTCGTCAAAATGGTTTATCTTACAGCCGTTTCATTAATGGTCTTAAAAAGGCTTCTATTGAAATCGATCGTAAGATCCTAGCTGACATTGCAGTATACGACAAAGCAGCTTTCACATTCTTAGTTGAAAAAGCGCAAGCTTCTTTAGCATAGTTTGAGATATTAGCTCTGAGATAAGGACGCCTATGGCGTCCTTTTCTTTTTTTAGATATTGAAAAATTGACTATCAAGTCAGGAAATACAAATACGTTGAAGTGAACCGTTAACTAAGCTGATTGTTGAGTTTAAGTAATACCCAGTCTGTTTATTTAAAAGTTTAATCTAATTATAGGAAGTAAAGGTTTTATTATGAGTCTTGCTGATCAAATTTTAGCGGTAAATAATGATTTGCCTATCCGGACTGATGTCGCTGTTCATAGTGGTAAGGTACGTTCTGTCTATTGGTTAACATTATCGGACAGCCAGAGATTAATTAAAGAAAAGAACTATGATGTTGCCGAAGATACGCCGTTAGCTATTATGGTGATCAGTGATCGCATTTCAGCTTTCGATTGTATTTGGCGTGGCGAAGGCGGCATGAAAGGTGTACCAGGTAAAGGGGCTGCACTTAACGCTATCTCTAATCATTGGTTTAAATTATTTCAAGAGCAAGGTTTAGCTGACAGCCATATTCTCGATATCCCTCATCCTTTTGTTTGGATTGTACAAAAAGCTAAACCTGTGATGATTGAAGCTATCTGTCGTCAATATATTACCGGTTCCATGTGGCGCTCTTATGAGAAAGGTGAACGAGAGTTTTGTGGTATCAAACTGGCTGATGATCTTAAAAAAGACAGTAAGTTAGCGCAATTACTACAAACGCCGTCAACGAAAGGTATTTTACAGAATATACCCGGCGTGCCTGCCGTAGATGACGTCAACATTACGCGTAAGAATATTGAAGATAACTTTGCCGCTTTTAATTTCAAATCAGCTGACGATATTGGCCTATATGAAAAACTATTAACCGAAGGTTTTGATGTTATTTCAACGGCATTAGCGAAACTTGACCAAATTTTTGTTGATACTAAATTTGAGTTTGGTTATGTCAAAGACCGAAACGGTAATGATAAACTAATTTATATGGATGAAGTGGGTACGCCTGATTCATCACGTATCTGGGATGGCGAGCAATATCGCGCAGGTAATATAGTTGAAAATTCTAAAGAAGGTTTTCGCCAATTACTGCTCAATCATTTTCCAGATCCGGATATTTTATTAAATAAAGATCGCATGGTAGAGCGTGAAGCACTTGCTCGAGACAATGAATTACCAGCGAAAGTGTTAATGGCTTTGTCAGCAACATACATTGCGATTGCCGAAAAAATTACCGGTAAAGAAATTGTTTTATCGGAAAACCCGAAACAAGAAATAATTGATATTTTACGAGAGGAATATCAATTAATTGATGGCTAATCACTTAACCAACGATTAACTATAGATATGAAAGCCTCGCCATTGCGAGGCTTTTTTATGTTTAGCAATATTTTCATCTGATATTTGTCTCATCAAGAAAGCCAAACATAGCCACGATAGTGATTAAGGACCTTTAATTATTATCACAATGAAATAACATTCATAAAGTGGCAACTAAAAGTGGTAATACCAGTTATGAAGGTTGTGGTAATGCCCATGGCTTTGCGTGAGGCTATACAGCTGGTCACTTTAAGTGGTAAGCCGAAGTGGCAGTAAGTTTGTTTAGTACAATAAATATGCTACTTTTTACTTATCATTTTGTAAAGAAACTTGACAACGATTGAAGATATTAGTTAGATTGTACAATAAAACGATCAAAAATAGATTGATATTTACGCAGTAGTTATTAATAAGCGAGAACAATGCAAGTAATGGAAAGTATTTTACTAGAGTATTATGACAACGCAGACCTTTATGATTCTTATATGCCTTTTTTTAAACAAGGTGGATTATTTTTTCGTACAGACGATGAATATGATTTAGGAACAGAAATACATCTCCACGTTAGTCTTCCTGACTCGTTAGAGTCAATTAGTGTTAAGGCGCAGGTGAGCTGGGTTACACCTCAAAATGCTCAAAATGGTAATGATGCAGGGATCGGCGTAATGTTCGTTGAAGATCTTGATAATTTAAGTCAACAAATTGAATATGCCATTAAGCATATGATGCATTCAGACAAGCCTACTTTGTCTATGTAATTACGTTTGGCTATTTCTGACGTAAATTGTTATTGTATTTGTAAATGTAGTAAAAGGTAATCAAAATGGAAAAATGGTTTCTTCTCGATAATGGTAAAGTAATTGGTCCTTTCGATCTAACTGAAGTACAAAAGTTAGTGACAAGTAATCCATATTTATATGCATGGCAACCATCATATAGTCACTGGACACCAGTTAACCAAATTAGTCAGTTTACTGTCGCTGTTGATGCGCCGCCTCCACCTGTTGATATTCCAGCAGAATTAATTGAGGCTTTTGTCGAAGAAGAACGACAACTTATCAATAAGCTTGATACGTTAGATAAGCAATTATCGCCGATGACTAGTGATGTATCGTTAGTGACACAGGAGTTCGATCGTTATAAACAGCTAACACATGGCTTAAATAACGAAATAAAAAGCGTTATTGCTAACATTGAGCAACAATATGCTGCACTACAACAGAACCTTGTGACTAAGAGTAAATTAACTTAGGTAATATATTAACTTAAAGTAATATATTAATTTTAAGTAATATATTTACACATTTATCCGTTAATGTAATTTTAGAAGAAGAAGAATAAATTATGAATACATGGATTTTTTCAAAAAATGGCGAAGTAACTAAACCATTAGAATTAGCTGCAGCAGAAAAATATGTTGTAGAAAATCAAGATGCATACGGCTGGAAGTCTAGCTTTACTCAGTGGCTACCGGTAAAAAGCATTAATGAATTTTCAGCGTTATTGCCTGAGTCAAAACCTCTTCCACAATTGCCACAAAAAATTGTCGACGAATTCTTATCGAAAGAAAAAGCATTAGAAAAGCATTTTGAAAATTTTACTCAAGAATTTGCTACTGGTGATACTAATGCTAAAGAATTTGAGCAAGAGATAGAAAATTATAAAAAATTAACCGTTAACTTAAGTGATGAAGTTAAAGGTAATATCAATGAAATTGAACAACAATTTAATATTTTGAATGAAAAGTTAAAGAACATAAAGCAAACCGTTCATACTTCTCAGCAAGAATTAAATGCAGTAGTGATAGATTTTAATAAGAAGGTTTCTGAAAAGTCTGTGATAAAAGCGTCACCAGAAGACAAACCTTCAGTCGCTACAGTTTCTGATAAAGTTAAGTCTGTACCTGAAGTAGCTAAAGCTGATAAAAAATCTGATGCAGTGCAAAGCAAAGAGTCAGAAGTTAAAGCTGAACCTGAAGTAACAAAAGAAGCAGAAACAGCAGTTAAAGTTGATGTAGTAAGTGATGAAGAGTCTGAGAGCAAAGATACTGCTTCTGTTGAAGAAAAAGTTGAAAATACTCGACCGCAAAGACCTACTGGTGCCAAAGTGATTAGTACTCGCTCTAGTAATCCACATCATAACTTCAGTAGAGCTGAGAGTGAAAAATCTGAAGCAGCAAGTTCAGAAAGTAAGGCTGCTCCTGCTCAAGAGAAAGCTGAAATTATCAACTTAGCGACAAGTAAACAAAATAAAATAGATCGCGATGAAGAAGAAAATGATCCAGCTAACTTGCAGTCTAAACTTGAATCTGGTGTTAAGAATATTTTCAAATCTGTTTTTACTAAAGAAGAAACAGCAGATGCGAACAGTAAGTTTTCGACATTAGTTCAGAAAAATGAAGAAAAACCCACTGATACGGAGGCCGATGAGGCTGAAGTTGAAATGGACAATTTAGATGAAGAACCTAAAAAACTACGTAGAAGAAGACGTAAGTAAAACTTAGACCCTAATTTTTATCTAATAATTAATTAGGGTCACGTCAACATACTATGTAAACCCTGATTTTTAAGTAATGACTTTATTCAATTTTATTGTTGTCATTGCTTAAAAATCATTATTTTCAATAACTCAATGTTTATTGAAATCGCGAATACACCATTCCAATATTTATTCATTAGATCTTTAATTAATCTAGTCGTTTTCCTACTTAAATAAAAATAACCTAAGCAATCTTCTTAAACACTAGCAAGCGATTATTAGCTGGCATAGCATGATCATTTTCTAGCGCTAAATTGGCACTTTTTGCTGATTGAATTATTTCTTCAAAATCGCGAATGGCACTCTGGCTATCACGCTCTTTTAGCCAAAGATCAAAGCCTGCATTACTTTCACTAGTATACTTTCCTTGATAATTGAAAGGACCATATATGCATAACTTACCATGCTTGTTTAAGTGCTTTGATACGCCTTCAAAGAAGGCTTGTACTAACGACCAGCTAACGATATGTAAGGTATTAGCTGTGTATATGGCATCTACTTTTTCTATGGGCCAATTATGATTCAGGTCAAGCGCTAAAGGAGATAATAAATTTTTTGAAGGATACTCGCTTAGCCATTGGTTAATACCTTGATGATTGAGCAGCATGTCACTAGTTTGCCAATTTAACCACGGTAAGTTAGGTGCAAAATATACGGCATGCTGTCCAGTGCCAGAACCAACTTCTAAAACGGTTTTGCTTTCTTTTAAGCTTTCTACAAGTAGTGGTAAAATCGATATTTTATTATTTTCACAAGCTTGGGAAAAAGGTTTGTTCATGTCGATGTACTCAAGTTATTAGTTATAACGTTAGGATGTTAAGAGATTTAATCGCTTAACTTAAAGGGTAAAAGTTGTTGACACTGCGACTGATAAGTTCGCATTTGTTGTTGTTCTTGCAAACAAAAATCTTTAATGGCTGGTTTAAAGCCAGCATGCTTTATCCAATGGTATGATGTGGTAAGTTTTGGCTCAAATCCGCGTTGTATTTTATGTTCTCCTTGTGTGCCAGGATGAAATAAACTCAGCTTATTCTTAATGCAAAATTCTATACCTTGGTAATAACATAATTCAAAGTGCAAATTGTTATAAGGCTGTGTGCAGCCCCAGTAGCGGCCGTATAGGTTCTTGTCATCAAAGAAAAACCAAGCGCTAGCGACATCTTCTCCATTACAACTAGCGATGATCAGTAAGATATTATCGGGTAATTTTCTTATCATTGTTTGAAAAAAATCAAAGGATAAATGTGGTGTATGCCCACGTTTTAAGTAAGTGAGTTGATAGGTTAAATAGAAAAACTCTAATTCCTTTTCACTAATATCGTGACCATTAAGCTGCCTGACTTCTATGCCTTGTTGGATCATTGAAAGGCGCTCTTTACGCGTATTTTTTCTTTTTCTAGCGGTAAAGCGCGAGAGGAAGTCTTCAAAATCTCGATAGTTATAGTTCAGCCAATGAAACTGTACAGTATTACGTTGATAGACATCATTAGTTTCTTGCTGAGCTGGTTGGCAATACAGTAGGTGCCAGCTATTGAGTTGCTGTTGTTGGCAGTGATGAGTTAACAGTTCAAATATATCACCAGTCTTAAGCCCACTGGATAATAATTTATCGCTAGTTACTGGCGTAAAAGGAGTAGTGGAAACTAACTTGGGATAGTAGGGGATATTATGCTGTTGGTATGCGTCAGCCCATGCCCAATCAAATACGTACTCACCCCATGAGTGCGATTTAATATACATAGGTAATATGGCATTAATTTCACTTTTTTCGCTCTCATTGCCATGAATATTGCTACGCACCTGTAAATGATGAGGCTGCCAACCTTTAGCATTGCAGACTGAGCCACTTGTCTCTAAGCTTTTAAAGAATTGATAATTCGAAAATACCGATGTTTGGTTATTAAGCCGTTGCCAATCTTGCTCAGAAATATCAGCAATATTATTTACAATCTCAATTTTCAATTGATTAATCTGTTACTTATGTTGGAGTATTTGCAGCTTAACAGATGACTAATTTAATGGGTATAGCCACTCAGCTTCAATAGGCCATTTTAGCTATTTTAGTCTATCGCTCTAAGCTAGCGATGAAAGCTATGCCTGTATATGTGAGGGATGAGTTAAATTAGTCTTCCCTTATTTAAATCGATACTTCAAAAGTAAATATTTATCTTTTTACAATGAAGTGATCGTGCCTAAATTTAATTTAAATGTTTGTGGGAGAAAATACTTTTATAGTCGTTAATTTTAGTCATTAGTACTGAATAGTTGCGCGTAACAATAAAGTCATATCTTTAGATTTAATTCAATTGGTATAATGAGAAAAACATCACTAAGGTAACTGCAATAATGAGTACTGAAACAATATTGAAATCATTTTTAAATCAAGTTAAAGACACACAAGTCATTTGGGCTTTACAAGATAAAAGCAGTGAAGATTGGGTTGTACTTGATTCAATCAATTTTGAAAATACTGAAGTCATGCCACTTTGGTCAACAGAAGTGTTGGCAAAAAGCCATTGTATTGAAGAATGGGCTGAATATATGCCTGTCGCTATTTCTGTTGCCGACTGGATGGAGTTTTGGGTTGAAGACTTACTAGAAGATGGTGTTATTATTGGGCTTGATTGGCAAGAAAATGATGACTGTTTTGAGTTAGAACTACCTGAGTTTGCTCAAGCATTAGCGGGTGTTGAAACATTATAATTTTCATTTCAGAACGCCAATTTTTTACGTTGTAATAGTACTGTTGCGTTCGTAAATCCATCTTTATTTCTGATAAATATCAACTCACCGTTGTTGTTAGTGGGTTGATATCTCCTCCTTTACTCCCTTAAAAAGCAAATAATTCATCTAAAAATAAATTATTTTTTATTTTTTTTATTTAAATAAATAATTTATTTACTCCAATAAGACGTCATATAAATATGAGTGACTTTATTATTAATTGTTATTTATTAATAAAATAAAATTATACCCTTACAACTTATTTCAAATGATTACATTAAGTTACATGATAATTACATGCTCTTTGGAAGGAACATTCAAGTTGATATTTTATGCTGAACCGATAAGTAAGGTTTTTATTTCAAAAAAATAACACCGCTTACCGGTGTGTTGCACATGCTAAAAATAATGAAATGCTGATACAACTTATCGGGTCAAATTAAGCAGTTACCCATACTATTTAATTATTGGGTAATGAACAATTTGAACTAAAGTTAAACTTTACGCTTAATCAATAGGAATAAAAAATGGTCAAAGCAATATTGGAAAAAGGTTACGGAATATTAAATTCAACAAAAAAATTGGATTTTCTTGCGCCATTATTAATGCGTTTATATTTAGTGCCTATTTTTTGGATGGCGGGTACACATAAAATAGACGGTTTTGACAATATTGTGCAGTGGTTTGGTAATGATGATTGGGGATTAGGTTTACCTTTTCCATTTCTTCTTGCCATATTAGCTATAGGCGCTGAAGTCATTGGTGCCATTGCTTTGTTACTGGGCTTAGGGGTGCGTTTAATGGCTGTTCCTATGATGTTTACTATGGTCATAGCCATTACGTCTGTTCATGGACAGTATGGTTGGCAAGCAATAGCAGATGCAAGTGCGCCATTCTCTAATGAGCGAGTTGAAGCATCAGTAGAGAAAAAAGAAATTATCGTTTCTATTCTAAAAGAACATGGTAATTATGAGTGGCTCACTAGTAGCGGCAACATTACTATTTTAAATAATGGAATTGAGTTTGCGGCGACTTATTTTATTATGCTTTTAGCTTTGTTTTTTATCGGTGGTGGGCGCTATGTCAGCCTTGACTATTGGTTTAAACGAAAAGTATTACCCAATGCATAAAACATATAAACATAACAATACAACGAAATAAAATAGCGGAGAACATGATGAATAAGAATACTAAAACTAAATTTCAAGGTGCAGCTGTTGCACTAGCTGTTGCTGGTTTAATGGGCGCTTCAGCGGTATCAGCAGAACCTGCCAATAAAACAGCAGCAACAGGAAATACAGCAGAAATGGCGCACTGCTATGGTGTGAACAAATGTAATGGTCATAATGACTGTAAAACTGCTGAAAATGCCTGTAAAGGGCAAGCTGAATGTAAAGGTCATGGCTTTGTAGCTATGGCAGAAAAAACGTGTGGTGATATTGGCGGCACCGTTAAAGATGATTGGCGCGGTAAAGTTAATACTGCAGACTTAACTCATTGCTATGATGTTAATGTTTGTAAAGGTCACAACGACTGTAAAACAGCAGACAATGCCTGTAAAGGTCTAGCTGCTTGTAAAGGGCAGGGTTTTGTTGCTCTGGCTGCGCAAGCATGTGAGGATGTTGGAGGTACGGTTGGCGAATAATCAACCAGCTGGCAATATGACAGGAGAGCAGTCGCTCTCTTTGTCTACTGTTTCAGTACCTGAGCATTTTCTTGGTTTTGGCTTAGGGCTGAGAACCGAACATTTTCAAGATGTACTTAACGAAAAACCTAATATTGATTGGTTTGAAGTCGTCTCGGAAAATTTTATGGTTGATGGTGGTAAGCCTAAGCACTATTTACATAGTATTCGAGAATTATATCCGATGGTGATGCATGGTGTATCTTTGTCGATAGGCTCAACAGACCCTCTAAATTTTGATTATTTACGTAAGCTGAAAGTGCTAACCAATGAATTACAACCTGAATGGATTTCAGATCATTTATGTTGGACGGGCGCTCATGAAAAGAACAGTCACGATTTATTACCTTTACCTTACAATGATGAAGCGCTAAATCACGTTTGTCAGCGCATAGAGCAAGTACAAGAATTTCTTGGTCGATCCATATTGCTTGAAAACGTGTCGAGTTACTTAACTTACAAAAACTCAGAAATGACAGAATGGCAGTTTTTTAATGAAGTAGCACGTCGTTCTGGTTGTGAAATATTACTCGATATTAATAATATTTATGTCAGTGCACGAAATCATGATTTTAATCCTCAAGATTACCTTAATGGTATTGCAAAAAATAAAGTTAAACAGTTTCACTTAGCTGGACACAGTGATTATGGCGACTATGTAATTGATACTCATGATCATCCTGTTGCCGATCCTGTTTGGCAACTTTATCAGCAAGCACTGATGCGTTTTGGCTGGATAAGTACGATGATCGAACGTGATGATAATATCCCTCCATTAGCTGAGCTATTAGCTGAAGTTGATACTGCACGAGATATTGCCAATAAAACTCTGGGATTGAGACGTTAGTTTAGTTTAGTTAAGTTTAGCCTTAGCACGCCAGCAATAGACTTATATGCAAGGTATGTTCACTTGCGATTGTTAGTGATGTTATTATTTAAAGCATAAATATTCATTAGCAGAAAAGACCATTAAATTTATCAACGGGTATAGCAAGTGAAAACATTATTTAATAAGAGCGCAATAACGTGAGCGAACTTTCATTAAAGGCTTTACAGCAGCAGATGATGAGTTACTTAATGGATGACAAGCTAGCTATTGCTAAACAGGTAGTTGAGCATGGTGGCATTAGCCGTGAAGTCCGTTTACACATATATAAAAATGCTTATCATATGCGTTTAAAAGAAACCATTGATAATGATCATCAAATATTAGGTATGTATTTAGGTGATGATTTATTTGATAAAATGGTCACTGATTATACTAAAGCATATCCCTCTAATAATACTTCACTGCGACACTTTGCTGACTCACTACCGCATTTTTTAACTTATCACGCACCTTTTCAAGATTATCCTTTGATTAGTGAATTAGCTCACTTTGAACGTTTGTTGATGGTAGCATTTGATGCTAAAGATGCTGAGCGGTTTACGCGAGAAAACTTATTAGCAATACCTCATCATGAATGGCCTGATTTAGTTTTTCGTTTTCATCCAAGTGTTCAAATAGCTTCTTTTCATTTTAATGCTGTGGAAACTTGGCAGGCATTGAAGCAAGAGAAAACACCAGAGCCAGCGATTCAAGTCAAAAATACGTGGTTGTTATGGCGAAATGAGGATCGTTTGACGCAATTTAGATCAATACCTGAACAGGAGCATTGTTTGATTACTATGATGCTAAATGGCAGTGACTTTTCAAGTTTATGCGATCACCTACTAGCACAAGAACTTAGTGATGACGTTAGTCAATTAGCATTGAATTATTTACTTACTTGGTTAGATGACGGCATACTTGCTAGTCGATAATATTCAGTCTGAACGATATTCATAGCCGAGTACGAATAACAAAAATACGACACTTTAATCACAAAATAATGATTGCTACTGGCCTGAAATAAGACTATTTTTACAGCTAGTGAACGTCGTTAATAACGTTGTGACCATTCATAGCGATTATAATTAATCCGATTAGTTTAAACGTAGTAAAAGAATGTTATGGAAATAAATTAATTTAAATGTTCAGCTATCTTTTAAAACCTATAGTCATCATCACCATTTTCCTTACTTTGTTAGGTTGTACATCGCTTCAATTCTCTGATATTTTTCAAGGCTATAATAGCCAAATGAAACCTGTTAAAGCGGCGCAACGTCAAGGTGAATTTATTAAAGCGCAAAGTTTGTTAGGTGAACGTGACACTAGTAATAATACTTATGTATTAAGTTTACTTGAGAAGGGGCGCTTACAATTTTTAGCCGCCGACTGGTCTGCCAGCGAAAAAACATTTGCACAAGCCTACGCGGAGATAGAAGAACAACGTAACAAGGCCAAAATACAAATCAGTAAAGGTATTGAAAAACTAGAAGCAGTGGTGAGTAATGACAATGCCATTTCTTACCATGTGCCTTATTATGAACAAAGTATGCTACACAGTTACCAGGCATTGAACTATGTATTTCAAAATAACTTATCTGGCGCTTTAGTTGAGATACGTCGAGCAAATTTAGTGCAAGAGCAGGCGCTTAACGCTTACGATAGTGAAATTATTCAAGCAAAATCTAAACTTAATAATTCAGGTATGAGCATTGAAAGCTTAGGTGGTTATTATCCAAGTATGACAACGGCTATTGGCAAGGTGAAAAACGGCTTTCAAAATGCATATACCTTTTATCTTTCGGGTATCTTATATGAAATAAATAGCGACTTTAATGATGCTTATATCGATTACAAACGTGCCATAGAAATATATCCCGAAAATCGCTATCTACAACAAGACGTACTACGTTTGGCAACAAAATTAGGCATGCAAGATGATTTACGGAGTTTTGAGCAACGTTTTGGAAAGTATCAAACACATGAGTCCGAAAATAAAGGGCAAGTAGTTATACTTATCGAACAAGATATTGTTAATAGTAAGCAGGATGTAGGGCTAAACTTACCAGTAGGTCGAAGTAATAATGGCTTAAAGTTTTTTAGCTTTTCTTTACCTGTTTATCAAGGAACTTTACCAAAGCATAGTAAACTTAATGTTAATCAGGCGGGTCAAAATTATCCATCGAATGAAATTGTTCGTATTCAATCGTTAGCCGCCAAAGATTTACAAGATCAACTACCGTCATTGTTGACGCGACAAGTCGTTAGGGTTGTAGCTAAAGAGCAAATGCGACAAAAACTTAGTCGAGAGGCGGGTGATGTCGGTAATATTTTAGCCAGCATTTATAATATCGCATCTGAAAGAGCGGATACTCGAAGTTGGTCAACACTGCCAGATCAAGTTGATATTGTACGGATGAATTTACCTTCAGGTCAGCAAACATTAAAAGTAGAGATCAACGGGCAGCAAAAAAATATAGAAATTAATGTCCAGCCTAATAGGGTTACCTTAATCAATTTGGCAACTATCGGTAATTATGTAGGCTATCAGGCGATTAATTTATAGATAGTTAATTTATAGACAGTTAATTTATGTTTTTAATGAATAATTTCCATGAACAATACGTTCTAAAGTATGAATAAGTAAGATAGAAAACTAGGAGTATATATGTTGAATAGTAAAAATATGACAAGTAATTTTCAAAAAGTAATTAACAGCATTGGAATAGTATTGCTGAGCGTTTTTGTTCTTGTCGGCTGTGCAAACAACAAGCCACCAGTTACCGCAGGAACAGGTACCAGTTCAATGACCCAGGGTGATGATTTTAGTAAACACCTTGAAGTACATAACACTGAGTTAGCGAAGAAATTATTTATAAGTGATGTTAAATCACGGAAAAGTAATGACTTACTGGAAATAAATTTAACGTTGACCAGTCGCTATAAAAAATCACAACATTTACAGTTTCATTTTAATTGGTTTGATGACGAAGGCTTTATTGTCGAACCAGCAAAAACACCATGGAAAACGATAGAACTTCATGGACAGCAATCAACCACTTTACGTGGATTAGCACCAAATACTAAGGTGAGTAACTTTAGTGTTTATGTTCGCGAAATCCCTGAAAAAGCATACAAATATTAATCGTTAAGGAATAGTATTATGAATAAATTAGCACTAGTAACAACACTCGGCTTAACCCTCGTACTTGCAGCTGGGTGTGCTAATAAATCAGTGGTTCGCTATGGTGATGCCACAGCAGTGGAAACAACTGATATTAATTTTGGCTCCACCGATTTGCAAAAAGTCGCCTCTGAAATGACTGATTCGCTATTATTATCTCCCGTTGTTGGTACATTGACGCAAAATACGCGACCGGTGATGTTTGTCGAGCGCCTTAAAAATAAAACCAGTGAACATATTGATACAGAGTCAATCACTGACTCTATTTCAACTAAGTTACTACGCTCAGGTAAATTCCGTTTTGTTGATATGGGCAGAGTAGAAGCAGCGCGTGAACAACTAAAATTCCAACATGATGGTGGTATGGTCGATCCTAGTAAAGCATTACAGTTTGGTCGTCAAATAGGTGCGCAGTATATGTTATATGGCAACTTATCGAGCATCGTAAAAAGTAACCAAGATAAGTCTGATGTTTACTATAAATTTACCTTACGCCTAATGGATTTAGAAAGTGGTTTAGTTGAATGGGCTGATGAAACTGAAATACGCAAAACTAAAGCGAAAGAGTCGGTAGGTTGGTAAGTATTTAAAGTAAGTTAGTTGTTTTAGTTTCGGCAGTTCAGCAATAAATTGAACTGCCGCTAGATACTCTTCACAACTATACTTACCAATGAATAGGGGAATCGAATGAAGAAATTATATTTATCGCTAATTTGCTGGTTAGTACTTATACCATTTGCTCAAGCTGACTATGAGCGTAACAAAGCGGTACCAGTTGAAAAAGTTTTATTTGGTCAAGTCACCTCTGTGCGTAATATTACCGAACAGGAATTGATCCAAGATAAAAATCAAGGTTGGAAAACCTTTGGTGGTGCTTTAATTGGTGGTGCTATAGGCAATCAATTTGGCCGAGGAAGTGGTCGAGGCATAGCAACTATATTAGGCGCTATTATTGGTGGTTCAATTGCCCATGATAACAATCCTGAGTACTATGAAAAAACGTTACTTTTAGTTGAACTTATGATCAAAGTTGATAATGGTGATGAATATATGGTGATACAAGATCTAGACCATCGTATGTTGTTTCAGAAAAAAGATGATGTTCGCATGGTATATCTTGCTAATGGTTTTGTCCGTATTGATAAACCAATGTAATCAATACCTGATATAAATAAACCTTTAAGAATTGCTACCTGACATAAATGACTTATATTGTGATATTTCGTCTTTATGTCAGTGTTTCACATCAAGGGGTCTTATTAACTCTTAGGCAACGGCTTGAGAAAATCCCTCATAATTTATCGCTATAATTCTACAATATTTATATATTCATACTGCAGTGTGATTGCTTACTCAAAACACAATCCTAAAAGTGTTTTATTGTAGGTACATTATCTAATTCATCCTAAGAAAATTCAGTCCCAGACCATTGCACCTACCTGATGCAGCCATTCTTTTTGCACCAAGAGGGATCTTTATTTATATTTTCTTGCACCAAGTTAGTGCTCACTTGTTGGGGTTGATACGCCAATAATACTTTAACTGATTATTATTGTTAGCTTTTTGTTTTTGGGTATAAATGGTGCTTAGTGTTGTTCAAATAATAAATTGAACATTCAAATTGATAATGAATGCACTAAAGGTGAGCGAATGAAATTAGTAACAGCAATTATTAAACCTTTCAAAATGGACGACGTTCGAGAAGCGTTAAATGAAATTGGTATTGATGGTATGACCGTAACTGAGGTAAGGGGCTTTGGTCGACAAAAAGGTCATACTGAACTTTACCGTGGGGCAGAATATTCAGTAGATTTCTTACCTAAAATTAAATTTGAAATTGCCGTAAATGACGACTTTGTTGAGCGCATTGTCGACACTATACTCAGTTCAGCTCAAACCGGAAAAATAGGTGACGGAAAAATATTTGTCACTAATATTGAAAGTGCTATACGTATTCGTACCGGCGAAATTGATGATGATGCCATTTAATAGCGGTTTATTGCTTAGTAGTTATAAATTCAGCTTTAAGTTCAGGTCAAACATAATCAAATTATGGGTATAAATATGTATAAAATAATAATTACACTTTTCGCGTTAACTTTTTCCCTACCAAGTTTTGCCGTAGAGCCAACACTTAATGGTGCTAATACTGCTTGGGTATTAACGGCTACGGGATTAGTGTTATTGATGACGTTACCTGGATTAGCCTTGTTTTATGGTGGTTTAGTACGTCGAAAAAATATTTTGTCAATTTTAATGCAGTGTTTTGCTATTGCAGGCGTGTCATCCATTTTGTGGTTTATTGTCGGTTACAGCATCGCTTTTGGCGAAGGTAATGCTTGGGTAGGCGATTTTAGTAAAGTACTGATGATGGGAATGACAAAAGAAACGCTATCAGGTGATATACCTGAAAGTTTATTCATGTTATTTCAAATGACCTTTGCTGTAATTACACCCGCGCTAATCATTGGTGCTTATGCTGAACGAATGAAGTTTTCTGCAGTTTTACTGTTTTCAGGCTTATGGCTACTCGTTGTTTATGCTCCTGTAACTCATTGGGTTTGGGGCGGCGGTTGGCTTGCCCAAATGGGCGTATATGATTTTGCCGGAGGTATTGTTGTGCATATTACCGCCGGTGTTGCTGCGCTTGTTGCAGCGGTTGTACTTGGGCCTCGACATGGTTTTCCAAAAACACCGATGTTACCGCATAATTTAACCATGACCGTTACCGGCGCTGGCATGTTATGGGTTGGCTGGTTTGGCTTTAATGGCGGAAGTGCCTTAGCGGCTAACGGTGATGCTGCTATGGCGATGCTAGTTACTCACCTTTCTGCTTCTGCAGGTGCACTGACTTGGGCTGCTATTGAATGGAAAAAATTTGGTAAAGCGAGTGTATTGGGGGCGGTAACGGGTATGGTTGCGGGTTTAGGTACTATTACACCTGCCTCAGGCTTTGTTGGGCCTGGCGGGGCATTAATTATTGGTATTTCAGCTGGCATCGTTTGCTTTTACTCAACCGTTTATATCAAACATAAACTGAAAATTGATGACTCATTAGATGTTTTTCCTGTGCATGGTATTGGCGGCATTCTAGGGACATTGCTTGCGGGGATTTTTTCCTCAACTGAATTAGGTGCATTTAGCGGTTTTGGCTACGCAGAAGGTATCAGCACTATGCTAGGACAAGTAACCGTGCAATTAATCGGTATCGGTTCAACTATATTGTATACCGCGGTTGTATCTTACCTATTATTCAAATTAGTGTCGTTAATGACAAAAGGTTTACGAGTTTCAAAAGAACAAGAAACGACTGGCTTAGATTTAACAGAGCATGATGAAGTTGGTTATAATTTATAAGTACTAACAGCTTTGCCAACATAGAGAAGGGCTTCGATAAGAGAAGCCTTTTTTTATGTTTAGCGCAGATAACATGTATTCTTATAAGTTTTTTTCGGCATTTAATGCCACATTATTTGAAAAATAACCTAGTTTTATAAAACTATCAGTTAATCACATTAACTTTTTGTTGAAAAACGTAGATTTACCCTACTTTATCAGCAATTTTTTGTGTAAAATCATTCACCATTTTATTAATCGAAAAAGTCTAGCTAAAGGCCAAATTAGGCCGATGTTAATGCCCTATATTTAAATACTTAAAAGTATGGGCGCTTTAAACACGCTTTAGAGGAACTCATGAATTTAGACGATATTATATTGCAGGCAGAACAAGCAATTGCTGCGGCGACTGATCCTGTAGAACTTGACCAAGTTCGCGTTAACTTCTTAGGAAAAAAAGGTTTGTTCACTGAGCAAATGAAGGGCCTAAGTAAGTTACCAAAAGAAGAAAAGCCCAAAGCGGGTCAAGTGATTAACATCGCTAAACAGCAGGTACAAAAACTGTTAACTGAACGTGGTGAGTTATTACGTGCCGAAGTTATCAAGCAACAACTTGCTGCTGAATCTATTGACGTAACTTTGCCAGGTCGTGGTGATGAGCTAGGCGGATTACACCCAGTAACACGTACGATTGAACGTATTGAAAGCTTTTTTGGTGATTTAGGCTTTTCTGTTAAGCAAGGTCCAGAAGTTGAAGATGACTTTCATAACTTCGATGCTTTGAATATTCCTGAGCACCACCCAGCACGTCAAGACCATGATACTTTCTACTTTAACCCTAAGTTAGTGTTACGTACGCAAACGTCTGGCGTGCAAATTCGTACCATGGAAAAAGAACAACCGCCTTTGCGTATCATCTCGCCTGGTAAGGTTTACCGTAACGATTACGATCAAACTCATACGCCAATGTTCCACCAAGTGGAAGGCTTAATGGTTGATAAAGACGTGAGCTTTACGCACTTAAAAGGTGTTTTGCATGACTTCTTACATCACTTTTTTGAAGAAGAAGTAGAAATTCGCTTCCGTCCATCGTATTTCCCATTTACAGAACCTTCTGCAGAAGTTGATATTATGGGTAAAAACGGTAAATGGTTAGAAGTATTGGGCTGTGGCATGGTACATCCTAATGTGCTGCGCAGTGTCGGCATTGATCCTGAAGTTTATACTGGTTTTGCCTTCGGTATGGGGGTTGAACGTTTAACCATGTTACGTTACGGCGTAAATGACTTACGTTCATTCTTCGAAAATGATCTTCGCTTCTTAAAACAGTTCAAGTAGGAAAGCCATATAATGAAATTTAGTGAATCTTGGTTACGTGAGTGGGTAAATCCTGCTATATCTTCAGATGAATTAGCACATCAAATTACCATGGCTGGTCTTGAAGTAGACGCCGTTGAGCCTGTTGCAGGCGAATTTAGTGGTGTATTAATTGGTGAAGTTGTTGAATGTGGTCCGCATCCTGATGCAGACAAATTGCAAGTAACAAAAATTAATTTAGGACCAGATTTTAATGACGGCGAGTTAGTCGACATTGTTTGTGGTGCTAAAAACTGTCGTTTAGGTTTAAAAGTTGCGGTTGCCACTGTTGGCGCTGTATTACCGGGCGACTTTAAAATTAAAAAAGCAAAACTGCGCGGCGTACCGTCTCACGGCATGTTATGTAGTGAGTCAGAAATCGGTTTGTCAGATAGTTCAGACGGCATCATGGAATTAGCCAACGATGCACCTATTGGCAAGAGCGTAAGAGAATACCTTGATCTAAATGATGTAACCATCGACGTTGATTTAACCGCTAACCGTGGTGATTGCTTAGGTCTTAAAGGTCTAGCTCGTGAAGTTGGCGTGTTGAATAGCTTAAGCGTTACCGAGCCAACTATCACCGCCGTTACGCCAACAATTGATGATACGGTAGCGATTACCTTATCAGCTGAAAAAGCGTGTCCTCGTTATTTAGGGCGTGTGATTAAAAATATTAACATCAATGCACAAACACCGTTGTGGATGGTGGAAAAGCTACGTCGTTGTGGTACTCGCTCAATTGACCCTGTAGTTGATGTCACTAACTATGTGCTTTTAGAGCAAGGTCACCCAATGCATGCATTTGACCTAGCTGCAATTGATGGTGGCATTAATGTCCGTTTCGCGACTGAAGCTGAAAAACTAACATTGTTAGATGGCAATGAAGTGACATTGTCGACGCAAACACTAGTGATTGCTGATGGTGATGGCAAAGGTAGTGGTAAAGCATTAGCTATGGCCGGTATTTTTGGCGGTTTAGCCTCTGGTGTTACTAGTGAGTCGAAAGATATTTTCTTAGAAAGTGCATTTTTCGCTCCTTTAGCTATTTTAGGTAAAGCACGTCAGTATGGCTTACATACAGACGCATCGCACCGTTACGAACGAGGTATTGACCCTCAATTACAACGTGATGCCATGGAACGTGCAACTCAATTATTGCTTGAAATTGTTGGTGGTGAAGCCGGTCCTATTGTTGAAGCTGTATCGAAAGAGAATATTCCAGCTGAGAAAAACGTTACTTTACGCCGTGTAAAATTAGATGGACGTATTGGTCATCATATCGATGATGCAAAAGTTAGCGAAATATTAACTCGCTTAGGCTTTGTTGTTACTGAAAATGGTGAAAGCGAAGAAAAAGTTTGGACTGTTATTGTTCCAGCGTATCGTTTCGATATCAGCATTGAAGTTGATTTAATTGAAGAAGTGGCACGTATTTTTGGTTACAACAATATTCCAAATGTTTCACCAAAAGCAACATTGGCAATGCGCGAGCAAAAAGAAGCGCAATTACCCGTAAGTAAACTACGTAACGTTTTAGTCAATCGTGGTTATCAAGAAGCGATTACCTATAGTTTTGTTGACCCGAAAGTGCAAGCACAGCTTCACCCAGGTCAAGCAACTATGACTTTACCACACCCAATTTCATCAGAAATGTCAGAGATGCGTGTAAGTTTATGGACAGGTTTACTGCAATCGGTCATTTATAATCAAAACCGTCAGCAGAGCCGTGTACGTTTATTTGAAACTGGTTTGCGTTTTATCCCTGATGAAAGTGTTGAAAATGGTGTTCGTCAGGACAACATGATCGCCGGTATTGTCAGTGGTCAACGTAGTGAAGAACATTGGGATATCGAGAAAGCAGCAACAGATTTTTATGATATTAAATCTGATGTTGAAGCTTTACTTAGCTTAACCAGTAATGAGAGCGCTTTTGAGTTTTCAAAAGCAGAAGTTGACGCTTTACACCCAGGACAAACCGCAGCAATTCATAACAATGGTGTACTAGTTGGCTATGTTGGGGCGTTACATCCTGAATTAGAACGAAAATTAGGCCTTAATGGTCGTACATTAGTTTTCGAACTTTTATTGGCTGAAATTTGTACACAAAACATCCCGCAAGCACGCGATGTATCTCGCTTTCCGGCGAATAGACGCGACATAGCAGTTGTGGTTGAAGAACAAGTTAGCGCAAATAAAGTACTACAACTTATTGAAAAGGTTGGCGGAAATTATTTAGTTGATCTAAACTTGTTTGATGTATACCGAGGTAATGGTATTGAATCTGGTTTTAAGAGTCTAGCAATCGCATTAACATTGCAAGACAACGATAAAACCTTAGAAGAAAAGGATATCACTGACGTAGTTGACCGTGTGGTTGATACATTAAAAACTGAACTAAATGCATCTCTGAGGGATTGAATAATGGCGCTAACAAAAGCAGAAGTAGCAGAACATTTATTTGAAAAAGTTGGGCTGAGCAAGCGTGACGCAAAAGATATGGTTGAAGTGTTTTTCGAAGAAGTTCGTGAAACATTAGAAGCAGGCGAACAAGTTAAATTATCTGGTTTTGGTAATTTTGATCTTCGAGTTAAAAGCGAACGTCCAGGACGTAACCCTAAAACAGGTGAAGATATTCCAATCTCAGCACGTAAAGTGGTGACATTCCGCCCAGGACAAAAACTTAAAAGTCGCGTTGAAGACGGTAACGGCGAATAAGTTAGCAAGTCAGTTTTGCATTGGTATCATATGAAAAAGGTTGCTTCGGCAACCTTTTTTTATGTTTGTTTTAACCTCTGCTAAATAAGGTGGGTGTGGCTGTTTATAATGATAGATATTGCCAGTCACCAAATGAGATTGAGCATTAATGATTACTTTTACCACCAAAGCGGTCTAAATTTAAGAGTAAAAAAAAACCTGCTTTATGTTCCCTTTGATACGAAAGAAGACCTTAGCTTTAGCTTATCTAGCGACATTTAAACCGATGAAAATCAGCCCTGCGTTAGATAATAGAATTGTTCTAAATTTCATCAGGAATTTATAAAGTCAAAAATTCTAATTTGATTAGAAAATACCAAAGCGGACATTAGATTAATATGATTTAAGATCATTTTTCGTGCACTGCAAGGCAAATCATCAAAAATTAGCCCCGCTAGATAAATAGTGAGTGATTGTTTTTTAAAGGGTTTTCGTATATTCGCTTAGGCTACCTTTTGACAAGTTAATTAATTCTTCAATCATCAACAAATGCTTTTCGCTAAGCTTTGTATTTATCGAGTGAACTTCCAGTTGCTTACAAAGTTCATAAAGTCTCACTAAACCTAAACTTATAGCTGCGCCCTTAAGTTTATGCAATTTTTCTGGTAGTGCTCTGGCCGATAAGTTTGAAAAATCATTATATTCAGTGCTCACTTGCTGGCAAAATAATTGAGTCAGTTGTTTGACCTTTTTATTGCCTAGATATTCAATATCTTGATTTGGAATATTCACATCTAAGATAGGAAACTCATTATAATCAGAAAAGTCATGATTTTCTTTATTGCAAATTGTTGCTGCTTCATTGCGATCAAATATCACACTTTCTGATTTTTCAATACTTGTAGTCAATAGCTCGTCAGTATTAAACATTACTTTGGCAATACAGGTTTTTAATTTCTTCATCTGTACTGGCTTGGCAACAAAACCATCGAATCCAGATGAAATAAATTTGGCTACATCTTCATTGTACACATGAGCCGACACGGCAATAGTCGCTAGAGTATCGCCTTTTTCTTTAGCGATAGCTTTAAGTTGGTGAGATAACGTAACGCCATCTGTATCCGGGAGGTTAATGTCAAGTAGTGCTAAATTGAATGTAGTACTTTGCATCAATTGCAGTGCACTGGCACCATCTTTGGCTGCGGCGACGTTGTGGCCTAGTTTCGCCATTAAAGCACAGGCTACTTCCAGATTGATTTCATTATCTTCAACAATGAGCACTTGAAAATGTTGGGACACTGCTTTTGAAGGTATGAACAATCGTTGCTGTTCAGTAATCGATTGCTCTGAAGCGTTGTTTAATGGAATAGTAAACGAAAAGCAACTGCCACGATTCTCCTCACTTTCTAAGGATAAACTTCCTTGCATAGCTGCAACTAGCCTTTGGCAAATTGCTAAGCCTAAACCAGTGCCTGCCGCACTTTGTAAATTAGCAACCTGAGTAAACGCTTGAAAAACATCCCCTTGTTTATCCTTTGCAATACCACAACCGGTATCTGTTACTGAGAAGGTCACACTGGGCGCAGTATCATTAGCACCATTGTTCGCACTTGCACCAATTGATAAAACAATACTGCCACGCTGAGTAAACTTAATAGCATTATTAATCAGATTTATTAATACTTGCCTTAACTTACCTAAGTCAGCACAGCGCCAATGTTTAATATTTTCATCTATCTCAAAGTGAAGCTGTAGCGATTTGTTCTGTGCTCTTGCTTGCATTAAGTGCACAACATCTTGCCCTAACTTTCTTAAATCAATGGCTCGACAAGAAAGCTCGATATGCCCAGCTTCAATTTTTGAATAATCAAGAATATCATTGAGAATATCTAAGAGGCTTTCACCCGAATATAAAATAGTTTGTGCATATTTTTGCTGTTCAACAGTCAGCTTGGTATCGGTTAATAACTCTAATGTGCCAATCATGCCATTCATCGGTGTACGTATCTCATGACTCATACTTGCTAAGAATACCGACTTAGCTCTATTAGCTTCTTCTGCTTGCTGTTTTGCTAAGTCATGTGCTTGAGACTCACGGTTTAACTTGTCATTGGTAAAGAGTAACTCTTGCGTTCTCACATTAATTAATTGCTCAAGGTTTTCTTTATGTAAACGTAGCTCTTGCTCAGTCTGTTGTTGTTCAACTTCAAGTTGTTGCTTTTTAATAGCATGCTCTCGAAAAACATCGAGTGCTTCAGCCATATGTTTTAGCTCTTCATCATTTGATGACTCAACGGTAATCTCAAGGTCACCAGCCGCCAGTCTTTCTATCGCATCCGTGTGCTTTTGTAATTTAAAAACAATACCTTGATAAACCACTTTCCACATCACAAAAATAATGACAATAAGTGATAATAAGGTAGTAATTAAAAAAACATTCTGAGACCAAGAAACTAATTTTTGATGCTGTTGACTGGTTTGCTTCGCTAACTCACCTTGGTTTTCAACTAACGACAAAATCCCTTGGTTTAATTGCGTTAATTGATTAGCAATATGTTGGTGTAATAAGCCTTGCTTTTGTTCTAGTTCAATCGCTCTTTCTTGGTGAGCAAATAAACTATCAAACAATTTTAGCTTATCAAGGGCTTTGTGAGCCAAGTCAAATCGATACGGATCAGAAATAGCATCAACTAGATTTTCGATGAGTAATAAATGTTTCTTTTTATTTTGCCTTAATTCATTAAGAGGTTGGTATTGCTGGGTAGTAATAACTAAGTTGGCAATTTGCTCTAACTCCAATGCATGGCGTTCCAACGCGGCCATTTTATCGAGTAAATTAAGGTCTTCATCAATAATTAAATCGATATCTTGCTGTGCTTGGGCTAGTTTATTGTGTTGTTCAATTAAATCATAAAGCCCAGATAGACGAACTAACGCAAAAGTACTGGCATTAGCCACTTGTGACTTAGATAGAACAGAAATTTCATGAACAGAGGCTTTTACTACAATAAACGTTTTATCGCGTTGCTGCTGATTAATAATTTTATCTTTGGTGTAACTTTCAAGCTGTTCAATACCTTGGGTAATATCCTTTTTTAGGTTAATGAGTCTGGATAAGTTTTTATTATTGAGGTTAAGTAATTCAAGCGCGGTAAACTTATCTTCAACAGCTAGATGCAACAAGGCTAATTGCTCACTGATTTTTTGGCGTTGCCCTTCATCAGTCGTCGTTTTTAATAATGTTGTTCTATGGGTAATTTGCAAACTAAGATTAGCAAGCTCTCTTGCACTTGAAAGCGTCGGTAGGGTTTGCTTGATAATTATATCACCAGTGCTCGCAATAAGGCTGAGGCCATTCCAAGCAACGATACTGACAAACAGTAGTAAAGCAGCAACAAAACTAAAGGCAAATAATAACTTGTTACCTATACTTCGACGAAAGTGCAATGTAATATCCTCTTTTAGGCTGTCAGTGTGATTAATTTTTTAAATCGAGTTGTTTGTGAAAATACTTTTAGTGTTACTACTCATCAATGTTTATTGCTTCGTTGGCTTTTCAGTAGCCGCCAATCAAGTTCAACCCAATGACAAAATCAAAGTGTGTGCGGTCTACCCTCACTTAAAAGATTCTTATTGGCTCAGCATCAATTTTGGCATGACTGAACAAGCAAAACAAAGATCAATTGAATTAAAAGTACTCGAAGCTGGCGGCTACCAAAATACCGATGAGCAATTAAGACAAATTGAGCAATGCATTCATTGGCAAGCAAATGCAATATTAGTGGGTTCTGTTAACTTTGAACAGTTAAATCAAAAGCTTGCACAAGTTAACCAACATACGCCTATTTTTGCGCTAGTTAATGAAATAGGCACGGATAATATTACTGGACGAACTGGCGTGTCTTGGTATCAAATGGGCTATAAGCTCGGTGAGTATTTGGTTAAACATCATCAAAAACATGCCAAGGCTACACCTGCAAAACTTGCTTGGTTTCCAGGACCTAAAAGCGGTGGTGGCAGTTTACAGTCAACTAAAGGCTTACAAGCAGCAATAGAAAATAGCAGCATTGAAATTATCACCATACAGCATGGCTTGAACGAGAACATCACGCAGTTTTCACTACTAAAAGACACCTTGAAAAAGTATAACCATATTGATTATTTAGCGGGTAATGCGGTGATGGCTGAAATGGCAATTAATGAAGTAGCGCAATTGCCTAAAGCGCAACAACCTCAGATATTAAGCCATTACCTAAGTCATGGCGTTTATCGGGGCATTAAACGCCATAAAATATTAATGGCCAACTCAGACCAAATGGTATTGCAAGGAAAGATGGCTATTAATCAAGCGGTAGATTACCTAACAACGGGTAATATTGAAACAGAACAAGCGCCAGAAATTATCACCATAGACCAAGAGAATATAAAGAAGAATACTGCTGAATTATCTTTATCACCAAGTCATTTCAAACCTATTTACAGTGTTAATCTAATGAACGGCCTTAATTAGGTAATGTCTGCTGCAAACAAATAACCTTCGCCATGGATAGTGGTGAATATTTGTGGGTCTTTAGGATTATCTTCAATTTTATTACGTAAGCGTCGAACTAATACATCTATCGTTCTGTCATTAGGTGCATCAACTCTATGCTCAATTAAGTTAAGTAATCTATCACGGCTCAAGACACGACTTGGATTTGCAACAAAAGCCACTAAAATGTCGTATTCAGCTTTGGTGAGTTTTACCGGAATATTATTTTTAAGTAACTTTCGTTTTGGGATATCAAAACTACATTGACCAAAACGAAATAGATCATCGTCTTCAAGCTCAGTTGCTATAACCGGATTTTGCGCCGTTAATGATATGCGCCATAAAATATTTTTTACCCGTACTAATAGCTCTCTTAATTCAAACGGCTTAGTCACATAATCATCCGCGCCCATTTCTAAGCCTATAATCTTGTCAATAGAGTCGGTTCTTCCCGTTACTAGTACTATGCCAATGTTAGAGTGACTGCGCAGATTTCGAGTGATCATCAAGCCATCTTCGTCAGGTAGATTGATATCTAACATGACTAAGTCAATGTGATAGTTTTCCAAAACCACATTCATTTGTGCTTTATTTTCAGCTTCACTGACTCGATAACCAGCATGTTGAAAATACCCCACCAGCTTAGCGCGTGTGATCGCTTCGTCTTCAACCACTAAAATATGTTTGTTATTCAATCAATCATTCCTATCACATTAAAAAATGTTCGCTACACTATAAACGTTTAACAAATACATTTGTATTTTTACATATTGTGTTCATCTAAGTACACAATGCTGTTCATAACTGAGCGCTACAATAACGTCATCAAAAATAGTTTATCTGATTTATATCAATCTTGGAGTTCTAAGTTATGAATAAAGTAATAAAAACAGCAAACCGCGTGCTAATTGCCACAATGTTACTATCCTGCCCTTTTTTAGCAAGTAGCGAACAAAGTAAAGAAGAATTTTTAAACGGTACTTTTAGCGGCTCTGCGGGAATCGCAACAGACTCTGTATTTCGCGGAGAATCAACCGTAGCTGATGGCGATATTCCTGCAATTTCAGCAGGTTTTACCTGGACGCACAATGAGGGATTCTATGCTGGCGTATCTGGCGCAACGGCTCAATATGAATCAACACCCGATATAAGATCATCTCTTTCACCTTACATTGGAAAATACGGCACCTTTAGCAATTCAGACATTACCTACAATGTAGTTTTATATCACTACACCTACGGTGGTTCAAGTGACTCAAACTATACTGAGCTTTGGCTGGAAATTGCTAAAGACTTCGGGCCTGTGAACATGAAGCTCGAAGTAACACCTACACTTGATGATTGGTTTGGTGCAGAGGGCTGGAACGGTGTTAACTATGCTATTCACCCAAGCACTACCTTTGATAACGGTATTACACTTTCTGGCTCTATTGGTTATCAAGATTTATCAGGAGATGAAGCTGAAGGTTGGACTCACTGGAACCTAGGTGTTAATACTGACTTCTACGGTCTCACTGTTGATTTTCGTTACCACGGCTCTGATATTGATAGCAGCCACAAAGTATATGGTGACCCACAAGGATTGAAAATATTTGATGACCGCTTTGTTTTCGGTGTTAGTAAAAGCTTTTAGTACTCTGCTAGCTAACTTGTTAATAACCAATCAAATTAAAATAAGGAATCATAGGTATGGCTTTAGCTTAACCTGTGATTTTTGTGAAATACAACTCAAGCATTCACTGAAAATACCTAAACGTTTCATTTATTTAAAACGCACGCTAAAGCTGCTTTCAAATCTTGTTCATATTTTTTCACATAGTTACTCAAATTATCATTTTTATCTTCATCGTCATTCACATTTTCTGTCTATAGTTAGTCTATCAAAAATGTTTAGTTTTAATCGTGACTATTGAAAATTAACCGTTAAGCATTACAAACCACACACCATTAAATTGATTAAAAAGGAGTTTCGATATGACCACGAAACATGAAAATAAAGAGATAGGCGAAAAAAGTAAGGATAAAGAACTTAAAGCATTAGGTTTCATTATTGTCGTGCTTTTCCCCGCTCTAAGCATTGCAGCTGTCGGCAGTTATGGGCTTGTTATTTGGATGATTCAGGCATTTGGCGGCGTCATTCCTCATTAGAGAAGTCATTAAGAAAATCATTAATATAGCCACTAATCAATATTCAAGAATAACAAGGATTATCAAATGAAATGGTTCAAAAGTCTCTGGCAAACACTTACCACGCCAGCAAAATACCTAACATTAGGCTCTATCAGCCTGACCGCTTTTATAATGGGTGTTATTTTTTGGGGAGGCTTCAATACGGCATTAGAAGCAACCAACACTGAAGCGTTTTGTATCAGTTGCCATAGTATGGAAAGCAAACCTTACCAAGAACTTCAAAAAACCGTGCATTGGTCTAATCATTCAGGTGTAAGGGCAACTTGCCCAGATTGTCATGTACCACATAGTTGGGGCCGCAAAATAGCCAGAAAAATTGAAGCATCAAGTGATGTTTGGGGTTGGGCTTTTAATACCGTGAACACCAGTGAAAAATTCGAAGATAAACGCTTAGAAATGGCCTCGCGTGAATGGGCTCGTTTCGAGAGAGATGACTCGCTCGCTTGTAAAAACTGTCACAATTATGACTCGATGAAATGGGAAAGCATGTCTAAATTGGCGCAAAAGCAAATGAAACGTGCCGCAAAAAACGATCAAAGTTGTGTAGATTGCCATAAAGGCATTGCACATACCTTACCTGAGATGGGGACCGCTAGAGCACCAGAGTTAATAGCCGAAGTAGGTACAGGGCCAAGTTCGTTCACTAACGATCAAGAATACTATACCGCCTTAACCAAGGAGCTTTATTTTAGTTCAAAAGGTGATGTTGAAGCCGGTACGTTAAACGTAGCGACAAAAGTAAAAGTATTAGAAAGCAAAGATAACCGCGTGAAAATTGCCATTCAAGGCTGGCGTAAACAAATTGGTGCGAGTCGAGTTATTTACTTTGATTTTGGTATCAATATGCTTACCGCACAATTATCAAAAGAAGCGGCTAAAACTGAAGGCGTCATCAATGGCTTTGAGGAAAAAGAAGATGATATGACGGGCTTAAAATGGCAACGTGTTGAAACAGAGCTATGGACTGATGCTGATTACTTAATTACCGAACAACAGCCGCTTTGGGATTACGCTCGCGATACCTTTAGAACCAGCTGTAGTGTTTGTCATACGCAACCTGACGAAGCGCATTTTGATGCTAATACATGGCCAGGCATGTTCCAAGGCATGATCGCTTTTGTCAATATGGACCAAGATACGCAAGCCTTAGTACAAAAATACTTACAACAACATTCATCAACGTTTGTTAAAAAAGAACATTAATCGGAGCTTCACTCATGAAAAGAAGAAATTTTTTAAAGGGCATCTTAGCAACATCTTTTACTCTAGCAAGCGCTGCTTCTGTTTTAGCTCCGTTAACTGCATTAGCAAAAGTTGGTGCAAAAAATCGCGATGATTGGTTAACAACAGGCTCACACTTTGGTGCCTTTAAAGTTAAACGTAAAAACGGTGTTATTGATCAAGTTAAGCCGTTTGATTTAGACAAATACCCAACCGATATGATCAATGGTGTTAAAGGCTTAGTTTATAACCCATCACGTATTCGTTACCCTATGGTGCGCTTAGACTTTTTACTTAAAGGTCATAAAAGTGATACCACCCAACGTGGCGACTTTCGTTTTGTTCGAGTTACTTGGGACCAAGCGCTAACCCTGTTTAAACAGTCATTAGATGAAGTACAAACCAACTATGGTCCTTCAGGACTACATGCAGGGCAAACAGGCTGGCGTGCTACGGGGCAATTACACTCTAGTACTAGTCATATGCAACGCGCTGTTGGCATGCATGGTAATTTTGTTAAAAAGATTGGCGATTACTCGACTGGCGCTGGGCAAACCATATTACCCTATATTTTAGGCTCAACTGAAGTTTATGCTCAAGGTACTTCATGGCCACTTATTTTAGATAATGCTAAAACCATTATCTTATGGGCTAACGATCCTTATAAAAACTTACAAGTGGGTTGGAACGCCGAAACGCATGAAAGTTTTGAATACCTTGCTCAGCTTAAAGAAAAAGTAAAACAAGGTAAAATTCGCGTGATCAGCATAGATCCCGTGGCATCAAAAACCCAAGTCTACTTAGGTTGTGAAAAAATATACGTTAACCCACAAACCGATGTCGCTTTAATGCTTGCTATCGCTTATGAGCTTTATAGCAATGACTTGCATGATAAAGAGTTCATCAAGGGCTATAGCTTAGGTTTCGATCGCTTTGTACCTTATTTAACAGGTGAAAGTGACGGTGTTGTCAAAACACCTGAGTGGGCAGAAAAAATAACCTCAGTACCTGCGGATGTTATCAAAGAACTAGCTAAAACCATGGTAGCTGGCCGTACCCAATTATTAATGGGTTGGTGTATTCAACGCCAGCAACATGGTGAACAACCTTATTGGATGGCCGCAGTATTAGCCACTATGATTGGTCAAATAGGTTTACCTGGCGGCGGTATTAGTTATGGTCATCATTATTCGAGTATTGGCGTACCTTCTTCTGGCGCAGCAGCTCCGGGTGCTTTCCCAAGAAACTTAGATGAAGGCCAAAAGCCACTCTTTGATAATAACGACTTTAAAGGCGCAACCAGTACTATCCCTGTAGCGCGTTGGATTGATGCTATTTTAGAGCCCGGTAAAGTGATTGATGCTAATGGCGCTAAAGTTACTTACCCTGATATTAAAATGATGGTTTTCTCTGGTAATAACCCATGGAACCATCATCAAGACAGAAACCGCATGAAGACAGCGTTTCACAAATTAGAGTGTGTGGTAAGTATTGATATTAACTGGACGGCTACTTGTCGTTTCTCTGACATTGTATTACCTGCTTGTACCACTTTAGAGCGTAACGATATTGATATTTACGGCAGTTACGCCAATAGAGGTTTGCTAGCAATGCAGAAAATGGTTGAACCATTATTTGATAGCTTGTCTGACTTTGAAATATTTACTCGCTTTGCCCGTATTTTAGGTAAAGAAAAAGAATATACCCGCGGTATGACTGAGCTTGATTGGTTAAACAAACTATACAGCGACTGTAAAACAGCCAATGATGGTAAGTTTGTGATGCCTGAATTTGAACAGTTTTGGCAAGATGGTTATGTACATTTTGGCGAAGGAAAACCTTGGACTCGTCATGCTGACTTCAGAGAAGATCCTGAAATCAATCCGTTAGGTACACCATCAGGCATGATTGAAATATTCAGTCGCAAAATAGATCGTTACCAATACGACGATTGTAAAGGTCATCCTATGTGGATGGAGAAAACTGAACGTAGTCATGGCGGTCCTGGCTCAGATAAACACCCTATTTGGATGCAGTCTTGTCACCCAGATAAACGTTTACATTCACAAATGTGTGAGTCTAAAGAGTACCGTGAAACCTACACAGTACAAGACCGAGAGCCGGTATATTTAAACCCTGAAGATGCGAAGAAACGTGGCATTAAAAATGGTGATGTGGTTAGAGTATTTAATGACCGAGGACAATTACTTGCAGGTGCCGTTATTAGTAGTAACTTCCCTACCGGTGTTATTCGTATACACGAAGGAGCTTGGTATGGCCCGGTAGGTGATGATGGCAGTATCACTGGCGGCGCTGAAATTGGAGCGCTTTGTAGTTATGGCGATCCAAATACCTTAACGCAAGATATTGGTACTTCTAAATTAGCACAAGCATGTTCAGCTTATACCTGCTTAGTAGATTATGAGAAGTTTCGTGGTAAATTGCCGAAAGTAAGTTCATTCCAAGGACCATTGGAGATAGGCGCATGATCACATCATCAGAGCAACAAAAGCTAAATCAAGAAGTAGAGCTAGCAGAAGAAAGCCAAGCGAGAGCGCTAGTTTATAACTTTCTCTCATCTCTTTTTGCTAAAGAAGTCACGTCAGACTTAGTAACACAATTAACCTCAACCCAAGGGCAAAGTTTTTTAAACTCACTTGCCCTTGAGCCAAGCTTAACTGTTTCGCTAAATGAGATTAATGCTAAATTAAACACGCTTAACAGTAAGGAATTATTACTCGAGCTTGCTGCTGACTTTTGTGGCTTATTCTTAGTTGATGGGAGAACTTGTGCATCACCGTATGCAGGTCAATACTCTAGCGATTGCCTTCTTGATGAGGTAAGTGACGAGCTAGAAAATGCAGCCCGTGGTGAAGTTGGGGGCAAAAAGAAAAAAGAAAAAATTCAAATTTTTGGTGAGCTTCATCAAAAAATGACTGAGTTTTTAACCGAAAACAAGTTACAAGTTCACAGTGACTTTCCAGAGCCGGCTGATCATATCGCAGTTATATTGGCCTATATTGCTCATTTATGTGTGACAACTGAACATAAAGAACAGCTTATTTTCATTAACCGTTATTTAATGACTTGGATAAATGAATTTACCCAACAAGTGAATAAGCATGAGCATGGGGTTTTCTATAGCTCGGTAGCAAATTTAACGCTAAAATGGCTAGAAATTGAAATAAAAGACCTAAAGAACATTGAGTAAACAACTAAAACATTTAGTTTTATAAAGTTGATGGTCATGACCGGAATTCCAATTTAAGAGGGTTAATAACAATTACGAAAACAAATGGTAACTGTAATAACTAGGTTTATGCTTTTATAAGAAGTTACTGTGTAGACCTAATTTTGGTCGTTTTATTTAATTATAATCAGTCTAAGGTTTATGAGGGCGATTGCGCCTTAGGCTTAATACTCTAAATTCATTTAAAACTTAAATCAGTCAAATGTCCGCTTTGCGGATTTGAGATCTAGCGCCATGTAAAATTTTAGGTATAATTTCAGTTGTGAATAGATGTAAATTTTTAAGTAAAAAAGGAAGCTTTAGGATCCCTGAACTACCGTTTTCAACTCAAATGCTAACTTCCGCTTTTGGCTAGCTGAAGAAGTATCTAATAATCACTAGCCCAATATTAACAAAGATACGAAAGAAGACGTTTCATTAGTTCTTTTTCATGATTTTTCTCCGCGCAAAAAAGATATTAGCTAATATTTAATCGCCACTTATTTTTCGACTAGAAACGGTCATAATTCATATTGCTACATAAGTTTCCATAAAGCATACATTAAGATATATTTGTAAAAAAAGCTGTCGTTTTTTACCAAACACTGCGAATTAAGATTGGTAAATATATGGTTCTCATTCAGTTAAAATGCGAACCATATATTTTATGATTGGCTCTGTTATTTGACCGAAGGCAGTAAATATCCTTTAATTATTTCATCTGCTTGATGATGCATGTAGGGTTGGTTATAAGCTATTGCGGTTAAAATAATGACAATACCTAATTCCTTTTGAAGAACTATTTTATTTCCACCATTACCACTCGCATAATAGATCTCAATTTTTTCATTATTAACTTGTAACTGTTTATTCCAGAACAAATAACCATAAAATTCATTATCAAATTCAGGCAGTTGAATTTGTTTGTTCAAACTTTCCTCAACCCATTGTTTAGGTAATACCTGTTTGTTTCCATAAATGCCTTTATCAATATACAGTTGTCCCCAACGAGCATTGTTTAGTGCATTCATTTGGAATCCTCCTGCGGTATTAGGTACATTTGTTGGTGTGTATTGCCATTTATATTCAGATATACCTAATGGTTTAAATAATTTTTCTTCGGCATATTTTTGCAAACCATTGGGCACTGATTTATCCAATATATCGCCCAACACAACAGCTCCTGCTGTTAAATAATCCCAGTTTTTACCCAAAGTCTTATTTTTATCCATCGGTAAATCTAAAGCAAACTTTACCCAGTCAGACGTTGGGTACATGTTTTCCTCATTACCTGCTGAGTCTGGATCCCTATCTGTGCCGTTGAATCCCGAAGTCATGGTCAATAGACTTTTTAATGTGACTTTTTCTTTAATTACAGAATAATTTTCATTGGACTTTAATTGATAAAAATCTGCTAACGTTTGGTGTTCATTTTTGATATAACCATCGCCAATGGCTATTCCCATGATTGTTGAGGCTAAGGTTTTTCCGACCGATCGAGTGTCGTGTAAAGTATTCCGGGTTGCACCATTAAAATATTCTTCAATTAATAATTCACCCTGTTTAATAACAACGATACTGGTGATATCTTTAAAATAGTTTTGGGCAATTTTTTTATTGAGTTTTCGTATTAATATTTCATCATACTTGGCTTTAGAAATTTGCCATTTAGCTGTTGGTGCTATTTTTTGGATAGCGATTTTAGATTCACTGACTTCATTTTCTACCATTGATAAATTGACTTCGCCTTGCGCTATAATTTCTCCAATTATTAACTTTTCATGCTGAATGTAAGGTCTAATTTTTAGGGTTAATTTGTGATGACCTTCTGCAAGCGCTTGTTGACCTCCTTCTTTTTTCATAAATTTCATCCATAAAAAACGCCCCCAATGGTCAGGATTGTTTTTGTTAATCAATGGAACACCATAAGCTGTCGCAGAGTTTTTATACTCACAAGACCCTGCGCCTGTTGGTAATTTACTGCTGAAAATCTCTTTGTCATCAACCCAAAAACTTATTTGAAAATTTCCTTTATCGCAAAGCTCTCTCACTGGTAAGTTAGGCGCTAATTGATTCAAGTAATAAGTTAAGGTCTTGTCTAAAAATATTCTTAAGCCAAAATCAGAGTTATTTGAAAGTGAAATTTCGTTAATAAAATCTATCTGTTTGAATTCATCTATAGGTATCCAATCTTTCATGAAGGCAATTTTCCCTATATTGGCTCTATGAATTTCATTGGAGAATTTCCCCTCATCCAATAATAAAGGGAGTTTCTCATCGTCTAGACAAGAGACCAGAAGTAATGCGGTGGTTAAAATTATCAGTAGATTTTTCATTTCAATTTACCTTGTATAAAAATACTTAGAGGTTTTATACTGACTAAATAGATGTAAATTATTTTAATTAATTTAATTACATCCAAATGGCCTTTGTCAGGTATCTAAGTAGAGATAAATTATTTAAAGGTGAGTGAAATGCCAGATATAGGACATGTAATTGGTCCAACCATAATGTTATTTTTTGGTGCTTTAGTGCTTATTATTGCTATCGTTTTGACATCCAATTACTTTAATAATCGTTTGAAATTTAGAACTGTGCAAGCCATTCTAATAAACAATAAAGATTTAACACCCGAACAAATCTATGCTTTATTTAAACAAGAAAGCGACACAGACTTGAGAAAAGGTTTAATTGGTATGGCTTTAGCTTTTGCCAGTATCGTATTCGGATTAATTATGGGGGCATCTGACTACCAACTAACGCAAACAAGCTTTATTGGTATGGCAATGTTCCCAGGACTAGTAGGACTTACCTACTTATTTTTCCATTTTAAAAATCAATAAAAGTTGATGTTATTTGTTTGAGTTCAAGCAGCTTTCAGATAGCCAGTTAGTTGCTCTGGTGCAGTCTACCGCAGATAGTAACGCCTATGCAGAATTGGTCAGTCGTTACCAAACTAGCTTGTTTGCTTTTATCTTCCGCTACACCAATGAAAAATATTTAGCGGAAGATATAACCCAAGATACGTTTATCAAAGGTTATGAAAAAATAAGTAACTTTAAGGGTCAAGCACAATTTAAAACATGGCTTTTTAGTATTGCTTACCGTGAGTTTTTACAATTTAAACGCAAAGAAAATACTTTTCAAAAATTACTTAAAAGATTTGAATTACACACGTCACAAAAATATCTTTCAAAACTTGATGCACACATTGATTTAAACAACGCACTAAAAAAATTATCTGATAACCAAAGGGCTGTTATCCTATTGTGTGATGCGAGCGGCATGTCGAATAATGAAGCATCAGCAATTCTTAAAATGCCGTTAGGATCACTAAAAACATACATAAAACAAGCTAGAAGCATTATGCGAAAATATCTTGATGATGAAGAGGAAATAGATAATGAATAAAGATTTAGATAAGTTATTCAAAGATGATAATAAGCGTATTGATGACTCTATACAGACTCAATTAAATGATAAAATTAATAAAACGATCAAAAATAGACGCTTGCTAAAAGCAATTGTTTTACTGGTTATCACAATTGCTGGAGCTGCTATTTTCTCTTGGTACTTGTCATTAGTAATATCTTAAAAATAAAGTATTTTCATTTTTCAGCATAAACTGGAATGTCATTTCAGTACGCATGGAAAGTTCAATAATTAAAAAAGCAGAGAAATTATTTATCACTGTTTTTAACTCTAGATATACTTATAAAGTCAAATATCCATGATGTATTTAATATACAAACGGAATGTTGTTTGAGTTGCCCTTACAGTCAAAAGTTAGCAATTATAACAACCTATCAATGTCAGCTATTGGCTATCAGTTGACCTAAATAATAATCAGTGCCTAACACTATAATGCACACAAAGTGGTGCTAAATATTGCCGATTAAAGTATTTTTAGTTTCTTCTTTTTAAATGGATACTTAACAAGGTAAACCGTTAACTCTTTTAAAATTAGCGCGCCAATAGCGAGTGTACCACCGGTAGCAATGGCATTTAATTCTAGCGGTATTGCCATCGAAAAATGCTCTGCTGTACCGCTGGCAATTTGTTGATCTAAATGCCAGATAAATTGATAAACACTCTGTAAGTATTCTGCTTGTGTTATTTGCGCTAAATGGCTTGATAGGTAATCAACCCGTAATGACAAACGTTCGATCAGTTCACCTGTACTGATAATCGACGCTTCAGTATTGTCTTTATAGCTGGTGATCATCGTAAGTAAGCTACCATCAAAATGCTGTTGCGCTATGATGGTGAATTGATCTAGTTGTGATTGAGCTTCGCCGAGGTGCCCGGTCAGGCGTTGTTGATATTGCTGAATAAATTCAGGTAATTGCACACCTACTATAAAAGTAACAGTGAAGAAGCAACGATCAATAATATTGTTAATTAAAGCAAGCATGATTGCGAGTTACAGTAGTAAGATAATGGTTCACATTAGCATAATTATGGCTAAGTTTCATGAGGGAATAATTTATATATAACTTATAATAAGAAAATATTGTGTTGTTATATATACAATAAACACAAGCTTTAGTTATTTTAGGGCAATATCCTAATGGAATGTTTTTTCAGACCTTGTCAGGTATCAATGTTAATATAGCAATGAATAGCTTGATAAATAGCGCCTTAAACCTCACTAAAATTTAACTGGAATAAACTAGCCATAATGCGTAGATCCTCCCACCAGCCAGAGCATGAAGTAACCACCTTTAATTGGCGTGTTGTTAAACTTTTATTACCTTATTTATTTGAGTTTAAAGCGCGCATTTTCTTGGCATTATCGTGTTTGGTGTTAACAAAAATTGCCAGCGTATATTTGCCTTTCATTTTGAAAGATATTGTCGATATTTTAGATACCCAACAAGAAAATAGAATTTATTTAGTGCCTTTTGCGCTGGTTGGCGCTTATGGTTTAGTCAGGCTGACTATCGTTATATTTGCTGAAATTCGTGATACTTTGTTTGGTCGCGTTACTGAACGCGCGATCCGCCGGATCGGTTTAAAAGTTTTTCAACATTTACATAAATTAGATTTAGACTTTCATTTGAATCGTCAAACCGGTGGTTTGTCACGTGATATCGATCGCGGCACCTCTGGCATTAATTTTTTAATGCGCTTTATGATTTTCAATATTATTCCAACGTTAATCGAAATCGTTTTAGTGGTCGGCATTTTATTCGTCAATTACGGTATTTGGTTTGCTGTGATCACACTTTCTTCAATCGTGCTTTATGTCGGCTATTCTGTTTATGCCACCGATTGGCGTACGCGCTTTATACGCGAAGCTAACAAAGCCGACTCATCCAGTAATACGCGTGCTATCGACAGCTTGCTTAATTACGAAACCGTTAAATATTTTACCAATGAAGATTTTGAAGCTAAAGCTTACGATGACCAATTAGCGACTTGGGAACAAGCAAAAATTAAAAACCGCTTATCTTTATTTGCTTTAAATGGCGGACAAGCGCTAATTATCTCTTGTTCTATGACGGCAATGTTAGCATTGGCCGCTTACCAAGTGACACATGAAAAAATGACGTTAGGCGATTTCGTATTGATCAATGCCTTTATGATGCAGCTTTTTATTCCTTTGAATTTTTTAGGTTTTGTTTACCGAGAGATTAAAGGCTCATTGGCCAATATTGAGCATATGTTTGACTTAATGTTGAAAAAGCCAAAGGTCGAAGATAATGAAAGTGCAAGTGTATTAGCTTTATCACAGGCTGAAATAAAATTTGAAAACGTCTCATTTGCTTATGATATTAAACGACCGATTATCAAAAATATATCTTTTATCATTAAGCCAGGACAAAAAGTTGCGGTGGTCGGAGAAAGTGGCTCAGGTAAGTCGACCTTAGTTAAATTATTATTTAGATTCTATGATTGCGACAGTGGCAACATTTCCATTGATGGGCAAAATATTCGTCAAGTAACACAGCACTCCTTAAGAAAAAATATTGGTATTGTGCCGCAGGATACTGTGCTTTTTAACGATACACTTTTTTCTAATGTGCACTATGGTGAGCCTGAAGCAGAAATAGAACAAGTCAATAATGCCTTTAAATTGGCGCACTTATCTGACTTTGTAACAAGATTACCTGAAGGTATGGATACTATTGTTGGTGAGCGCGGTTTAAAGCTTTCTGGTGGTGAAAAGCAACGGGTAGCGATCGCCCGAACGATTCTAAAAAATCCTCCAATACTGGTGTTTGATGAAGCTACATCTTCACTGGATAGCCAATCTGAACAAGCAATATTAAAGGCGATTAAAGAGGTTGCTGAGCACAGAACTAGCCTAGTTATAGCGCATAGGTTATCAACCATAGTAGATGCAGATAACATTATTGTGATGCAGCAAGGCGAGATTATTGAGCAGGGCACACATCAAAATTTATTAGCAGAAAAAGGCCACTATTATCAAATGTGGCAACTGCAACGTAGTGATAATGGTTAGTTGATTAATCTACATGCGATAGCGACATGCAGATGTTATATGAAAAAGTAGATGAAAAAGTTAAATGAAAAAGAGCAGGATGTTATGAGCTTAGTACTAGAAGTAGAGCAAACTAAACAATGGTTAGCACAAGTGATTATTGAACTTAATTTTTGTCCCTTTGCAAAAAAAGAGTTTGTAAATCAAACTATTCACTATCACTTAAGTGTTGAAAAGCAACTAAAGTCCGCTTTAGTTGAATTGTTAGCGCAATGTCATTATCTACAAGATAACACGGCCATAGAAACAAGTTTATTAATCTATCAAGATGGCTTTAGAGATTTCAATCGCTTTTTAGACTTGATTGATTATGCGAATGACGTTGTGGTAGAAAATGGCTTTGAAGGGATATTTCAAATAGCGACCTTTCATCCGGAATATTGCTTTGCCGATGCTAACTATGATGACGCTGGTAACTTCACCAATCGTTCTCCGTACCCTACCTTGCACTTAATTCGAGAAAAAAGCATGGAGAGGGTGCTCAGTGTTTATAAAAATCCTGAAGCGATACCTGATAATAACATCGCCTTAGCTGAGCAAAAAGGTGCAGATTTTTTCAAGCACTTATTAATGAACATTAAAAATAGTGATTGAACCGTTGATCTTAGACTCTACAAAGTAAGCTATTTCTTTATGAGCCGTTTGTATAATGGTAATAACTAACCCTCCTTATTCACACATGGCCGTGAATTACGATATACTGGCGGCAATTAAGAGATAATAAGCGTTATTGATACGCTTGCTAATTAGGTATATTTTGTGGAAGAACATCCAGTAGTAAAAGTTGGTGGTAGTATTGAAGAAGCAGTTAAAGGTGAGTATTCACTTGATGTTGCCGCCATATTAAAAGAAGCTTGGCAATTAACCTTAAAGTCACGTTTGGCGATTAATGTTGGGTTATTTACCTGTTTGATTCTTGGTATGTTAGTGCTTATGCTACTTGGTAGCCAATTAGGTGGAATTGAAGTTGCTATTCAAGATCCTCAATCTGCGACGTTACTCAATATTGTTGTCACTTTGGTTATTTATCCATTCATCGCCGGTGTTGAAATGATGGGAGTTTTTCACTCCATAGGTTTAAAAACAAAACCACAATTGATTTTTGCGTTTTTAAAGCGTGGTAGCTGGGTTGCAATTAGCGCCTTATTAACGTCGACTTTAGTAAGCATAGGTTTAGCACTATACTATTTACCCGGTATATTTTTGGCCGTAGCCTTATCATTAGTATTACCTTTAGTGGTGGAAAAGAAAATGTCCCCGATGAAAGCTATTTGGGTGAGTATCCAAGCTACACGTTTTCAGTGGTTTAAAATCTTTACGCTTTACTTAATGCTGGCATTGATTGCCGTGATATCTGCATTACCTATGTTAGCTGCTGGTGGCTCAGAGCTCGGTTTTATTGCAATTGCATTTTTTATCTTTTGTTTAGCTTATATAGTGCCACTATTTTATAACGTAAAAGGTATTTTATACCGGGAGATTTTTGGCTTGAAAATGCAAACATCACCAGATCAAAATAGCACAATAAGTGACACCTTTTCTGCCTAATATATGCAACGTTTTTTATGTATGACTAAGCATATTTGCACAAGGAGCCATTGGCTTGACGAAATTTAAGAAAAAATACTTTTTAGTTTTATTATTTTTGACTTTGCTTGGTGCTGGCTTAATCGCACCATTTACCTTTTTGCCATTACAAAAAAGCAAGCCAGAAAAAGTGGTTGTAGTTCCTAAAGTAGTTAAAAAAATCATTAAAAAAGTTGAGCAGCCACTGCATGATGTTAATTTACCTGACTTTGCGAGCATTAGTGATGTGAAAGAGAAAAAACGCCGTTTTTTTGCTTTTATTAAACCCGCGGTACTTGCTGAGAATGAAAAAATATTAGCTTCACGCACTGAAGTCGAACGATTAATTTCTCAACTCACACTAGAAGAACCTTTTAGTGAGCAAGAGCATGACTTAGTCGCAAGTTTAGTTAAAAAATATAAAGTCAGTAAGAAGTTCTCTCTTTTACGACAGCTATATGAATTACAATTGAAAATTGACATTATTCCACCTGCACTTGTTTTAGTACAAGCCGCTAATGAGTCAGCCTGGGGGACATCTCGTTTTGCCCGTATAGGATTGAATTTCTTTGGTGTCTGGTGCTTTAAAGAAGGGTGTGGCATGGTACCAGGAAGTCGTAACACTGGTGCTATGCATGAAGTCGCTGCTTATAGCTCTGTTAATATGGGCGTTTCTCGCTATTTACACAACATTAATACTAACGGTGCTTATCAGGTATTTAGAACCATTAGAGGCCAATTGCGCGAACAAAATCAGCCGTTGGCGCCGGAAATCTTAGCGACAGGCTTAATGCGTTATTCTGAACGCGGTACGGATTACGTATTGGAACTAACAGAGATGATTCGCCATAATCGCAAATATTTCTCGTTTAAAAATCAATAACAACTATTGAAGAAAATAAAAAACTCGTTAGTGTTAACTAACGAGTTTTTTATTTTTGACTTTACTAAAGTAAGTAATGGCTTTTAACGCTAAAGCTACAGCAGAAAATGCTTAGTTTTATAAGTGTACTTTAACCATAGCGCTGACTGTACTTTCGTTATCTATGCCACTAATACCATATTTATTATGCCAATATGAGTATTCAATCCCTACTTCAAAAAACTTTGCTTTGCCAAAATACTTACCAACATCTAGGCGTATTTGAGGATTAAAATGAAAGTCTGCTTTATGATCATCAGCTGCAGATGACCAATCTATGTAACCGTCAATAATAATGTCATGATCAGCAATAGCTATTGGATAGCCCCATGCAACGGTTAATTGGTAGTCATTGTCAGTGTCATCGTTTTTGGCATAATAAACATTACTGCTGACATAGTTAAAACCTTTTACGTCCCACGAAGCGCCAACACCGATTAAGTAATTATTGAAACCAAAACCAAAGCCATCGCTATTACCCGTAGCATGTTCATAAGTACCGGCAATATATAAGTCGGTAATTGCGCCCATTGTTAGTTTTTTGCCAGTTAAGTAATTCAAACTTAAGCGCGCAGATGCCTCTCCGTAAGTTTCTTCATGGCGACCATTGTTATTATCTTTACTTGCGGTGATACGATCGGCGAAAAAGAATACATCGCCCCAATTATGGCCTGAAGCATGTTCAAAAGTTATAACGTTGATATTGTCGTTTTCAAGTAGTTGGAAATCATTAACGTTCTTTAAATAGCTGATGGAGTTGTCACTCCAAAGTGTTTCAGCATTTACCGAACTGGCCGCCAAAATGCTTGTTAAAAGCATCGTTTTACAAAAATTTGTTGTTATAGACATTATATTTTTCTCTGTGAACGATTTTTAATAAGTAATGAGTTATGAAAAATAAGCAAACTTTAATAAGAATAGCAGTGCTAGACATAAAACACTGATATTTATCTTGTTAAAATGTCCACTAAAAACGCGTACAGCAACATAACTAATAAAGCCAAAAGCAATACCGTTAGCAATTGAAAATGTTAAAGGCATAGTGATACAAATCACGGCAACAGGCACTGCTTCAGATAAATCATCCCATTTTACGTGCACTAAACCTGCTAGCATTAAAACAGCGACATAAAATAGTGGGCCTGCGGTAGCATAAGCTGGAACCATCGCAGCTAAAGGAGAGAACATTAATGCTAATAAGAACAATACCCCAACAGTGACCGCGGTTAATCCAGTACGACCACCAGCACTAACACCAGCGGTACTTTCCACATAACTTGTAGTTGTAGAAGTACCTAAAACACTTCCTGCAATAGTTGCTGTTGAATCAGCTAACAATGCTTTGCCTAAACGAGGGAAATTACCTTTTTCGTCGAGTAGATTTCCGCGCTGTGCAACAGCAATCAATGTACCTGAGGTGTCAAATAAATCGACAAAAAGAAAAGCAAAAACAACAGAAAGCATACCAACTTCTAATGCACCTGAAAGGTCGAGTTGCATGAATGTTGGTGCGATAGATGGAGGCATGGAAACAAGCCCTTGGTACTGTACATCACCCATAATAATACCTAGCAAGGTGATCACTAGAATAGAAATCATAACCGAGCCATTGACGCCACGGTTAGCTAATCCAACGATTAAAAACAAACCAATAGCAGCAAATATAGCCGGCATCGATGTGATGTCACCTAAAGTAAGTAATGTTGCTGGGCTATCAACAACGATCCCCGCATTTTTCAAGGCGATAAAGGCCAAAAACAAGCCAATTCCAGCAGCAATACCAAAACGTAACGAATGTGGGATGCTATTAATAATCCACTCTCGAATATTAAATAGGCTTAAAACAATAAAGATGATGCCTGAAAAGAAGACTCCCCCTAATGCCACTTGCCATGTGTACCCCATGTCGAGTACTACCGTGTAGGTAAAAAAGGCGTTTAAGCCCATACCTGGAGCTAGAGCAATAGGGTAATTTGCTAATAGACCCATAATAAAGCAACCAATAGCTGCAGCAACACAGGTAGCAACAAATACAGCTCCTTGATCCATACCCGCATCGGCTAACATCGCAGGGTTGACAAAAATAATATAGGCCATAGTTAAAAAGGTGGTAAAGCCAGCAATAATTTCTTGTTTAACGGTAGTATTGTGTTGTTGTAACTGAAATAGCTTTTCTAACATGGGTTAGCCTTATTATTGAATTAATGGGTCATGATAGGTCAATTTTTTGATCGTTATTTTTTGATCGTTATTTTTAGTTTGAGCATTTGCAGTACAACTGCATTATTGACTTTGATGCTATTATTTTCAAGTTATAGGTTTGTTATTTCTATATATAAAGAATTATCAATATTTGAAGATGATACATGCTCTTTTTCAAACTCATATTCCTCTCTTTCACTTGTGCGATCAATCGTTAAACTTTCAAAATCAAACAAGTTCTTATCTGCTAATTGGCTGACGCTCACATTGGTTATAGATTTAAAAATAGCTTCTACTCTGCCGGGCGTTTTTGTATCCCAATCGGTTAACATCGCCTTTATATTTTGTCTTTGTAAGTTCTCTTGCGAGCCACATAAATTACACGGAATAATAGGGAAGTTTTTATAGTTAGCGTATTCCATGATGTCTTTCTCACGACAATACGCTAACGGTCGGATAACAATATTTCGTTTATCATCAGAGAGTAACTTTGGTGGCATACTTTTTAGCTTTGAGCCGAAAAACATATTTAAAAACATGGTCTCTACCATGTCATCCATGTGATGACCTAGCGCAATTTTAGTTGCGCCGATAGACTCTGCAAATGAATATAAAGTTCCTCGACGTAATCTTGAGCATAAACCACAGGTTGTTTTACCTTCATCAATCTTTGCTTTAACTACAGAGTAAGTATCTTTATCTACGATATAGTATGGGATGTCTAAAGATTCAAAGTAGGCGGGTAGTATTTCTTCTGGAAATCCAGGCTGTTTTTGATCTAAATTCACGGCGATAATTTTAAAGTTTATTGGCGCCGATTTTTGTAATGCGATCAAAATATCTAACATGGCAAAAGAGTCCTTACCGCCACTAACGCCGACCATTATCACATCGGACTCTTCAATCATTTTATAATCGAATATCGCTTTACCAACATTTCTTCGCAGCTTTTTAGTTAACTTGTTTAATCCAATACTTGCTTGGGATGGGGCAGATAGAACCATAATTTTTAAAAGCCTTTAAATGTCTACGATAGGTAAATTGTGGATTATATACTAGTGGAATCTGGTTTTGAATAAGCTTAATCGTTATTAAACAATCCATCATTTTATCGCCGACTTCAGTTACCTTATATTAGCAATAGCTTGAGCAGTATGGCGTTGTAAAGGTTTATAAGTTTACGTCATTATGTTTATTAGTTTGATGTTCAAGAGGGGGATTTTAAATCAATGCAAAGCGTAATTTTTACCATATCAAGGAGGGATATAGTTTAATACTTGAAAGTTAAAAGTTAAAAGTTAAAAGTTAAAAGTTAAAAGTTAAAAGTTGAAAGTTAAAAAGTTGAACGAGTGAGTTAGTTATCTCGTTCAACTTTAAATGATCAAGCCTATTCGATGATGTTATTCAACATCGAGAGGTGAAACGTAACCATCAGGCTTTAAGGCTAATACATCACAATTTAATCGGTCAATAACATGCTCTGCAGTATTGCCAATCAATGCCGCCGAAAAACCTGTGCGGCCAACAGTGCCGAGAATAACTAATTCAGCATCTAACTCATTAGCTAAACTTTGAATAACATCTTCAGGTAATCCCTCTTTAATATGGGTGTTTTCGGGAGCAACGTTAAATGCTTTTGCATGTTCTAGCATGACACTTTTGTGATGTTTTAACATTGAAAGGTTATAATCATTAGCATTAAATTCTGGAATTTCTATCGCAATGTTTACGGGAGTGCCAGGAAATGAGTTAACTAAATGTAGGTTTGCTTTCATTACTTTAGTGAGCTGCTTAGCTTCAGCAGTAATCTTTTCATTCAGTGACTTATGCTCTTCTTCATCACTACCTATGTTTAATGCAGCGATAATATTTCCGTTATCAGGCCATAAATGCTCTTTAACTAATAAAACAGGGCAAGGACATTTACGTAAAATATGCCAATCGGTTGGTGTGAAAATAACGGATTTTAGCTTGTCATGTTGATGTGTACCTTTAATGACAATATCATAACCATTTTTCAGTACTTGGTTAATTATTTGCTCAAAAGGACGATTATGCCAAATGACTTTGCAGTCAATACTCAGGTTACTAACATCTAACTCGGCAAGAATTGTTTGTAGCCATAGAGTTCTGTCGTTTATTACCGACTGACGCATCGCTTCTCGCTCGTCACTTGAAAGCATTGTAGTCATTTCATAAGAAAAGTCATAAATGCTCAAAAATGCGGTAATACTAGCACCTGTTTTTTGTGCTAATTCTATTGCACGCTTTAGCGCTTTTTGATCTTCTGTGGTTGGGTCAACAATAGCGAGTATTTTTTGATACTTTTCCATAGCTAGTTCCTTTGTCAATTGCCTACTGTAATGATACCAAACTGATCAATAATTAATCCTTTGGGTATCATAACACTAGCCTACTTTGAGAAGACAATAGTTGTTTTAAATCAAATTATTATCGTATCAAATAGTATTTCACACTAAGCATAGCGTGAAATACTTGAATAAGGAAGTTTAGAAAATAGTGGTAGGTTAAAGCGCTGCGCACTCGTTTAGTTTATCGATATTTAAGATGGTAATTAGTTTTCCATCTACCTCAATTAAGCCATTTTTATGGAAGCGATTAAGTAAACGACTGATAGTTTCAACGGTTAAGCCAATATAATTACCAATGTCACTACGCGTCATTGTTAAGCGAAATTCAGTCGCAGATAAACCTCGTGCATGGTAACGCCTACTTAAGGCACTAATAAACGTGGCGAGTCGTTGTTCTGCATTTTTACGATTAAGTAAAGTGAGCATTTCTTGATCATCACGAATTTCTGTACTCATCATGCGCAAAATTTGTTTTTTTAATTTCGGCATTGTATTCGATAAGTTATCTAATGTGTTGTAAGGGATCTCACAGACCATTGATGTCTCTAATGCTTTTGCAAAGCTTGGGTGTTCTGCATCAGCGATAGCATCAAAACCAAGTAGATCACCGGCTAAATGAAAGCCTGTAATTTGTTCTTCGCCTTGTTCATTAACAGTATAAGTTTTAAAAGTACCTGAGCGGACAGCATAAAGAGCATGCATAGCTTGACCGTCGGTAAAAATTTGCTCACCTTTATGAATAGGTCTTTTACGATCGATAATATTATCTAAAGTATCTAGTTCTTTGTCATTCAGCGAAAATGGTAAACATAATTCGCTAATACTACAATTTTGACAGTGAATGTGTTGTTGACCAGTTAGCGATTTATTATTCATAATGACCTATGTTGATGGTGACATTGCAATGACAGTGATCATATTAAATGCGTTATATATAAGCAATGAGTATAGTATAAAGTCCGTATAAGATCACTAAGATAGCGGCTAACTTCCTAAATAAAACATGACTCAATAATGACTTAACACTTATCGTACCTAGTGATACTGAAAGTAAAGCAGGTAAAGTGCCAAGGCCAAAGAAAAACATTATCAAAGCACCATTTACTACATCTGCACTGGCTAATGCCCAAGTCAACGTTGAATAGACTAAGCCACAAGGTAACCAACCCCATAGTGCTCCTAATGCAAAGGCACTACGTATATTTTTAATGGGAATGAATTTTTTTGTTTGTGGTGATATATGACGCCAAACGCGCTTACCTATATGTTCAACATGACTGAGCCACATTAACCACTGTCCCAAATACAACCCCAATAAGATTAGAAAAATCCCTGAGAATGTTTTTAACAATGTAACAGGTAAACCAATGTTTTTAGTTGCCATAGAGCTAGTTAGTGCAACGAGAGCACCAATTAAACTATAAGATGCAATACGTCCAAAATTATAGGCTAATATAATGGCATATTGTTTAAAGCGAGAAGTGTCAGATATCGCAGTTGTTAGCATTGTGCTGATCCCGCCACACATCACTAGGCAATGACCAGAGCCGAGTAAGCCGATAACAAAGGCTGAGAAAAAATCAAGACTCATGTATTATTTCTTATCCTGCTCTTGAGTTTGATTTTTCGATATATCATTTTGATCTAATTGACTCTCTATCGCAGCCTTATGATGCGTACTTTCACTATGGTTTTTATCATCATCAAATAAAATACTCATGCCCTGTTTTTCTAAGTCTTCAAACTGTTCTGTTTTTACTGCCCAAAAAAAGAGATAAATACCGAGAATAGTCAGTAAAATTGCAATAGGAATTAATACGTAAATTACACTCATTTTTTCAACAGCCTTAAAGAATTACTGACGACTAATATTGAACTGGCAGACATACCAACAACCGCCATATAAGGTGCTATATAGCCCATAACAGCTAATGGTAAAACTATTGCATTATAACCAAAAGCCCAAAGATAATTTTGCTTTATAATACGAGCCGTTCGCTCGGACACTTGTCGTAATGTTTGCACACTTTGAAGTTTATTGTTCAAGAGTATTACATCGGCGCCACTTTTTGCGATATCAGTACCACTGCCCATCGCTATAGATAGATGAGCTGCACCTAATACTGGAGTATCGTTTACACCATCACCAATCATTGCAACGGTATGAGAAGTTTGTAGTTGTTTAATCGCATTCACTTTGTCTTGCGCAGATAAATTGGCATGGACACTGTTGAGTTGTAATTGCGTTTGTAATTTATGACAGCCTTGCTCATGATCGCCTGATAACATAGTTGTAATAACGTCTTCATTATGCAGGAATTCAACTAACTCACAGGCATCATTACGCAAACTATCGTGTAAATAAAACTCAGCGATTAAGTCATCATCTTGCATTAACACACATTGCGCACTATGTGCCGCGTGTCTGTCGTTGTCTAGCAGCCATGAGCTTTTACCAATGCGGTAGTGTTGGTTATTCACTTCACCAGAAATACCGGCACCCGGCGCCACAACAACTTGAGATACTGTTTGGCTAAAGTCGCGAAAAGGGCTGAAGGCTTTTGCAAGTGGATGAGCCGAATGGGCTTCAAGCGCGGCAGCGATAGCTAAAACATGTTTCTCTTCGTTTTGATGATTTGAACCAGCAAGCGAGGAGTAAGTTTTCACTTCTACAATTTCAAATTCGCCAGTGGTCAATGTTCCTGTTTTATCAAACGCCATTGCATCTACTTCAGGCATTGTTTCCAACACATGGGCAGACTTTATCATGATGCCTTCACGATTTAGGCGAGTGGTTGCACAAGTTAACGCCGTCGGTGTTGCTAATGATAATGCACATGGGCAAGTAACCACCAAAACTGACAAGGTGATCCAAAATGCTTCTGCTGGTTGATGTTGCGACCAATATATAGCGGTAATGGTTGCAACAAACAGGATCAGGGCAACAAAATACTGCGCTATTTTATCTGATAACTTAGCTAGCTTAGGTTTATGACTTTGAGCACTTTCACTTAGGCGAATTAATTGGCTTAAAAATGACTCTTGGTTATTGTGTTTAACTTTTGCAGTTAAATTACCGTCACCATTAATAGTACCTGCGTAAATTATGTCTTGGCAGGATTTATTTAATGGTACTTGTTCGCCCGATAGCATTGCTTCATTTATTTGGCTACTACCCGTCAATATTTCACTATCAGCAGGTATTGTTTCACCGGGCTTTATAATAATAATATCGTCAATTTTTAAGTGTGTTGCAGCGATAAAGCTTTCAATGCCGTTGGTGATTTTAGTTGCCGTCATCGGCATTAGCTTTAATAAGTTTGCTGAGACATCAGCCGCACGCGAGCGGGCTCTAAATTCAAGAAACTTACCAATGAGTAATAGAAAAGTAAACATTGAAACAGACTCAAAATAGACTTCTCCTTGCTGACTTACTGTTGCCCAAACACTTGCAAGAAAGGCGAGGCTTATTGCAATTGATACAGGTACATCCATTGAAAGTTGTCGCGCTTTTAACGCGAAAAAGGCACTTTTGTAAAAGGGGAAGGCGCCATAAGTGACAATCGGGATGGTTAAAAATAAACTCGCCCAGCGTAAATACACTATATTGTGCTCTGCCATATCGGCAAAAGCCCCGAAATATAAACCAAAGGCGATCATCATAACCTGCATCATTAAAATGCCGGATATACCTAAGCGTTTGATAAAGTGTTTAGCTTGTTTTTTATTTATTTCTTCAGCGGTACTGGCTTTAAAGGGGAGGGCGTGATATCCAATTTTATCAATTAAACTCAGTATTTCACTAAGTTTTACTTGGTCTTCTTGCCACTGGACTGTCGCTCTTTGGCTGGTGGCATTAACATTAACTTTATTGATTCCAGCTAATTTACTGACTTGCATTTCGATCAGCCAAGCACAAGCAGAACAACTGATACCTTCAATGGTTAATATTGTTTCTTTAAAACCTTCATGATAATAGGCAAACTCATTTTGTAAGCTCTCATCATCTAAAATTTCGTTGCGTTGTAACTGTTCAGGGACTAATGCTTCGCCTTTTAGTGCTGGCGCTGTGCGAAAGCGATAGTAATCAGTTAAATTATTGTCGACTATGGTTTGTGCCACAGCCTGACAACCTATGCAACACATAGGTTGGTTGATATTTTCAATGTGCGTTGTTAAATCAATGCCGTTCGGGACAAGTTCGCCACAATGAAAGCAAGCAGTGCTCATGAATCTATGCCTATTAATTTGCTGTAGATAAGTTCGGCTTTAAATCAATAAACTCTGATTGCGGTAAATTGATCACCGATTGAATTTTCCAATGATTCTCAAATGGACTAATTGTTACTCGCCACTTACCAGAAATATCATGATCAGCTTCAAAATGATGAGTAAAGTTACCATTGCCATCAGCCGTTAATGCTAAGTAGAAGTCTCTATCTGCTAATGTTGGGTGATAAAAATTGACATTTAATAAAGGAAATACTTTCTCGATGCCCGTTGGACGAATGATTAGCTGATCATCAACAACTTTTAAACCAAAGCGCATACCTAGCTTTTGTGCTTGTTTAATTTTCCCTAATTCAAGGTTGATTGCTTTACCTTTTTTATAATAATCACCGACAACAAGGGTGTCTGGGTTGGTATTGGCAATAATGAAAGTCGCAATACCGGCAACTACCGCTGTAAAAGGCAAAATAAATACAAGCCATGCCCAAGGCTCTTGATACCAAGATGTTTTCATTAAAATTTCTTCTTTGCTGATAGTAAGAATATTATACGTCTATTCTTAGTAGGGAACTATTAAAAAAGTGTTAATTAATGAACTTTAACTATTGTTTAAAATAAAAAAAGCCTCGCTGAGTTGAAACAGCAAGGCTTTGTTTTTTAATACTAATTTAATCTGTTAGGACATTAGTAATTACTTTTGTGACAAACTATATACATAAGCACTGATCACGTGAACTTTTTGCTCACCTAGGATTTTATCCCATGCCGGCATAACACCAGCACGACCATTAGCAATTGATGTTTCAACCGCGCGTGGTGATCCATTGTATAACCAAATGTTATCCGTTAAGTTAGGAGCGCCCAATGCAATACCCATCTCAGCACTACCTTTACCTTCAGGACCATGACAAGCTGCACATAATGCAAATTTAGCTTTACCTGCTTCGGCTGCATGTGGGTCAACTTCACGACCACTTAAGCTTAGTACAAAGGCTGCAACTTCTTTAACGCCTTGTTCACCACCTAATGCTGCACTCCAAGCCATCATGCCATTCGCCTTGCGGCCGTGCATAATTGTCTCTTTGATCACTTCAGGTGAACCGCCGTATAACCAGTCATTGTCGGTTAGATTAGGAAAACCTGTTGTACCACGTGCATCTGAACCATGACATTGTGAACAGTTTTGTAAAAATAGACGTTGGCCTACTTTTAATGCATCTTCATCACCAGCCAATGTTTCAATACTTTGCGCAGCATAAGCGGCAAAGATAGGGCCATATTTTTCATCTGCGGCAGCCACTTCGCGATCGTACTGGACTAACATGCCAGCTTCCTTCGAATTAGCAACACTTGCCTTAGACTCAGATAAGTTCAAAATTCCTTGATTCGAACTCTTCCAACCTAACAGGCCTTCAAAGTTACCTAAACCAGGGTAAAGTAGTAAATAACCAAATCCCCAGACGATAGTTAATAAGAAGAAAGTACTCCACCATTTTGGTAATGGGTTGTTTAATTCTTCTATGCCGTCAAAGGTGTGTCCCATAGACTCACCTTCTTCAACGCCTGCAAAGTTCTTTAAACACATACGTAGTATTAAATACATAAATACTAATGTGCCTAAGGTGAGAACCGAAATCCAAATACTCCAGAAGCTAGACATTATTATTAGTCTCCTGTTTGTTATTTTTGTCAGAGTGATTTAATTCAGTTTCTGTTGTTTCATCAAAAATTGAATTTGCCGCTTCATCAAACGCTGATTTACGTTTTTTTGAATATGACCAAACCACAATGACAATAAATAATGCCAATATTAATAGGGCGATTAACCCTCTAAGCGTACCGTAGTCCATCATATTATTTCAACGCATGACCAAGAGATTGTAAATATGCAATCAATGCATCCATTTCTGTTTTACCTTTAACTGCCTTTTTTGCACCAGCAATTTCAGATTCAGAATAAAGTGGAATAGCATTACCTTGCTCGTCTTTATGGCTACGATTTCTCGTTAAGAAGTTAAATGTAGATAGCTTCTTCGCTGTTAATTCACCATCAAGTGTATTTTCAGCTAACCATTTAAATGAAGGCATATTTGACTCAGGTACAACTGAACGTGGGTCAAGTAAATGCGCGCGATGCCAATCGTCACTATAACGACCGCCAACACGGGCTAGATCAGGTCCAGTACGTTTAGAACCCCATAAATGTGGATGTTCCCATACGCCTTCACCAGCAACAGAGTAATGGCCATAGCGTTCAGTTTCCGCACGGAATGGACGGATCATTTGGCTATGACAAACATTACAGCTTTCGCGAATATAAATATCACGACCTTCCATTTCTAGAGGGGTATAAGGTCGTAAGTTATCAACCGGTGTTGTGGTTGCTTTTTGAAAAAACAGCGGTGTAATCTCAACTAAACCACCAATGCTGATAGCAAGAATGGTGAAGATGAAAAATAAGCCAACGTTCTTTTCAACTTTTTCGTGTTTGTTGGTCATGATCTGGCTCCTTAAACTGCTTCAACTGGCTTAAGACTTCCGTCTTTAGCACGAATGGTTTTAAACATGTTGTAAGCCATTAATAAAAAGCCTGCAACAACCAATACACCACCAATAAAGCGGATAAAGTAGAATGGTTTCGAAGCTATCAAACTTTCAACAAAGCTATAAGTTAAGGTTCCGTCAGTGTTAACCGCTCTCCACATTAACCCTTGCATTACACCTGATATCCACATAGCAACGATATATAAAACGATACCGGCAGTATGCATCCAAAAGTGAATGTTGATTAAGCGAATGCTGTACATACGACCTTGATTAAATAGCACTGGAATTAAATGGTACATTGCACCAATTGATACCATCGCAACCCAACCTAGCGCACCTGAGTGAACGTGACCAATAGTCCAATCGGTGTAATGAGATAATGCATTTACAGATTTAATTGCCATCATAGGACCTTCAAACGTAGACATACCGTAGAAAGATAATGAAACAATTAAGAAACGAAGAATAGGGTCATAGCGTAGTTTATGCCATGCGCCAGATAGCGTCATAATACCGTTAATCATACCACCCCAAGATGGTAAAAATAATACAATAGACATCACCATACCAACAGACTGAGCCCAATCAGGCAAAGCAGTGTAATGTAAGTGATGAGGACCGGCCCAAATGTACAATGAAATCAATGCCCAGAAATGAACAATGGATAAACGGTAAGAGTAAACTGGACGTTCTGCTTGTTTAGGGACGAAATAGTACATCATACCTAGGAAACCAGCAGTTAATAAGAAGCCAACAGCATTATGTCCATACCACCACTGCATCATGGCATCAATTGCACCAGGATATATGGAATAGGACTTAAACATCGACACAGGAATAACCATACTATTACCGATGTGAAGTACGGCAACAGTAAGAATAAAACCGCCGAAGAACCAGTTAGCAACATAAATATGCGATGTTTTACGCTTGACTAGCGTTCCAAAAAATACAATCGCATAAGAAATCCATACCACCGCGATTAAAATATCAATTGGCCATTCTAATTCTGCGTACTCTTTGCTTGACGTATAGCCAAGTGGCAAAGTTATCACTGCAAGGACAATAACGGCTTGCCAGCCCCAGAAAGTAAAAGCGGCTAATTTCCCACCATACAATGTTGTTTTACAGGTACGCTGCACAACATAATAAGAGGTAGCAAATAGTGCACTGGTACCAAAAGCAAAAATCACTGCATTGGTGTGTAGTGGGCGAAGACGAGAATAGGTTAACCAAGGTGTTTCAAAATTTAATGCAGGCCAAATTAATTGTGCTGCAATAAGAACACCTACTAGAGTACCAACGATCCCCCAAATAACTGTCATTACAGTGAATTGACGCACCACATTGAAGTTATAGGACGGATGATCAAGCGTTGTTGTCATTTTATTGTTCCGTTACTAGGTTAGATTTTGCAATTTTGTATAAAAAAGAGACTTTTTCATGAAAAATGCTAAGAAGCCGTGATAAATGTCACACCCGATTACGAGTTGTTTCAGATTCTATGTGATTTTACCTTTCGCCGATGATATAAATCAACCGTAAAGCTTGATTTAAATCAACAAAAAATTTGGTGTTACCAAAATGTTACGCATCTAGGCTACTATTAAGCAGTAATTAAATGCTGTGTTGATAAATGCTTAGCTTTAAAAGTAGGTTGTTCTTGGCAAAACAGCGAGTAACTTGTCACTAAAGTTTATATTATTTTAAAATAGTTAAATATTTTTGTGTGCGTATTAAAAGTGAACTATCAAAAACTACAGACAGATTAATTGTAGGCGACGTCCTCTAACTTTTCTAAATTTAAAATTTCAATGTTTTTTGCTTGAATAGCCAGTAACCCTTTGTGCTGAAACTTTGAAAATATTCTACTGAGTGTTTCTCGACGAAAACCAAGATGGTTAGCAATAACATCTCGCCCCACGGGTAAGTGTAATTTTACTGCGCTTTCTTGGTAGTGAGCATTACGTTTTAGCATGTTTAGGATAAATGCGGCGAGCAAACTCTCTGCGGTATGTTTTGCAACCACTGAACTAAACTCTTCTCGCAGCATTGTATTCTGTCTACTCAACAGCAAAATTAAGTTAAATTGCAATTCAGGCACTAGCTTCCCACACTCGATCAATTCGGCCAAGTCAACACGACATACGGTGGTGTTACCTATGGCGATCGCATTGTATTTATGAGTTTCGGTATGAATGGCGTCTTCACCGATGAGTTCACCTGGAAAGCGAAAGCCAATGACCCTTTCTTTTCCCTCTGGCGAAGTCTCTGTTAACTTGAAACTACCAGAGCATACGGCATAAATAGCATTGGCGGCATCTTGTATTTTAAATAACGGTGTAGAAATATTGACAATATTACGCTTAGATAAATAACTGTCCATGATCGACACTGATGTTTTCCCTGCTTTTAAAGGCAGGCAAATAGGTTGCATTGAACAATGAGCGCAATCTATATATTTAGTATTAGGTTGCTTAACCTTGATGCATGTAGTCATTTCGTTTCCCATTATCATTTTAAACATGTTTGACTAAAGAGTCTTATGTTGTACAAAATTATAACGAATAGATAAGTAATGGGTTTTGTTTCAAATCAAAAGTATTACGTAAAAAGTGATTAATATCACCGTAGTTTGTGTATTATGTCGGGCAAATATACTTCTGTTTTTTATCACATGAATCTTCTTGAAAAATTAACGACAAGCCTTTTATTTTCTCTATTTGCCACAATGTTGGTTGCCTGTAATCCTCAAAGTGGAAATAGTAACGAATCCCATGATAAAAAAATGCGCATCGCTCAGTGCATTGCACTGCAAAGTCAATGTCAATTCGACTTAATGGCTGGACAAGTAGACGTGTTGTTTGATGTTGATAAAATTACCGCGGAGCAATCTTTTAATATGGTAGTGAATTATCATGGTGCTGAAACATTAACCAGTATTAGCGGCTATCTTGAAGGTGTCGATATGTTTATGGGAAAAATCCCGTTGTTTATTGAAGAGCGCTTGATTGAAAGTTCTACTGACGAAAAAATTTCAGCTGAGTTAGCACAACCTAACCGTGATATTGCGCAGGTAAAACAGACTTTTCAAGCTGAAGTGTTGGTTGGCAGTTGTTCGGCAGAGCAAATGACCTGGCGTATATGGCTAACCTTTACCACCAGTGAAAATAAAAGTTATAGTAAAACGTTCACAGTAATGAGTTATCGCAGTTAATCATATTGCTAATACATAAATAACGACAGGTATTTAGCCCTTAATACCGTCTCTTATATAGTCTTTATACTGTAAAGCTAATAGAGCTCAGCGGTATAATTAGCTACTCGCTAACCATATCGCAACTAATATCATTAATGAACCCGACATCTTATTGAGCAGTTTTACATTGTTGCGTTGTGTTAATACTTTACCGATAGTTTTCCCACCGGTTGCATATATTGTCATGCAAATAAACTCTGATACTAAGATTACGGCAACCAAAATACTTAACTGTGGAGCTAATGGTAGTGTTTGGCTAATAAAAGGCGGTAAGAGCGAGATCATAAATGCCCAACCTTTAGGATTAGCGATCGCTGTAAAAAATCCTTGTTGAAATAAACTCCGTTTTTTAATGACTTGTGGCTGCTGATCTAATGTAGTTGCATGCTTTCCTTTGGCTCGCCACATACTAACACCCACATAGAATAGATATAATGCGCCAAGTATTTTAAATGCTTGAAATAACTGTGGGAATTCAGTCATTATTGTTGCAACGCCAAGTACAGAGGCAATGGCCACCGTCGCAACGCCTAATAACTCACCATACATCATCCAGAATGTTTTTCTTACCCCAATAGTAATACCTAAGCTCATCGCTAGAGTCATGCACATACCAGGCGTTAAGCTAACAATAAAAAATGTTGGGATAAATAGGCTGAGTAAGGTGATATCAATCAAGATCAGTTTTCCAAAATATGTCAGTTCTTCTCTACTTAAAAATCCATTTCGATCATTAGTGAAAAGTAGTCGCTAATGGAAAGATCTATATTTAAGCAAAGTGGTTAATCATGTGCGCTGATAATAACGTTTTTTTGCTAAACATTGAACATTGAAATGAATATCTAAAATTTAAGTTAAGTTAAGTTAAGTTAAGTTTAATTTTCAGTTTTTAAATCAATCTTAAGACTTTCTTAAGGAAAAGGGCATAAGGTAAAAATATCTAAAGGTAGAATTATGAGTATCACCGAATATGCGAAAGCCGAGCATGCCAAATAAGATGATGACAGACATATCAAAGAAAGTAATTAATAGCCACATAGCTGTAACCCTGACTATAGTCATGCTTTGTGTTTTATCACTTATGGGAAGTGCTCATGCATTGTCATTATCAAAAAATAAACTGTCATTGTCAGAAATAACATTGGAGCAAACATTAGCCGAACATCAAGGGCAGGTAATTTACCTAGACTTTTGGGCTTCATGGTGTGGGCCGTGTCGAAAGTCATTTCCTTGGATGAACCAAATGCAGCAAAAATATCGTGCGCAAGGTTTGGTTATCATCAGTGTTAATCTCGATGCGAATAAGGCTTTAGCGCAAACATTCTTATCAAAAAATGCGGCCAATTTTCCTGTTATTTATGATCCTGATGGCGATATAGCACAACATTTTGAGATTAAAGGTATGCCAAGTAGTTTATTGATTGATCGTCATGGTCAAATTCAGCAGGCACATAGCGGCTTCTTTACTAATAAAATTAAACTTTACGAAACGCAATTAACGGCACTATTAGCCACCAAAGAGGAGTAGATGCATGAAAAGCATCCATTTTAAAGAAAATTACTTTAGCGCTGAATTGCGTTTACGAATACTTAAGTATTCATTTTTAACGGCAGCAATTACTTTAGCTAGTGGTTGTTCGTCATTAGGAGTACAGCCTTGGGAGCGCGACTTGCTCGCAAAAGACGAAATGGCGTTAACCTCTTCACCGATAGATGCAGCATTGGATGATCACATTTACTTCAGTAAAGAAGCCTCAAGTGGTGGCAAAGGTTTTGGTGGCGGAGGTTGCGGATGCAATTAAATAAGAAGCAGGCAGCCGTCAATGTTAAAGCCGCATTGACGATAGCCACAACGGCCTTATTAGGCACATTATCAACAGGTGCAAATGCTGCTGATGAGAATATTAGTACCGCAAAGGCTCAGCAAGAGTCGAGCTGGGATTTTGAAACCGCATTTTTGTATTACAGTGAAAGCGATCGGGTTTCCGCGGCTGAAGCGATTATTGCTGCGAAGAAAACCTTTGAAAATGATGAAGTTTTAAATCTTAAACTCACTATTGATGCATTAACTGGGGCATCAGCTAATGGCGCCACCGCACAACCAGAAGTACAAACCTTTACACGTCCTTCTGGTAAAGGAAGCTATCAAACTCAAGCAAATACGACACCATTAGATGATACATTTAAAGATACACGCGTACAGTTAAATGCGCAATGGACTCAACCGTTAGCTGAAAACTATACGGGTAGTGCAGGTGTACATATTTCAAAAGAATACGATTATTTATCATTGGGTATTAATGGCAACCTTGCATATGACTTTAACCGTAAAAACTCCACAGTTTCATTAGGGTTAAGTTATTTTCAAGATACTTTTGAACCTGAAGGTGGTATCCCTGTAGCATTTTCGTCTATGCCTACAGCTTTTGGTAGTGATGATTCTGCGGGTAATACAACTGATTTTGATGCAACGCGTCGAACAGATAGTGATGATAAAACCACGACAGATATCATGTTAGGCTTCACGCAAGTCATCAACCGTAGAATGTTAACGCAGTTTAATTATTCTTACTCAAAAGTTGATGGTTATTTAAATGACCCATTTAAAGTACTAAGTGTGATTGATAGTAATGGTTTTGCGCAAGACTACCGTTATGAGAATCGTCCGGATAGTCGAGTAAAACAAAGTGTATTTGCACAAACGAAATATCATTTTGAAAAGAATATAGTCGATGTGTCTTATCGTTATATGTGGGACGATTGGGAAATAGACTCTCATACTATTGATTCAAGACTACGGATCCCATTATCAAGTAATAGTTATCTTGAACCTCATTTGCGTTTTTACCAACAAACAGCGGCTGACTTTTATCAACCTTTCTTAGCTCAATCAAATTCAATACCTGAATTTGCTAGTGCCGATTATCGTATTGGTGAAATGAGTGCATACACAGTAGGATTGAAATATGGCATTAAGCTAAACGACGGTAATGACTTGTCTTTTAGGTTGGAGTATTATCGACAAGACCCTAAAAGTGCTGGCCATGAAGCACCTGGTGCACTCGCTGACATTGATTTATACGAAAGTGTTGATGCGATTATTGCCCAAGTTAGTTACTCCTTTTAACACAAGCGAGCCTTAACTTATTACGCAAGGACGCGTTAATAAATATAGATATAAATAAGAGGACGTTACTTGAATAAAAAGCCAGTAAGGAATGTTGAAGTAACCGAAACTGATGATGGTCATGGTATTCATTTTAATGCTATGGCCAGTCCTTGTGAAGTCATCGTAGCCTCAAAAGATCACCAACTTGCATTAACCTTAGGTAAACGTATCGCTAAAGAAGTTTGGCGCATCGAAGATAAATATTCTCGTTATGATCCAACAAGTACTTGTTCGGCTATTAATAATAGCGCGGGGCATGCGTGCTTTATTGATCAAGAGACCTACCTTTTACTGAACTTTGCCAATACCTGTTACCAACTCAGCGATGGTGTGTTTGATATTACTTCTGGCGTACTGCGACAAGTTTGGCAATTTGATGGCAGTGATAATATTCCAAGTAAGAACGCGGTAGAAGAATGCTTAAAAAGTGTTGGTTGGCATAAAGTTACTTTTAATGAACAACAAATAACTATGCCTGAGAATATGGCTTTAGATTTTGGTGGAATAGGCAAAGAATACGCCGTTGACAGGGCTATGCTTATTGCCAATGACTTTACTGAATTGCCTGTACTGGTTAATTTAGGCGGAGATTTAGCTGCAAATAAGCCACGTCGACCTAATGTGCCATGGCAAGTGGGTATAGAGCATCCGGGTTTTATAAAGCGACAACCTATGATTGTAAGTTTACTTAAAGGCGCGTTAGCAACTAGTGGCGATGCAAAGCGCTTTTTATTAAAAGATAATGTGCGCTATAGCCATATTTTAAATGCTAAAACCGGATGGCCAGTTATACAAGCACCACGCTCTATTACTGTTGTTGCTCCGCAATGTATTCAAGCGGGTATTTTAGCTACATTGGCTTTAATGAAAGGCGAACAAGCTGAAAGTTTTCTAACCGAGCAAGAAATAAAGTTTTGGGCTATTCGTTAACCGACGCTACCGTTGTTAAATTTATCCGTTTCAGTCGAACTTTACTCGCTATAAACAGATATATATATCGAGTGAAATATCCTTTTCAGTACATAAAGTGAGCACATAAAAAAACGTGCTTTTAAGCACGCTTATTAAACGTCAACACTGAAAAGTTTTACAATTATTCTTTGTAAAAACCAATGTGCTGATGGAAGCGAATTGTTAACTCTTCTTTGTCGTTAATATACTTTAGTTTTTGTGCGATGCTGTGTAAAGCATGTTCTATTTGGATTAAAAACTTACCAAAACCATGGCTGGTTTTATCTTGCTCTGTAGCAACAAAAACAAACTGTACGCTGTCTACTAATTTATCAGCAGTCCATTTGCAGGTATAGCCGCCACTGGTATTTTTGGGATTATAGCCAATCATCATCAGCTCGCCTTTGGCAACGGTATTTTCATCATCACTTCGACGAACAATAGGCACTAATCCATTGGCGATAACAGCACCATTATTCAAGTTATGTTTTTTAGCTGCACCGATAAACGCATCAGCGATAAAATTATACAATGGGCTATAGTTTTCACCTTCACTATGATCCAGTTTTACTATATTTTTCAGACGACGGTTAATCGGCATATCAACAATGGCATAAGTTAATTCATCGGTATTTTTAGGTAGAGAAATTTCATCAGGTGCATAGCGATTAGAAATACTGCGTAGCTTATGAACTTGGTTACCTTGAACGCCTTTATCTTTAGCAAATAAATCATAAGTTAAATGTTGGTGATCACAAATACGCATCTCTTCTAGTGGCATACCTATTTGCTCAGTGAACTTGGTTATGGCTTTAACGACTTTTTGGTGAAATATTGCAGAATTGTGTCTAATGTCGTCACCATTTGATAAGAACAATAAATGTATTTTACTGGCTTTTTTATTGCCATCAAAATATGCATTCTGGCTGTAATGGTATCGAGAGTTATATAAGAATAGAATTTGTTGCTCGGTTTGTGCTGTTAGCTTCTCTGGGCTAAAACGAATACGTGCAAATTTATCATTAGCAATAAACTGACCGCTTTCAATATCTAACTCGTCATTAATTTTGAAAAACAACGCTGAAAGTTTTTTATAAAAAGCGAGGAATGGTTGTTCACTATTAAGGTCAATAGGGCCAGAGATTTTCTCAATTAATTCATCTGTGATCGCAAACTTGCCAAGTAAATATTGGTTTTCACGTGCTGATGATGGGATGTAAACTTTGTGCTGAACGCTTCTTTTACGCGAAAGTGGCATAACAATAACCTATTGATTAAAAACGTTAGCATAGTAGCAACAATAATAGGGGTCAAATATGATGTATATCAAAGGTTAAATAATATCTGATAAAAATATCAATTTATAACTAACAAATTGATAAATCGCGTTTAAAACTCATGGTCTAACTTAGGCGGGCTAGGGTATTTCTAGCGTTTTGTTATGAATACCGTTAATCTATTGGGGATTTAAATTCACCATTAATATCAAGTGGATCAATAAATTATTTTGATTGATATTAACTGTAACTTGGGTGAATAAACTTTAGGAGAATACCGTTGAGCTATATTTATGAAAAACGTCAGCAAATACTTTCTGGTGCTGGCGCCTTATTACTATCAATGAGCGCTTATGCGCATGACAACTTTACTCATGCATACCAATCATTTGATATTAACGCTATTAAAGCTGATGTTAAAATGTTGTCTTCAGATAAGTTTGCTGGTCGTGAACCTGCAACTGAAGGTGAGATTTTAACTACTAACATGCTAATTTCGCGTTTTAAAAAATTAGGTCTTGCTCCTGGTAATGGCGACAGCTACCTGCAAGCAGTACCAATGAATAGCATCGTTAGTGAGCCAGTAAGTAATTTAACAATTGCTGATATGAGTTTTGATTTCCCTAAAAACTATGTTGCCAGTTCACGACAAACGCGTGAAAACATTAACCTAGAGAATTCTGAGCTAGTCTTTGTTGGTTACGGTATTACGGCCCCTGAATATCAATGGAATGATTATAAAAATGTTGATGTGAAAGGTAAAACTGTGGTCATTTTAGTGAACGATCCAGGTTACGCTACACAAAATCCAGCGTTGTTTGATGGCAATACCATGACTTATTACGGTCGTTGGACATACAAATACGAAGAAGCTGCTCGCCAAGGTGCTGCTGGCGCAATCATTATCCATGAAACTAAACCTGCCAGTTACGGTTGGAATGTTATTGAAAGTAGCTGGACTGGCGCGCAATATCATTTACCTGCTAAAGAAGTGAATGAACCTGTAGTCGATGTTGAAATGTGGATCAGCACCGAAAAAGCAAAGCAATTAATGACTAAAGCTGGTTTGGATTTTGAGACATTAAAAGCAAAAGCCTTATCGAAAGACTTCCAAGCGGTACCACTTAAACTTACCGCTGATATCAAAGTGAAAAACACCATCACTGACTCAGTATCAAATAATGTTATTGCAACCATTCCTGGTGCTACGCGCCCAGACGAGCATGTGCTTTATATGGGACATTGGGATCACTTAGGCTCTACTATTATCGACGGTAAGAAAGAGATTTTTAACGGTGCGCATGACAATGCTACAGGTACTGCAGGTTTAATGCATATTGCTAAAGCCTATACAATGCTTGAAAAGGCACCTGAGCGTTCAGTTACTTTTGTTGCCGCAACAGCAGAAGAGCAAGGGCGTTTAGGCTCTCGTTATTTTGCTAATCACCCAACGATGCCGCTAAATAAAGTTGTTGGTTTAATTAATATGGACAGCTTAGATATTACCGGCTTGAAAAAAGATTTAACCGTGGTTGGATTTGGTAAATCTGAACTTGAAGATTACTTAGCAAAAGCGGCACAGCGTCAAAATCGTTCGTTAACAGCAGAGCAAACACCTGAACGTGGTTACTATTATCGTTCTGACCACTTTAGCTTAGCTAAAAAAGGCGTTCCAGCATTAAGTGCCGGCGGTGGCTCTGTATGGTTGAACGCGGAACAAAAAGCGATTGGTGATACAGTATCTGCCTTAGTCGCTAAGTGTTATCACCAAACCTGTGATGAATATAATGAAAACTTTGGTTGGCAAGGTATGGTCGCTGAGTTACAAGTTTTCTTTGAAACAGGCTTAATGCTAAGTAACACAAAAGATTGGCCAAATTGGCGTGAAGGCACTGAATTTAAAGTCACACGTGATGCAATGATGAAATAAGTCAATTGAGTTAAAACAAGTAAAGGGCTATGTGAAAACATAGCCCTTTTTTATGCATTACTAAATAAAGACAAACACGGCCGAAGACCCATGGAACAAATGTGATTAATTTAGGCTACAGTCCGTCACTCGACTAACAGAACTATTGAGGAATAGAACTCTTACTTATACGATCCATTAAATTCCAGACGAAAAAAAAACTGCTAAAAAGCAGGTTTCTTTAATGTGGCTCCTCAACCTGGACTTGAACCAGGGACAAACGCTATTTGTTAACAGCACAGTCCGTTGCTTTACCAATTGAGTTGGCAATCAGTTGATATCAAATTCCAGACGAAAAAAAACCTGCTAAAAAGCAGGTTTCTTTAATGTGGCTCCTCAACCTGGACTTGAACCAGGGACAAACGCTATTTGTTAACAGTACAGTCCGTTGCTTTACCAACTGAGTTGGCAATCAGTTGATATCAAATTCTAGACGAAAAGAAACCTGCTAAAAAGCAGGTTTCTTTAATGTGGCTCCTCAACCTGGACTTGAACCGGGGACAAACGCTATTTGTTAACAGCACAGTCCGTTGCTTTACCAATTGAGTTGGCAATAAGTTGATATCAAATTCTAGACGAAAAAAAACCTGCTAAAAAGCAGGTTTCTTTAATGTGGCTCCTCAACCTGGACTTGAACCAGGGACAAACGGATTAACAGTCCGTTGCTCTACCAACTGAGCTATTGAGGAATTGTTCTTTTTAATATAACCGCTGGTAATTAAATTACTAGCCATTACTTTTTAATTTGGCTTCTCAACCTGGACTTGAACCAGGGACAAACGCTGACATAATAACAGCACAGTCCGTTGCTTTACCAAGCAACATTGAAACCAATATATAAATTTGGCTCCTCAACCTGGACTTGAACCAGGGACAAACGGATTAACAGTCCGTTGCTCTACCAACTGAGCTATTGAGGAATTGTTTTGAAAGCCGCTATTGGCTAACGGGGCGGAATATTAAAGGCCTCATGACATACTGTCAACACAAAAATAAGAAAAAAATCATTTTATTGGTTGTTTGCT
>JBAROR010000025.1:0-50768 GCA_049642265.1 Cognaticolwellia sp. | reverse complement strand
ATATACGTTGTTCAATCCATTTTCTTCGATGTTCAAAACTAACGCCCGTCTCCTTATCCACGCCACATAAAAATGCCTTTCGCACCGTTCGGCTGCATATATGATAATACGGTGTATCCGATAAACTAATTTGTTGTGAACGAGGCTTAGGCATGACAATCACCAAACTTAATGAGGGTAAATTAAGCGTAGTTTATGGAGTAAAATATAGACAGGTTAAAATGGGTGGCCTGATAAACTTGATAACGGTAAATTAAGCGTAGTTTATGGAGTAAAATATACACAGGTTATTATGGGTGGCCTGATAAACTAGTTATTATGGGTGGCCTGATAAACTTATTAGCCTGATAAACTTTTACGGTAAATTAAGCGTAGTTTATGGAGTAAAATATAGACAGGTTAAAATGGGTGGCCTGATAAACTCACCAATACTTCAACTTAGTTTCCAAGCTATCAACTCACGTCCAATTCTTACTGATCCCATTACACTTACTTGTTATGCTTAGGTATTGATCATTTACCTTTATAGATTACTCTGGATTTCACATGGATTTATTTCTTCTTAAAAAGATTATCAGCGTCATGATAATGCCTCTCAGTGTTATTTTATTACTCTTACTAATTGCTATTATTTTTTATCGTTTAAAGCCAAAATTAAGTTTTTCGGCACTTTTAATCGCTAGCGCTTTACTATTTCTCAGTACTTTTCCGCCATTGTCAGACACATTAATGGCACCATTAGAAGATAACTACCCTACTTTTAGCAAGCATAATAAACCCGTCGATTATATTGTTATTTTAGGTGGTGCCCATACCACAGTCGACAGTTTACCTGCTACGAGCCAGTTAAAGTCGAGTTCGTTAGAAAGGTTAGTTGAAGCCGTACGCATTTATCGACTGCACCCTGAAGCGCAGGTAATTACTTCGGGTTTTGCTGGTGGTGATGTCAGTTCAAATGCAGAGAAAGTGAAACAAGCAGCAATATTATTAGGCATACCTAAAAATAAGATTTTGACAGAAAATTTCCCACAAGATACTGAGGAAGAAGCACAACTGATCGCGCCCCGCGTTGTTAATAAAACAGTGGTGTTGGTCACTAGTGCCAACCATTTACCACGTGCTATGGCTTATTTTGAAAAATATGGTGTCAAAGCGATACCTGCACCAGCAAGCCCTTGGGTAAAAGACGGTGGTACGAAACAATGGAACTATTATCTGCCTAGTGCGAAAAAGTTACAGCAAACGACCACCGTTTGGTATGAAACACTCGGACGTGTTGTGCAATGGTTTAAAAATTGATAATCAATGCTGTCAAACAATATTCTTAGTTAAAGATAGAAATAAGTCACTGTTACAATAACTAACTGAATAGTTGCTGTAACAGTTTTTATAACATATGCGCTTTTATGCCGGATTATCGATATCTATAAATTTGGCTTCAATTGCTAAGTGTTGATTAAAATGTGCTGCTAAAGCTTTAGCGCCATAACGCTCCGTAGCATGGTGACCTGCGCAATAAAAATGTATATCCATTTCTCGGGCAATATGGGTAGTTTGCTCAGAAACTTCACCACTAATAAAAGCATCTATGCCGTGCTCTGCGGCTAATTCAATATAGTTTTGCCCACCACCACTGCACCACGCCACGGTTTTAATTGCTTTATTAGAAGGAGCCGCTATGTGCAAACAAGTTCGATTAAGTTTTTCACTGATACGTTGCTCAAGTACTTGTGCACTCAGTGCTTTACTAAAATCTCCGCGTACGGCAACACTCAGGGGATTTCCAGCTTCTAATGGTGCAACATTATTGATTGAAAAAAGTTCTGCTAGTTGTGCGTTATTGCCTAACACAGGATGAATATCTAACGGTAAATGAAAGGCAAATAAGCTAATATCATTAGCTAATAAAGCCTTAATTCTTTTATGTTTCATCCCTCGTATGACATAACTCTCATTCTTCCAAAAGAAACCGTGATGTACCACTAAGGCATCCGCTTTTTCAGCGATGGCTTGTTCAATGAGCGCTTGTGTTGCAGTGACACCCGTAATAACTTTTTTGATCTCATCACGTCCTTGAATTTGCAATCCATTCGGACAAAAGTCTTTAATTTGTTCAGGTTTTAATAAGGTATTTAAATAGTTTTCGAATTCATGAAGTTGCATGGTTTAGTTATAGCCTTAATGACGAGTTATGCTGAGTTATGGCAGTGTATTATTGATTACTTATCTAATTTATTTATGATTTTTCTCGATGAATTCATCGTCGGTAATTTTACTGGTTCAAAACCGGGTCTTAATTGCCACTTTGCTTTAATCGGCGTTAAAGGTAACACCCGTTTTTTTGCAACAATGACATAAATAGAACCAAAGCTGGGGAAATAACGTGCTGCCACTTTATGCCAATGCTCACTTATAATCCCTTTACTCGTACGTCCAGATAACGTGGAATGTAAAAAGCGTTCATCTAGTTGAATTTCAAAGCCCATTAGATGCAGCCAATCTTTAACCCGCATAGGAGAGAACAGTCTTTCATTCCATGGCGTTTGTTTGCGCCGATGAGGAATAAACTGATTAAGTCCCACTAAGCTAAAGGGGTTAAAACCAGAAATCACTAAATATCCATTAGGGATCAATACTCTATTAGCTTCACGAACAACATGATGTGGATCTAATGAAAATTCCAAAGCATGTGATAAAACACAAACATCAACACTATGTTTTTGTAACGGCAAATCGTCTATTTCGGCAATTATGTCGCCACTTCCCAAACTGTTAGTTAAGGTTAATTGATGCTTGATTGGACTTTGTGCCGTATTAATTTCACTACTTAAGGCACCAATTTTTAGCAAGTGATAGCCAAAAAACTTTGGCCACCAAGGTGATAACGTTTGATTAATATTAGCGACAATTAGCTCGCCATTAGGCAAATGTTGCCAAAAATTTGGATAATGAGGATGACTAAAAGCAAGTGCTGGCTTCATTATATTAAACGTAAGGAAAAATGAGTATAATCATAACTTCAGTATACTCAGGAGCCGCACATGCTGCAAAGTCAAAGCACCACAAATATTAAAATTTCCATGATAAAAGCCTTTTCCGATAACTATATCTGGGCAATATCGTCAAATTCAGGTCAAAAATTGGCTTTAGTTGACCCTGGTGATGCAAATGTTTGTATCGAATTTATTGAACAGCATAAAATACAACTCTCAACAATATTGATCACTCATCATCATGCTGATCACGTCGGCGGCATTAAAAAGTTACTCGAGTATTGTAAAAATAAACAATGGCCACTAACTGTTTACGGGCCTGAAAGTGAAAACATCCCGCATTGTGATGTCGCGCTTAATGAAAGTCATACGGTAAAACTCGCTGATTTTGACCTTGAATTTAAAATAATAGACCTCCCTGGCCATACTAGCGGCCATATCGCCTATTTATCACAAGATAATTTATTTTGTGGTGACACGTTATTTTCAGGCGGCTGTGGTCGACTTTTTGAAGGTACGGCAAGTCAAATGTTATCATCACTGGAGAAACTAAGTGCCTTACCTGAACGTACACACGTTTATTGTGCCCATGAATATACCCAAGCTAACCTAAACTTCGCCTTGACGGTGGAACCTTGTAATAGCGAACTCGTGCACTACTACAACCAAGTATTACAAAAGCGCGAACAAGATATCCCGACCATTCCAACGTCAATCATGCTTGAGAAGAAGATCAATCCATTTTTACGTTGTCATGAGCCAAGCTTGATGACGAGCGCAAGTGAGTTTAGTGGTGATGCCGTTACTGATAAATTAAAAGCATTTACTATTATCCGAGCCTGGAAAGACAACTTCTAAGCCATTATTATTGACCAAATCTTGAATAATTGAGTTAAATAAGTAACACTGGCCGCTAGTAAATTTAAAAAGACATGGCATGAAGTATATAACCCTATCTGTTGCAACCGTTCTGTTATTGTCCGGTTGCCAATCTATATTTAATCAAAATCAATCAAATACCCTTGAAACTAACGCTGAAAATCAAGCGCTAATTGACGTAGCTTCCGTAGGGGAAATCAATCAAGCGCTGCTTGCTGATGAAGCTATTGATGTTATTCACCCTGTTGCGGATGTTAATTTTGATCTAGGAAATAGCCAAGAAGAAAGCTATGTGAGCAATGATGTTTGGCAAAGAATTAGAGCAAATCTGCAGTTTACAATACCTAATGATACTCGTATCACTAGTCAACGAGATTGGTTTCTAAAACACCCTACATATCTACAACGTGTGGCGAAGCGCGCTGAACCATTTTTATTTTATATTGTTGACGAATTAGAAAAAAACGATATTCCACTCGAAATTGCATTACTCCCTATTGTTGAAAGTGCTTTTGACCCTTTTGCTTATTCTCATGGTCGTGCTTCAGGTATGTGGCAATTTGTGCCCGGTACCGGAAAACGCTTCGGCATGAAGCAAAACTGGTGGTATGACGGGCGACGCGATGTTGTAGCATCAACTCAAGGAGCTATTCAATATTTAAAATATTTACATAAATACTTTGACGGTGATTGGATGCTGGCACTTGCCGCTTACAACTCAGGCGAAGGACGTGTCGGACGCGCAGTTAGAAGCAATAAAAAGAAAAATCTTCCTACTGATTTTTGGTCGTTAGACTTACCAAAAGAAACACGCGCTTATGTGCCAAAATTATTAGCACTAGCCGACATTGTAAAACGTAGCGACGAATTTAAAATAAAGTTACACCCTATCGACAATAACGCGGTGCTTTCTCAAGTTGATATTGGCTCGCAACTCGATTTAGCAAAAGCAGCACAATTAGCACAATTGTCATTAACTGAATTGCAACGCCTTAATCCGGGTTACAATCGTTGGGCAACTGACCCTGATGGCCCACATTATTTATTATTGCCGAAACATAAAGTCAAAGAATTCCAGCAAGGCCTTGCAAAGTTATCAACAAAAGATCGCTTAGCTTGGCAACGCTATAAAATTAAAAACGGTGACAGCTTAGGTAAGATTGCACAAAAATTTAATACTGAAATTGATTTAATAAGAGAAGTAAATAAGGTTAAAGGTAATCAAATCAGAGCAGGTAAGTTTTTATTAATTCCTGTCGCTACCGCTTCCTTAGATAGCTATTTATTATCGCAAAATCAGCGTTTAGCAAAAACACAAAATAAAGTGCTTGCCGGTGAAAAACGTATACATATTGTTAAGTCTGGCGATACCTTATGGGACATAAGTCGCGCCTATCGTGTTTCTACTCGTAGCATCGCGAAATGGAACGGTATGGCACCAAGAGATACCATTAAACCTGGCCAAAAATTAGTTATTTGGCAGAAAACGACGGTAAAACAACTTTCATCAAATACGCTAACACCAAGCGAACAAGCAATAATGCGTAATATCAATTACCGTGTACGAAAAGGTGACTCTTTTGCGCGTATTGCCGACAAGTTTAATGTTTCGATTACTGATATTGAACGTTGGAACAGCCTAAATCGTAAGAAGTATTTACAGCCCGGACAAATGTTAAAACTATCGGTTGATGTCACTAATAATATTTAATGTATCTCGGCTATAACTGGAAAGATTTAATTTCAGATGCAAAAAACGCCTGATGGAGTACATCAGGCGTTTTTATTTTAATCGCACAAGTTCTAATCTAAGCTTCTAACACAAGCGGTAAATTTTATTGTTAAACGCGATTTAGCGATATTTATAAAGCCGCAACACCTTCCGTAATAATATTTTTTGTTTGATTTACGATATCAACAAGCGCTTGTTTGTTGAAAGATGTAATTTTCGGGGTATGAATATGACCTACTGGCAAGGTTGAATTATATTTATTTCTTAATAAAATACTTCTATAACTGACCTCGTTAGAAAGGTACCCTCCACCAGAGCCACTTACAGACGTTTCTTTCATTAGATTAGTTAATGATTGACCATCAAATGAGCCACCAGAAAGAGTCGATACTTTACGGTTATCATGAACAGTATATTTACCCGAGCCTTTTTCCATGGCCTTGATCGGTAAGCTAAACTCGACAAATTCAGGTCCTTGTAAAGCATTTTCCTTAAACTTTGGCACTAAAGGATTAGATGCTGTCGCCCCTGTCAATATGTTGAGATTATCTGGTGCTTTTGCACTACGTCTAAGTGCAGGATAGCGCTCTAGATCAAAATTTTCTCTACCCATACTTACGGTTAAGACCATATCAACAGACTTGTATTGAATATAAGGCGTTAACAACTCTTCTATCATGCCTTGATCAAAGTCGGCAAATCGTACTGGTACAATCAACACTTCAATTTCTGCTGTTTGCCCGTCAATACTGACGACTAAATCATCCAAAGAAAGTGCAACGACTCCAGAAGGGTTACTTTGGTCGATATGGCGGTCAAGAAAAAATGGGTCAAAGCCTGTCAGTAAGATTTTTTTATCTGCTTTTTTATCAAATTTCACATCTGATTGACCGCGTGATAATAACTCAAACATCCACAATAGTTTCTGTTGTTGGCTCGGAAACAATTGCCCAAAGGCTTTTGATGAACGTAAAGCTTTACTCATTTGCAAACGTGACCAATATAACGGACGGTCGTCATAATTATCTAATTGCCTAAAAGACTTTTTGGTATCTAGCCATAGCCCTCCTCCATGGCGAATGACTAATTGCGTCAATACCGTGTAGCTAGTAGCTTTGTTTAATTGACTGGTAAATTTATCTACGCGAGCTGTCAATAAAGGAGAAAAACTTGGTATCGTTTTAAGAGCCTTCTCGATACGCAACTCTTCAACAGTTAATTCAACGTTGTTAATTTCTTGACTGTTAACAGAGGCACATAAACTAAATGAGATGGCAACGGCAATAGTGTTTAACTTTATTTTTTTTACAGCTTTTAACATTAAGAACTCTTATTATTATTAAATTAAAATCAAGCATGACTCTTTATTTTCATTGATATATTAATGTATCTACTTTTTTTAAACTAGCGATTATTAATAAGATAAAACTCACTTTTATGATACTTTGAAAAATTAGAGTAAAAATACTATTGATTTTTTATAGAATACTGTCACAGTGTCATAGCAGTATTATTCATGAACCTTAGTTCTTAAATAAAATTATAAGTTTTAATTTTCTCTGGATTGAGTTTTTTTTGAGATAATAATGCATATTACCAATGTGTAATAACCACACAATTTGTCATTTTTTAAATATAAAGGGGTAGCACTTCAATGTGTTCGATATTTTGTATATTAGATATTAAAACTGGTGCTGATGCACTACGTCCAAAAGCTTTAGAATATTCTCGCTTACTTCGTCATCGAGGTCCTGATTGGTCTGGTATTTTCGCCAACGATAAAGCAATTCTTGTCCATGAACGCCTATCAATTGTCGACACTGAACATGGTGCTCAACCACTATATAACGCCGACAAAACTTTAGTTCTAGCCGTTAATGGCGAAATTTATAACCATAAGGCATTGGCGAGTCAGCATACACCTGATTATGACTTTCAAACGGCATCCGATTGCGAAATTATTATTCCAATGTATGAAAAGTTTGGCAGTGACTTTGTTGATAAACTCCAAGGCATGTTTGCTTTTTGTTTATATAACGAAAGTGACAATAGCTATTTGATCGCTCGCGACCATATGGGCATTATTCCTTTATATACCGGTTATGACGCAGAAGGTAACTTTTATGTTGCCTCTGAAATGAAAGCTTTAATGCCAATTTGTAAAACCGTAGCTGAATTTCCTCCTGGTCATATCTTAGATAGTAGAGTTGGTAAGGTTCAAAAATATTATCAACGTAACTGGCAAAAGTTTTCAGCCATTAAAGATAACAACACCAGCAAAGAAAAATTACGTGAAGCCTTAGAAGAATCAGTGAAAAGCCATTTAATGACCGATGTGCCTTACGGTGTATTATTATCAGGTGGTCTAGATTCATCACTTATTTCAGCTATCACCCAAAAATTTGCCGCCCGACGCATTGAAGAAAATGACTTGTCTGAAGCATGGTGGCCTAAAGTTCACTCTTTTGCTTGTGGTTTAGCTGGCTCACCAGATTTGGTAGCAGCAAAAACGGTTGCCGATAGTATTGGTACCATTCACCATAGCGTTGTATTTACTGAGCAAGAAGGTATTGATGCCCTTAAAGAAGTCATCTATCACCTTGAAACATACGATGTGACAACTATTCGTGCTTCAACGCCGATGTACTTAATGGCACGAAAAATTAAAGCTATGGGTATTAAAATGGTGCTTTCTGGTGAAGGTGCCGACGAAATATTTGGTGGTTATTTATATTTTCATAAAGCGCCTAATGCTCAAGAATTTCATGAAGAATTGTTACGCAAGTTAGATAAACTTCATATGTTTGATTGTCTACGTGCGAATAAGTCAATGTCAGCGTGGGGAATTGAAGCTCGTGTCCCATTTTTAGACAAGAACTTTATGGATGTTGCTATGCGCATCAATCCAGAAGATAAGATGTGCGGCAATGGTAAAATGGAAAAGTCTATTTTACGTGAGTCATTTGAAGGTTACTTACCGAAAGAAATTTTATGGCGTCAAAAAGAGCAATTTTCTGACGGTGTTGGTTACTCTTGGATTGACGGTTTGAAACAACACGTTGAATCACTTGTCAGCGATCAACAACTTGCTAGTGCTGAGTTTAAATTTCCATTTAATACACCTGATACGAAAGAAGCTTATTACTATCGCTGTATTTTTGAAGAGAACTTTCCGCTTGCATCAGCAGCAGAATGTGTTCCCGGTGGAAAGTCAGTTGCTTGTAGTACACCTGAAGCATTAGCTTGGGATGAAAGCTTTAGTAAAATGGCGGATCCATCTGGACGTGCAGTACAAAGTGTTCATAATGACAGTTACTAACAGCAACTAAGTTAAGTATTTTATACGATCAGAAGAAAAACCGACTTATATGTCGGTTTTTTTTGTACAAATATACTAAATATTATAAAGTTACTACTCACTGTAATTTATACATATTTGATTAAACTTATTAATAGAATTTGTATTACCATTGTTAGTAGGACGCTCTCTTGTCAAAACGTGTAGAACCTGAAATTCCAACGATTAATATCGACCAAGATCAAGTTAAGATGGCTCGTGATCCCTCAGCAAAAGCACAAAAACCAAACAATGTGCCAGTAGCAAAAAACCAAAAAAAATCATCTTCTTTCGCACAAACATTATTAATGTTAATGCCTTATGTTGCTTTAGCGGGTACTGGTTGGTATTTTTATCAACAACAGCTAACAGTAAATCATGTATTAGAGACTAGCTCTCAAAGAATTCAACAGCTTGAAAATCAACTCTCGGCTACGGGAGAAGAGATGGGTGAATCAACAGTTGCATTAAAAATAAAACTAGAAGCTATTAGTGAAAAAACAGAATTACTATTATCTGAGATGGATAAGCTCTGGGCATCCGCTTGGCGAAAGAATCAAACTGAAATTAAAGAACTAAATTCACAAAGTAAGAAAATAGCCCTGCAACAGACTAAAAATACCAATGCAGTAAGTGACTTGAATAACAAAGTTACAGAGACAGAGTTTTCAATTAGTTCTGTCGCTGAGCAAATGAACGTTGTAAATAACTTAAAAGCAGATGTCAGAAGCCTAACGTCTCAACTTTCAACTTTAGATGCCAATGACAAAAGTCGTGATAAACAACAAATGTTTACTGCAACTAGCCTCAATGAGTTTGATACTAGCTTACAACTTATGCTTGAACGTATTGAGCGTATTGAAGCAAAAGTCTCGAAAAGCGTATCTTCAGTTGGCAAACCTTAAGTAGAATAGATTGCTCTCGACTCAATAAAAAAGGTAATCATAAAATATGATTACCTTTAATTTTATAAATGCTTGGATAAATTAAATATTTATTTAGCGCTGACCAGATTATAGATTATAAGTCTTGTACAATATCTTTAATTAAACCAGGTCCTTGATAAATAAAGCCGGTATAGACTTGTACTAACTTAGCACCCGCAGCAATTTTTTCTTCGGCATCTGCGCCAGAAGCAATCCCACCAACGCCAATAATCGGCAGTTTATTATCAAGTGCTTTCGCAAGTAATTGAATAACTTTAGTACTTTGCTCTTTTACCGGTGTTCCACTTAAGCCACCCTGCTCATTTCCAAAAGGTAAATGTGATACTTTATCTCTTGCTAACGTTGTGTTCGTCGCTATAACACCGTCAATATTATTCGCAATTAGGCATTCGGCAATTGAATTAACTTCTTCTTCATTTAAGTCAGGTGCAATTTTTACGGCTACCGGCACATATTTACCATACTTTTCGGCTAATGAGGTTTGCTCTGCTTTTAAAGCTGATAGTAATTCATTTAACGCATCACCGTATTGTAAAGAACGTAAGCCTGGGGTATTAGGTGATGATATATTTACGGTTATGTAAGTCGCAAAATTATAAACTTTACGCATACAGTGAATATAGTCGTCTTTAGCATTTTCATCAGGGGTATCTTTATTCTTACCAATATTTATACCTAAAACGCCTTTGTAGTTAGCTTTTATGACTTGATCAACAAGGTAGTCAACGCCTTTATTATTAAAACCCATACGGTTAATAATGGCATTAGCTTCTGGCAATCTAAATATTCGTGGTTTGTCGTTACCCGACTGTGGACGTGGTGTGACAGTTCCAACTTCAACAAAACCAAAACCTAAGGCTTCGAACGCTTTAATACATTCACCGTTTTTATCTAAGCCAGCTGCTAAACCAACAGGATTAGGGAATTTAATGCCCATAACTTCAACGGGTTTACTCGGTACTGTTTGCTTATATAGCATGTTAAGTGGCGTTGCACCTGTTGCTTTAAAGCCCTTAATCGTCAACTCGTGAATTGCTTCTGGATCGAATTTAAAAAACACTTTACGAATAGCTGAGTAAAACATAATACCTCTTTAATTAAATACTAGTTGCTCATGCGATAAATTTTCTCGCTTAAGCATAAAATGATGACAAAAAAATCCCCGCTCATGGCGGGGATCTTAACATTTATTTCACTGGGTCACAGTGCAAACTTAATAACATCAATTCTCGTAAAGCCACCGAGAACTTAGCAAACTCATGCGTTTGACCAATTCTAAAATCGGCCAAAATGTGTTGCCAGCGTTCAAGTGGTTGAGCACTATCAGTAAACCAAGTCTCTAGCATTTTATCAACATCGGTAGAGCCTTTGTTAGCACGTAAAATAACCGAGGTTAATGAACGTTGCTGCCAATCAAGCTCTTCTCGAAACGACGCTCTAGCCAGTGCTTGCCAATGGTTGGCAACAGGTTGAGAGGTTATTTGATCTAAGAACCAATGTAGCTCTAATCTTGCACCAAGTTTAAAGTACAAGTCAGTTGCTAATTCCGTTGATACGTCTTCGGATTTAGAAATTTCAGCAAGATCCATTACTGAGAACAACGTACTAAGTAGCGAAACTCTTAATGCCACTGATTCTGGTGCACCAGCTTTAATCAAGTCGTTTTCAACACGCTTTATCTGCTTCGCTTCATCTTCAACCATAAAGCTAGTAATGTTATTTGAAAGAGCAGTAAATGTTGCATGATAAAATTCTATCGATTGTGCAATGTTTAACGCTTTATTACGATGACGCAAGAACCAACGAGTTGCACGTCTAACCGTTCTACGTAACTGGAATAACATTTCAGTTTGGATAGAAGTAGAAATTGTATTATCTAAATCACTGATCTGTTTCCAAATATCGGACAACTCAAACACCGCACTCGACATTGCATAACAATTTGCAATTTCTGATGTGGTTGCACCTGTTTCTTCTCTCATGCGATTAACAAAGTTAAAGCCCATGTCATTACCAATATTATTGGCTAACTTAGTGGCAATAATCTCTGCTCGTAGCGGATGCTCTTGCATTTGTGCACTGTAATTATCTTGCAATTGTTTTGGAAATGCTTCGATAAGTAATGTTTGATGATACTCGTTATCTGTAATTTCTGGACAAACAAGCTCTTCTTTTAACACCATTTTACTGTAGGCAAGTAACACCGAAAGTTCTGGTCTCGTTAAACCTTTACCTAAGGCTAAACGTTCAGCAATTTCTTCATCACTTGGGATAAATTCTAACGCTCTATCCAATTTACCCGAACGTTCTAATTCAGTAATAAATTGTGATTGTTCTTTTAATTGGCTGCCACCGCGCAATTCAGTGATCGACAATGAATGCGTTTGACGATAACAATCTTCAATAACGATATGGCCTACTTCATCAGTCATATCATAAAGAATTTTATTACGTTGCTTAATGGTTAAGTCACCATTTTGCACTAAACCATTTAATAAAATCTTAATGTTAACTTCGTTATCTGAACAATCAACACCACCAGCATTATCTACTGCATCGGTATTAATTCGGCCACCTTTAGCGCCAAACTCTATACGGCCTAATTGTGTGAATCCTAAGTTACCACCTTCACCAACAATTTTCGCATTTAGCTCCGCGCCATTAATACGTAAACCATCATTCGCTCTATCGCCTACTTCTAGGTGTGTTTCTTTAGAGCCTTTAACGTATGTACCAATACCGCCATTCCATAATAAATCAACTTGCATTTTTAATATGGCTTGCATCAAATCAATAGGTGACATGCTTTGTTTTTGTGTACCAAGCATCTTTTTAATTTGTGGCGTAAGTTTAATTGATTTGGTGTTACGGCTAAAGATAGCACCACCTTCAGAGATTAACGACTTGTCGTAATCTTCCCAGCTACAGCCCGGTAAGTTAAATAATCTTTCTCGTTCTTTGTAAGAGCTTTCTGCATCTGGATTCGGGTCAATGAAAATATGCATATGGTTAAACGCAGCTTGTAAACGAATATGTTTTGATAACAACATACCATTACCAAATACATCACCCGCCATGTCGCCAATAGCAATACATGTGAAGTCTGTTGTTTGACAGTCGATATCCATTTCACGGAAGTGACGCTTAACAGATTCCCAAGCACCTTTTGCAGTAATACCCATAGCTTTATGGTCATAACCAACACTGCCACCTGAAGCAAAGGCATCGCCCATCCAGAAGTTGTATTCTTCAGAAATTGCATTCGCAACGTCAGAGAAAGTCGCCGTACCCTTATCGGCAGCGACAACTAAGTATGCATCGTCTTCATCTAAACGCACAACGTTCTCTGGTGGTACTATTTCACCATCAATAATATTGTCGGTAATATCTAATAAACCACGAATAAAAGTGCGGTAACACTCTTTACCGGCTTCAAAAATTGCATTTCTATCGCCATCAGGTAATTGTTTACAAACAAACCCACCTTTAGCACCAACAGGAACAATGACAGTATTTTTTACTTGTTGTGCTTTAACTAAGCCAAGTACTTCTGTTCTGAAATCTTCACGACGGTCAGACCAACGTAAACCACCACGAGCAACTTTACCGCCACGTAAATGAACACCTTCAACTTGAGGTGAATAAACGAAAATTTCAAAGGCCGGTACAGGTAATGGCACATCAGATATTTGCGAAGGTAAAATCTTAAATGAGATATATGATTTTTCGCCAGTCACTGGATGCGGTTGGAAATAGTTAGTACGAATAGTCGCGTTGATCATTTCAACAAAACGACGAATGATACGGTCATCATCTAGGTTAGCAACATTGTCTAATGATGCTTCGATGTTAGCCAATATTTTTTCTATCGCTTTCTCACTGGTTTTTACTTTCGGTGAGAATCGTTTGATGAATAAGTTAATTAATAACTCAGCAATGCTCGGATAACGAGCAAAGGTATCTTCAATATAACTTTGGCTGAAAGTACTGCCTATTTGACGTTCATATTTAGAGAATGCACGTAAAATTGATACTTCACGACCACCAAGCTCTGCGCCTAGGATTAAACGGTTAAAACCGTCGTCTTCTAATTGACCAGCCCAAACTTTAGCAAAAGCGTCTTGGAATAAACTTTGAACAATCTCTAGATTAAACTTACCCGTACCTGTCAATAGCATTGAGAAGTCTAAGATCCAGCAAACTTCGCCAGTTTCAGTTCTTACTGCATAAGGGCTTTCACCAATAACACGTAAACCAAAGTTTTCTAGCATTGGCAAAACATCTGATAAATGTAATGGCTCACCTGCGTGGAATAACTTTAATTTAACAAAACGGCTATTACTTTCTTCTTCTTGTGGTTGATAAAACAACATCTCAAGTTTGTTATCATCAGATAAAGCTTCAAGTTTCTCAATATCAACAATGGCAGAACCTGGTAATACTTCGTCTTTATAAGATTGTGGGAAACTAGCGTATTTACGGCTCAAAGCTTTACCTTTGGCCTCACCTTTATGCGAATTTAATGCATCAGCTAAGTTATCATCCCAGCTACGGGCTGCATGGTTTAAATTCTTTTCAATTTCTTTCACATTAATATCCGCTTTTGTCGATTTAACTCTTACGATGTAGTGCGTACGTGCTTGCGCTGATTCTGAAAAATAGGTAGTAAATTCTACTTCTTCATCACTTCCTAATGCTTCTTGTAATAGTTTTTGCGTGTTTATACGCAACGCTGTGTTGTAACGTTCACGAGGAACATAAACCATACATGAATAAAAACGATTGAAAGAGTCCCGACGCATAAACAAGCCAGAGTAATCTCGCTCTTGCATTTGAAAAACACCCATGACATTTTTCAATAGTTCAGCAGGCGAACTTTGTAAAATTTCATCTCTTGGATAAGTTTCTAAAATGTTAATTAGCGCTTTATAGGCATGAGTGCCTTTAGCGTAACCAGAGTCATTACAGACGCCTGTAACTTTAGACTTGATTAAGGGTAAATCTAATGCGCTATTCGTATAGTAAGCCGAACCAAATAAACCAACAAAACGCTCTTCCCCAACGACATTACCTTTATCATCGAAACGTTTAACACCAATATAATCAAGGTGTGCTGGACGGTGTACACGCGATTTAGCATTTGTTTTGGTTAAGATAAGTAAATTATCACCTAGTGCAATTTGACGAGCTGATTCACTTAAATTAGAAAAAAGACGGTCTTTAGTGGCGTCATATTGATTCATCAAGCCTAGGCTTGACTCAACATCTGCTGATAGCGCTAAATCACCTTCTAATACTTTTATATTGTATGAACGATAGCCCATTAGCGTGAAATTATCGGCTAGCATCCATTCCAAAAATTCAACACTGTCGCTGCGTTCTTCATTAGAACAAGGTAATGACTTAGCTTGTTTTACTTCTTTGATAACACTGCGCAAACGTGTTTGCATTGGCTGCCAATCATTAACGGTCAACGCAATATCGCTAACAACTGAATGTAGTTCTTTCGCAATTTTTGTTAATACGGCCGCATCGTTTTGACGATCAATTTCAATAAAGAATACCGTTTCAACTGATGTAGATTTAAACGACTGATCAACTGAAGAAGAAAGCTTACTGATATTTTTACTTTTATCACGAATGATTTTTATTGGTGAATTAAGCATTAAGTGCGGCGTTAAGTTTAATCGACTTAACGCAATGCGAACTGAGTCAACCAAAAATGGCATATCTCGTACAATAATTTCGATAATGGTATGGCTAGATTTCCAACCATTTTTTGCAACCTGTGGATTAAACACTTTAATTACAGGTTTATCATCTTGATGATCGTTTAACGTATTCCAAAGACTTAGCGTGGCACCGTACATGTCACTATCATTTCTATGATCTAAATCTAAGGTTGAAATATTGTTATAAAGCAACTCAGCAAATTGATTAACTAAAGGAGCTGTTGTCGCTGGAACTTTTTGTTGTATTAACTGTGCTACGTTCGAAAGTATCACTGAAGGTAAACCGTCTACTAACGCCATGCCTTTTTCCTTTTTGGATAAAACGCTTGAATAATTATTATATTTTTAGTCTTTTAAATGAGAATAGACTATATAGGCGATTTTATTAATAAACTTAAGCGATTGCGAGCAATATTTTAGATACTTTACTTTAAAATTTGTGCTTTTATGTAACCAACACGGGGACATTTTCTATTTATTCATTAGTTATAAATAGAAAATGACCTTTCGGTCATTTTCTTGTTTATTTATGCATAATTATATTTTTAATTAATTTAATTTTTTTTTCGTTCTGGCCATAGAAATGCCGCTATAGCTGGTAATACCAGTACGGCAGCGATCATATTAACTAAAAACATGAAAGTTAATAATATGCCCATATCTACTTGGAATTTCAAATCAGAGAAGAACCAGGTCGATACACCGATAGCTAAAGTAACACCTGTTATCAATACGGCACTACCTCGCTCTTTAAGTGCATCAAAGTAAGCACTTTGTACTGTAGCTCCATTTCGAAGTTTTACGCTCATTGTAGACAAGATATAAATACCATAATCGACACCAATACCGACACCTAAGGCAATAACCGGCAGTGTTGATACGGTTAAACCAATATTAAGCTCTGTCATCAACCACTGTGCTAATGTTGATACCACGTAAAGGGGTACAACTACAGCGATAGTCGCTCTTAAACTTCTAAAGCTTAGTAAGCATAAAATGATCACCGCACCATAAACATAAATCATCATAGGTATTTGAGCGGCTTCCACTGCTTCATTTGTGGCTGCCATTACACCAACCGGTCCAGAAGCAAGTTTAAACGATAAACTATCATTGCCGAGTTCACTCGCAACAAGTTTAGCGGCATCAACCACTCTATTAATCGTTTCAGCTTTATGATCTTCTAAAAACAAAATCACAGGCATAACACTACAATCGCTATTCAATAAACCACTCGACGATGGCACACGGGCAATTGACTGTACAAGTGTTTGTTGGTTACGAGATAACACTCGCCACTTAGGGTTGCCTTCGTTGTAGCCAGAGTTAACAAGTTTAGCTATTGATGACAAACTAACGGCAGACTGCACCCCTTCAATGTTTTCCATTCTCCACTGAAATCTATCAATAACGTCCATATGATCGTAATAAGTACAGGCATCCGCCGTAGTTTCGACAATGACTGACATATAATCGACACTAATTGCGTATTTATCAGTGATTAAAAAAGTATCTTGGTTATATCGTGATTCTTCATGTAATGAAGGAGCCCCAGCGTGTAACTCGCCAATCTTCATATTTTGGGCATTTTGGTAACCAACTAAATAGAGTACAGCAGTTACTGCGAGTATTATGATAGCGAACTTACGTGTCGCAAATGCTGACATTGCGTGCCATAAACGATCAGTAGCTGGAGTTTTTTTCGATTCACCACTACTTTCACTTTTAGGGACACGAAGATACGAAACTAACAGCGGTAGCAATACCAAGTTAGTTAATATAATCATTGCGACACCCAGTGATGCTGTAATAGCTAGCTCACGAATAATACCAATATCAATGGATAACAGCGTCATGAAACCAACGGTATCTGACAATAATGCAATACCACCTGGCACCAATAAAACTCTAAAACTCAGTTGCGCCGCTTCTTTACTTGTTTTACCAACATTGACCATCTTGGAGACAGAATTTATCATCTGCACACCATGGCTAACACCGATGGCAAAGACTAAGAATGGTACCAAAATTGACATAGGGTCTAAACCAAAACCCAATGTTGATAACATCCCCAGTTGCCAAACGACAGCAATCAGAGAACAGGCAATAGGTAAAATGGTTAAAGCTATTGAGCGACAAAACCAAAATACCATCAAAGTTGTAATGGCAATTGCAATTGCAAAGAAGGTAACAACACCTTTTGCCCCTTGCGCTACATCTCCCACCATTTTGGTAAAACCAATAATGTGTACTGAGATGTTATCTTTTTCAAATTTACCACGAATTTCATTTTCTAATTGACCTGCTAGCACAATACTATCGAGTTTCTCGCCAGTATTTGGATCAATTTCCATTAAAGATGATTTCACCATCGAACAGCTATAATCATCAGCAACAATACTGCCAACAATCCCTGCTTTTTCAATATTACCTTTTACAATCGCTAAACCAGCTTCATCAGGTTGGAAGTTTGCAGGAATAACGGGACCACCAGCAAAGCCATCTTCAACAATTTCAACAAATCGCGTACTCGGTGAAAATAATGATTTCACTTGAATTCGGTCAACACCAGGAATAAAAAACAACTGGTCATGCACACCCTTTAAGGCAGTGAAAAATTCAGGATTGAAAATGTCCCCGGTATTATCACAGACTGAAATTAAAACATTGTTGGCGCCGCCAAAATCAGCCCTATGCTTGAGATAGGTTTTCATGTAGCTATGATTTAAAGGAATATGCTTAGTAAAAGCGGCATCAAGTTTAATTTGAGACGCTTGAAACAGTAAAAATATACTGGTCAGAACAAAAAACACCAGTACGGATAAGCGATGACGAAAAAGTGCTGCTTCAACAACATTGATAGTAGAATTAATTTTCATGAGGGTTACTTCGTTACGTTAATAGTTTTGATGCCAACATCAGAGACAGCAATAATTTTATTTTTAAACCAAACACCAGCGATCAGCGCTTTGCCATCTTTCTGCAAATGTTTAGTAAAAGTAGCACCGTCGTCATCACTTGCTAACAAGACACCATTATTCCCTAAAATAAACACACGTTGATCATCACTTAGGACTATCGAACTTAACAGCGCAGTAACACCGCTGACACTTTCTTGCCATGACGTACCATTTTTTAAACTACGGAAAATATGTCCTCGTAAACCAACCGCTAACAAATTTCCTGCTTGTGTACGGTTAATATCGTAAAATGAGCCGGTGTATATTTCATCTAGTTTTTCCCAAATCATACCGTAGTCATTACTTTTTGCGATTAAACCAATCTCACCAGCTAGGTATAAAGTTCTACCATCCGCAAGAATACGGTTAAAATGAGGTAGGATACTACTCTGCTCATCTAAATAAGCTTCCTCATCCTGTAGTTTTAATTCAGCTAAATATGCTTGGTCTTCTGGGTAAAGAAATTCGTTATGATATTCGATAGTCCAATGTAAACCGGCATCTTTAGTACGATAAAATAAGCCATAGGCTCCAATAGCTACACCATTATTTGCATCAAAAAATAGGATATCCAATAAAGGTTTTTCTACTTGCGGTAAATATTGTTGTACTTGCCAAGAAGTACCGCCATCTTTTGACGATAAAATAGTCGCATCATGGCCAACAGCCCAACCATTCATCTCATCAATAAAGTAAACGGCAGTTAAAGTCACCTGTACCGGTACTTCAGCTTGTTGCCAATTAACACCATCTGAGGAATAGATAATGTGTCCTCGCTCGCCGACAGCAATTAATTTTGATTCATTGATTTTAGTGATATCAAGTAAAAGTGATTTGCTCGCCAATGGAGCAATTCTCGCATCTAGTGGTTGCGCGTGAATAAAAGTGATTGTAAGAAAACTGAGTAAAATAACGAGAAGACGCATAATTAACTATATTAGCTCCATTCATTTGAACTGTAGAGGCGATTGCCGAAAAATTAGATATAGATGTTAAGAAGGAGTTGAGTATTCACAATGTCCATCAATACCATAGTATCCTAAGCTTTTAGCTTAGCTAAAAAACAGAGGAATGAAAAATTTAATAACCGTTTGAAACTTTGAAACAAAAACGGCTAGCATCGGCCAGCCGTTTTATTAAGGTACTTATTTATCTTCGACCTTCACGACGTAACGCTGAAGATGTGAAATCTACATCTTTTAATTCAGCAGAGAAGTCATACATATTTGCTTCATTATCTAATCCCATCGCAATATAGCGGCGAGATTGTAAATCATGAAACACTTCAAGTGTCGACCATTGTGTAGGTACTTCATAGTAATTTATACCATGAGCAACACCAACACGATATAACTCATCACGGTTATCATAAATATCCGTTACGGCTACTTGCCAGCTATCTTCATCAATATAGAACACACGTTTTTTATATGTATGACGAGTGTCAGATTTCAAATTAGCTTCAACAACCCAAACGCGATGTTTTTCGTAACGTACAAGTTCAGGGTTAATATGGCCAGGTTGTAAAATTTGGTCATATTTTAAATCATCACTATGCAAACGGTAGTCGTTATATGGAATTAATAACTCCTTCTTACCTTTTAAGGTCCAGTTATAACGGTTAGGTGCACCGTTAAACATATCAAAGTCATCTGTTGTTCTTAAGCCATCTGATGCTGTACCTGGTGCATCATAAGCAACATTAGGAGCACGGCGAACACGACGCTGACCGGTATTATATGTCCATGCTTGACGTGGTGTTTTTATTTGATCCATAGTTTCATGAACTAATAAAGCTGTACCGGCTAAACGTGCTGGCTCAGTCACTTTTTGCTTGAACTTAAATAGAATGTTAGTTGCTTGTAGCTCTTCAGGTTTTACACCTTTAACACCGTAAGGGATCAATAATTGGTCATCAAAGCCCATATAGGTATAATCGCCTGACGATGTTGGTGCAGCTTGACCACCTTCACGAACAATTTTTTCACCACGATAGCGTAAAATGTGATTCCAAATAGCTTCTAAACCATCTTTTGGTACTGGAAATGGAATACCTACAGCAGCTTGAACAATACCATTACCGCCTTCAACCAATTCAGCTCTAGTCGCATTATCAAGTGTCGCCTGATAAACATGCTCTGGATATGACGCTGAACGACGAGAGGTATAAACACTCATTTTGTAAGTGTCAGGGTATGTTTCAAATAACTTAACCTGACCTGGAGTCAATAAATCTTTATATTCTGCAACGTTTTTAGCCGTGATAGTGTAAAGCACCTTATCACCAGTAAATGGGTCTATATGATGATCACCTACTTTGTAACCTGCTGGTGCTGATGTGATACCACCAGTCCATGCTGGAATAGAGCCATCTGCATTAGCTGCACGCACCGCACCAAAAGGTGTTAATTCTTTTTCTAATTTAGCAGCATCTTGCTGGCTAATTTTTGCCGTAGCACTCGTTGATGCTAAAGCTACTGTGACCGCCATAGAGACTAGCGTTACCTTTTTAAAGGTATTCTTAAAAATATTTCTCATTAAAATAATCCTCAAACTGCCTAAATTGAATACTTAATGTTAAAAGACACGTAATCACGATCTTCCATTTGATTTGTCGTACCCACACCACCAAAGAAGCTGTTGTAACTAAAATCAGCTGACCAACGGCTTTGGTAATCAAAACCTAAACCAAGTGACATTGATTTTCTATCTTCAACAAACAAGAACAATGGATCTGGTGTAATGCCGTTAACATCGTGTGAAAAGACTACTTTTGGTGAAATGTTAATGCCAGCAAAAACATCGCTATAATCTAATTTACCCACAAAGCGGTAGCCCCATGCAAAAGCACTAGGGAATGGGTTAGTTTCAACACCATCTTGTAAAGCTAGCTCTAAACCTTCTTTACCTGCTACGCCACCATTTCTTGCAGTCCCTGGACCATTGAGACGTAAAACATCTTGGTCAGGCATATCACGAATATCAATACCGCCAACTTCAAGCAGCGTTACAAATTGGCTAGCACCCAATGTTGGGCCCCATAAATGGGTTAGCGTCATTTGCGCTTGAATCGTATCAGATAGTATATATCCATTAGCACGTTCGCCGCCTTGGAAAACTGGCATTTGAGAAACACCATCAAGCTCTGAACGTCCTAAATCATTCGCTAACTGTTGTGGCATAGCTGCAAATAACAATTCAACATCGTCAATTTGTAATGGTTCATCTTGGCGAAATGTAACTTCACCAGCAACAGAAGTAGTACCAATAGCCGTATTAAAGCTTAAAGCGTAAAGTTTAATATCTTCAATATAATCAAGCTCAACACGTGAGAATGCTTTTAAGTCGGTATAATTATCATAAGTAATTTCACTTGAGGCTAACATACCAACATCGTGCGTTAGTGCTTCAGCACTGAAATCAGCTGTAATACCAGAAAAAACTGGACGACGGCTATGATAGTTCATGTGGTATAAACTAATTTCGGTGTCATTTAATTCAGGTAAAAACCACGATAGACGTAAACCATATTGGCCACCATCCTCGGGATCATTTTCTGCACCCGCTTCACGCAACGTTAATTTAGTTGGGAAACCACCGACATAAGCACCACCAGCATCAGCTAAAGAAACATTACCGTTTAATATCTGAGCTCTTAGCGCATTTAAATTAGTGATAACCGAGTCGAGATCCATATCAGGATTACTCGCGAAGTTTAATTGAACATTATTAAATTGTCCGCCATCACCAGCAAAATCATTGGTTGAAAAGTAACTGCCAGGTGCCGGTAAAACCGTTTTTTCCCAGCTATATTGATAGAACATTTCAACATTGAAATTTTCTGAAACACCTAAAGATGCCCACACAGCGCCAAATGGGATAAAGGCTTCTTTTAATTCTGCACCAGGTGCTTTCAGGCGTGCAATATCAACAGGATTTAACTCACTGATACCATGCGAAATCAATGTACTTTCACCCCAACTGATAACCTGCTGACCAACACGAACAGAGAACGGCATTTCACCGATATCAAAATCGCCATAAACAAAAGCATCTAGCATACGAATATCACGACAGACCTGATCTTTCGCATCGTCATCTCTACATGGGTCGTTCACATTACCAGAGCTTGGATTTGTCCATGCTCTAGATTTTTCAACCATTTCAAAATCGTAAAAATACATGCCACGGGCAAAGAAACCTAAGTTTTCATAACGTACATCAAGCTCGTGTGAACCTTTAAGTAATTTTGAAAAACTTTCATTAGCATCGTAGTTTAAATTACCGTTATCGCCATTCGTTGAATAACTACCAGCACCGTTCCATACCGTTGCAGCGTTAGGATTAACATTTAATATTGGATGATACTGGCTAAAATCAAAGCCATTATTGATATTGTTAGACTTACCAACATTATCGTTCCAATTACGATCTTCTACACGCCAACTTGTACCTGCTGAAAAGGTAGAGTCAAAGCTAATTTCGAAATCGCCTAGTTCAAAGTTTTTTGCCTGCACATTCGCGCTAGCTAATGTGATTAAAGCGGCAGCGATACTCAGAGCTAATGGCTTTTTGTAAAAACCGTTACGAAGGTTTTGTTTCATGTCTATCTCCCCAAATGTGATTCTGCATTTTTATTTTTATAAGCCCAATACATGGTATGAAACAATACTTACATCATTTTAACCATGTGGCAAGTGCTAAAACCTTAGTTAAAGCCCTTTATATTAAAGACTTGAATCGAGTCATTGATCGATAACGATTGAGCGTTTAAAACAAGTGTTTTAAACGCTCTTTATTAATACACTATGATCTGCAAATAGTGAACAGAAATGAGAGCCTTCATACTGTCAACAATGATCGTCACATCACTTTCGATGGTCTGACCACTGTTTAAAGCAATGACTCTAATTAAGAGATTTTTTCTAATGACAAAAACTTTTGGTCTTGCGTTTGCAAACAAAAGTAACCTTTTATACCTGTATTCGTTAAAAAACTCCGCAAATGCATTGCTGGAAATTCAAGTCTTATTCCTTGAGCTGTGGTCACAATAATTGTATGAACCCGCCCCTGGTAATACGGTAAGTAATCCTGACTACTTATATTCAAACTAAAATAATACTTCATTCTTGTTCCTAATGAGCTAGCGCTGCATCAAGTTTTTCTTTTAAGTCTTTAGAAAGATCCGCTTTGCTAGCTAACTGTTCTAGCTGAGCTTTTATTATCTTCTGTCTTGGTTTATCAAATGATTTAAATTGTATAAGTGGCGTAATTAAACGTGAAGCGACTTGCGGGTTTATGTCGTTAAGCAGTTCTAATTGCTCAATTAAAAAATGATATCCGCGTCCATTTTCACAATGAAAATAGCGTGGATTATTATTAATAAAGGCGCCAATAAGTGCACGCGCTCTATTCGGATTTTTTAAACTAAATAATGGATGTTTAATAAGTTGCGCTAAATTCTCATAAATTCTTTCTTCGTTAACACTCGCTTGTATCGCAAACCATTTGTCCATGACTAAAGGAGTATCGCGCCATTTCTCTTCAAAGTCGCTCATCATATCTGCAAAATTCTCATGATGATGCCCTGCTGCACAATTCAAAGCAGCAAGGGTATCAGTCATATTATTGGAATGCTGATATTGCTCACTAACCAAGCTATCTTGCCCCGTCAATGTCACTAAGTAAGATAGGCAAGTGTTTTTTAACACTCGCTTACCAATAGCCGAGCCATCATTGGCGTAATTCGTTTGCATATTTTGTTTATATTGCGCCAAAAACAATGGTGACAACTGTTCTGCTATAGCTTTCTTAACAGCATCAATAGCGTCTAGTAACGCAATGGGGTCTACTTCTTTGATATTGTCGGCTAATTCACTAAAGCTCGGTAAGGTTAGTTGTTCAGCTTTAAACCCTGCATCTATATCAGCTGTTAGTATCGTACTAAACGCCTGAAATAGACTGTCAGGTAAATTAGAACTAGGTTCCTGCATCATCTGAATAATGTAAGTAGAGAGTAATTTTTGTCCGGCATCCCAACGACAAAATTCATCATTGGCGTTCGTCATAATAAATTGTAAATCTTGGTCAGATTGCACAAATTTAGCTTTAACCGGCGCAGAAAATCCAGTGAGTAAAGCTAGAGTTGGTTTTTGATGATAACCTTTGAAAGTCCATGTTTGCTTTTTGTCAGTCAATTCTAACAGCTGTGAGCTATTCTTATCTGCGATATCAGTCATTAGTTCAATACCAATAGGAATGTGCAATGCAGGTTTGTCACCGTTGCTCTGCTCAATCGTTAATTGATATTCACCTAGGTCATCATTAAAACTTTCATTAATTTGTAATTCAGGTGTTCCTGCTTGCATATACCAACGTTTAAATTGGTTTAAATCAACATCTGAAGCATCCGCCATCGCGTTGATAAAATCATCGCAAGTCACCGCCATGCCATCAAATCTAGCAAAATAGAGATCTAAGCCTTTTCTAAATTTATCAACACCTAGTAAAGTATGGATCATTCGAATAACTTCAGCACCCTTCTCGTAAACTGTTAAGGTATAAAAATTATTCATTTCGATAACTTTTTCTGGTCGAATAGGATGCGCCATCGGTCCGGCATCTTCAGCAAATTGCAGTGAACGTAAAACACGTACATTTTGAATACGCGTGACTGCTGCAGAATGCATATCGGCACTAAACTGCTGATCTCTAAATACCGTTAACCCTTCTTTCAAACTCAATTGAAACCAATCTCGACAAGTCACTCGGTTACCTGTCCAGTTATGGAAATACTCGTGAGCGATAACAGCTTCAACATTAAAGTAATCGATATCGGTAGCACTTGCTTCATCTGCCAGAACAAACTTACTATTAAAGACATTCAAGCCTTTATTTTCCATCGCTCCCATATTAAAAAAGTCGACAGCGACAATCATATAAATATCAAGATCATACTCAAGACCGAAAGTCTCTTCATCCCAAGCCATAGAGTGTTTTAATGATGCCATTGCATGATGAGCTTTATTAATATTACCTTTATCAACAAATATTTCTAGAGCTACATCACGTCCAGAACCTGTATTATAATTATCACTTAACACATCGAAATCACCCGCTACCAAGGCAAATAAATAGCTCGGTTTAGGAAAAGGGTCATGCCATTGCACATAATGCTGCCCACCAGGTAAATCACCCGTAGCAATCTTGTTACCATTTGACAGTAAATAAGGGAATTGTTGTTTATTGGCTATCACTTTCGTGGTGAATGTTGCCATAACGTCAGGACGGTCAAGGTAATAACTGATGCGTCTAAAACCTTCCGCTTCACATTGAGTACAGTAAGCATCTCCTGATTTAAATAAACCTTCTAAGGCTGTATTTTCTAATGGATTTATTTCGGTAATAATTTCTAAATCAAACTCATTGCGATCAATGTTAATTGTTAAACTAGTATCATCAACTTGATAAGTATCTTTGGCTAAATCCTTATCATCAACACGAATTGATATAAGCGTTAAATGCTCACCATCTAGCACTAAAGGCGCATTATCGGCAGCGGCTCTCGTCATGTGCATGCGATTGGTAACACGAGTTTTATATTCATCTAAATGAAAAGTTAGATCGACGGTAGAGATAGAAAAGCTTGCTTCGCTATAATCAGCTAAATAGCGTGGAGTAAAATCAGTCATGAGGATCCTTAATAGCGGCCCAGATATAATGGAACGAGTTTATTAATTCTTTGGCAATACTATATCATTGTCAAAGAATAACGCCTGTAATAGGAATTAAAAAGCCTGTAAATTACAGGCTTTTTGAATATTTATAAATTTTCTAAATTTTTTAGTTATTTGTCACTAATTTTTTTAATTTTAAAACCTAAATAAGCATATGCAATTGCTAAAATTGGATTAATTAAATTAAAGAAACAATAAAAGATATAATCGTAAGACGTTAATGCCAACGCCCCAAACATAAAAGCTCCACACGTGTTCCACGGTATTAATGGTGAAGTAATCGTACCTGAATCTTCTAAGGTTCGACTTAACACTACCGGAGCTAATCCTCTTTTTTCATACTCTTCTTTGTACATTCTTCCTGGCATGACAATCGCCATATATTGATCGGCAGTAATTAAGTTGGTGCCAATACAGGTAGCGACCGTACTTGCAATTAAACTGCCCGTAGATTTCGCCTTAGCTAATATTGACTCTACAAACTTTTTCAACATACCCAAATGTTCTAGAATTGCACCAAAACTTAATGCTGTAACGACTAACCATATTGTATTTAACATTCCTGCCATACCACCTCGACTTAAGAGGTTATCTATTTCAGTATTGCCGGTTTCAATTACCACACCATCAAAGAAAGCAGTCCACACAACCATAATGATGGCCTTGGTAGATTCAACGCCCTCAGCAGCCATATTTAAAATCAATTCTTGTTGAAAAATTAACGCCCAAATAGCACCAATAATCGCACCAATAGCCACGGCTGGAAATGCCGGCATTTTTTTATAAGCTAAAAATAATAAAATAAATAACGGGATCAAATTCAATATTGAAATATTATAAGTGCTCTCTAACGTGTTGGTTAAAGACACAATACTGTCAGTGTTGCCTATTTCAGTTGATGAATGATTAAAACCAATAATAAGGAATAAAACTAAAGCGATAGTAATAGAAGGGATCGTCGTCCATAACATGTAGCGAATATGTTCAAATAATTCACTGCCTGCAACTGCTGGCGCTAAATTAGTTGTTTCAGAAAGTGGCGAGAGTTTATCGCCAAAATAAGCGCCTGAAATGACGGCCCCTGCGGTAACAGATGTAGATAAATCAAATCCTCCAGCAATGCCAATAAAAGCAACACCGACCGTTGCTGCCGTAGTCCAAGAACTACCAATACTCATCGCCACGATGCCGCACACTAAACATGTTGCCGCATAGAACCAACTTGGGTCTATAATTTTCAAACCGTAATAAACCATCGTAGGCACAGTTCCAGAGAGTAACCATGTTCCTATTAATGAGCCTACAGCTAACAAAATTAACACCGCACCCAGTGAAATAGATATGCCATGAATAATGGCTTTTTCCATAGCATGCCATTTATGGCCATTTTTTAGTCCGATAATAGCAGCAACACCAGTAGCGAGTAGCAAGGCTATTTGGTTAGGGCCTGATGATGAGCTATCACCAAAGAAAGTAACTGCCGCAACTAATAAACAAATAAGAACAATGATCGGAATTAAAGAGTCCAGCATGGAAGGTTGTCGTAATGATTGAGGATCAGACATAGATAAATTTACACCTTATTATCATAGTTATTATAGTGATTGAATTATTTTTGTTAGTAACATGCCGACTGTTAACAAATTGTGCAAGTTTTTTCTAACATTTTATTGTTTACTAGCCCTTTGTTTACAAGGATTATACGAATAGCTATGCAGCTATTACACGTAAAAATCACTCAAAACCATTCAGCTATTAAAAAGCCACCCTTAGGTGGCTTTTATTATACGTTAAGATAAATTACTATTTTTTTGCAACTTTACCAATGGACACTAAGTCGAAGGTAATACGTGCTGTTTCATCTAAAAATGGATCCAGCTTTTCTAATTCATCAGGTAGATCATCTAAATTAGCTACTTTTTCTTTACCCATAGCAACAAGTCGTTCATTAGCACGTGCTAATTGTTTAGCTTTACGACTTTCTCTTTTCTCTTTACGCTTTTCTAAGTTCAGCGAAATAGTCTTATCATCTTTTTCAGCTTTATATTCTTCAATATCAGAAAGTAAATAATTAAACTCCTGATTTTGCGTAATACGTGAAGTATATAATGAGTTTAAGTATGTCAAATCTTGACTAATATCATTGAGTTTATGGTATTTCGCTTGAGGAATTTTATCCCACGGAAGAGCATTCTCTTCTTTACTTTCACCCCAGTCAGCAGGATCTATTGCTGAAGGAAATTCTATATCAGGTAAAACACCGCGATGCTGAGTACTGCCACCATTAATGCGATAAAACTTAGCAATAGTGAATTGAATACTGCCAAATGGATTTTCGTATAAATCGTAAACTCGCCCTAAACCTCGATGTTGTTGAACGGTACCTTTACCAAAGGTATGTTCTCCAACAATAACTCCACGTCCGTAATCTTGAATGGCTGCAGAGAAAATCTCTGAGGCAGAAGCACTGTAACGATCAACCATAACCGTTAATGGTCCATCATAATAACTGACACCATCTTTGTCACTATTGACTTGTACGCGGTTAGCACCATCACGGACTTGCACAACAGGTCCTTTATCAATGAATAAACCTGTAAGTAGAGTCGCTTCAGTTAATGAACCACCACCATTGCCACGTAAATCAACGATAATACCTTCAACATTGTCGTCTTTAAGTTTAGCAATTTCTAGTTTTACATCACGAGAAAGATGGTTATAAAAGCTCGGTATAGTAATAACCCCAAGTTTCTTCGTATTTTCATCACCTTTATTCTCAAAATAAACTTCAGACTTTGCTGCTCGGTCTTCTAGCTTTATTGTATCTCTAACAATAGATACTATTTTAATACTACTATCGTCTTCAGCATCTTCACCTAAAACTTGTAATCTTACCTTACTACCCTTCGGGCCTTTAATAAGCTCTACAACATCATCTAAGCGCCAGCCAATGACATCAACAAATTCTTTATCATCTTGCGATACACCAACAATGCGATCTTTAGGTTTTAGTTCATTCGACTTATCTGCTGGACCACCAGAAACCACACTTTGAATCACGGTATAATCTTCTTCAGCACGCAATACAGCGCCAATGCCTTCCAAAGATAAATTCATTTCCATTTGAAAGCGTTCAGCATTTCTAGGTGACAAATATGAAGTATGCGGCTCAACTACACGTGCAAAGCTGTTCATCACAACTTGGAAAACATCTTCACTTTCGCTTTGCTTTAAACGTTTAATTGCATATCGGTAGCGTTTGCCCAAAACTTCTTGAGTTTTCGACCAGTCTTTACCTGCTAATGCTAAATTAAGTGCATCATACTTAACTTTTTTACGCCATAATTCATTTAATTCATCAACTGATACTGGCCATTGGGCGTCTTCACGATCAAAGTTGTATAACTCTTCGAGCTCGAAATCAAACGCTTTATCACTTTCTAATAAACTTAAGGCATATTGATAACGTTCTAATCGACGTTGTAAATTAACATTATAGATTTGATATGCTATATCGAGTTTGCCACGTGAAATTACCGTATCAAATTCATCACGATATTTTGCAAAGCCTTCCACATCTGAAGCAAGAAATACGTTACGAGCATAATCTAACTGCTTAATATAGCGGTCATAAATTTGCTCAGAAAGTTCATCATTAATTTTTATTTGCTTAAAGTGTGCACGCGTAAACTGCGCCGTGATCCTCTTTGTGGAAGTTGCATGTTGGCTTTCAGGCGCCAGTATTGGTAGCGCCTTATTATCTTCTTTGTTTTCAGCTAATACCGAGATACTAGCGAATGACAACGATACTGCAACAGCGATCCGACAAATTTTATGCATGCACTTACTCCAAATTTATTCTGTAAAAATATTTTTAACTTGTGTTTTAACAACCATACCTGAGTTTAATTGAACGCTAACATCTTTACCGGAAACTTCTGTGATAACAGCATCCATTGACGATTGCCCTAACTGTACTTTGATATGTTTACCTACAACAGCATTGCTGGTTTCAACAGGCTTAAGTTTAACGGCAACTTTTGTAGTTGTACGCTTACTAGACTTAACCGAATTGAATTTTTCTTTTCGACTATTGTCTGTAGAGTCTTTAACGACAGACTTAGTTCCTTTGTTCGCATTACCTTTATAAGGCTTTTTCGCTGTTTTGTCTTTAGTATTTTTGTTACCAAATTTTTCTTGGCTTTCTTTTAGCGTTTTACTTGCATAATCAGCTTGTTCTTGATCAATCTCGGCAGAATCATTTCCGTCGATATCAATACGAAAAGTACCGACTTTAATGGCTTTAAGATAACGCCAGCTACTTGTATAGTGTCTTAGTGCTTGACGTAAACGAGTTTTACTTACCGTTTCATCGCCAGACAACTTTTCAGCCAAATCTTGGAAGATACCAATTTTTAATGGTTTAGCATTACCGTCAATAGAGAAACATGTAGGAAATTTTTCTGCCAAATAGGCAATAATTTCTTTTGTACTAATACGCTTAACTTCAGTTTCGGCTACGACTTCAACATCTGCTGCAGTTTCAACTACGTTATCTGCTATCACTTTTACATCACTTTCTTTTTTAGTTTCCATAAATACAACTTTTCAATATTTTAATTCTGCTCTGCTAGATATTGTTCACGATTTTCCAACAAATGTCGGCACCAATCATAAATATCTTCACTTTCGATTTCAGCTAAGGCTTCTTGCCCTATCCACGTATCCCACACCAAAGATAGCAACTGCTCTAAAATCTCTGGTGCAATATCTTCTTCTGCTAAGTCGTAAATTGTATGATAAATCTCATTAATACGCTCAGCGACTTCTTCTTCTTGACCATCCCAGTCACCAACAACGGCTTCGGAAACTAAATAATCATGAATAACTACAATTTCTTTCATTAGTTTATCACGCCATGCTTCATCATAGCATTTTCAAATAAACAAATTATTTTTTCTAATCCAGCTTGATCATCGCTGTCAAAGCGATTGAACGCCATGCTGTCAATATCAAGCACAGCAATTACCTTCCCGTTCAACGTTAAAGGTAATACTATTTCTGAATTAGTGCTAGCGTCACAGGCAATGTGACCATCAAATTCATGGACATCAGCAATGCGTTGCACTTTGTTTTCTTTTACCGCTGTACCGCAAACACCACGACCAACAGGAATACGAATACAAGCAACTTTACCTTGAAACGGGCCTAATACAAGTTCTTCATCTATCAAACGATAAAATCCGACCCAATTAACTTCTGTTAATTGTTCAAACAATAAAGCACTTACGTTTGCCATATTTGCAATTACATCAGCTTCATCACTGATCAATGCTTCTACTTGAAGATATAAGTCCGGATAAAAGGTGTTTTTAGTCATTAATGATTATGCCTACAATAAAAACGCATAACATACCTTGATAACGCATAAAATTAAAGCGCTATAAGTAATTATCTATCGAATATATTGCCCTTTCATGACAAATATCGACTTTACTGCAATATTTGTCATTTTTTCAGCAAGAAATAGCTTCTCACTTATTCTACTTGATTAATTCCTGACCACTTTTACTCTGTAATATTCCCGATAGTTAATTTAATATATCTTAACGGTTTCGCTTTGGAAATAGAGCCTTTATGAATATTTCATGCATTAAAACCATAAACACTCTTTTTATAGTTTTAATGCATGTGGCTAAATTCATCGATAAATACACTAAAAGAGCATTGCTATTGTTGCTAATGCTAAGTTTTAAAATGAATCTCCAGGAATTCTTATCCAACCTTCCATTAAAACACGTGCACTTCGGCTCATAATCGCTTTATCTACGGTCCACTGCTCATCAATTTTTGAGGCTTGAGCACCTACTTTTAGCGTGCCCGACGGATGACCAAATACCACAGCATCACGTTCACCGCCACCCGCAGCTACATTAACTAACGTTCCGGGTATTGCTGCCGCTGCACCAATAGCAACTGCCGCTGTGCCCATCATTGCATGGTGTAATTTCCCCATTGATAATGCGCGCACATGTAAATCGATAGCTGCGGCTGAAACCGCTTTACCACTTGAAGTAACATAATCTTTAGCACAGCTAACAAAAGCCACTTTCGGGGTATGTTGACGTGCAGCCGCTTCAGAGACATCGTTAATCAAACCCATTTTAATCGCGCCAGCCGCACGAATAGTTTCAAAACGAGCTAATGCCGCATCGTCATTATTTATCGCTTCTTGCAACTCTATTCCGCTATAACCAATATCTTCAGCATTTAAGAAAATAGTGGGAATACCGGCATTGATCATCGTCACTTGATATTTTGCCGCTTTAAACTCGCCAACAGCAGGTACCTCAAGTTCATCAACAACATTACCGGTTGGAAACATCGCCTCAGATGGGTCAACAGGCGCAACAAACTCCACAGGTACTTCCGCTGCAGGAAAGGTAACGCCATCAAGTTCAAAATCACCGGTTTCTTGAACTTGGCCATTGGTGATAGGAACACGCGCGATAATAGTTTTGGCAATATTTTTCTGCCAAATACGGACAATACAAACACCGTTTTCAGGGACACGTGACGGGTCAACTAAACCAGAATTGATGGCAAATGAGCCGACCGCTGCGGTTAAATTGCCACAATTACCCGACCAATCAACAAACGCTTTATCAATAGCGACTTGACCAAACAAATAATCTACATCGTGATCAGCCATTTCACTTTCAGCCAAAATAACCGTTTTACTGGTACTTGATGTTGCACCGCCCATACCATCAGTTTGTTTACCGTAAGGATCTGGGCTACCTATAACACGAAGTAGCATATTGTCGCGCGCTGGTCCTGGGACTTGGCAACGTTCTGGTAAGTCAGCTAAATTAAAAAACACACCTTTTGATGTGCCACCACGCATATAGGTAGCAGGAACTTTTACTTGAGGTAAGTGTACTTGAGGAACATGAGACATAACGAGCGCCCTTTTTATTTATTCTTAATAAAAAGCAGCAAATAGAAACTATTTACTGCTGATAAATTTCATAACCTTAATCTTAAAATTAGTATTAAAGTTAGTCATGTATAAATGAGTAATAATAATTTAGTCGTGCATAGTTTATATCTAGATTTACATCCAACATTAAATATCCGCACAACCATTAACGTTATTATTACCAATCAACCTTTAGGCATTAGATTCCAAGAAGTCGTTAGCAAACTTCTGTAATACCCCACCTGCAGCGTAAACAGAAACTTCTTCTGCCGTATCTAATCGACACTTAACGGCAATAGTCACGGTTTCGCCATTACGACGTGTCATAACAACAGACATGGTGGCACCTGGAGCAGTTGTACCTTCTACATCAAAAGTTTCAGTACCATCAATGTTGTAAGTATGACGAGTTTCACCTTTGATAAACTCTAATGGTAAAACACCCATGCCTACTAAGTTAGTACGATGAATTCGCTCAAAACCTTCCGATACAATAACTTCCACACCCGCTAAGCGAACACCTTTAGCTGCCCAATCACGCGATGAGCCTTGACCGTAATCTGCACCCGCAATAATAATGAGTGGTTGTTTACGTTCCATATAGGTTTCAATGGCTTCCCACATGCGTGATTCAGTGCCTTCAGGCTCTATACGTGCAAGTGACCCTTGTTTAACTTCACCGTTTTCGTCACGGCACATTTCGTTAAACAATTTAGGGTTAGCAAAAGTTGCACGTTGCGCCGTTAAATGGTCACCGCGATGCGTTGCGTAAGAGTTAAAATCAGCTTCTGGTAAGCCCATTTTATGCAAATATGCGCCGGCAGCACTATTAAGCTGAATCGCATTAGAAGGTGATAAATGATCGGTCGTTATATTATCGCCTAATACGGCCAATGGACGCATACCTTTCATGGTACGTTCACCGGCTAATGCCCCTTCCCAATAAGGCGGACGACGAATATAAGTGCTGGTTTCATCCCATGCATATAACGGGCTTTCAGCTGGCTCAAAAGCACCTAAATCAAACATAGGCGTGTAGATTTTTTTGAATTGCTCAGGCTTAACGCAAGTGGCAACAATGCGATCAATCTCTTCATCACTTGGCCAAATATCTTTCAAGGTAATGTCATTACCTTTTTGATCTTGTCCTAAAATATCTTTTTCAATATCAAAGCGAATGGTACCGGCAATGGCATAAGCGACAACTAACGGCGGTGACGCTAAAAATGCTTGTTTAGCAAAGGGATGAATACGACCATCGAAGTTACGGTTACCCGATAATACCGCCGTTGAATATAAATCACGGTCGATAATTTCTTGTTGAATTTTAGGATCTAACGCGCCAGACATACCATTACACGTTGTACAGGCGTAACCTACGATACCAAAACCTAATTTTTCCATTTCAGAGAGTAAACCCGCTTCTTCTAAATAAAGCTTGGCCACTTTTGAACCGGGTGCAAATGATGATTTAACCCAAGGTTTGCGCACTAAGCCAAGTTCATTGGCTTTTTTCGCGATTAAACCAGCCGCGACAACGTTACGCGGATTAGAGGTATTGGTACAAGACGTGATAGCCGCAATAATAACCGCGCCATCAGGCATGTGCCCTTCGGCTTCTTGTGCTTTGCAGGCCGCTAAGTCTTTAGCAATATCTTTTGCGGCTAAATCAGCTGTCGCTAAACGTCGATGTGGATTTGAAGGACCGGCTAAATTACGACCTACGCTCGATAAATCAAATTCGATAACACGCGGGTATTGCGCTTCAACTAAATCGTCAGCCCAAAGCCCGGTATGTTTGGCATAAGTTTCAACCAGTGCAACTTGCTCTGGTTCACGTCCGGTAAGTTTTAAATAATCAATGGTTTGTTCATCGATATAGAACATGCCTGCCGATGCACCGTATTCTGGAGTCATGTTCGAAATAGTCGCTCGGTCACCAATGGTTAAGCTTTTCGTACCTTCGCCAAAAAACTCTAAGTAGCTAGAAACGACTTTTTGATTACGTAAAAACTCAGTAATGGCCAGTACTAAATCAGTGGCGGTAATACCCGGTTGGCGTTTACCGGTTAGCTTGACACCAATAATATCTGGTAAGCGCATCATAGACGGGCGTCCCAACATAACCGTTTCAGCTTCTAAACCACCAACACCAATAGCAATAACACCTAAAGCATCAATATGCGGCGTGTGACTGTCAGTGCCAACACAAGTATCAGGATAAGCTACGCCATCACGCGCTTGAATAACCGGTGACATTTTCTCTAAATTGATTTGATGCATAATGCCGTTACCGGCTGGAATAACATCAACATTTTTGAAAGCCGTTTTAGTCCATTCAATAAAATGAAAACGCTGTTCATTGCGTCGGTCTTCAATTGCGCGGTTTTTATCAAACGCTTCGCTATCAAAACCCGCCGCTTCAACCGCAAGCGAGTGATCAACAATTAATTGCGTAGGCACAACTGGGTTTACTTTTGAAGGATCGCCACCTTGCTCGGCAATAGCATCTCGCAGACCGGCTAAATCAACTAAAGCGGTTTGACCTAAGATATCATGACACACAACTCGCGCTGGATACCACGGAAAATCTAAGTCTTGCTTGCTGTCGATAATTTGCTTAAGCGAGTCAGTTAACGTTGCAGGGTCGCATCTGCGGACTAATTGTTCAGCCAATACGCGAGAGGTGTAAGGTAGTGTTTTATAAGCACCGGACTTTATGGCATCAATTGCTTCTCTGGTATCAAAGAAGTCGATGGTGAGGCCATTGTGCTTATAACCGGGTAAGGGTTTTCGATAATCGTAATTCATAATATTTTCCACATTGATAGGGAAAAAGGAGCACCAGCAAAGTTATCCACTTAATGTACTCCTCTATTCATATATGTAAGTTAATGACACAGGAATTTTTTACTCGTTCAAGGCAGAATATCTGACGCATAGCATTTGCTATACGGGTACTTTCTAACGCTGAAATTATGAAAAACACCCTGTCAAACTATCGTTGTGAGATTGCCACAACCTTACGCGGCTCTGCTCCAATATAATCAGCAGAAGGACGAATAATACGGTTATTTGAACGTTGCTCCATGACATGAGCAGCCCACCCCGTTAAACGTGAACAGACAAATATCGGGGTAAATAATTTCGTTGGAATACCCATATAGTTATATGTTGAGGCATGGAAGAAATCCGCATTACAAAATAATTTTTTGCTGTCCCACATAAACTCTTCACAAGCGACGGAGATATCGTACAACGAGGTATTGCCATTTTCTGCTGCGAGCTTTTCAGACCACGCTTTGATGATGATGTTACGTGGATCTGAGGTGCTGTAAACCGCATGACCAAAGCCCATGATTTTTTCTTTACGTTCAAGCATACCGGCCATTTTTTCTTTGGCATCAGCAGGAGATGTAAAAGTTTCAATCATGTCCATTGCCGCTTCATTAGCGCCGCCATGCAGTGGTCCACGTAAGGTACCGATAGCGCCCGTTACACATGAGAACATATCAGACAACGTTGAGGCACAAACACGGGCAGTAAATGTAGAAGCGTTAAATTCATGCTCAGCATACAAGATTAATGATACATCCATAACACGTTCATGCTGGGCTGACGGGCTTTCGCCATTTAACAAACGTAAAAAATGTCCGCCTAGTGATGCTTCATCAGAAGTACAGTCAATTTCCACACCATCGTGAGAGAATTTATACCAATAACACATGATCGCAGGGAATGCTGATAACAAGCGATTGGCTGCTCGGTTTTGTTCGCTAAAATCATTTTCAGGCTCTAAGTTACCTAAAAAAGAACAACCTGTGCGCATTACATCCATTGGATGAGTTTCTTTTGGAATCAGCTTAAGCACTTCTTTTAACGCTTGTGGTAAGTCGCGCATGGCAAATAATTGTGTTTTATAGGCCGCTAACTCTTTTTCATTCGGTAATTCGCCATTGAAAAGTAAATACGCTACTTCTTCAAAGGTTGCGTTGTCAGCTAAATCAGCAATATCATAACCACAATAAGTTAAGCCTGAGCCTGATTTACCCACGGTACATAACGCTGTTTCGCCAGCACTTTGACCACGTAAACCTGCACCTGATAATTTTTTCTCTGTCATGATTCTCTCCTCTTGTTCTTTAACCGCTGAAATAAGCCATTAAAGATTAAAATTTATTTTCTATGAGTTTATTTTTTATGAATATACTTTTTATAAGCTTAGCTTTTATAAACTACTTGTTTTTGCCTTCAGAAAACAAAACATCAAGTTTTTGTTCATAATCGTGGTAACCAAGGTAGTCGTATAAATCCATGCGTGTTTGCATGTTATCTATTTCCGCTTTTTGATCGCCATCTTCGAGCAAGGTTTTATAAACCGATTCTGCGGCTTTATTCATTGCTCGAAATGCTGATAACGGGTAAAGCACCATAGCGCAACCCCACTCACCTAACTGTTCTTTATTCCACAACTCTGTTTGACCAAACTCAGTAATGTTAGCCAATACTGGTACATCAAGTGCTTCAGTGAAGGCACGATAATGCGCTTCTGTTTTTACCGCTTCAGCAAAAATGCCATCAGCGCCAGCAGCAACATAAGCTTTTGCACGTTCTAGTGCAGCTTCTAAACCTTCTTGAGCAAAAGCATCCGTGCGCGCCATGATAAAAAAGTCTTTATCGTTACGAGCATCAACCGCCGCTTTGATACGATCAGCCATTTCAGCCGTTGAAACAATTTCTTTATTTGGACGATGACCACAGCGTTTTTGCGCCACTTGATCTTCTAAATGTACGGCAGCAGCACCGGCTTTTTCCATATCACGAATAGTTTTCGCGATGTTAAAAGCTCCGCCCCAACCGGTATCAATGTCAACTAATAATGGCAGGCTTGACGCGCTAGTAATACGCTGAACATCGGCAATAACATCATTAAGTGACGTCATTCCTAAATCAGGTAAACCATAAGAAGCATTAGCCACACCACCACCAGATAAATAAATGGCTTGATGACCTAATTGCTCGGCCATCATGGCGCAATACGCATTAATAGTACCGACCACCTGCAAGGGTTTATTATTTGCTAAAGCTTGGCGAAACTTCGCGCCAGGAGATAATTGTTTAGTCATTGCTTTATCCTTTTTTAATCATGTAATGTGGTAATTAAGTTAAATTCAAACCCGTTGAGTTAATTCAGTTGAATTCGGTTAAGTTAAATAGTTTGATATAACGCTAATGCTCAACATCATTGTTGTAGAGCAATTTTGTTTTCAATATTTTTTCTTGAGGCCGCAATATGACGCCTCATTAACATTTCAGCTAACTCACCATCACGATCGGCAATGGCTTCAATAATACGGGAATGTTCATCAAAAGCTTTGGTCGCCCGTGGGCTATTCATACCAAACTGACAACGGTACATACGAACAAGGTGATAAAGTTGGCCACAAAGAATATTGATCAATTGTTGATTATGACTCCCGAGTATCACTTTATAATGAAAGTCTAAATCGCCTTCTTCTTGATAATATGAAATACCATCACGCAATGCCTTGGCACTCGCATGTTGTTTGAGCATAGCGCGCATTTCAGTAATTTCATCTTCAGTCATATTTATTGCCGCTTGACGACAAGCCATGCCTTCGAGAGCTTCACGCACAACATAAATTTCTAACAGCCCGGCAATTGAGCATTCAACGACACGCGAGCCAACATTCGCTTTACGTTCAATTAAATGACATTTTTCTAAACGGTTCAGTGCTTCACGTAATGTTGAACGACTAATTTGATAGTTTTTGGCGAGTTCGGGTTCACTAATTTTGCTGCCCGCTTTTATGGTGCCATTAACAATGGCATGAAGCATTTGTTCAAATACTTTATCTGCAGTGGTCACTGCTGCTTGTGCTGTAGGATTGTCTAACGCCATTATTGTCGACACTTTTAAAAACAATGCCGTAATGATAGCGATATATGGCTATTAGTCAACGTAAAAACAGAATATTGTCGACAATACCCATTAGGCATTAGTCGCAAAACTTATTAAAAATGAAATAAAAATCAATAAACCTTAACAAATAAAAAACATAGTTCATTGTTATTATTGATAATTGATGAAAGACGAATACTTTTTATGGTCAGTAAGTATTAAATAATGACATTTTCAATAAAAACAAAAAACTGTCGACAATCTGACGTTTACTATGTTTATTACAGCTATGTTATTACAACTAGGTTTATTACAACGATGCTTATTACATTAGTTAAGTGCCTTAGTCAGCGCATTAGTCCGAAATTAAGTACATTAACCAAAAAACCAATAACAAACGCCGATGGCTGCGGTTATACCTGCCACATCAGCAATCAATCCACAGGCTAAAGCATGACGAGAGTAACGAATGCCAACTGAGCCGAAATAAACCGCTAGCACGTAAAATGTTGTTTCCGTCGAGCCTTGTACAATCGAAGCCAAACGACCAGCAAATGAATCAGCGCCATGAGTGTTCATGGTTTCAATCATCATAGCTCTGGCACCTGAGCCACTTAAAGGCTTCATAAATGCAGTAGGTAAAGCATCAACAAAGCGGACATCACCATTAAAAAATAAAACAAGGTGTCGTATACCGTCCACCAGAATATCTAAAGCACCGCTGGCTCTAAATACCCCAATTGCACACAACATAGCTAACAGGTAGGGAATAATCTTTATACTGGTCTCAAAGCCTTGTTTAGCACCTTCAATAAAGCTGTCATAAACATTAACGTTACGTTTTAAAGCGAAAAATATGAAGCTGATTAACGTACTAAATATTAACAAATTTCCCATCAAAGAAGATTGTTGCGCCAACAGCTGTGTACTTAAGGTACTAAAATAAACAACAACACCGCCAATGAGGGCAATACCTGCCGATAAATAAAGCAAAATAACCTGCTGAGCAATTTTAATTTTTTGCACGAATGCCACCGTAAATAATCCAACGAGAGTTGAGGCAAATGTTGCTAATATTATCGGCACAAAAACATCAGTGGGATTTTGCGCGCCTTGTTGGGCGCGATAAACGAAAACAGTGACCGGAAATAACGTTACTGACGAGGTATTGAGTACTAAAAAAAGTATTTGCGCATTAGAAGCGGTGTCTTTTTTTGGATTCAGTGACTGTAAATCTTGCATGGCTTTTAAACCAAGCGGTGTGGCAGCGTTATCTAACCCTAGAAAATTTGCTGACAAGTTCATAGTCATTGAACCTATCGCGGGATGACCCTTTGGCACGCCAGGCATAAGACGAACAAATAACGGAGAAATAAATTGTGCGAGTTTATCAATAAGACCGGCATGCTCAGCTATCTTCATCATACCTAGCCAAAAGCTTAAAATACCAATTAAGCCAATAGCAATTTCAACAGTGACCCGAGACATATCAAAAATGGCTTTAACCATTTCTTCAAAAATTAAAATTTGGTCAAAAGCCAACCATTGCACCATTGCCGAAATAAAGGCAACAAAGAAAAACCCGCTCCAAATACGATTTAACAAATTTGATCTCTTCTATTTTTATTCTTCTTTATAATAAGAAATATCATGACACACAAAGATAGCATTCCCTAACTGAGTCACTAGCTAAGCCTAGAGCTGAATAACTAATTACTGATTAAAAGAAACCAATAAAAACGCATATTATAAGCTGATAGTATTAGTGATTTTGAAGTCAAATGTCATGCGTTTTTCTATAATAGGTTGAATTAGTTATTGAAATTATTTTTGCATTTAGAAAAGCATACACTACACTTAATGACAAAGAGAAGTTATCAACCTGTTACCTACCCTCTATTTATTGAGGATATTAGGCATAAAATTTTTTAGTCTAATATTTAAGAAAATTTGACTTTTTATTAGCGTAGGCTCTTTTGAGCCATTCCCTGAGCCCAAGACTAGCAATGGTTTTGGGCTATTTTTATTAAAAGATTATTTAGTCTCTGGAAACAACCGATGAAAATTTTCGCTCGATTGTCGTGCGATTTCTGCAACTGATGTTCCACGAATGCTGGCAAGATGTTTTGCGACTTCAACCACATATGCCGGCTGATTTTGTTTACCTCGATGAGGTACTGGCGCTAAATACGGGGAATCAGTTTCAATTAAAAAACGATCCGCTGGTACTTTTTTAGCCACATCTCTCAATTCAGCAGCGTTTTTAAAAGTAACAATCCCTGAAAAAGAAATATAAAAGCCCATCGCAATTGCTTGTTCGGCCATTTCCCAACTTTCGGTAAAACAATGCAATATTCCGCCAACATTCTCTGCTTTTTCCTCTCTTAAAATAGCGAGAGTGTCTTCTTGGGCATCTCGAGTGTGAATGATCAGAGGTTTATTTAACTGATTAGCAACACGAACATGTTTTCGAAAAGAATCTAACTGAACCGGTTTAGTTTCCGGAGCGTAAAAATAATCAAGACCCGTTTCGCCTATTGCAATAACTCGCGGGTGCTCTGCAAGTAATTTTAATTGTAAGGGATCTATTTCATCATCTTGATTTAATGGGTGTGCTCCACACGTTAGCCAAACATTATCATATTTAGCCGTTTGTTCTGCCATCGCAGGAAAATCTTGCAAAGTAACACTAACACACAATAAAGTACTGACCTTTTCAGCAAGGGCTGCATCAACTACATTATCTAAATTATTGTCAAATTCTTCGAGTTTTAATCGGTCTAAATGACAATGAGAATCTATATACACAAGTTTACTCCGCACGACTGTGCTCAAAATTAATAAGGATATTTATAATACAACTTAGCATTATAGGGAAAATAAGAGATGTTTATTACATCGATAGTGTGGGCTCAGAAGAGCTTAATAATCGACCAATGGCTTTATCAATTTGCGTGCGAATATTATCAGGATCTTCAATAAAATTAACTCCAATACCTGCAGGTGTACCACTTTGCGCGCCAATAGGCGTAATCCATGACACTTTACCTTTAATTTCAGAAGATTCTAAGGCGTCAGGTAATGTCACAATTAGTTTTATATCTGTTGCTAGCTCGAAGTGTTCGGTAGTACGAATAAACAAACCTCCTTGCTTCATAAACGGCATATAAGATTGATATAAATCTCGTTCAGAAACAAATTCAAGTACAATATTTTCCAAAACCTGCTCCTTTTATTTACGCTCGTCACGAAGCGCAACACTAATATCGGCCAACAGTTTTTCGCATAAAAACTGTTGGTTAACTTGTACTAAAGTCTTTAACTTAATATTAGCAGCTTGTACCAAAATATATACCTGCCATAACTGCTGTTTGTTTAGATTAATAATTTTTTCATTTTGGCACGGTTCGACTGGCCAACCGGATTGTTTTCGCATCAAGTCAACAAGGATTTTTTCTAACCAACGAAAACCGTCATTATGTTCAACCAAAGTTGTGAGTATTTCTGTACGGTATTGATGATCGCTCAAGTATTTTTCGACATTACCACGAAAAGCTTTAAATGCAGCACTAGCTGTTTCATCTGTTATTTCATTAAGATGACTAAGGTTGACGAAAACATCTTCATTTTTTTTGCCATATTCAAGCAAAAGCTTTTCGCCAACAGGCGGTCTAATTTCAATTTTTTGACAACGGCTGATAATAGTCGGCAATAACATATCGCAACTATCAGTCGTTAAAATGATAAAACTTTGGTCTGTTGGTTCTTCTAATGTTTTCAATAAGGCGTTGGCTGCCGAAATTGTCATTGTTTCGGCATGATTAACGATAGCGGTTTTTACTGAACCTATATGAGCCGTTATTTCAAAAAAACGACTCAGCTTACGTATGGCATCGACACCAATAGTATTTTTTTCATTAACGACCGTTAAATGATCTGGGTAGTTGGCATTTGCAAATAACATACAGGTCTTACAGTTGCCACAAGGTTGAATAACTCCCGCTTCATCAACCTTTTTTTCTTGGCTTACTTTTTGGCATAACAACACCTTAATAAGCCACTGCGCTAAATCTTCGTGACCAGCGCCATCGACTCCCGAAAACAATAAAGCATGAGGAAGCTTATTGCTCAGAATTTGTCGAGACACCTGTTGTTGTATGCCAAACAACCAAGTTTTCATTTATTACCCTTGTTGTGTATTGATAAAAGTTTCAACAGCTTTGGATACATCATTATGCACCGATAGCATATCTTGACTTGCATCAATGATATTCGTTGTATCAGATGCTTGCGCTAAGGCTAAATACTTATCTCTTACTCTTTCAAAAAATTCAATTTTCTCTAACTCGATACGATCCAATTCACCGCGCGCTTGTGCACGACCTAAACCAAGTTCTGGCGAGATATCGAGATAAACGGTTAAATCAGGTGTAAAGCCTTTTAAAGTAACATCAGCAATTGCATTCATTATGCCATCATCAAATTGTCTTCCACCACCTTGGTAGGCTCGTGATGATAAATCGTGGCGGTCACCAATAACCCAAGTACCCTTCGCTAATGCAGGTAAAATTCGATTAGCCAGTAATTGACTGCGGCTGGCATACATCAACAGCAGCTCAGTTTCTTGAGTAAGTTCTTCATCATGACTGGCTGATTTAACAATATCACGTAACGCCTCAGCTAATGGTGTGCCACCAGGTTCACGTGTTTTTATAAAAGGAATGTTATATTTAGTTAACACCGCTTCGATTACGCTAATTGCTGAAGATTTACCAGCACCTTCTATGCCTTCCACAACAATAAACTTACCTTTATTCATTTTAAATTTTCCAAAATATATTTAATTAACGGTTAACGCTATTTTTTCTTACGCTGATACTTTGTTACCGCACGGTTATGATCAGCTAAATTTGTTGAAAATATATGTTCACCGGCGCCATTACTAACAAAATAAAAATAATTACTTAACTCTGGCTGCATAGCGGCGCGCAGAGCTTGAATACCCGGCAAAGCAATTGGTGTTGGTGGTAAGCCTTTTATTCTATATGTATTATAAACGGTTTTTTCGCGTAAATGCGCATAGGTAATGTCGCCTTGATAACGTTCCCCAAGACCATAAATAACCGTTGGATCGGTTTGTAAGCGCATTTTTTTATTTAAGCGATTAATGAATACCGAAGCAATACGAGGATGCTCTGTGTGCCGACCACTTTCTTTTTCAATAATTGACGCCATGATCAGTGCTTCATAAGGCGTTTTATAGGGTAAACCTTGCGCTCTATTTTGCCATTGGCTATTCAATTCTTTTTGCATTTTATCATAAGCACGTTTAATAATGCTGATATCAGTTGTACCTTGTGTAAATGCATAAGTATCAGGAAAGAGCCATCCTTCAGGATTATCTTGTGTAATAGATAATTTTTTTGCGACAGCGGCTACCGATAGAGCAAGCAATTTTTGTGTCACGTATGGATGTTCTGCTAACTGCGCTAGCACTTGTTTAAAAGTACTACCTTCAATGAAGGTAATTGAAAATTGATGCTCTTTACCCGAAACCACCAAATGAAGTAAGTCGATAACAGACATGTTAGCTAGCACCTGATAGGTACCCGACTTTATTTTGCTTTGCTCAGGATTGATTTTTGCATATATACGTAGCCAAAAACGATCTTCCAACCAACCTTTACTGATCAGTTGTTTTGAAAATGCATTAAATGAAGTGCCCGGCTTAATTGTAATAAACTCGGCTTGCTTGATGGTTAATGGTTGTTGAACTTTCATTTGAGATATTGTTACAACCGAACCTACAGTGGTCACAGTTAGTAATAAAAATATCCCTAAGGTAATTAACGTTCGTCTCACCATATTTGGTAAATTTTTCACTATAGCGTTCATCTTCTTATGTTTTTAACCAGTGATATATCAAGTTTTTTGCCGTTGAATACCTTGACCGGCACTATACCTAAAATGGCATTACTAATAAACATAGCATCAATATTATTCAATGCTGATAGAGCGTAGTGCCCTTGTTGAATATCATTATTGTTTTGTAATATATTTGCCCGCATCAATCCAGCTACACCAGCAGTTGTTAATAGCGGCGTTTGCCATTGTCCTGCCATTAACCAAAAAACATTAGCACTGCAACATTCAATGACATTATCATTAATATCGCTAACAAGGAGATCGTCCTCCGAACGTTTATCTAACTCGGCTCTTAACAGCACTTGCTCTAAACGGTTTAAGTGTTTAATGCCGGCTAACATCGGGTTTATACCAAGCTTTAGCTCGCTAATACCAACGCAGATCCCTTCTTCTTGCCATTGCGGATAAATGCTTGGATAGTCATGCACTGAAATAATCACTCTCGCCTGCTCTACGCCAATGCGTGAATAGCCTCGACCACCACTACCACTGGTAATAATAACTTTCACTATACCCATACTTATACCGTCACTGGCCGTTAGCATATTATTTTCTAGGACACATACATCAAATGCAGGTATTCCAAGTTGTTGACTTTGTTGAACTAAGCGCTCTAAGTGTTGCGCTAACATAACGACCTTGCCGGACATAATGAGAGCCGTAGTGAAACAACCATCGCCATAGGCTAAACCACGATCACTTATTGCTATCGTGTCAGCTTTTTTTCCGTTTACAAAACTTAATGTCATAATTGCAATAATTGCCATAAAAAAAGCCCGAATACATAAGGTAAGTATTCAGGCTTAAGCTTTTGAATTCAAGCTGTATTAAAAATAAATACTCTTGATTCTATAATATCAGTGCAGTGTTACTACCTATTAGATCTTTTTAAAGATCAGTGAACCGTTAGTCCCACCAAAACCAAATGAATTACACAAAACATAATCTAAATTGGCATCACGTGCGGTATGAGCAACATAATCAAGATCACAACCTTCATCCGGATTATCTAAGTTAATCGTTGGCGGCACAGCCCCATTGGCTAATGCTTGAATACTAAAAATAGCTTCTACTGCACCAGCAGCACCCAGTAAGTGTCCAGTCATTGATTTAGTTGACCCCACCATAACCTGATGAGCTAAATCACCAAAAACAGATTTAACTGCGTTAGTTTCGGCGATATCACCAGCAGGTGTTGAAGTTCCGTGTGCGTTAATATAACCAATTTTTGCAATATCAACTTTGGCGTCATTAATTGCATTTTGCATTGCTAACGCAGCACCAGCGCCATCGGCAGGTGGTGAAGTCATATGATAAGCATCGCCACTCATGCCAAAACCGGCTAGTTCAGCGTAAATCTTAGCGCCACGTGCTTTCGCATGTTCATATTCTTCAAGTACCAATACACCAGCACCATCACCTAGCACAAAACCGTCACGGTCTTTGTCCCAAGGGCGTGAAGCTTCTTGTGGGGCATCGTTACGCGTTGATAGCGCACGTGCAGCACCAAAACCACCCATACCTAATGTGGTTGATGCTTTTTCTGCTCCACCAGCAACCATTGCATCAGCATCACCATAAGCGATCATACGGGCTGCATGTCCAATGTTATGAACACCACTCGTACAAGCCGTAACTATCGAAATGTTAGGGCCTTTCATACCAAACATGATAGACAAATGACCCGCAATCATATTAATAATGGTGGACGGTACAAAAAACGGCGACAGTTTACGTGGGCCATTTTTTAATAATTTAGCATGATTTTCTTCAATAAGGCCTAAACCACCGATACCTGAGCCGACAGCTACACCGATACGCGGAGCATTTTCTTCATTGACTTCTAAACCAGAATCTTTGAAAGCTTGCACGCCTGCGGCAACGCCATATTGAATAAATAAATCCATTTTTTTGGCTTCTTTACGAGCCATATAGTCTTGTGCATCAAAATCTTTAACTAAACCTGCAAACCGCGTTGGATACGATGACGTATCGAAATGGGTAATGTCAGAAATACCACTTTTGCCAAGTAATAAATTTTGCCAGGTTGATTCAGGGCTGTTGCCTAAAGGGCTAAGCATGCCAAGACCGGTAACTACAACGCGTCTCATGAGATTTGCTGCCTCCGATAGAATTGAATAATAGCGGGTGTATTAGTTAACTGGTTTAAACCATTGATTGATGGGTTAAGACAGCAATTAATATTTTTCAAACGATAAAAACAAATCAGGCGGTAATTAAACCGCCTGAAATCAATTACATTCGTTTAGTATTACTGGTTAGCAGTAACGTAATCGATTGCTGCTTGAACTGTTGTAATTTTCTCAGCTTCTTCATCTGGAATTTCAGTATCAAATTCTTCTTCTAGCGCCATTACTAATTCAACAGTGTCTAAAGAGTCAGCACCTAAGTCATCTACAAATGAAGCTTCAACTTTTACTTCATCTTCACTTACACCAAGTTGCTCAATAGTAATTTTTTTTACGCGTTCTTCGATAGTACTCATTTTTTTTCCTTTACTAGAAAATACAATTTTTCAGAATTGTGTGTAGTTTATTCGTCAAATGCCAACCATGCAAGCTTCTAATTTTACTTTCTCGCTGGTCTAACCTGTAGGTTGTTTATTATTCATTCAAATTTAACATAAAGTAGCCAAAAAGCGAACTCTTGTTAAACCATGTACATACCGCCATTTACGTGCAATGTTTCGCCCGTAATATATGCTGCTGAATCAGATGCTAAGAAAGCAACAGCATGAGCAATTTCTTCAGGCTTACCTAAACGATTTGCCGGAACTTGTGCAAAAATGCCTTCTTTTTGCTCATCAGTCAACGTTTGTGTCATATCAGTATCAATAAAACCAGGAGAAACTGTATTCACTGTAATACCACGAGAAGCCACTTCGCGCGCCAATGATTTAGTAAAACCAATCAAGCCAGCTTTTGCTGTCGCATAATTAACTTGCCCAGCATTACCCATAGTACCAACAACTGAACCGATGTTAATGATACGGCCATTACGTTTTTTCATCATAGCACGCAATACAGCTTTACTGATTTTAAAAACAGATGTTAGATTGGTATCAATAATATCATTCCATTCATCATCTTTCATACGCATCATCAAATTATCACGCGTTATACCGGCATTATTGACCAAAACATCAATTGCACCGTATTTTTCTTTGATCAAATCAAACATTGCGCTAATTGAAGCATCATCAGTAACATTTAATACTAAACCCTGCCCTTCACCTAAATACTCACTGATATTCGCTGCACCGTGCTCAGATGTTGCTGTACCGATAACATTGCCACCCAATGCTTTAAGTTGTGAGGCGATAGCTTTACCAATACCACGACTTGCACCCGTTACTAGGATGACTTTACCTTCTAATGAAAACATATAATTTACTCTACTGAAGCTAATGCTTTAGTTAATGACGCGGTGTCATTAACAGCTTGACAACTTATGGTTTTATCAATGCGTTTCAACAAGCCCTGCAATACTTTACCTGGCCCTGCTTCTACAACATTTTCAATGCCTTGTTGCGCTAGATACTGAATAGTTTCTGTCCAGCGAACTGGACTATATAATTGTTTAATTAACGCGGTTTTAATAGCTTCAACTGACGTTTCGGCGATAACATCAACATTATTAACCACTGGAATATTTGGCTCATTAAAGGTAACGTCATTAAATGCTTCGGCTAGTTTTGTAGCGGCATCTTTCATCAAAGCACAATGTGATGGCACACTAACAGGTAAAGGCAGCACGCGTTTTGCGCCTGCTTCTTTACATAATACACCTGCACGTTCGACCGCTGCTTTATGACCAGCGATAACCACTTGACCGGGTGAATTAAAATTCACCGCAGAAACAACTTCATCGTCAGCCGCTTTTAAACAGGCTTCAATAATGATTTGATCGTCAAGACCAATAACCGCAGCCATAGCACCAACACCTTCAGGTACCGATGCTTGCATAAACTCACCACGTTTTTCTACCAATTTAACCGCATCAGATAAAGATAATACACCTGCACATACTAATGCAGAGTATTCACCTAAACTGTGACCAGCTAACAATGCCGGTGTTACCGACGATGTTGCATGCCACAAACGCCAAATAGCGACACTTGCCGTTAATAGTGCGGGTTGAGTGAAGTTCGTTTGATTTAATTTTTCAACAGGACCTTGTTGAATTAATTGCCATAAATCGTAACCCAGTGCTGCAGATGCTTCAAAAAAAGTACTTTGTACGACTTCATGTTCAGCAAAATCTGCCAACATAGCTAAAGACTGAGAACCTTGACCGGGAAAGACAAACGCTAAATTATTTTGCATTATTAGACCTAATTATATTTAATTTTAACTGCGACAGTGAAATCACTTACTGATCTACACTGTTGTAATTTATCAAGCTTGTAATCGCGAAACATGCGCTATTAAGAACATATTATTCTTTATGGCATAATCCATGTTCAAGCTTATCTTTAATTTTTGCGGGTACTTGTCGCTCAACTTCGGTAACAGCTTCAATAATAGCGGTATAAAAAGCGGTTATATTGGCGTTACCATGACTTTTCACCACAATACCGCGCAATCCTATCAAACTTGCGCCGTTATACTGGTCGGGGTTCATGGGTTTAAACAGTTTTTTTAAGGTACTTGATAACAATTTACCCATTATTTTCGCTAAAAAATGCTTTTTGATAATTTCTTGTAGTTGCATGTAGACCATTCTGGCCACACCTTCACAAGTTTTCAAAGCAACATTACCAACAAAACCGTCACAAACGATAACATCTGCTTTATTAGTAAAAATATCATTACCTTCGATAAAACCGATATAATTTATATCATCATTTGCCTGTAAATAACTGGCAGCTTGCTTAATATGATCACTGCCTTTGTTATCTTCTTCACCCATATTTAACAAAGCGACTTTCGGATTTTCAATGCCATCGACCTCTTTCGCCATGACAGAGCCCATAATGGCAAATTGATACAATACATTTGAATCACAAAAAACATTAGCCCCTAAATCCAACATAAAAACATGTTGATCGGGTTTATTACTTGGTAAGGCAGAAATTAATGCTGGACGTTCTACACCGGGTAAGGTTTTTAACACGAAATGAGCCATTGAGAAGAGTGCTCCGGTATTACCGGCACTCACACAAGCTTGTGCTTGGCCATCATGCACTAAATCCAACGCTTTACGCATGGAAGATTGCTTTTTATTGCGCAAAGCATAAATAGGTTTATCATCCATTTCAACGACTTGCGTTGTAGGAAAAAGGGTAATTCTAGGATGAGGGTAAAACTGTTTATCTGAAAGTGTTTTAACAATAACTGTTTCGTCACCACACAGAAGTAAGTGAAGGTTGGGAAGGTTTTCTACTGCGAGAATTGCAGCAGAAAGTGTTACGTGGGGGCCTTGGTCGCCCCCCATAACATCTAACGCGATGGTTAGATTAATCAAGGTAATCTTTACAGATTACTTATTGATTACTTTAACACCTTTGTAAAAGCCATCAGCTGTTACATGGTGACGACGGTGAGTTTCACCAGATACTGGATCTGTTGATAAATGCGTTGCCGTTACTGCGTCATGTGA
>JBAROR010000012.1:0-3470 GCA_049642265.1 Cognaticolwellia sp. | reverse complement strand
AAGGGCGCTTTGAATATTTAAAAAATGTGCAGCCGCGAGCAAATATTTCTATTATGATTTTTATTGACAACATATTGAATTGTCTTTAAAAGGTACTAGGGATTATGCTTTTATTTTGACTCTTTGATAGCGTAATCATATAAGGGAAAGACTCTGCAGGCGGTAAGTTAACCTTCATAGTCGGATCTTTATTATTGATTCTGGTTTGTATGATTTTAGGTAATTGGCTTAATCTATCTTAATTTTTCACATGTGGAGTTTTTAACTCGCTGCATGTTTTTAACACATGCTTCATGTTAGACTCGATTTTTCTCAATAACAAAAAGGTGGTATCAGAATGGCTGTTTCTCTACAAAAAGGCGGAAATGTTTCACTAGAAAAAGTTGCTCCAGGTATGACTAAATGTCTACTCGGCTTAGGTTGGGATTCAAGAAGTACTGATGGAACTGATTTTGACTTAGATGCATCTGGCTTTATGGTTAATGCAGAAGGTAAAGTACTTTCAGACAAAGGTTTTATTTTTTACGGTAACTTAGTTTCAGAGTGTGGTTCTGTAGAACACACTGGTGATAACTTAACCGGTGAAGGCGAGGGAGATGACGAAGCTATTAAAATCGATTTAAGCAAAGTCCCTGCTGATGTTATGAAAGTGGTTATCGGTGTGACAATTCACGAAGCTGAATCACGTAAACAAAATTTTGGTCAAGTTTCTAATGCTTTCATCCGCGTTGTCAATGCGCAAAATAATGAAGAAGTTGCTCGTTACGACTTAACTGAAGACTATTCGACTGAAACTGCACTGCTTTTTGGTGAAATGTATCGCCACAATGGTGCATGGAAGTTTAAAGCTGTCGGCCAAGGTTTTGCCGGTGGTTTAAAAGCGATGGCTCAACAATTTAATGTTAATGTTTAATTTTAAATTCATTTAGTCGAACAATATTTATTCGGGTGGAGCATTGGCTCCGCCTTTTTTTCGCATGTTTAGATTAAGGAAATAACGATGGCAATTTCGTTACAGAAAGGGCAGAAAATTAGCCTTGAAAAAAGCAATGGTTCGAACTTAGACCAAATTTGTGTTGGTGTGAACTGGGGCGCTATTGAAAAGAAAGGCTTATTTGGCGGCAAAAAAAAAGTAGCCGTTGATCTGGATGCAAGTTGTATTGTTTTTGATGCTAAGAATGAAGTAATAGACACTGTCTACTTCGGAAAATTGGAAGCACAAGGGATCAAACACTCTGGTGATGACAGAACGGGTGATCTTGATGGCGATGATGGTTTAGATAATGAAATAATCACGCTAAATTTAAATGGATTAAGCAGCAACGCTCATCAAATAGTCTTTGTTTTAAATTCCTACAGCGGTCATGACTTTAAAACCATTCCTTTTGCTTCTATCCGTCTGTATGAAGGCACACCAAGTCGTGTAAACAGTGTTTATGCCACTTATGATGTGACTAATGATCCGCAATTTTCAGGCGCTCTTTCGATGGTATTAGGTAAATTCTACTTACATAATAAAAATTGGAAATTCTCTGCTCTTGGTGAGCCGACTAAAGACAGTAAATTGCCTGGCATGATCGAGACGGTTAAAAAACATTATTTATAATTTTCTTTGAATATTGGCGGTCTTAATATTAACTAACCAGTCACTTTCTGTTGTGATCAGTAATTTATCTAGTTTTTTCTTCAAATTAAATTATACTAAACCATTTTAGGACATAAAATGGCATTTTATCTTAAAAGAGGCGGCAACGTCTCTTTATAACAAATAGCTCCCTCTATGCAGAATTGATGGGTTTGGGCTGGGATGCAAGTTCAAGGATGAGTAAATGATTTTGCTCTAGACGCATCTGCAGTTATGCTTAATTGCGAGTATAAAATCGGTTCTGATTCTCATTTATTTCTATGGTCAATTGTAATCTCTATGCCGTTTTCTTGAACACACAAGGCGAGGGTGGCGACTCAGACCTACAAGCAATTCGTTATTATTTCCCTCAGGATTGGTCAACAGAAACGGCATTAATGTTTGGTGAATTATTGCGTTATAAAGGAGAGTATAAATTTAAAACAATTGGATAAGATTCTTCAGGTGGACTGTTTGCAATGGCAGTCAAATCTGGAATTAATATTATATAACATTTTTTCATGTTATATAAAACGTACAGAACATAATTAGAGAGTTGAAATGAACACAATGGAAAACGTATGGCCCTTTTTATTAATTATTTTTTCATGTTATTTATTAAAATACGCATGTGATACTTTTGAGCAAGCAGCCTCATATTTAGGGAGGAACTTCCCACCAGGCGTCAAAGGTGCGACTGTCAATGCCGTCGGATCAAGTATGCCGGAAATGTGCGTAGTGATTGCGTGTTTGTTCTGGTTTGGCGACCCGTCATTAGTGATGGTTGCTTTAGGCGTTACAGCAGGATCTGCAATATTTAACGGCTGCGTTATACCGGCGCTGTCAATTATTATGGCAAAAGATGAGGACGGCGGAGCCGTTAAATCAATTAAATTAACCAAACGAGTGTTAATCAGAGACGTATTTTGGGTGTTAACGGCAGAAATTGCATTGATCATCTTTCTCGGTTTTAATCATTTTACACTTTGGATGGCGGTCGTATTAAACGTCATATATTTCTTTTACGCAGTTCACTTATACATTGATTCAAAACGTCAACATGAAGGTGATGAAGACGATCAGTATGAGTACGAAGAAATTGATGATCGCGGCGCATTTTTAAATTTAATTACCTTTAACTTCAATACATTATTTTTCTCAAACAGACCCTTTACACTAGTATCGGCGCTGGTTGTTATCGCTTTAGCTATTGCTGTTATTTCTGGCTCTTCGCATCTGTTAGTTGAAGGTGTGTTAGGCAGTGCGTCCGTGCTCGGTGTACCTGAGTTTTTTGCCGGATTAATATTTGGATCTGCGGCATCTTCTGTTCCGGATTTAATGTTGTCAGTCAAAGATGCTCAAAAAGGTGAATATGAAGATGCGGTTGCTAATCCGCTAGCATCAAATACTTTTGATACAACTATCGCTTTTGCATTACCTTTGCTGGCCTGGTTCCTCATTAATGGTGTTGATTCATTACCTTTGGTTCAAGATGAAAGTTTAACCTTGTTACGTTGGTCTATTGTCGGTATTACAGGTGGCGTCGCAGCAAGCTTAATATTTAACCATAAGAAAGTAACGCGCAATGTTGCTTACTTCCTGTTAGCCATGTTTTTTATCTGGGCTGGCGCTATGTATACAATGATTGGCTAAATTAATCTAATTAATTAGGCTCAATATTGGAGCTCCAACAATCAGCTTTTTGTGGTTATGATTAACTGCTAGCTTGATTGATGGAGCTTTATTGTTATTTATAATGATATAAAATAATTTAGCGGTAAAAGAAGCTTTATTGAATGATCCAGTAAGCGAGTAAATACATCTAAATCAGGGTGTTATAGCAGCA
>JBAROR010000003.1:0-29446 GCA_049642265.1 Cognaticolwellia sp. | reverse complement strand
ATTGCGCCGCTTATGTTTAAAGAAAAGTTAGTTGGAGTGTTTTGCTGAGTAGGGCGCCATGGGGAGTCCAGAGGCCGAGGTTAATAAAAAGTGGCGTGTAACGCCCCTCTGGGTGTTGTCGCCACCGCGACGCCAAGCAGATGAATTGAACTCCAGCTGTTCAATTTATAAAACTAGATCCCACTTATTCTAAAAATATTAGACTGACACTCACTCTAAATTGACAGACTTGGAGCTTATTTATCCGTTCGGCATCGGATCACTGACAACACCCAAAGGGGGTTGACCGGTCGTTTTTCTTGCTGAGTTGTTGCCACTGAAACACGAAACATACCAAAACATAGGCATTCATGATTAATTTATAACGTGTAAAAACTAGTCAATTAGCATCACTAATTTTTAAACAAAAAAAAGCCACATAATATTATGTGACTAAAATAACTTTTTGTTGGGATTAGAAGCTTTAAATATTAATTAACTAGCTGTTGTTGTATTGCTTAATGAATCTGTAAATGCTTTTACCATTACATGTCACTTGATCAACGTTGAAGTTAACAGTGTCTCTGACAGAGCTAATGCCTGACTTTACGGCTTGTGCACAAATTTGTGATGTTGAATTTTTATTAGCCGGTATTACTAAAAACTTTTTAGTTGATACATTCTTCACTTTTTTTGCTTCAACTTTAACTTTGTAATTTTTAGCAAATGATTCGATGCTTTGACCATTACAGCTAATATCATAATATGATTTTTCGTGTGATTTTCTTACTGCTGACTTTAAGCCATTTTTTGCTGCTGATACACATAAGCTGCTTGCAGCTGTGTTATCGGCTGTTACAAATTTAATATTTGTATTTGACGCTGACGCTGTAGCAGCAGTTAAAACTAAAGTTAATGTTATTAATAATTTTTTCATGTAAGCCTCTATATCACGTAATAAAGTATTGAAATGTCTGTCACCTCAAAAAGTAGAGTAATTGTACTATTTATTTTCTTTCTGTAAAGTCTTTTTTGTAATTAAATTACATTTATGAAATAAAGTAACGTTTTAACTATGTTTTATGTTGTTATTACGCCTTTATCACATAATTAATGTTTTTTTATTACATGTTTAACGGGTTTTTGTAGGTTTTATTGCAGTGTTTGTGGTTTTTAACGTAATAATACATATATATCAGGGGAATATGCGTATTGCACCGTCTAATAAAGTCACCATATACCGTCATGTAACAATATTAGCACGCCTTAAGGCAGGGGTTTTATCAGGCTGCTTTATGATGATTTTTGTCAGGCCACCCATAATAACTGTCTTATATTTTATTCAGTGAACATCAGGTTAGGTTTACATCGTAGTCTTGTTCTTGTTACAGCCATTAAATATATTTTGTTTTCTATTCATTTAAAACATTGCCGTTTATAATGCCGTCATTAATTTTATAGCTTTGAAGAGTAATATGAACTTCCCAAAAGATGAAACAGGTAAAGTACTGTTTGAAATGCAAAAAGCAGGTATCGATTTAACCGTGGTGCATACTATTGTTTTTTTCCACTTATTTGAAACACAAGAACAAGCAGACGCTATGGCAGCTCATCTTGCTGAAGTAGCGCCTCACATTTCTTGCGATTCTCACATTGATGAAAATCCAAAAGTATGGGCTTTAGATTGTTCAATAACAGTGATCCCACTTTACGATGCAATTATTGCTCAAGAAGCTCAGTTTGAAAAAATTGTCACTCAGTTTCATGGCCATACTGATGGTTGGGGAATTGAAGCTTAATTTACTAATGTTTTAGCTGATACTTATCAGACCATCCTTCTTTATTTTTGCTGAACATGGCACCTGAGGCCAATATTAATCATGAGTGACGTGCAATGCCCCTCTGGGTGTTGTCGCCACCACCTTGATGTCATACCAATAAATTAAACTCCAAGCTATTAAATTTATGAAAGTTTTTAACTTTTATATCTATAAGTAATTTATTATCATGGTGGTATCGCAAATGAATGCGTTTAAATAAAAATAAGAAGGGAAAATGAAAAAATTAATTTTATTAGCAAGTTTTATATTAACCCAAGGCTGTGCTCCAACGTCTTACTTAGTCAAAACACCAACACCATCTACTATTGGTTATAAAAATGTAGATATAACTTCCAGTAAAAGCCTAGTCGTGAACGATAATCGTGCAAAGGAAGAAAAAATATTTAGTTCTGGTGTACTCAATGCAGAATTAAAAGTAAATGGTGCTCCAATTGATCCTATTGATTACTTAAAGAAAAATACTGAATTAGAGCTTTTAAGCCGTGGCATTCCTGTTAACATCGATTCAAGTGATTCTCTAGATATAGATGTACAAACATTTAAAATGGTAAATCATAGATCGAATGGTTTTTCTCCGTTTGTCACTTTTACATATTTAAAAGCTGATGTTAATGTCGGAGACCAAAAAGAATCGATAAGTGTTTTTATTCGTAGAGGAAAAGTACCAGTATGGAGCTTTGACGAAGTAATAGAACCAACATTGAATGAACCATTAAGCCTGCTAGTAAAAGAGCTTACTGCAAAAATAAATTCGATTGTTTATAAGCAATCAATTTCAGATGCTGACGTCGAAGCACTGGTTCAAAAGATTAAGACTAAAACCAATGGAAAAGGCAAGGCAACATACCTTGATATTTACCAATTAGGCTTTGGTAACAATCAGTCAGCAATTCCTTATTTAAAAGAGTTAACAAGCTCTAAAAGCGAATATAAGCGTCAAGCGGCTATTTCTTCACTTGGTATTCTCAAAGCGGTCGATGACATTGAATTTTTAAAGTCTATTTATACAGATGGTAATTCATGGACGGATAAAGCCATGGCGTTGAAAGCTATTGGTGACTTAGGAACAGAAGACGCGATAGCTTTTTTAAAGCAAGAGCAGGTAGCTTTTGCTAATGAAAACAAAAAAGATTGGGTGAATGAGCTAATTAATTTATATTTATGATAAATATAAATTAATTATAAAGCAGCTGATTAGTTAACGCCGTTCTCTCTGAGTGAGCGGCGTTTTTTTTTCAACACAATCAAGAGAAAACTTATCAGCTAAGCCTTAATAAATTTCTCGTATTTAACTTAATAAACTAGAGGCTAGATTATTACGGATTCGACATTAATTGTTTGGGATTTTTTACTGTTCTGGCGTTGAACTCGACTGTATGTGTGTAGAAGGTAGAACAATGCATCGAGCAATTGCCGAGTTGCTGACATGTTATAAAGAACAGTCAGACTAACGCCGCTCATATTGCTTTAGGACTGGACTCCGATCTCAGCCAAATGAACTTAACTCTGATAAATGCGATTTTTATCACAGCGATGGAGTAGCCCAGAGGCGATGTTAAAAATAAGTGGCGTGTAATGTCCTGCTAATGTGTTGTCGTCAAGGCGACATCATACCGATAAATTATAAACTTCAAGCTCTTCCATTTGTAAAAATAGCAAGGATTCACTGCGAAACGCTAAATAAAATCAGATGAAATAGGTAGAGTTGTCTTTAAACTTCCTCGTTAGTTTTATCTGTTTGCTTTACAATTTTTTGTAGCTCCATGCTTTCTTCAATGAGTTCTTCTTTGACTTTTTCTAACATCTCAATTGCTTGCTCTTTTTCTTCTGGACTCATATCTTCATTAGCTGCTATTTCTTCTATCATGGCATTTATTTCTTCAAGCTTTTTTCGATCAATACCGGTACGTTGATCTAATATATTTTGCATTACATCAGAAAACCTCTGACTTTTTTCCTGTTTTTCAATGTCTGCTGGATCTGATTCTGTTTCATTTTGTGCAAGTAGTGATCGTGCTGTTTCAGGTCTAATATAGGTAGGAGTGGCTTCTTCAGATTTAATACTATTTCCATTCATTAGCGCTAAAGCTTGTTTTGAAAGGGTAACGGTATCTTGCTGAGCCGTTATAGCTTTTACGGGCTGCACAGTATTATCAAAGTTAACGCTTGTTGTGCCACTAGATTTTGCACTTGCTACTATTCTGGCATAATCAATATTTATCATCATAAGAGTAGTCCTAGATTTTATAGTCCTTTATTCACATGATGATTATTTAGCAGGCAATGTGCCAAGTTTGTATCTATTGAAAGCTTTAAAACTAAGGCTTTAAAATTAGGGTTTTAAAGCTAGCCTTTGAGAATCTATATAGACGCAGATTTGTGTCGTTAGGATAATAGAGGTCTTTATGCGGCAAGGTTTTGCCGATTAGTGTTTTGTTTAAGTGAAATTCATCTAGCTACTCATCATAATTTCCCATAGTTAACTCAATACATAGTGCAGACGATTCTTATGAATTAATGAGGTTAAGATATACGCTAGTTAAAGTAGGGGAGGCGTTATTGGTAAGAGAGTTACTGATAAGGGGGATTATTGATAAGTGATAATAGTGGTGAAAGAGTGTTCAGCTTTTAGTTTTTTGAGTTGTTTATAATTGTTTTTAGTTAGCTTTAGGAACCATTTGCGGCTTTTCAATGCGTTTCGTTAATACTAGCGTTGAACAATAGGTCTTCATTATCGAGGGCTTTAATAAACTGATCTCGACAATGAAGAGTTACTTAACATGTTAGCGTTAACTACTACCGAAGTCGTGATATTTTACGTTTAACATCCTTAAGATCTCTACGTTGACTATAACTGCATGAAGTCCAGTTTCTGCTTCTTTCTTTACTCATGCCGTTTGAAGGATCATAAACTGGCTCTGGACCACATTTACTGATGATATTCTCTTCAATTTTATAACTTATTGCTATCAGTCTCTTTTTTTCTGTCTGATTAGATTCAAGTGAATCATTCATTGATTCGTTCTTAGATTCGGCCCAGTTAATGGCACAACGTAGATCACGTATGCGGGCATTATTTACTTCAGATCTTTTTTGATATTGACTGCTTTGTTGTTTTGCATAATATGACGACTGCCTACGTTTACGTGACTCCAAATATTGCTTTGAAGATCTCGCCATTTGGTCGGTTAATCGGCTTAACGAAGATTGCCAATTATTTTTAGAGTTTTGTATATTTCTGAAAAAATACTTTGATGAGTTTCTATTTTTAGAACCGTAGCTGTTTGTTCGCTGATATGGCAATTGTATCTCACCACATGTTTCTCGTCCGTCTTCAATACGCACCGATGACATAGCATTATTAGCATTACTCATTTTTAATGACTCTACTTTTACAGGATCATCGGCTTGAAGCGTTGGTTCAATTTCAGAAAAAGTAACATTGCCATCGGCATCTACGATTTTATAAATCTTTTTTGCAAAACTCTCATTCGAGCAAAGTAGAATGAAAAGAGCGAGTAAAAGTATTTTTTTCATCTGTAGTAACATCCATTTTCAAAAGGCAGCACAATAGAAAGTCAATTTCCATTATGAATTGAATATAAGTAAACCTAAAAAAGTTATCTTTTAAGCTAAAATCGGCAGTAATCATATACATCCTGTTGATTTTAATCAACAAGCTATCCCCCAAAAGTACTAGAAAATGTCTTCTAAAGTGTATATGTATAAGTTGTTTAGGCACTTGATTTAAGCATTATATCTCTTTTACATCATGACCTTACTGCATTAATTGCTGCTTGAATTTTATTTTTTATGCTAAGCTAAATCGTTTTTTAATAAAAATAAAAATAAAAAATTTAAAGGATTAAAATGAAAAAATTATTACTACCCCTACTTTTTACCTTTTCTTCGGCCTATAGCCTTTTATTCAGCTTTAGCGCTCATGCGGAACAGCCTTTATCTAAAGACCTGATTCAACAATATGCACAAACTACCGAGCAGTTAGATCAGCTATTAGTTGTTTATCCTGATGCAGAAGAGCAGGTTGGTAAAGTCATGATGATGAGTAAAAATGAACGTTTGGCATTGATACAGTCGATGGATATATTCCCTAAAATTAAAGCCATAGTAACGGATAGCGGCTTTGACAATGTTGAACATTTTTTAGCGTTAAGTACACGTATTTCAGGTGCGACGATGAATGTTGAAATGAAAAAATCCCCTGATGATATGAACCTTGATGAATATATACAGCAAATGAAAGCGTATATTGCCACGATGAAAAATAAAGGCATGGCACAGGACGCGGTAAGTGAAATGGAAGCGAACATCAATCATCAGATCAGCAGTATGAAGTCTGTGCTAGCAATGGTCGAAAATGCCTCTGAAGCCGATATCAAGTTTGTAACAGATAACCAGGAATGGATTATGCAGTTGTTGGACGAAGAATAAGAGCAACAAAAATGGCTGGAAACATCACCAGACCTTGTCATGTTAATCTAGCTTGCAAAATATTATGGTGAGTTGATTATCCATAAAAAAACCGCTAATTAGCGGTTTTTTTATTCTCTGAAATAAGCTTAGTGCTTATATTCTGTTCTTATCGTTCGGCTTGATACTATCTAGCGTTTTAACTCTTGATTCTGGTATGTTCATACCATTAGCAGAGCAACTATTATTATTTAGCAAATATAGCGCTTCAGTTAATATCGGGTCGCGTGTATGTCCCCAATCAGCGGTTATTGTGTCTTCTGCAGCACAATCAACGGGTAATCCATCAAAGTAATCACCAAAACCATCAGCATTTACCATTTGGAAATTTAACGCGAAAATACGATGCTCACACAGTTTATTAATATCCATTCCGACTGGTTTACCGGTAGTTCTACTGCCAACAACTTTTACATCAATGTAAGGCGCTAATGCATTGATGATTACTTCACTTGCTGACGCAGTTTGCTCGGTTGTTAATATAACAACACGTGATAAATCTAGCTGCTCTTGCCCATTACCCAGCTCAAATGAAAGATTATTCGTTGGGGTATTATTATTATAAATATAACTGAACATTCTTTTGCCAAGTACGTTGGCACCACCAATTTGACTAGCAAGTTGATTCGCTATGCTTAAGTAACCACCGCCGTTGTATCGCAAATCTAATACTAGCTCGGTGACTTCTTCTTGTTTAAATAAATCGAAAGCAACATTAAGGTCATCGGCACTACGTTCAATAAAACTATTAAAGACTAAATAGCCCACTTTACCAATATTCGTTGAAATAACTTGAGTCGCCATAACCGTGTTAGTTTGAGTCGAAGCACGCGACATTTCAGCGCTACTTTCGTTACCATCGTTATCAGCCCAAGTCACATTGATAACATTGCCTTCTTCTTGTGGCCCCCAGATTTCTGACGATTGATATGTACCATCACTCACAGCTTCGATAATGGCTTTACCACCTAATGAGGTGATAAAAGAACCTCGTTTTATGCCGATTGCTGCCGCGTTGCTTGAGTCATAAACGTATTTAACTTTTAAGCCGGTTTGTGCTTCGTTTAATTGGACCGCAAGACCATAGCCATAAAACACAGCATTAATATAGTTATCTTGATATTCTTGTTCGGTTATTGCAAAACTAAATCTATCTAATGGCACTTGATCACGTACATCGACCAGTAAATCATTTAATGATGAAAACTGTGTTGTATCAGTTGTTAAGTCTAATTGGTCATTCCAGAGATAGTCTTCTTGTAGATATTCCCAAAGCGCTTCATTTTGGCTCTGCTGGGTCGAACAGACCGCTGTATTATCTGTAATAACACGGCCTTCATTCTTGGTTGATTCTCCACAAGCGGATAACAATAAAACGGAAATAAGTGCTGTTTGGTATTTGGATAACATGACATTCCTTGTTATAAATCATTCTTAAGTATTTGACTATTAATCACATTATATTGAAAACCTTCGTTTGTACAGCACAATGAAGCGGTCTAGCTTTAACGATATTTTTTATGTCGTTATGAGGCTATCAATCAATAGTAATAATAGAAGGCTTGTGATGGGTGGGGTAGTGCAGATAGGGAATGATAAAATTGTCTTTGATAAACATGCTTGGTGAATATCAAAGACATTTGGTGATATTTTACTGGTTTAATCGATATTAACCATCAGCGTTAATTGTCGCGATAAGCTCAGCAAGACAAGTGTCATGTTGTTGATGTGGTACTTGACAAGTACCTGCAGCATTATGCCCACCACCGTTGTATTTCAGCATTAATTCGCCAACATTTGTTTTCGAGCTACGATCAAAAATAGATTTCCCGGTCGCGAAAACCGTATTTTGTTTTTTAAGGCCCCACATAATATGAATGGAAATATTACATTGTGGAAATAAGGCATAAATAACAAAACGGTTGCCAGAATAAATAATATCTTCTTCACGTAAATCTAAGACAATTAAATTACCGTGCACTGTCGCACAACGTTTAATTTGTTCTTTAAATTTTTCTTCATGCTCAAAGTAAAGGTCTGTTCGTTCTTTAACATCGGGTAGGGCAAGTAACTCATCAATGTTATGGTCTTTGCCAAAATCAATTAAGTCCATCATCAATTCGTAATTGGAGATACGAAAGTCTCTAAAACGGCCTAAACCTGTGCGAGAATCCATAATGAAATTAAGTAGTTCCCAGCGCTTAGCATGTAATACTTCATCCATATTAAATTGTGCGGAATCTCCTTTGTCGACTGCATCCATCATGTCTTTCCAGCTTGCAGGGAAAGTCTCAGTGCCACCATAGTAATCATAAACTACACGTGCAGCCGAAGGAGCATCAGGGTCAATAACATGGTTGTCTCGTTTCTCATTACGAATCGTTTCACTATGGTGGTGATCAAAAGCGATATGTACACCGTCAACATAAGGTAAATTGGTGGAAATATCATTTGCTCCAACGTCAATTATACCGTCTTGCATATCTTTGGGATGAACAAAGATAATATCGTTAACTAAATTAATATGTTTGAGTAAAATTGCACACACTAAACCATCGAAATCACTACGAGTCACCAAACGGTATTTTTTATTTTCCGACATTACTATCTCCACAAACTATGATTTTATTATTGAACACGACATTATTTATTTAAACACATTAACAGCAGTTTAGTATGTCAGATAGTAAATTTAGATAAAATAGTTTTGTTTATTGGCTTTTACAACGTGCTTTATGAAATTTTATTCGGCTTAGCTACGATAACCAAACTGTCATCTTTCATTCAAATAATTGTCATATATATAGATTAGTTTTAACGGTAATTATCAATAGGAGGATTTGTTATGCAATCTAAAGAATGGCAAGAAGACGACTTTAATAATATCGATGATTATTTTGACTACCACAAGAAAAAAAATACTAAGCAGTCTAAACGTAAATGGCGAGAAATAGAGGCATTTAAAGAACAAAAGAGAATGCAGCGAGAAATAGCGTCATATGATAGTTATGTTATGCACTAGCTCATAGAGACTTTGTTGAACACTACTATTGTTTACCTTTGTGTTGTTGAGCGTTAATTATTTGCACGTTATTGTCGAAAAATTGCGCTCTTAATTTTATTTTTTACTCATGTTAAGTTCAGTTGTAACCCTTTTGTGTGATTTTTAACGTATTTCTCTATAATTTCTCGTGATGTTTTCTGGTCAAACCAAAGGCCATTGCGCTATAATCCGTTTTTTGCAATTAACCGTGTAATTACTTCATGAAGTTCCCCGGACGCCGTCAACATAGACATTATTTCCCTGTCGATAATAAAAACCCGTTAACAAACCAAGTAAACCCTAGCTCGCAAGTAGTGAAAAACTATATTGTTGGTATAGATCAGGTTTTAGTCGATATTGAAGCTAAAGTTGATCAAGCGTTTTTGGATGAATTCGATTTACATCGCGGCATGTCACAAGTGATTTCTGATGAAGTTACCCAGCGCCTATATAAACGTTTAAAAGATGAGTCGCTGATCAATTATGAATTTGCCGGTGGCACCATTGGTAATACACTGCATAACTATTCAGTACTCGCTGATGATCGTTCAGTGCTTCTTGGGGTTATGTCAGAAAATATTCAAGTAGGTGACTACGCTTACCGCTTTATTAGTAATACATCATCACGTGTTGATCTTAACTATTTACAACCTGTCGATGGTCCAATTGGTCGTTGTTTTACTTTAATTGATGATACAGGTGAACGTACTTTTGGTATTAACGCAGGTTTAATTAACCGCTTACGCCCTGATTCAATAGATGAATCTTTAATTAACGGCGCCTCAGCATTGGTGATTAGCTCTTACCTAATGCGAACGCAGGAAGGCGATACTATGACAGAAGCAGCCATTAAAGCAGTAAAATGCGCTAATGCTGCTGGCGTTCCTGTGGTACTGACTTTAGGCACCAAATTTCTAATTGAAGAAGAGCCTGAGTTTTGGCGAGATTTTGTGCAAAAGTATGTCAACATACTGACCATGAATGAAGAAGAAGCACTCGCGATAACCGGCATAGAAGATCCACTTCTTGCGGCGAACGCGTGTCTTGATTGGGTTGACTTAGTTATTTGTACTGCGGGCAAAGAAGGCTTATACATGGCAGGCTTTGTCGATGAATCGTTTAAGCGAGAAAGTGAATATCCGTTAATATCAGCTGAAATTCATGAATTTAATCGTTATGAGTATTCTCGCCCAATGTTATTAAAAGATTGCGATAATCCAATACGAATTTATACGCATTCTGCGCCTTATATGGGCGGTCCTGAAAGTATCAAAAATACTAACGGCGCTGGAGATGCTGCGCTTGCGGCGATACTTCATGACTTAAGTGCTAATGTATATCATAAAAATACCGTTGCTCATTCAAGTAAGCATCAACAACCGGCATTAACTTATTCTTCATTATCGCAAATGAGCAAATATGCTAACAGAGCGAGTTATGAAGTATTGGTACAACATTCTCCACGTTTATCTCGTGGTTTGCCAGAACGAGAAGACAGCTTAGATCAAGCCTATTGGGCGCAATAGTAATTTTTTAACATTATAAATAAGTCAATAAAGTTTAACTGACGTTGTACCGCAGCTATTTAATTATTCTAATTAAGATTACAATGGCTGCGCTTTTTAAACGCGGGTAGCACACACGTTTTTAACTAATTCCTTTACTGAGATATTCACCTTTTGCATGACGACTCTAACAACGCATAAATCATCACAACGCCGTTTGCTCATCGCACTTGCTATCACCAGTGTGTTTATGTTGGTGCAACTCATTGGAGCTACCTACGCTAACTCTCTTGCTGTATACGCTGATGCAGGGCATTTGTTTGTTCATAATAGTTCGTTATTTATTGCCTTAATAGCTTCAACATTAGCAATAAAGTTTGGTCGTACCTTTAGTGATGGTTATCGCCGTTTAGAGCTATCGGGCGGTTTAATCAATGGTTGCTTGTATTTATTAATCAGTTGCTGGATTTTATTACAGGGTGCTGAACGATTATTTGGTCATGAACATCACGATGAACATGAAATAAATACCTTTGTGATGTCTGCAGTTGCCTCGTTAGGCTTTTTGTTTCACGCAGCCTCTGCCTATGTTTTGTATAAAGGCCGAAAAGATAGCGTTAATGTTTATGCAGTGTTTTTACATACCTTTTTTGATTTACTTTCAACCATTATTACTTTTGTCACCAGTATTGTTATTCATGCGACAGGTTGGACGGTTGTTGATTCATTGTCGAGTATCCTTATCTCGGTCTTCGTACTTTTTACTGGCTCTAAGTTAATTTATAAATGTGTGAAAGGTTTATTTTTCACTGGTGTCAGATTGCCAGCGTTGAAAAAAATTGAAGCAGCCTTGCAGGGTATTGAACATATAGATAACGTACATAATTTAATTGTTAAAAGTGATAACGGCCAAGTAGTCGTTGGTGCTCATATCGTTTTAAAACAACAATGTACACTAGAAAAACATGATGAAATTTGTCGTTTTCAGGTTGAACGGATGCTAGCAGAAAAATTTGATGTCACGACTAGTGTTTTACAAATTGAAACCAACGGCTGTCAGCATAGCTAAGGTATTTTGTTAGCTGATAGTAGGTATTTGATCGTCGATAAGTAAAGCCGTTCTGCATAAAATGATAACGGCTAGTAAACGCTATCAATTAAATTTTCACAATTAAGTGATAAAAATTAAGTGATAATACTGACTAATCCAACTACTTAAAAAGTCGTTCTACCCCATAGTAAGCTAACCTTTTTCAAGCGGGCATATATCTCGTTACCCACTGGAAATTGCTTCAAATTCCCCCCCTTACATTGATTCTTATATTTTATAGGGCCATAAAAGCTTTAATCATCACTCAGACTATTAAATTTACGATTTATATCAACTAATCTACTGCGCCAATCTTTTATCATAACAACAAGTTTTCTTAGGTATTGGTTACAGATGTCAAAAAATAACAGAAGCTATAAAAGTCATGGCTTAAGTGCGCTATTAATCTTACTTGCATCAGGCGGGATCTTTACCATTGCCCAAGTTATTGAACAACTCTTAATAGGTTATGGTTTAGAGGCCATGTATATTTCTTTTTGTGCCGGTTTTATCTTATTTACACCGTTAGTAAGTTTAGCATTGCATCCATTGTTACTCACCCACACCGATGGTCGTAATGAAATTAAGGCTTCTGCTTTGATTGTTAACATTGGTTTAGTGGTAATTGTTCAAGGGCTTTTCTTTTTAATATGGATGACAGATGCCATTGTTGTTTATAGTATCTATGTTGACTCTCATTCTTTTTTAGCTAATGCTTTTAATATAAACAGTGAAAATATTGTAAATTTTAGCCAAGAATTTTATTGGATGAATTTATTGCTAGCTTGGATATTTTCATTTTTATCCATTACTGCGGGTTTATTACCATGTTTAATTGCACGTATGAAAAACTTAGGCGTAGTGGGGAATTTTGTATCGGCTTTTACCTTCGCTAAAAAGCACAAATTAATATTGGCACGTTATGCCTTCTACTTAGCATTTTCTGTGATCATGTCATTAATGTACGCTAAGTATCTTTTCATTATTTTATTCCCAATGACCTTAGCTTGGATTTTTATCGCTATGTCAAAGAGTTATTTGCAAAGCACCGCTTAACGTTTTTATCTATTTCTCATGGCCGTATCTCGGTGCTAGTAACCTTCGCTGTGTTTAATACTCTGATTATTCGTTTTCTTTTACTTGTTGTTAGTAGTTTGTTAACGTCAATATGATAATAATAAAACATATATAATAAGCTTATGATTTTATTGCTTTAATAAAGATTTCAATAAGCACTTTGATGAGAGGAAATTATGATTAAGAAAGTATTTAAATGGTTAGGTCTTTTATTGTTGGGCATTGCAGTGCTCGGCGGTAGTTTTGCTGCCTATGAATGGAATGCCGATAAACCCATGAGATTTCGATCTTTTGTTGATCGAGAAGTATTAAAGTTTGCTTTTGAAAGTCCTGAAACATTAACATCTTTGGGCTTTTTAGAATCGCTAGGAATAACCGGCCACAATGCCGATTTAGATGATGCGAGTCTAGCTAAAGCGGATGAACTATACGCTAAATTAGCCACCGTACATGAAACAATGAATGCGTATGATAATGAGAGTTTGAGCGAAGCCGATCGATTATCGAAAGAGATAGCGCTATTTTTGTTAGATTATGCAAAAGAGTCTGAACAGTATAGATACCACAATTATCCGGTAAATCAATTGTTTGGTATTCAAAATGGTTATCCGAGCTTTATGGAATCTCAGCATCAAATTCATAGTGTTGCAGATGCTGAAAATTACTTATCTCGTTTGAAGAAAGTTCAGCTCAAGTTTACCCAAGAATTGGAAGGGATAAAATTAAGAGAAGATAAAGGTATTATCCCTCCTGCATTTGTTATCGAACGAGTGTTAGAAGAGATGAATAATTTTGTGGCTAAGCCTATCGAAGAAAATATTCTTTATAGCTCATTGGCAAAAAAGATGTCTGAAAATGACAATATAACGCCAGAAGAACAAACGCAGTTATTGAGTAAAGCAAAAGATAACATCAAGATGTTTGTGCATCCAGCATATCAACAGTTAATCGACTATTTTGTCAAATTAAAGCCTAAAGCGGGCACTGATGATGGTTTTTGGCACTTACCTGATGGTGAGAAAGCCTATGCTAACGCACTTAAATTTTATACGACGACAGACTATACGCCGCAATATATTCACGATGTTGGCTTGAAAGAAGTTGATCGTATTCAATCTGAGATAATGACTATTCTAGCTAAAGAAAACTATGATGTTTCGCAGGGATTTACTGCGGCAATAGAGTTTTTAGCCGCGCAAGAAAGTTTTTATTATCCCGATAGTGATGCTGGGCGCGCTGAAATATTAAAAGACTATCAAACCATTTTGGATGAGATAGACACAGGGCTAAACTCCGCATTTAGAATTCGTCCCAAAGCAGGTATGGAAGTTGCTCGTATCCCGAAATTTAAAGAAAAAACTGCACCAGGGGCTTATTACCAGCAACCAGCGATTGATGGCAGTCGACCGGGACGATTCTTTGCCAATTTATATGATATTAAAGCGACACCTAAGTATTCTATGAGAACATTGGCTTATCATGAAGGTATACCAGGTCATCATTTTCAGATTGCTGTTGCGATGGAGCTGGAGGGGTTACCATTATTTAGAATGTTCTCACCTTTTACTGCATATGTTGAAGGTTGGGCGCTTTATAGTGAGTATTTAGCTTGGGAAATGGGCTTTCAAGATGATCCTTTTGATAATATTGGCCGTTTACAAGCAGAGCTATTTAGAGCCGTACGTTTAGTGGTTGATACGGGGATTCATTATAAACGATGGACGCGAGAGCAGGCTATCGACTATATGAAAGTAAATACCGGTATGGCGCAATCTGATGTTGTTTCTGAGATAGAGCGTTATATTGTTATGCCTGGACAAGCAACGTCTTATAAGGTCGGTATGATGAAAATTTTAGCGTTAAGAACGAAAGCTAAAACAGCACTAGGTGATAAATTTGATTTACGAGATTTTCACGATGTGGTATTGAAAAATGGTGCTGTACCATTAAATATCTTGGAACGCTTTATTGATCGTTATATTGCGGATACGTTAGCCAAAAAATAATCGACTCATTGTCCGTTAAACAAAGGCCGCATAGCGGCCTTTTTTATTCAGCTAACTGATCCTTTTGAACTGAATTCAATATGTTAGTTTACTGGCCTGAAGAGACTTATTTGTTATGCAGTATTTGACTTGATGTTGATAAAGCCGATACAAAAGATCTTGTTGATAATTACTGTTTACCGCACTTGTTAATAAAGGAAGTAGAGTGATAAACGATGATTTCTTCGCTAAGTGCAAGCCTAGTTCTTTGGTGCCGAGCTCAAAGGCATTAGAAATTAAATTAAGATCCATACCTTGTTGACGTAATGCGTATTCTAGACCAATTTTGGAGCCAATAACGCCATCAACTCTATTCATTTTTAGCATACTAATAGCTTGATCATAACTATCAACAGTAATTTTATGCAGGGCATTATCTTGATCAAACTGTTCATTAAATTGGGCATGTCGGATCACGGCAATGTTTTTTAGTTGATATAAGTCATTATAGTAACGAAGAGCAGTGCCGTTTGGGGTCAGTACGATTACTTTTGAAAGTGAAAGTGGGCCGATATAAATAACGTCATTTTCAATCAAACTATTCCGGAAAATAAGGGCTAAATCTAGCTCCCCAGTTTTCAATGAATGTAAAATTCTCGCATAAGGATAAGACGCTATTTCCATAGTAACATCTAGCTTTTCAAGCACAGCTTGAATTGCGAGTACGCTTACGCCTGTACAATATTTACTTTCGTTAAAGCCATTGAATGGCGGAAAGTCAGGGACACTGACATTAAGCTTATTTTCGTTAGCATATGACAAACTGATTGTTACGATAAACGCTAAAAAAATAAACGTCGAAGTGTAATGTTTTATATAGGTTTTTTTCAATTTTTTCAAGTTAACTATCTGACCTATAGGGTATTATAGTCATGATATTGATTTATTGAAATTATTTATAATTTATTTTTATGTATCTTCATTTAGCTGAATATAGCTAAAAATGTAGCCTTCTTAAAATTACCGCTTGATTACTTAAATAAGAATGATTATCATTTGATTATTGTTTGGCTTAGTTTTAATAAAGAGGTTTACGGATGAATTGGCAGAATTTACTGACAAAGGGCAACACTTACTTTGACAAGCAGCAGTGGACTAAAGCGGAACTTTACTATAAATCGGCTTTCAGTCAGCTAGAGGGACGCTGGGAAAGTGGTGAAGAACATGAATCTTTATTGATGGCTTGGGTATGTGCCTGCCACAATTTAGGTACTTTGTTTGAGACTCAAGGTGACCATGAACGCGCGATAGGGTATTTGCTACAAGCTTACCAAGAAGCACATCGAACTAGCCAGAACGAGCTGGCGAGTTACTCATTAAGAAGCTTAGCGTTTAATGCGCTAAAAACATCGTTAAACGCAATTCTCTCTTTTACACAAAAGCACCCAACCTGTGATCACTGTTTAGAAAAGTTAGAGCGCTTACAAACCACTTTAAATTTTGAAGCTCAGACTTTGCATTAGCTACAAGCACAAACACAAGTTACAGATTATAAGGTTGAATTGTTTGCTGATGTAACCATCAATTTTATTTGTGCTTTTGACGAGTAACGATAACTTTATTACAGCATTGATTAATTTTTTAATAGAGCATTTACGAAGGTAGCAGAAAGTAACAGAAGGTAATAATGGTTACTTTTTATCATTCAAAATGAGTGTCGGGTTATTACCTAGAGAGGCCGGTTATTATGTTATATAAAATCATTAAAAATCTAGACCAATTTTTCAATTTCAGATGTGCATTCGCCTATTGCTATGAATATGAAAGCCAAGAAGCATTAATGCGAATAGCAACAGATCACCGGAAAGGGAAAATCTGATGTTCGGCTTTACTTTTTTAAAAGTTAAAGGTGACAGTATGTCGCCAAAAATACCTAATGAGAGTTATATATTGGTCAGCCACTGGTTTGTTCGTTTATTTTTAAGAGAAGGTAATAAAATACTCGTTCAGCATAGTACTTACGGTATCATCGTTAAAACTGTGGCATTAGTTGACCATCATGGCTTTATTTGGGTAAAAGGAGAAAATGAGCGTAGTATTTCTGTTGAACAAATGGGCCCTATAGGCAAGGATAAAGTGATGGGTAGAGTACTGAGTGTTATTCAAAAATAACAGCGGATAAGGCTTATCTAACAATTGTTTGATGTTCAATACTGTACTTTGTTATTTTTTTTAGACTCCTTGTCGTATTATTTATTGCGCCTTTTCTCGTTGCTCAATAGTTCTTTTTTAAAATTAACTAAGCTAACAGGCGTCCATGCCTAGTATAAAAGTGTGTATAGCTATCAGCTTTGACGGCGACTAGTTATTATTTCGATAGTGCAGCAACTGTTGTCGAAATGTTGCTGGCGCCAGATTTAATTTCTTCCATAACCTTAGCAACTTCTGAGAGTTGTATTTGGCCTTTTTCAAGATAACTCGATACAGTATTCATTCCTCCTTGAACATTTGCGGTTACTTCTTGATTGTCGGATACCACTGTCGCAATTTCATTGGTTGACTGGCTTGTTCTTGAAGCTAACTTTCGGACCTCGTCTGCCACTACGGCAAAACCTCGTCCTTGTTCTCCGGCTCTTGCAGCTTCAATAGCCGCATTCAAGGCTAATAAATTGGTTTGATCAGCAATAGCTTTGATGGTTGATACAATAGCTTGAATATTATCTGACTGGTGATTTAGTTCATTGATTTGTTCAGTTGTTTTTTTCGCTTGTTCAGATATTTCATTAGAAATTTCTATTGAAGAACTAAGGAGCTCTGCAGCAAGTTCGGTAATTCTTACCGTTTCAAGCGAAGTATCATGGGCGACAATTGAGGCTTCATTGACTAATGTTTCACGCTCTACATTTGCGGTAATATCGGTGGCAAATTTAATTACTTTTACCACATTTTTATTTTCATCAAATATAGGGTTGTAAGTCGCTTCTAACCACAGGTCTTTACCGTGACTATCTTTTCGTAGAAACTGACCGCTTTTAAATTGTCCCTGTTGTAAATCTTGCCAAAAAGAAGGGTGCTGCTGATAAAAATCATCATGACAAAATATTTTATGGTGTTTACCTTTGATATTTCTTAAATCATATCCAATGGCATCAGTAAAATTGGTATTAGCGGTAATAATATTCCCTTCAGGAGTAAATTCAATTATCGCCTGAGAGCGATGTAATGCACCAATAATTGATTGCTGCTCCATCGCCGCCACTTTCTCTTGGGTGACATCGCTAGCAATTTTCATTACTTTGATCACTTCACCATTTTCTACAATAGGGAAGTAAGTTGCTTCTAACCAAATAATGCCCCCTTGTTTATTTTTACGCTCAAAGGTGCCTTTGTTAGCGGAGCCACTGCGTAGCTTTTGCCAAAAGTTTTTGTATTCTGTTGAGTTAGCATAATCGGCTAGGCACATTACGGCATGATGTTGACCAATAACTTCTGATTTTTTATAGTTGGCGATGGCTAAAAAAAGCTCATTGACGTCGATAATAGTGCCGTCAGGGGAAAATTCGATGGTGGCAACATTACTCTTGATTGAGTTAATTATTGCGCTTGACGCGTTTAACAACGTTTGATTGTGTTTTAGCTGAGATTTAACTTTATTATTGAACATGAACCACCTAATAAATGACGATATAAATATATCAAAGATAACCAGCAGAGCTTGTTATCCTTAACCTCTATTTATAGTAAATATTTTAGATGCAGCGTAAGCACATAGTGTCCATTATAAAAGCAGTATAACAGGTCTTTGTATATTATGAATAAAGTAAGTTCATTAACGATTTAGTACATAATAAATGGCATTAAAGAAATATCACGGCAGTTAATTATTCCCTTTACTTTGGGAGCCATTGAACTTAGTTACTGCTGTGTGAAATACGGTACGTGCTTGTTACATGAAAATATTGAGCGAAGACTGAGTTTGTTTATGTGATATCTACTAGGTTAAATTTAAGTTAAATTTTAATTTTTTTACCCTAAAAGATGAAAGAATAGGGCAAAATAGAAGAAAAGAATCATGAGTGAAAAGTAACGTGACATTATTGACGATTAAAGAATACTTTCCTGCCGGTGGGCAAGTAGAAGCAGAAATAGAAATTACTAATATTAGCGCTAGTGATAGAGCCGATGTAACTTTTGGACGGGCTATATTACCGTTATCCAAGCAAGAGAAAAACGTGGTGATATATCAACAAATGTTGGCTAACGGCAAAAAAGAGTACAGAACAATATCGGCAAAGTGTCCTCATCAGGGCGCCGACATTAGTCGCGATGAATTAAAAGCAGATGGCAATGTCTATTGTTCATTGCATCGTCGTCCTATTTGTATTTTCAGTGAATATAATTACGCTTATTTAACTGAAAAACGTGCGGATAAATACTTTATTGTTCGTAGTCATTAATCATCTGATGGCTAAGTGATTTCAATTAGCCATCGCTATAACTACTAACCATTACTATTAAACTTATGCTCTGAGCAAAGCGTCTAAGCTATCAACAATTTCGCTCCAGTCTGAATCGAGTTGAATAGCTTCTTGTAAAAATTGCTTTTGACCATTACTCCAAAATTCGGCATCGGCCAACGCTTGTTCCTTTTGAAGACCACGATTAGCGGCAATAAAAAATTCTATGTCTTCATTACTATTTTTAAGGCCTAATTGAGCGAATAAGTTGGCCATATTGTGGGTTGAACGATCCATAAAATACTCCATTATTAAGTGTATAAGTACAGCGGCAGATAACTTACTCTATATTATCCGGTCGTTTTAATCTATGCAGTCTCAGTAATGTTGATGTAGCGGCGTGTTAGATTTTTTTGTTAACACCACTGTTACTAATTGCAGTACCCAACAAAGATAACAAGCAATAACCAGTAAAGTAATAAAAGCCTGGCCCCAATGCTGATAGTGTTTCACTACTGACAATAAAGTCTAATTTAAAACCAAAAACGGCCAATTGCTGCTGTGTTGCTGTTTCAGCATGGTTGGTGGACAGTACCGCGAGAAAAATAGCGACAACAAAAACGTCCGCCATTGACCACTTGCCAATTTTACTTATAAAGCGGTATATCGTTATTTCTAACTTCGAATTTTTTTTGAGATAAGCGATCGTTAATAAAATAAACTTAGTGGCCGGAATACAAATAGAAAAAGCGAAAATTAGTGCTGCCACCAATATACGATCATCTTGCCATAGCTCTTGTATTGTTTGCAGCAGTGAAAGGCTTTTATCAATGATTGTATTTGTCAGTTTTGCACCACTGACATTGGCTGTCATCGCCATGTTTAGTGAAAACATAGGTAATAATATACCCGGAATAAAGAGTGCAATAGCGATAAGGTTAAAGAAAAATCCTAAATGTTTTTTTATCATGATGTAGTAACGCTTTCCTAGATGCTTTATAGCGAAGATGTCTGGGCGGTATTGTTAACGATTTTTTACTTAGGATCCAATCTAATTAACGCGTTAGTCTTTAGCACTTCAATAGCAACTAACAGAGTAACGAAAATAGTCTGCAAGAAAGGTTACTCCAGAAAGTCATATAATTAATATAATGCTTGATAGCATCACAATGGCCATTTTTTTTATTGTGTTACTCATAAAATATTTGCATATTAGTACTACGTTATTTCTAAGTATATCTGTTCGATGTAATAAAAGGGTGAAAGGGTGAAGCAAGTACATATTCTCAATGGTGATGCATTAAAACATCAACTCAAGAATACCTTCGATGCAGAAAAAATTATCATGAGAGAGTGTTTAATTGACGGTAACAGACAAGGTGAAAATTTATTAAAGTTTTATGCCAATAGAGCCGAGTTTACTGCTCAATATGAAGGTTGTACCGTTGCTGGATATTACCAATATGCTGCGCCAGAAATTGATAAAATAAATACTATTGCATTAGGAAGTGAAATATATTGTTGGTTTGAAGATGACTTATTTTGCCAAGCCAACTTATGGTTTGTGCTTAATTTACTGATTAAAAATGGTCATCAATCCCATATTTATCTCGTGCGACCAAATAAAGCTAATCGTTATAACTTTAACCAGATGACTGAGCATGAGTTGAAGCTGGCATTTGAGAATAAACAGTTGCTGTTATCGTCACAATTAACCTTGCTTGAAAAGTTATGGCCGTTGTACCAACAAAATAACGTCAATGAAATGTTAGTGATAGCAAAAAAATTGAGTGTAGCATTGCCATTTTTATTACCCGCGATCACTGCACACCAGCGCAGAACACCAGATGAAAGTGGATTAGGTTACCCTCAGCGCCAACTGCTGGCGATAATGGAGGAGTTAAACACCAAAGAATTCGTAGCTGTTTTTCAATGTTTCTCTGCGCGTGAAGGGATTTATAGTTTTGGGGACTTACAGGTCAAGCAAATGTTAGAGCAACTTATTAAACAAAAAACTGATGGGGCTTTATAAGATGCTTGATAAGGTGTTTTAGTTGTTATGACCCTGTAATAACCGGTTACAGGGTCATGGTTTTAGCTATTTTTATCAGTGTGTATTAGCTTCTTTTACATCTTTGCTAAATTTACTTATTACCATCTGAGTGTATATTGCCAGTATTATTTTTTAACGTGAACTTCGCTGAGTTTATCGACAGTTGCAGAGCATGACTTTAAAAATACATCCATAAAATACGCTACCTCTGGCATTTCTTGTTTTAGTGTTGCTAGTTTTAATTCTAAGCGTTCTTTGACGTGATCAAATTCATGGTTCTGATGATTCAACTCATCTAAGGCTTTGATATACGCAACTAAAATATCAGCAGCTTTAACTATTTTTTTATACTGTTCATCAACATTATCTTGAACAATAATGTCGGCAAACATTGCTTGGAATTCTTCAGGTAAAGATTCAAGACATTGCTTTTCAGCGATATATTCTATTTTTTTGAATTCGCGGGCAATTTCAGGATTCGCATATTTCGTTGGACTAACGATATCACCAAAACGAGTTTCACTGGCTTCATGATAAAGGGCAACGGTTGCTACTTTATCAGCGTTAATATTACCTGCAAATTTTTCATTTTTAATCACCGCTAACAAATGGGCAACAATAGCCACTTGATGAGAATGTTCAGCGACATTCTCCGGTTTAACGCAAAACATTAATGCCCAGCGTTTAATGAGCGGCATTCTAAACATCCAAGCGAGAAAAGTACTTTGCATTATGTAACCTTATTAAACAGTCGTGTGTTTGTTATTGGCGGTAAGTGCTGAAAAAGTTAGCGAGCTTCTCCAGTGCGGGTTTCAATTCATCAACATGAGGAAGAAACACTAAACGAAAATAGTTTTTCTCTTTAATATTGAACGCTCGCCCATGCACTAAGAGGATTTTCTCTTGTTTGAGTAAATCCAAAATCATTTTTTCATCGTCTTGAATGTTAAATTTTTCCTGATCGACTTTTACAAAAAAGTACAATGCGCCCATGGCTAAGTTACAGGAAAGGCCATCAATAGCATTAATCATTTTGTGTGCTAAGTTACGCTGCTTTAATAAACGCCCATCACCTTGAATTAATTCATTAATACTTTGATAACCACCTAATGCCGTTTGTATAGCATGCTGCACCGGGACATTGGCACATAAACGCATTGAGGAAAGAATATTTAAACCTTCTAGGTAATCTTCAGCATGCAGTTTCGGGCCCGTAATGACCATCCAGCCAGCACGAAAACCCGCGATACGATAATTTTTCGATAAGCCGCCCATCGTGATGATCAGTACGTCATTAGCTAATCTCGCGGTCGGAATATGCTGTGCTTGGTCGTATAGAATTTTGTCGTAAATTTCATCACTAAAAATGATTAAATTATGCTGACGTGCGAGCTCGATAATACCTAATAGTATTTCTTCGCTATAAACAGCACCTGTCGGGTTATTAGGATTGATTAAAACAATGGCTTTAGTTTTTGGTGTTATTTTACTTGCCATGTCCTTTAAATCTGGAAACCATTGATTTTCATCATCGCAATGATAATGCACAGGTTCACCGCCAGATAAAGCAACGGCTGCGGTCCATAGAGGGTAATCAGGAGCAGGAATAAGCACTTCATCGCCGTTATTGAGTAAGCCTTGCATTGCCATAACAATAAGTTCACTAACGCCGTTACCAATATAAATATCATCAACACTGACATCTAAAATGCCTTGTTGTTGAAAGTACTGCATTACTGCGACTCTTGCTGGATAAATTCCCTTTGATTCACAATAACCTTGAGCTGTTGGTAAGTTACGAATTACGTCTTTTAAAATATCATCAGGTGCTTCAAAACCAAAAGGAGCGGGGTTACCAATATTAAGTTTTAAAATTTTATGACCTTCATCTTCCAAACGTTTGGCTTCGAGGGCAACTTGTCCGCGAATTTCATAGCAGACGTTTTTTAATTTTGAAGATTTATGGATAGTTTTCATAATAGCGGTCTTATAAATGATGAAAGTTAATTAACGTTATCGTAAGCGTTAAACAGAAATTGAACATTAATATTCAACTAAACTGACGGTTACTGAGTTAACAAAAGGTATAAAAATAGAGCAACAATTCGCTTTCACCCATTGTTGCGAATATTACCTAACTTTGAAACAGTTACTTGCAACTTTTTTATAGTAAAAGCTTAATAAGTGCGTCATCTTAGTGTTGTGGTTAAATTTTCAGCAGTATCGCTATTTATAACAACGTTTAATGAGGAGAGATACCCATGCCTTTACCTTTATTATGGTTAGGAGCGGCGGCTTTTTCTGCACTAGCAGTTAAGGGTTTAGCTGAAGATAGAAAGTCTCAGCAACATCGACGCTTTAGTGACGCTAATAGCGATAAGGTAAAAACAATAGCGGATCTTGAACGTTATGAATCTGCCATTGCCGCGTATCCAAGCGATTTGCTCGCAACGGAACAAAAAGTTAAACCGGTTATTGGTGCTATTGTTTGCTGTGGTGTTGGCGGGCTATTAGATCATACCGGTATTTGGGTTGGCGATAACACTATTATTGAAGTTGATGGCAATGGTTTGGTTAAGCCCGTATCACCGCAACGTTTTACAGATAAACGTTCAGGTAAAGGCATATTTATCGCTTGTGACTCATTAGGCTTGCCTCTGGTAAGTGAAATAGCTGCTCAGCGTGCAATTGAACAAATATATCAGATCAGGGACTATCATTTATTTGATAATAATTGCCATCAGTTTATTTGGCAGTGTTTTAAAAGTGGTGCACAAACAGTGACAACATTTAAAACCTTATCATTGAATGTTGCCCAGTTGTTCGATCGCGTGTTGTATTGGGATAGTTGTGATTGTGAAAATGAGTTAACTAACAGACTTACAAGCGGGCAATCAGTTTTACCTAACTTTTTTTAATTAACCATAAAAAAAACGGCTCTGTAGAAACTACAAAACCGTTTATATTAATCGCTGGCGTTTAATTACTGCCATTAAACACTCGTTGTTATTTTGATATTATTTCGTAAATAAAGACATAACATCGCTAATGGCTAACATTGATTTTTCACCGGTGATACGGTTTTTCACTTCAATCTCTTGATTATCAAGGTTACGTTCACCAATAACTAATAATATCGGTGTACCCATTAATTCATGATCTGCAAACATAACACCAGGGCGTTCTTTGCGATCATCGAACATCACTTCAATACCGGCGGCTTGTAACTGCTCGTATAAGGCTTCTGCTGTTTCTTTAACTCGTGCTGATTTTGCCATGTTCATTGGTACAACGGCAACTTGATACGGAGCTATAGCGGCTGGCCATTTAATACCGTATTTATCATGATTTTGTTCAATGGCAGCAGCAACAATACGTGATACTCCGATGCCGTAACAACCCATGGTTAAAATTTGATTTTTACCCGCTTCAGTTAATACACCACAATTCATCGCTTGAGCGTATTTTTCGCCAAGTTGGAAAATATGGCCAACTTCAATACCACGTTTAATGACAATGTTACCTTCGCCACATGGACTAGGGTCACCAGCAACAACATTACGTAAATCGGCTACGGTATAGTTTTGTGCATCACGATCCCAGTTTACACCTGTTAGATGTAGGTCATTTTTATTCGCACCACAAACAAAGTCGGCTAAATGTGCTGCACTGCGATCAACAATTACGTCAATATCCAAGCCAACTGGACCAATTGAACCGGCTTTACAACCAGCAGCAGCAAAAATTTGTTCATCATTAGCAAAAGTTAATGGTGAAGCAATTTGCGCTAAGTTTTCTGCTTTAACTTCATTTAACTGATGATCACCACGTAAAACTAAAGCAATAACAGGTGCATCTTTCCCTTTAGTTGCTACGCCTAACACTAATAAGGTTTTAACGGTTGTGTTAGCGTCGATAGCTAAACATGCACTTAACTCTTCAATAGTATGTACATTAGGTGTTGCTACTTCTGTCGCTGCTTGTGTCGCAGCAGGGCGTTCGCCCGCTGGCGCTAATGCTTCAGCTTTTTCAACGTTAGCAGCAAAATCACTGACATCACTAAATGCGATATCATCTTCACCAGAATCAGCTAAAACATGAAATTCATGTGATGCTTCACCGCCAATAGAACCGGTATCAGCAATTACTGGGCGGTAATCTAGGCCTAAGCGATCGAAGATTCGACAGTAAGCGTCAAACATGACTTGGTAAGTTTTCTTTAAACACTCTTCGCCTAAATGGAAAGAGTATGCATCTTTCATTAAGAATTCACGGCCACGCATGACACCAAAACGAGGACGAATTTCATCACGAAATTTTGTTTGAACTTGGAATAGATTCAACGGCAATTGTTTGTAACTACTAATTTCGTTACTGACAAGTTTCGTGATCACTTCTTCGTGCGTTGGGCCTAAAACAAAAGCGCGGTTGTGACGGTCATTTAAACGTAATAACTCAGGGCCGTAATCTTCCCAACGACCTGATTCTTCCCATAAGTCTGCCGGTTGTACCATTGGCATTAATACTTCTAGAGAGCCGGCACGTTCCATTTCTTCACGGACAATGTTTTCAACTTTACGTAATACTTTTAATCCTGTCGGTAACCAAGTATATAAGCCTGATGCGACATTGCGCACTAATCCTGCACGTAACATTAATTGATGGCTGATAACTTCAGCACTAGCAGGGGTTTCTTTCAGAGTTGAAAGTAAATATTGGCTTGTACGCATTGAGAAAAAATTCCATTAATAAGCGGGTAATAAATATGAGCCGTATTCTAACAGGGCAATTTAACGCAAAAAAGCTTTAAATTGCCCAATAGCAGAAATTATCAATAATGGAGTGTTTATAATGTCAAATTAATACCTAATTACCGCGAAATGAATACCGCGTTAATATAGGGCAATTGTGCTTTGCAGTGAATCAGCCGTGCTAATAGTGATTAATACCTTTAAGTACCGTTTGCTTTGCTCCCATACCACCCAATGTTACTAATTTGCCATCAAGCTGCAATAGTCCACGATGATCCATGGTGGCATTGTCACTATAAGTTATAGTCCACTTATTATTATCAAGGTTATAGCGCCATATTTCATTGCTGGCTGTTGATGGTTCGCCGTTGTAGCCTATGCCGCTGTAATTATAAGGATTGTTGCTACCACCAATAAAAACAATTTCGTTGCTGTTGGTTATGGCATTCACTAAGCCGGTTGCTGCCATGCGATAGCGAGATTCACCGGTTGGATGTTCAACTTTATACCATGAAATAATGGCTGGATTTTGTGGGTTAATTTCGCCTCTATAACAGGCACTTTGTGCTGTATAACTGCGACGTTTTTTAAGGTGAACATCAATACCAACACCATCGCAAACTAAAACCTGATTATCAACAATCCCTCCCGCATGACCAAACACTGCTTTTCCTGGAAACGGTGATGCCTGCTGCCATTGGTTAGTTTTAGTATCAAACAATTGCACTAAATTAACGTTACCGTCATTGTGCCAACCGCTGATCAAATAGATATAACGATTTCTATAAGGTAGGGCGATGCTGTCATCAACAGGCACAGGCATGGGAGCCAAAGCTTGATATTTGTCTGTTATTACATGATAAGCGTAAACATCTGGCACTGACACTTCACTGTGGTCTTTAGCGACGGTATAGCCACCAAAAACATAAGCTACCTCATCAATTGCGGTGGCAACACTTGCTAAGCGCCCGATCAGGCCATTAATTGGTTTTTTAATTGGCACGGCAGACTTTTCCTGCCATTGATTTTTACTGACATCATAAACGTAACTATGATTATGAACATCTTGATAACCTTTAAGTTTACCTAAGCCAGAAAATGATAATAAGTACCAATTATTGTTAACCTTTACTTGAGCAACGGCGTTATTAGTGACGGGAGCGGGTAACTCTGTCGCCATCGATGAAGAAGGGCTAGTCAGTGATGTCTCGATTTGCTCGGTGTTAACAGTGCAAGATATGCAGAAAAGTAAACTATTCAGTTGTGCAAATTGTCGACGTGTAATTTTGGTCATAGTGCGCTCAAACATTAGTACCCTTAAGAGGTTAATAAAGGGCAAATAAAAGGGGTGATAAATGGCGGGTAAACTACCATTATGTGAAGAGATAGCGTACCAAAAAAAATCACTGCACCCTACTATTATTAAATTGAGATAAGGATACTGATGTCGAGGAAAAAAGCATTAGCTTTCAGCGCTGCGCTAATAGTTAACTCTTTGGCAGAATTAACTATATCAACAAGAATCTAAACGCTTTAAATACCGATGCTTTGCAATCAAACTATTTATAGATACTGTACTTAAAACGAAATAGGTTTACGTTTTGAGCGCGGGCTATCAATAGCTTGAGTAGGGGCTGGGTTATTGTTTTTTTTTGCTTTATTTGTAGATTTAGCCGTAGACGATTTCGTTGTTGCTGATTTGGTGTTTTTTGCGGATTTATTTTTGTTCGCTGGCACAAAATTAACTTGAACGGTTTCCCCATTAAACTCAACAATGTCGTCGTGGCGTACTTTTTTTCGTTTTTGAAATTCAACTTCATTGTTTAATAGTACATAGCCTTCGCTGATCACTATTTTAGCTTCGCCACCGCCGCCAACCATATTAGCAATTTTTAATAATTTACATAATTCGATAGGTTGAACAGAAATATCGACAAGAGGAATAACGTTAGTCATAGCTGACCTTTAAAGGCTAAAAACAAAAATAGATTATAACTGAGTTATTTAACGATGTCGTCAGCTCTTATGCTTATTGTAGAATGGATATAAGTGTCCGAAAAGCCACCAAAAATAAGGCATGATTTATATTTAATTTAGATTTTATTTTTGGATGAAATTTAATCTTGTTAAACAAAAATCTCTCTGTATAATGCGCCTCTAGCAGAAACGGCAAGATACTTGAAAAAGTATTACGCAAAACTACCGATCTAAGGGTTTACCTATGATAGCGGGGTTACCAATGCGATTTAGTATCGATAGCTCGTTTCACTGATTTTATTTTATTGATATTAATATTAAAGGTACACCATGAAAACTCTTTTACTCGCTATTACATTTCTACTATTAACTGTTACTTATTCAGAAAAAGCTCAAGCAAATAATGTTGCTAAATCGTTATGTGAATATGTTTCTGTTGATGATAAATCACGTCTTCGTTCATACCTAAGATCTAACAAATTAAAAATTCGAAATGTTTTTGACGCAGTGCAATGTAATGGTCAGAATTTGATCGCGTTTGCTGGTAGCAATAATGCTATAGAAACAGGTACTTTAATGTTAGGTAAATTACCGAAAGCTACTGTGAAAGATATTTTATCGACTATCACATTAGTAGAATTAACTGCTGTAGCACAAAAGCGCATCAATGGTTAATCTTCACTTTAAGTAAAGTGAGCGAGAGCGGGCAATGGCCCGCTTTTTTATTGTCTAAATTATCTTGATATTCCTATATTCTCACACTTAATAACAGCACACGCTTCGCTTAAATTCTCACGGATTATAAGTAAGTTATCTTTTTATAAAATAACCAACAGGGTATTAAGTTGTCTTAAGAAGTTTTAGTTTTTGATCAAAGAAAGCTTAACGACTTGAGGGAATTCATGGCTTATTCTAGCTGCTAAAGGCTGTAGTTGCCAAATAGTGCAAAACGTTAATATTAACGTTCTGTTGCTTAGCTGAGGCGATATTAGAATTATTAGCTATTATTTTAGTGAAATAATTAAATATTAAGAATTAAGTGAGAAATTTTAAGATATTGTAAATAAGAAGTGGTGGACGATACTGGGCTTGAACCAGTGACCCCCGCCTTGTAAGGGCGGTGCTCTCCCAACTGAGCTAATCGTCCTTCTCTGTGGGGGCGTATTATAGGGAGATCGAAAAAGCTGTCAACCAAAA
>JBAROR010000112.1:0-1755 GCA_049642265.1 Cognaticolwellia sp. | reverse complement strand
CCCCTGTTGAGCCGCCAAAAAAGGCCATGGGTAAGAATACCGCAGACAAGACCACCGCAATACCAATCAAAGCACCACTGATTTCAGACATTGATTCGATGGTAGCGTCTCGTGGCGAAAGGTTTTTCTCACGCATCAGGCGTTCGACGTTTTCCACCACCACGATGGCATCATCTACCAGCAAGCCGATAGAGAGCACAATGCCGAACATGGTTAAGGTGTTAATGGAAAAGCCAAACGCCGATAACACTCCAAACGTACCCAATAGCACCACAGGCACCGCAATGGCGGGGATCAATGTGGCGCGCCAGTTTTGTAAGAACAACCACATAACCAGTACTACCAATACCACTGCTTCGGCCAATGTCTGCACCACTTCACTGATAGAAATTTTAATGAAGTCCGTACTGTCTCGAGGGAAAGTGACCTCATAGCCCTCAGGTAAATTAAGAGCAAGCTCGGCGACTTTGTCTTTGACGCGTGTGGCGGTATCCAGTGCATTCGCACCGGGAGTTAGCATCACAGCGATACCCGATGCTGGATGACCGTTTAAGCGCGGTATGGCGTCGTAACTTTCACTGCCAATCTCAACACGTGCTACATCACCTAAGCGCACACTGGCGCCGCTGGCATCTGATTTTAAAATAATATCGCGAAACTGGTCAGGCGTTTCTAACATTGACTGTGCGGTTACGGTGGCGTTTAGCTCTTGATTATCAAGGGCAGGCACAGCACCAATTTTACCCGCGGGTACCTGTATGTTCTGCGCCGCGAGAGCAGTTGTAATATCCGACGGCATCAATTCATAAGCGGCCAATTTAGTTGGGTCTAGCCAGATACGCATGGCGTATTGTGAGCCGAATACGCGGGTGTCACCTACGCCGTCTATTCGTGCCAGTGAATCTTCCATACTGGAAGAAATATAATCAGAGATATCAAACGCCGAGGCTTTATCTGTGGTGTCATATACCGCCGTAACCAGCAAGAAATCCGTATTGGACTTGGTTACCGTTACCCCCTGAGATTGTACCGATTCAGGTAAGCGCGAGGTCACTTGTTGTACCTTATTCTGTACCTGTACTTGGGCAAAATCGGCGTCTGTGCCCTCTTCAAACGTCACATTTACTGATGCAGAGCCGTCAGATGTACTCGAAGACGAAAAATATAACAGCCCATCTAATCCTGTTAGTTGCTGCTCTAAAATTTGCGTCACGCTGTTTTCAACAGTTTCAGCATCCGCTCCAGTATAGGTTGTACTTACCGAGATAACGGGGGGCGCCACAGTCGGATATTGTGCAACAGGCAGCGACATAATCGACGCGATACCCGTAAGCATAATGATAATCGATATAACCCAGGCAAAAACTGGGCGGTCAATAAAGAAACGTGCAAACATGTTTTACACGCCCCCTTTTGCAGCAGCAGGTGCAGGTGCAGAAGACGAATTGCCTGATTGAGCTGCAACAGCAACCATCTTGCCATTACTCTGCATTTGTACTTCTACCGTTTTCACTTCACTACCTGGGCCAACCTTGCTTGAGCCCTCTACCAATAATTTGTCACCCGCTTTTAAACCTGAGCTAATAAACCATTTGTTACCAACTGCGCTGATGGTTTTAACCACGCGCGACTGCACCTTGTTGCCCTCGTCAATCACGTAAGCGTATGCATCACCTGCCGGGTTATGGTAAACACCTTGCTGAGGTACAAGAATGGCGTTGTCATCAACCGCTTCATTGACTCGAGTACGCACAA
>JBAROR010000096.1:0-61148 GCA_049642265.1 Cognaticolwellia sp. | reverse complement strand
TATTTGAGTTGGCTTCAGCAGTATTGACTGGTAGGGAATAGTTCATGAAAGATGAGAAAAAATACCTATTTGATGATCCCAAAAATATAAAGAGATTGCTCAATATATTTTATCTTTGTTGTGTTTTACTGGTCATATTGGACTTCGTTATTCATCGCCATACTATGCATGAATGGGATAGTTTGTGGGCTTTTTATCCGATCTATGGATTTGTTGGCTGTGTGGTTTTGGTGCTTGTTGCAACTTGGATGCGTAAACTGTTGATGCGTCCGGAAGATTACTATGACAGCCGTTCAATCGAATCTGTTAATACCGATTCACTTAACAAAAAGGCGTTGAGTAAAAATACGACAAACGAAAAAGGAGCCTGCCATGTGGATGATTGATCTTCCGCCTTTTGTTCCTTTTTTTATCGGTGCACTCATGCTGTTATTTACTCGCGGCATGCTGCGTAGTGCAATAATGCTGGCTATTCCAATATTGAGCGCAGTTCACCTTTGGATGATGCCAGAAGGTGTTCACTTACAATTTGCCTTTCTTGATTACCAACTTATTCCTTACCGTGTAGATAAACTAAGCTTAATGTTTGGCTATGTCTTTCACATTGCAGCGTTAATTGGCATTATTTACTCGTTGCACCTTCGCGATACCTTGCAACAAGTTGCTGCAATGTTGTATGCAGGAAGTGCTTTAGGTGCTGTATTTGCAGGGGATTTATTAACTTTATTCATTTTCTGGGAATTACTTGCGTTTACGTCGGTATTTCTTATTTTGGCTCGAAGAACTCAGCGAGCCTATGATGCGGCGATGCGCTATCTCATTATACAAGTGCTTTCCGGTGTTATATTACTGGCCGGCGCACTTTTTTATGCCGCTGAAAATAATAGCTTGGCATTTGGCTATATTGGCTTAGACAGTATTGCTGGCTGGCTTATTTTTATTGCTTTTGGTATTAAATGTGCGTTTCCTTTTGCTCATAACTGGCTAACGGATGCTTACCCGGAGGCGACTGTAACAGGCACTGTTTTCCTTAGTGCATTTACCACAAAAATTGCAGTTTATGCGCTGGCGAGGGCCTACCCTGGAGCAGAGATTTTAGTCTATATTGGCGCAGCCATGACGTGTTTCCCTATATTTTTTGCAGTCATTGAAAATGACTTACGCCGAGTCTTAGCTTATAGCTTGATAAACCAAGTGGGCTTTATGGTTGTTGGTATTGGTATCGGTACCGCGCTTGCAATCAATGGAGCCGTAGCTCATGCCTTTAATGATGTCATTTTTAAAGGCTTGTTGTTTATGTCTATGGGGGCGGTACTGCACATGACTGGGCGGATAAATGGCTCTGATCTAGGCGGGTTATATAAAACCATGCCTAAAACCACGATTCTTTGTATCGTCGGGGCTGCTTCTATTTCCGCTTTTCCTTTCTTTAGTGGTTTTGTCAGTAAATCAATGGTGATGACTGCTGCGCTCGAGGAAGGTTTTGACTGGGTATGGCTAATGTTACTGTTTGCTTCGGCGGGTGTTTTTCATCATGCAGGCATTAAGATCCCATACTTTGCTTTCTTTGCTCATGATTCAGGTATTAGAGCAACTGATCCACCCAACAATATGTTGTTAGCCATGGCAATTTCGGCGGCGCTTTGTATTGCTATTGGCATTTACCCGCAAGCATTATATTCACTGTTACCTTATGACACAGGTTATAACCCATATGATGCAACGCATGTATTGGCACAAACACAATTACTGTTCTTCTCTGCGTTGGCTTTTGTTTGGCTTAATCTCAAAGGGATGTATCCACCTGAACTACGCTCAACGGTTTTAGATTTTGATTGGTTTTATCGCCGTGCAATTCCAAGTGCTTTACAGAATGCGTTTAGTGTAATCTGGCGAGTAGACCGTGCAATAAGAGATGCGGTTAAATTTAGATTAACGACTTACTTAGGTTATTTTGCGGGAAAAAATGATCGACTGAGTTTTTTACTGTCACGAGATTATCCAACGGGTAGTATGGCTATGTGGGTGGCCGTAGTGTTAGCGGTATATTTATTACTTAGTTTTATTGCATAAAAGTTACAGCTTTTGATAAATTGGGGTTAAAAAAGACTAAAAATAATGGCCAGGCTAATAAACTATAAAATGTAAACTGTGCTTTTTATAGTTTATTAAAGGGGCACATTATGTCCCATGGATTATATTTAGCCTATCGTCGGTTATCTTATTGCTGGCTTTGGTCTGCAGGCACTTGGCCTAAAGTTCAATACATCGGGAAACTCTGTTAGATATTGCTATATCGCTATTGCTGTTTACCCTTGGTTTGAAATTGAATATTAAAAGGTAATTCAAAACTGAAATTTAGGCCAGCGCTCTCGGCCATATATCCATTGTAATCGTTAATATCACCCTCAATAGTATGTTGCTAGCATATATCGACTATGTGTTGTATCTGACTTTTATTGTCAAAATCTAGTAGGTTGTGCAGTTGAATTAGTAAGAAAAAAAACAAGCCTTCATTTACTCTTGTGCTGATGAACCCCCTTCGCTGAGAACCCCATAGCGCCTTAGAAGTAAAAAATCATGTCAGTTTTAAATTCTGAAAATTGACGTTTGATATTTTCAACAATATTATTCCACTTTGCGCACAAAGTGATCGATAATATTTCAAATGTGAACGACGGCTATGGTGGCTAACTAGTCGGTTGAGAGAGATTTATTAATATTACAAATAGATGACTTCGGCAAAGTAATAGCTGCCGTTAACTTTTCATGATTTGATTCCGACTTTTAGCCTAAAGCTATTATTATGGGGTGTTGGTAAAATTCAGTAAGCTGTCTTTGAATAAGTGTTTGTAAATTTGTATAAATCAAATAGTCATTAATTGTGCGCGTAATAAAAATTGAAAAGTTGAATGATTTACGGAAATAAATGCCAAATACATTGGAAAATAAAGCGTTAGAGTAATAGGTAAGTTGTGGCAAAATAGTTGCTTCTTCTAGGAAAAGTGGCGGAATGAACTATTTAGCATGATATTTATCTCTTAAATAACAATAAATAATAATCTCACTGTAAGGTGTAATAGCCTGTAATAGCTTATTTTACATTGTTAATTCACAGTATGATGAGGCTAAAACATTTAAGGTGGGGCTTAGCATTTAATAAAAGGTGTTGATGTAACTGAGAATCATATTTAGGCATTAATATAGATACTAAATAGCCCAGCTAGATTGCCAAGTAGAATAAAGCTAAATAAGAAGAGAATGAGGATAAGCAGTAAGGAACTTTTGTTGAGACGGAGCGTTATACCAATTAAATTGTTTGGTACCTGCTAATTTGTTGTCTCTTATATTATTTTAGTTAATATAAGTAAGTTCATTATGTTAAGTGATTTTTGTTTTTAGATGACATTTGGTATTAACAATATCAATATTTAAGGGAAAATGATGGCCGTTTTAATTAATAATCAAACTCAACAGCATTGCCTACTGCAGTCGCATCATAGTTTTGGCCGACTTAAAAGTTCGGTTAATTCCTTTATTGCCGATGCGGTTGTTTCTAAAGTTCATGCTTTTATTGAATGGCATGGTCAGCATTGGATATTACGTGATGTTAGTAGTAACGGTAGCTGGATTAACGGTAATAAACTGGCTGGCGATAAAGTGGCGCAACTGCATGTTGGCGACATTATCAGCTTTGCTAGTAAGTCGGGGTATACTTTTGAAGTATATGACATTAATCCTCCTTGCGATTGTCTAATTCCTGTTGCGCATGAGAGCAAGGCGATTGAATTAGAAGACTTTCATTTATTGCCGAGTAAAAAATCAAATAAAAGAGTGCTTAGCTACAGCAACCAAACCTATTCATGGTGGCAAGAAACGCTTGATGACAATCTAAGTCAGTCAAGCATGGCGGCGGAGTTAAATGATCAAGAATGTTTAGATATTGATGGCCTAACATGGCAATTACAAATAAACCGCACCATTGCAGATACCCAACTGCTCAGACCCAGTGTAACCTCGCTTGATGAACTAACCTTTTTGTTTCAAACAAGTTTAGATGAAGAAACTACACATGTCGTAATGCAAAGCGGTGAAGAACATATTGATCTGCTGACTCGCAGCCATCATTACCTTACTCTTTGTTTAGCGCGTCAACGTGCTAAAGATATGGCAGCAGGTTTAAACGACAGTGAACAAGGTTGGGTCTATGCTGAATTATTAGCGAAAGATTTAGGCTTTGATGCAAGTCACTTAAACATTCAAATTTATCGTATGCGTAAACAATTTGTTGATGCGTTAAACAACACGTGTGAGTCCAGTAATATTATCGAGCGCAGCGCTGGAAAATTACGTCTGGCAAGTAAGTTTTTTCGCATCACTAAGGGCGACAATATTGAGTGTGATACTCGTCAATTTGCCGAGCAAGGCGCTAATTTGAGCGCTAATCAATATACTAACTAATAAGTACTCATTAATACTTATTAGTACTGTTAGCAAAGCCATTCAATGAATATTGAATGGCTTTTTTATTTTTTTGCTGCAATTTTACTTAACGGGCATTGTGAAAAGTACTAATAAGTAAAAGTCGACATCTTGCTATCATCATGTGATTATTGTTTTATAACAATAAAAAGCAATCAAGCATTAACTTGATATGGTTAGATAGTGAAAAACATAAAGTCCGTTAATCAGCCAAATAACATTAGCCACACTCATCATTATCATCATGTTGATGACGTTGAACAGGGTGGTGACACTATTGCTATGTCGATAGCGGACACACAATGTGATCAGCCAACGTTACTTTCTGACGAGCAACAAGCTGAAAAATTACAGCAAAGCAGCATGGCGCACTTTAAAATTATCGATATTTTAGGTAAGGGCGGCATGGGGGCTGTCTATAAAGCAAAAGATTTGGCTTTAGAGCGATTTGTGGCTATTAAGATGCTTCGCATCAATGATGCTAAAAAACCTTTGATTTTGGCTGAAGCGAAAACTATTTCTCAACTTAATCATCCAAATATTGTCACGGTTTACGATATTGCTCGTGAAGGTGATACTAACTTTATTGTTATGGAATGGGTTAACGGTCGTCCACTTGATCGCGTTATTCCCCCGCAAGGTTTGGCGCTAAATGTCGTTATTGATTATGCCAAACAAATGGTTGCCGCTTTAGCGTGTGCCCATCAGCAACACATTATTCATCGTGACATTAAGCCGCAAAATATTATGGTGGATGTTCACGGTCGCATTAAAATACTCGACTTTGGCATCGCTGCACTTATTGACCCAGATAAACCTCAAGCAACACCTTTAGTTGAACATGTACCATTAAGAGATCAAACAGCTTCAACAGGGCAAGAATCTCTTACAGGCGATAATGCAGAAAAAATAAAGCATCATACGCTGCCAAGCCGAATTGAAGGCTCGCCACAATATATGGCACCGGAGCAAGTTTTAGGTCAAGTAAGTGATGCGCGCTCAGATTTATTTTCCCTTGGCATTGTTTTATATGAAATGTTAACAGGCGTTAAACCTTTTTTAGGCTTGAATTTAGCGCAAATTAGACAGGCGATTAGTCTAGGTGAATATACCCCTTTAGCCGAAGTCGAAGCTGAACGTAAAGCCGAAGCTAAGGCTGAAGTTAAAGCGGATAGTAAGGCCGAACAGAAACTAAAATGGCCTACTGAATTAATCGCTGTGGTTGAGAAGTTATTACAAACAGAGCCTTCAGCACGCTACCAAAGTGCCGAAGAATTAGCGCAAGATATTGATGCTATTGATAAAGCTATTAATCATAAAAAAAATTGGTGGCAACAACAACACTGGTTAGTACAATTTTTATTAATTACCCCTGTAATCGCTACGTTAGCGTGGAGCGTACGTGGTGTTTTATTCCCACCCAGTACCCAAGAACTCATTGCTCGACAATTAGTTGAATCAAAAAAAATTGCCTTCTTACCGTTCGATAATATTAGCGGCGACCCGGTGCTACAAATATTTAGTGACGGTATCGCTTCGATGCTCAGTAGTGATTTAACCGAAGTAGGTTATCAGCAAGGAGATGGTAGCACTTGGGTATTACCGGCAAGTGAAGTTAGACAACTTGATGATCCAAGTGTTAGCGGTATTTATAATAAATATGGTGTTGATACTATAGTCACTGGCAGTATTCAGCATATGGGGTCAACACGCAGTCTGCATCTGAGCTTAATTAATGGCGTTGACGGTCGACAGTTAAAGTCTATTCAGTTGACCATAGATGCAAAAGATTTATTTGCCGCGCAAGGCGAAATTCGTCAACAAGTGATGAACTTGCTCGGTTGGAAAATACCTTTGGAGTTAAGCTCTAGGTTTGCTGCGCAAAAACCGGCGTTCGACGGAGCCTACAAATACTACTTAGCTGGTCACGGCTACTTATATCGCTTTGATCAGGGCGATAATATTACTAAGGCGTTGGCAGCTTTTAATAAGGCGATCAATATTGATCCCAATTATGGCGATGCCTATGTTGGGTTGGCAGAAACACAGTTACGTCACTTTATTGAAACTAAAGATGTGAGCCTACTATTGCCAATTGCAGCAACGGTTAAGCAATTAAAACAATTGGATAGTAGCCACAGGTTGTTAAGCTATTTACAAGCTGAACTAAAACTTAATCAAGGTGACTATGCTAAAGCTTTAGAGTTATTCAAAAAGAGTATTGAATTACAACCTAAATTTTTAAAGAGTTATATCGGCCTCTCTAATGCGTATACACAGCAAGGAGAGCTAATTAAAGCTGAACAAACATTATTAAGAGCTTACAGGTTAATGCCTAATAATAGCTTGGTTATTTCTAACTTAGGCGCGTTTTACTTTAGTACTGGCAATTATCAGCAAGCGATAGAATATTTTCAGCTTTTAGTTCTACAATCACCTAATAATAATAGTGCTTACTTTAATCTTAGCGCCTGTTATTACCTTAATGGTGAAATCGATAAAGCGATTTTGGCAGCAGAAAAGTCATTGTCGATTCAGCCAAACTATATCGCTTATTCAAACCTTGGTAGTTATTATTTTACTTTAAAAGATTATGCTCAAGCCGTAAGTTCTTTTGAAAATATGATCGCTTTAAATAGCAGTGACTATATTAACTGGGGTAACTTAGCCGATGCTTATCGTTTTGCTGATAACCCTAAATATGTAGAGAGCTTTCAGCAAGCAGTGACACTTGCTGAACATGCATTGAACGTTAATCCAAATAACAAAACCGCGATTGCTTCATTAGCATATTACAATGCAAATTTAGGTTATATTGAAAAAACCAATTTTTATGCTAAACAAATAACAGAACAAGATATCGGTGAAGAATTATTTTTTGTTGCCACGGCATATGCCCGTTTAAAGCTTAATGCTATGGCAATTAAATACTTAGCTTTGGCAATCAACAATAACTATTCCACTGAAGATATTAAAGCTTCGCCACTTTTTGATGGAATAAAAAGTGATTCAAGGTATCTGGCGCTATTCGAAAAGTGATCATGTTAATTATACTTTCACACGAACTCTAGGATCCCAAGCCACTGAAAATTTGACATTATTGAGTGTAAAGTGAATATTAATAATGACAGTATCATCTTCGCTCGTTCCTGTTGTTGATACAGCGGTATAGCTTACTTGCGTTTTCGAACTCTTTTTTGAGTTTAGTTGTAGATCAAAGCGGCTTTGGAGGATGTCTTTCCATTTGTATTTGAGTTTTTTACTTTCTATTTCGCTACAGTTTTTCGGTTGAAGCTTACACGTAACATTATCACCATCTTTCAACGCAAAAGGAGGCGTTAACTCATCTGTACCTGCAGCGTCTGAAGAATAAGATAGATATGTCGCTTCTTGATCGTCCTCTAGATATGTCACCTTTCGGCCTTTACTATTAAAGCTATGGGGTAATGTACTGTTATTAATATCCTCAGCCAGTTTGTTAAAATCCATATTGACATAAAAAGCGATATTTTCTGATGCGCTTTTTAGAGTGTTTTTCACCGTATTCATCGTATTGTTCCTTTATTTTTATTAGCTATTCATATATTTGAATTTACTATCTATTATGGCGATATATTGAGCAACTGTTCAAGTTTTTTGCTAAAAAACGTCATTTAAATAGCGTCGATAAAGGATAAGTTTAACGGGCGAAGGCATCAGAACTGAACAGTTTTATTTCCTTATTAAATTAAAGGCTAACTTTATTTAGAGGGAACAACTGCAGAAAATTAACTTTAGACATTAACTTTAGACAGTTGATTTCAACTTATTTAGCCAGTTTTGATAAGACATTATTAATTTTATCAATAAGCGTAAAGGGCGCTTTAGCTTTTACAGATAACGTATTTTCTGAGTTAATGAGAGGGCCGTCTTGGTCGAATAGTTTAATGGTAATAATATCCGTTTTCTTTGGTAAACTACTTGGCGTAAATAATACTTTTACTGGTTCATTTTCTAATGTCGAGCATTCAAAGTCGTCAAGGTCATTCTCTTTCGTATTGTAACTTTCATCAGTATTATTGCCGCCACCAGAGGAAACAAAGCCATATAAGTGGTTTTCAATCTCGGTATCATCGAAGTTAAAATCTATCGGTAGTTCGATGGTATTCGATGCACCAGACTTGTAGTTTTCACGCATAATTTTCATATAATCTATGAATGATTTAGGCACGCTCATTCTGCTCTCCAATTTTCCCTTCACTTTAGTCAACGTTAATATTTTTATGTTGTTACACGCTAACAAGATGTTGGATTTATAAGTGATTGCTCATGAGCCGAGACTTACTTTTTTCGACTTTAAAGCGACACCATCATCGTAGCTAAAGTGGAGAGGGGATAACCATTACACGGCATTACAGCGTTTATAAAATCAAATAAAGATTTTTGTTAATTTTCTATATCTTTTATACATAAAACTAATGGGTTCAGTGGCTGATTTGTACTGCTTTTAAAGAAGAAAATAAACTGATGGGAATAAAGTGAGCGTTATTTTATTACCAGCCAATCTCCAGCTATGAAAGTGACTAACATAGCTGGAGATTGGCTGTAGATTAAGTTAATAAGGACGTAAATCTTCGTTAAATAGCTGGGTGTGAAATTGATTTCTGCCACCACCTTTTGCCGCATACAAATATTCATCAGCTAATGAAATTAGATTGTTACTTGTAATGTTGGCATTTTCTGATTTTAAAACCGCGCCAACTGAAACCGTCGTGCGAATAGTTTTATCATTCTTTTTCAAATTGAAAACAGAAACATCCTTTACTATTTCTAAACATACTTTTTCAAGTGTTGTGACATTTATCCCGTATAAAATAAGAGCAAATTCATCTCCGCCTATTCTAAAACCCATATCTGTAGAACGACGGCATTTTGAATCAACAACATTGGCTACTTTTTTTAGAACAAGGTCACCGATAGTGTGTCCAAAAGAGTCATTAACCGTTTTAAAGTAATCAACATCAACAAGGATTAGGCCAAGGGGGACTTGGTCTCGAATTGCAATTGCGTTTAGTCTTTCGATTTGTTCTTGAAAGGCTCTTTTATTATTTAATTTTGTTAACCCGTCAGTGATTGATTCGTTGTATAGCCTATTGATTAATTGATAGTTTTGATGAAGGGTTTTTTGGCCTGCCAAGTTAATCATAAGGCAAATACCAGCAACAAAACTCAATATTATCAACACGAAAAGTAAATCGGTTATTGGGTTGTTGACATAAATTTTTACGGATGTATAAACAGCAATAATAGTCAACGTTACTATACCTGCAGGTTTAATAGGGAGCACCAATAGTAAGCAGCCAAACATGATAATCAGCACTATGCCCAGTTCTGAAAATTGAAAACCATATAATTGAGAAATGTAATAAATCAAAATATGATTGAACCCACTACTTAAGTACAGGCACAACATCAGAGGTACATGTGAACGTATTGATACAGGGGGATTGAGCCAATAAGTAAAATTTAAATACAGCAACGGTAATATGATGAAAATTGTCCGTGTGACTAATGTTATTGTGTATATCTCAGGGGGAAATTTCAACACATCCATTACGGCAAAGGCGATATATAAAAGCAAAGCCACCATCAATGCCCAACGTCTCATATTTAAGCATTGCGACATTAAAAAATGAGGAAAGCTCTGTTCATTCTTAAATGTGTTGTGATGTATTAAGGTACTCATATACTTGAAAAATTAATAGATGTGATGAGAAAAAGGCCGTTCTTTATTTTACAGTGTTTCAAACTTAGTGCTTACCTATAGGACTTGGAGACTGACTTCAATTTATTAGTGCATTATATTTTGCCATATTTTCAGGATAAATGTTCAATTTTGAGGCATGACATTAATTGAATATTTATTTTACGAAAGAGAAAAATGCATTTTTACATATCAAATATTTCAATGGGGGCAGAGTACATCGTTTTTTCGACATAATTTCACCTGTAATAGCTTATTTGTATGTCTTGATGAGAGCGATAAAGCTGAATATGAAATAGCCTATGTACACGGTTAATTTAATGTTGAACAATGCTCAAACAGACAACTCGTTAACACAAGTTTACTAAGCGTTTGCTATTTCTTGTCGGGTGACATATTTTAGCAAATAATTATTATCCCATTAATTGGGCATTGTGTTTTCAGGACACGCATTCAGGACACGCATTATGAATTTAGACAAATCGGCAAAGCGCATTGCAAAGAGAGTTAAAAATGGTTTTCAAGGATATCCTCAAATTACGTTAGCCTATTTTGGCACGGTAGAAAGCTGTGCGACAAAAGTGGTGGTAAGCTTTATTTTTGAAGAAGGAGCTGAAGCTCAGGAAGAAAAATTTTTGAGTGAAAATGATGTTCGAAAAGATGAGACTATTCAAACAACATTAGTAAAAATTATCGAGCGAGCTGAGCCTAAAACTGTCTTAGAGATCCCTGGTGTTGCAATCATTAAGTAACGTGAGTGAAAAGCTTGCAAACGGATAACTTAGGTTAATGTCAGTAGGGCGAAAGCGAATATTTATCGATAACTTTACTGACTTTACACTGAGGTTTTTTAGTGGCACAAGAATGAATATGTTATTATCTCAAGTTATTATCTAGCTGAACATTTCATCCTTATATTATCATGCCGAACCTTGAACCTTGTTTTACATTATTCTCCCAAGAAATTGAAAATATAGCCTTACCCGAAAAATTCACTTTCCCCTTTTATTATCAACCTGATCCCTTAGCGATTATGGCTGCGGAAGCTTTACAGCGACAACTTGAAACACAGCCGTATTTAGAATCTGCTTTTAACCAAGATGACACTGGAAAAATGTTTGGGGTATTAGTCGTACTTAATAGTCAGCAGCAGCTAGGATATCTATGTGCTTATTCTGGGCAACTTGATAGCGAGAGTATTGATATAAATTTTGTGCCAGCAGTGTCAAATATGCAATTGCAGGATGCTACGTTTTTAGCTGAAAATCGTATCATCAATAATATTAATTTAGAAATTGAACAGTTAGAGGGCAGTGAGCAGCTGCGCATTACTACTAGCGAACTTAGCGAAGCAACAGAGATTTATCAACATAAGTTAGTAGCACAACAACGTTTAATAGTAGCGAGTCGTCTGCAAAGAAAACAACAAAGAGATGAAGCCATTGAACAACTAACAGATAATGATTTTGAGCAATTAAATAAAGTATTAGCAGGGCAAAGTATTCAAGAAAAAAAGCAGCTACAAGCGCTTAAGCAATATTGGCAAGAAAAGTTAGTGTTATTAGAACAAGCTTTAGTACAACTAACTGATGAAATTGAAAAATTAAAAAAGCTTAGAAAGTCACGTTCAAAAAATTTGCAGAAAAAACTTTTTTCTCAGTACCAATTTCTTAATGCTCAAGGGCAAGTTAAAGATCTAAATGCTATTTTTGCTGAACTACCTGAGCATACACCGCCGGCGGGTGCAGGTGATTGCGCTGCGCCGAAACTGTTGCAATATGCCTATGAAAAATCGCTGAAACCGATTGCTATGGCTGAATTTTGGTGGGGGCCAGCTCCAAAATCTGCCATTAGACAACATAAAAATTACTATCCTTCTTGTTACAGTAAATGTCAGCCAATTTTAGGCCATATGCTTAAAGGTTTAGCTGTGGAAGACAATCCGTTGTTGATCAATCCTGCCCTCGGTAAAGACTTAGCTATTGTGTATGAAGACTCAGATATGTTGGTGGTTAATAAACCGGCTGAGTTTTTGTCAGTACCGGGTAAAAATATTGAAGATTCAGTGTATATGCGTATTAAAACGCAGTTTCCGCAAGCATCTGGACCACTCATTGTTCATCGTTTAGATATGTCGACTTCTGGTTTGCTTATTATTGCCCTCAATAAACGAGCCCATAAAGCGCTACAAAAGCAGTTTATTGACCGTACTATAGAGAAGCGTTACGTTGCCTTAGTTGACGGTAACGTTATCGATGACAGTGGCAGCATTGATCTTCCGCTTACGTTAGATTTTGATGATAAACCTCGTCAACAGGTATGTTATGAACATGGTAAACATGCGCTAACCACTTGGCAGGTACTTGAACGTAAAAATAACTGTACTCGGCTGCATTTATTTCCTAAAACAGGAAGAACGCATCAACTGAGAGTGCATTGCGCGCATAAGCTTGGATTAAATATGCCTATTATTGGTGATGATCACTACGGATTAAAAGCAAAACGGTTACATTTACATGCAGAATACTTGTCGTTAAAGCACCCTATAAGTCATGAGAATTTGATTTTTGAAGTTGCTGCAGATTTCTAATCAATATGTTGGAAAAGTCGTGCGCTATTATTAATAATATCTTAAGCAACTTAATTAAGATTAGTTACCTAGGTAATCATAGAAAATTAATAATGGCACACGAATAACATTAAACCAGATGCCTTGGTTAGTGTTATAGCTTCCTACCTAACCTTTTCTCTATTTGTTTCTTTTCCCAATCAGCGCCAAAGAAGCTATACACTTCAAAGACGCTAATGCCGTGCGATATAACCCCGATACCCCAACCTAAAGCTGCCCAAGTAGCCCAGTAATATTGAGGGGTGATTAAAAAATTAAGTAAAAATAAGCCGATAATTACCAAAGTGTAATTAATGAGGTGACTGTAAAATCCTTTAATGTCCCTAACATGTTCTATTACACGGTTTTCTTCCTCACTATATTTGTCGGTGCTGTTCATATCCTTCTCCATTAGCAATTCATCAAGTTCAACTTCAAAAACAGCGGCAAGAGATTTTAGCGATTCCAAACCTGCTTTTTGACCTCGCTCAATACGTTGAATGGTTCTTATATTTAAACCACTAAACTGGGCTAATTGCTCCTGAGACCATGCTCGTTTGAGTCTTAATTTTCGAACGGTCATATACTTCCCCTTGTTGCTGTTCGAGTTGAATTATTCATTACTCGATATGATTTATCTACGACTTTTACCTGACACTTTAGTGACAGTACTTAAAATTCAATAACTTATGATTTCGCAATAATGAGTCTATCATAAGGTTTTTATTTCTTTAAGTAGTAGAGCCGCATCGTCAAACTCATAAATCTCAACTTTTTTCATAATGTCTTTCAGCTGTCGGTTGTATGTTTGCTGTTGGGTCATCGACAATAAAGCATGAATAGTATCAATGGCAGCAACATCATAATTATCGACATCAATGATGAGCTGACTCATAAGTGCTTCACAGGCTGAAAGATCGAAATTCACATCAGACAGCTCCTGATGTTCTAGTTGTGTTAATGAGTGCAATATGCGATTCAGCTCACTTTGACACTCTGTTAACAGTGATGGCTTTATATCATGTTGAATAGCGCTATCTTCTAATGATTGGCAAAGTTCATAAAGTTGAGTTGCGCCAATATTGCCAGCCACACCTTTTAACGTATGGGCTAATTGTTCTAATGCCTCAAAATCATTGTTTGCAAGTGCTGCTTCCATTGGTGCGGTGCCGTTGTGATAACTATTCTTAAACTTTAATAGCAAGCGTTGATAAAGTACGTGATTATTTTGAGCTATCGCTAAACCTGCTTTTACATCTATGCCGTCAAGCTCAGGTAAAGTAATAGCTTTATTAAGATCTTTAATGGTTTTCACTTTCACATTGTTTGGTTGATTTGGAGTAACCCATTGAGCCAGCTTAGTAAATAATTCTTTAGTATTTATTGGTTTGCCAATATGTTCATTCATCCCCGCTTGCAAAGCTTTTTCACGATCACCTGCCATCACATTCGCGGTCATCGCAATGATTGGTAAATCAATCAGTTTTGGATTTTGACGAATTTCTCTTGTGGCGATATAACCATCTTTAACCGGCATTTGGCAATCCATTAAAACACCATCAAAGCGCTCATTATCAAGGTGGTCTATTGCTTCTTGGCCGTTATTGGCGACAACAACCTCTATACCGTGGTGCTGTAATAGCTCTGTTGCTAATTCTTGGTTTATTTCGTTATCTTCAACGAGTAATATTTTTGCACCTTGCAGTGCATTTATTGCTGATTGTTCTTCAAGTTGCGGTGATTTATGCTTGATATTACGCAGTTTCTCTTGGCCTAAAGTCACTAATAAGCTATCAAGCAAGTTGGAAGAGGTTATTGGTTTACAGGTAATATAATATTTTTTATCTTCGCTTAGCGTTGATGTTGGCATATCTTGTCTATTAGATAAAATATGCAATATCGGTAAATCAATACCAGTATCTCGTATTGAGCTTATATCGGAGCAGCTTTTATCTTTGCTGCACTTGACCAAATCAACGACCAAGGCATCAAATACATCGGCTCGTTGTGTTAATTCTGGTAGTGCTTCAGCGGTTGAACTGTACGTTTCGACAATAAAACCAAAGGATTTTAAAATGCGTAATAGAATAGGTTTATAACTTTCATTATCAGCGATTAAAGCAAGCTTCAAACCTTGGATTGATGATAAGTAAGGTCTTTTTGATTCTATTTGCGCTAATGACTGACTTTGGTAACTTACCGTAAAGTGAAATTTACTGCCGTTATTTTCTTCGCTTTCAAGCCATATTTCACCACCTAATAATTCAACTAAGTTTTTACATATGGCCAAGCCCAAACCGGTGCCACCGTATTTTCTTGTTGTTGATGCGTCGGCTTGACTGAACGACTGAAAGAGTTTTTCTTGTTGTGGCGCACTCATGCCGATGCCGGTATCACAAATAGAAAACTTTAACTTCACGTTATCATCTTGCTTACTAAGGCATGATATATGGACTTTAATTTCACCGTGTTCGGTAAACTTAGCGGCATTGCTGCCTAAGTTAGTTAAAATCTGATTTAGGCGTAAGGGATCACCAATAAGATCGATAGGAACATTTTTTTCAACATCAAAAATAAGCTCTGTTTTTTTCTCATTAAGTTTATCAACTAACATGTTACTGAGGTTATCGAGAATATCATCTAAGCAAAATGGTATTGATTCAATATCGAGTTTATTTGCTTCGATTTTTGAAAAATCTAAAATATCATTAACAATACCTAGCAATGATTCAGCCGCGCGATTCACTTTTACAATATAGTTTTGTTGTTGTGGCGATAAATGCGTTTTTAGAGCCAGCGCCGACATGCCGATAATAGCATTCATTGGAGTGCGAATTTCATGCGACATATTCGCTAAAAAATTAGACTTGGCTTTCACTGCATCTTCAGCCAAAGACTTAGCATGATCTAATGTTTGTTCGGCCATTTTTTGTTCGCTTATGTCGACAAAAGTACCTAATAAACCACCAATGCTACCGTCAAACTTTTCAAAACTTTTTACCCAGTACATGGTTGAATGGACTAAACCATCACCGTAAGTCAGTGAAATTTCTTTGCGCACCATGCCTTTTGATGAAAGTATTTCAGTATCTTCATTTTGAAATGCTTTTCGATCGGCCAAAGGCAAGTACTCAAGGTCGAGTACGGTTTTGCCAATAATGTCTTCACTTTTAACGTTAAAAGTATCTTCATACGCTTTATTAACGTTAATAAAGCGAGAGTCAGGTCCTTTAACAAATATAGGGTACGGAATGGTGTCAGCCAGCGCTTGCTGGAAAAGTACTTGCTCGGCTAATATATTGTCATTCAACTTACGTTCTGTAATATCTCGAACAATGGCAACTATAAAACGATCATTGTGAATATCAATTGAATTTACCGTCACTTCAGCGGCAAATTCATCGCCATTCTTACGTCTGCCCGTGAGCTCTAATAACTGTTTTTCGGGGTTAAGTTCATGAAGTAATTGATCGAAAATATGTAGATTTTCTTCTTCAGGTATTAAAAGTTCAATTTTCTGACCAATAAGCTCTGATTTTTCGTAGCCAAACATACTGAGTACTTGTGAGTTTACAATACTGTGTTCTCGGTTTTTGTCTAACATTAGAATAGCATCAGGCGCTGATTCCATTAAAGCCGCAAATTGCGCTTTGGCAGCATTTTGTTGCGTTACATCGATTAAGGTTAAACGAACTTCGGTTAGTTTCCCATCGTCATTATAAACAGGGAGAGCAGACAATAATGTATCAATGGTTTTGGTGTCACTAATGTTTACGGGGATCTCGCATTCTAATTGGTGCGACTTAGTCTGAAATATTTTGTGAACGTAATGCCCTGGAGCGACAAAGTCTTGCCAGTTAAGAGCAACAAAGGTTTCTCGTGGCCGTTTAAACATTTGAGCGAATGCACAGTTATGCTTAATAAATTGGCCTTGACAGTTTAACGTAGCGTACGCAACGGGCGCATGTTCATAAAGTTCCCACAAAGCCCGTTCACGTTGATGTAATTCAGCCGTACGTTGCTCAACTATTTTCTTCAATTCTTCTTTTGAACGACGCATATACTTTGTTGAACGCTGACCAACCGTTACAGTAAATATGTTAGATGTTAAGGTTAACAATAAGGCGACAAAAGAAATTAGCATTAACTTATTACGTAATGAGTTGACGTCATGCATAGCTTCATTGACGTCAATTTCGGTAGCAATACCAAAACCATATCTATTATCCCATAACCAAGCCCCATAAACGTTGACCCCTCGGTAGTCGTTATAGCCGATAACATTCGTCGTGATTTTATTTCTTTCGATGAGGCTAATGGTGTCAGAACTAGCGCTATTCATTAGCTGACTCGCCATATAGGTATAAGGTAATTGTTGGATGTCAGTGTCGGTATTTGGGTTTTGTATAACGTTAATTAACGGATCTTTAAGTGTTATTAATTGATTGTTTTTACTGTATTTTTGAAAGTGGGTTAATGAAGATAACTTAGCGTCAAAGCGACTTTTAGAAAGCATTTGCCCTAAATCATTCACTAAGTAGCTATCCCCCGAAGCGCCAATGCGAGCTTGCTGCATAATGTCAGCGATTTGGCCACTTGTCTGAATTCTTAAAGCAAGTGCTGCAACGACTTTATGGTTATTTATAATCGGGGTAACAATAAACATACTGTATTGATCTGTTGTATTACTGGTATTGCTAAATAATAAGTTTGTATTTGATTTTATCGGTGATACGAAGCGAGTTTCACCAGCAAATACAGCCGCAAGCACATCGGTTTTTTGCTGGGCAATTAAGTTAGTTTTACCTAAATTATCATTGCGACTTGAGCCGATATTTATGTAGTCTTTATTGATGATGAAAAAACCTTGGCCTTCAATGCTACTTTGACGAAAATATTGTCGTACATGGTGCAAAGGTAATGACGTTATTAGTTTGTCTTGCAATGGCGGATGCTGTAATAAATCATCAATAAGTTTGAGCATATTTTTATCAGCACTTATTTGCGTTAACAGACTTTCTTGCTTACTAATCCAGTCACTGAGCCTTGTTTTTGTTGCATCGATAGCATACTCAAGGTTTTTTTTCATATTGGCTTGAGTACTTTTTTCGTTGTCTTGTAAAGTGAGATATATAACGCTAAAAATGATGACAATATTTAATATAGAAATTGAGTGTACGATCAGCGGAAATTTCCTTGATGACATAAAGGAAGCTAAGCGATGCTGGGTGATCAGTTTGGGTAAAAAGAGTGTAATTATAATTAATAATAATGATATCAAAACCATAGATATTATTAATGAACTGCTGCTGTCGTTGATAATATGTTTGTCGGCAAAGTGTTCTAATGCATCTTCTAACAAAAGGTTATCTGGTAAAAAGGGCGTTTCTATCATCTTGAGCTGATGATAAATCTGACTTATTTTTTCCATTCTTGTACGGGCGATTGAGCCAATAGGGATAAACTTTGGCAACACTATTTTATTAATTTCTTCCGCTTCAAAAGCTAAGTGGGCAGTAGATTTACCTTGCGTGTTATATTTTTTCTCGATTAAATTAATTATTTCTGTTTTATGATTGAGAGCATATTGCCAACCCTTGATTGTTGCTTGACGCATAGCTTGAACGCGTTGAGGGTTATTTTTTACTTCAGACTCACTGGTGAATAAATTATCACCATAGAAATCAATACCATAATCTCTTGGGTCAATAATAAATATGTCGGTATTTTCTTGCTTAAATTTGAAAGGTTCATCGGTGTTATAAATGACAATCGCATCGGTTTCATTTTTGACTAAAGCTGAGAATTGGTACTTTTGTTCTTGCCAAATAAATGCAGACATATCCTGTTCCGCTTGTGTCATCATAGCGACTAAAGCGGCGTAATTTTCCAGCTTTGCATCTGCCATAATGCGTTTACCAATAAGATCAAAAGGGCTCGAAATATTTGAAGAACGTAAAGTAGCAAGTGCTGCCGGAGAGTGTTGAAATATTTGTGCGACGATAACGACAGGCTTACCTTTGCTTTTCGCCACTAATAAGCTGGAATTACTGATACCATAATCAGCACTACCGCTTATGACGTAGTCTTCAATTATCCCTTTTCCGTTAGATTCTCTTAACTCTACGTCTAAACCTAATTCTTTATAATAACCTTGCTCTTTCGCCGCATAATAGCCTGCAAATTGAAACTGATGTAACCAATTAAGTTGAATGGTCACTTTTTCAAGTTCTTGTGCTTGCACTGGGCCGCTTATAATAAAGGCCAGTGTGCAACATATAGCGATGAGACCATGTCTTATACGGAGAAAATTTAACATATTATTCGGCTACCCGATGGTGAATTATGATACAGAGAATTGCACTTTGGTGCTTAGTATCTCACTTAAATTATTAAGAAAACAATCAACTGACTCGATATTGCATTATTTCTTGTATGCAGTAAGGCTGATAGTACCTTTTATCGTATATTTACTTTCTGCCGTGTGCCATCATTGCTGCTTGCAGCGATTAGTGCTTGTAGTAATTATGAGTGGCATATTTAAAAGCGCATAGTTAATAGACATTGTTGTCCGCACTAGCAATGGTCAACCAAATAATGATTAACCTAATAATTATCAATCCAATAACGTTCAACAGAGATATTTATGAAAAAGATAGATTTTAGTTACCCAGCTTTAATTATTGCATTAATTTGTACTTTAATTGCCGCGTTAATGGTGTTTGGTTCGTCTCTTGGTTTATGGGAGCCAATTGTCGGTTTTGGTGCTAGCCGAAATTATAATAATTTACTCGGTTATATTTCAGTCGTTGCTGGAGCATTCGCGTTAATAGTTAATTTATACAATAAACAGTTCAAGAAAAATATAAAGTCTATCGTGGCTATAGCATTAGGCTTGGTTGTACTTACGCCGACTATGGTTAGCTTGATAAAAGAGCCTGTGCGTTATCCTCCAATTCACGATATAACGACTGATATTAAAACGCCTCCGCAGTTTAGTTTTTTGACAGATGATCGCGCAGGTGCAAAAAATACATTAGTTTATGGTGGTAAAGAGATCGCAGAGCAACAGTTAGCCGCATTTCCTGATATTAAACCTATAAAGTCGGCGCTAACAGCTGAACAAGCTTATCTTAAAAGTATAGATATAGCTCAAGCGAAGGGATGGGAAATCGTTTATCAAGATCAAAAAGCATTAAGTTTTGAAGCGACAGCAAGAACACCATTCTTTAATTTTGCAGATGATGTTGTGGTCCAAGTGTTAAGTAAAGAAACGGCAAGTATTATTAATATTCGAAGTGTCTCTCGTATCGGTCGTGGTGACCGTGGTGTTAATGCACAGCGTATTCGAGATTTTACAAAAGAATTTGAAAAATAATACCTTTTATAAAACTCATCCTTTAGAAATAGTCGTTGTATCTGTTAAATGTCAGCCTTGAGATAAATGATTAATAGCACGATAGACTATAAAAAAATGATAGATACTTGCAGTAAGCCCCAATGCTAGTGGCGTGCTTTTAGTATCTATATCATTTTGGCTTGAGATTAAGCGTTAGATCAAATAAATGAATCCGTCACCTTTATCACTACTTGCTATCGCGATCAGACCATTGTTTTATAATCTCAGCAAGTTGATTAACGCCATCAGTTAATGCCGCAGGACCTGGCTGTAGAATATCGGTTGAGTTTATTTCAAAAATATCGCCATTTTTTATTGCTGGAATTTCTTGCCAGCCCGCTCTTGATGTTACTTTTTCTTCATCAAATTTACGGCCACACCACGACGCTATGTAAATATCGGGTTGCTTGGCAATAACGTCATTGGCATCTGCAACAATGCGATTCTTTGCTAAGGACTGTTTTGAAAACTCACTATAACAGTCGATGCCACCGGCAATTTCTATTAATTCACTTACCCAGCCAATACCCGTAATAATAGGATCGAACCATTCTTCAAAATAAACCTTTGGGCGTGTCGGTAGTTTATCTGCTGCTTGTTTAATACGCGTTAAGTTACTTTGCAAATCAGCGACCAGTTTAGTGCCTTTTTCTGGCTGCCCAATCAAGCCTGATAGGGTACGAATCATCTGTAGGGTTTCGCTAATACTGCGATGATTAAAGCAATGAACTTGAATACCTTCTTTAATTAAATCGGCGACGATATCAGCCTGCATGTCTGAAAATGCTAAGACTAAGTCAGGTTTTAATTCTAGAATTTTTTCTGTTCTGGCAGTGATATAGGCACTTACTTTAGTTTTTTCTTTACGTGCACGTTCCGGACGCATGGTATAAGCGGAAATACCAATAATACGGTGATCTTCCTCCATAAGATAAAGTGCTTCGGTGGTTTCTTCTGTTAAACAGATGATTCGTTCAGGCCATTTTGGTTCAGGGAGTGTATGCATGGGGTTCCTTGCTGATTCAGTGTTGATCTAAGTACCGATTATTGAATTGATTTTGAGTATTTACATTTTATTCAGTGCAGATATTAAATGTTTAAATTATGTTTTTTGGCGTCGTATAACAAATATGTGCAAGCTCAAAGAGGTTATCAGGCTAGTTAATAAAAGTATTTAACGAATCTGTAATAAGTAAGTATTCAGGTGAAAGACTTAGGTAGTTTACGTTTATTTTGATAAATAAAACAAGTTGTTAATCAGAGCGAATATGCTCTTTGCAATAAGCAATAATAGAGGATCTAAAAAAGGAACTTAGCTGATCATCCAGTTAAGTCCCTTTTATTGTCGTCAATGTGAAGTGAAATTATTTATCGCTTCCTACAGAGACTTCTAAATCTTTTAAAATGCCGTCATGTATATTATAAACAAAAGCATGTACGGTAATCTGTTGACCTGAGTCCCACGCTTTTTTTAATATTGTGGTGTTACAAATGTTGGCGACTTGTTCGATAACATTTAATTCACACAGCAGATTTAAACGCTCAGTGTCATCTGTAACGGCATTTAATTGTTCTTTGTGAAAACGGTATACATCTTTAATATGATGCAACCAGTTATCGATTAAGCCGTGGCTTTTATCATCTAATGAGGCAATAACACCACCGCAACCATAATGTCCGCAAACAATGATATGTTTTACTTTTAAAACATCAACAGCGTACTGGATAACCGAAAGACAATTCAAGTCGGTATGAACGACGAGGTTAGCAATATTTCGATGGACAAAAACTTCACCTGGCTGCATGCCTAATAACTCATTAGCCGGTACACGTGAATCCGAGCAGCCTATCCATAAGTATTCAGGATTTTGTTGTTCAGATAAATGCTTAAAAAAATCAGGTTCTTCCTGCTTTATGTTTTCAGCCCATTGCTGATTATTGTCAAATAAATGCTGTATTGAACTCATAGATAAAGTCATTAAAGGAAATATATTATGATTTTAAGTTGTTGTGCCCACAAGTAAAGTAAAAACTGGTCTTACATCAATGGTTATTAATTTTTTTAGGGCATACTTTTCAGTACTATAATTTGTTTTTGCCATTGCTAAAATTCGTTATAATGGCGTTATTGATTATGAACCGGAGAGCGTTATGGCAACGGCATGTGCGCGTCATATTTTAGTTAAAAGCGAAAAACTTGCGCAAGAACTGAAAGATAAAATTACGAAAGGGGCTGATTTTGCTCAGTTAGCGAAGAAGAACTCTACTTGTTCTTCAGGCAAAAAAGGCGGCGATTTAGGTGAATTTAAACCAGGGCAAATGGTAAAGGCGTTTGATGATGTTGTTTTCAAAAAAGCAGTATTAACCGTTCATGGCCCTATTAAAACTAAATTTGGCTATCATTTGATCCAAACTATTTATCGTAACTAATTACATTTATAAGGTTTGTCTTAAATTTAATCAATTACTTACTGTTCTTCTACATCTTTTTTAACTTGTTCCGCTTTGCGAAGATCAACTTTTTCTTGTTGTTCGTTTGATAGTTCAAATTTACTGGCTGATTGCTTGATCAATAAGACTGCGGCGACAATTGTGCCAAGAGCAATAATGATAATGATAATAATGAAAGGCGTGGTGAATGACATGGTTTATCCTTATTTATAGATGTGTTTTTTACTGATGAATCAGCATTTTTATTTTACTGAAAAAAACTATTAGCCAAACAACACAATAGCATGTAATTTATTTGCAAGCTCTAAACATGTCTCATCATTAACTATGCGTTTAGTTTTAGTATAAAAATAAAATAAAAATAACTAAGTAATTGGAAAATAAATGTCGAATCGTCTCAGTATCAAACTAATAGTACCTACTTTTGTCATTGGAATGCTTAGCTTAATAGCGTTGGCTTTTATTAGCGATAAACTTAGCCAAAGTGAAATGTTGATATTCTTATTTTTTATGGTGTTTATACAAGTATTGCTAAGTTATTTATATGCTGAAAAAAAACTCAGCCAACGACTGGCCAAATTACAGTTATATATTGATCAAGTTGCGAGCGTTGATGAAGCTCCAAGTCAGTTGACTCAAGATGAAAATAATGATGATTTAGCCAATGTGACTAATGATCTTACTCAATTCATTGTGAATTTAGCCGATGTTATTCGAGAGATCCGTGGCGAGTCAGATAGTTTGAAAAAGGGCTCTGTATCACTAGCTGCAAAAATGGGACAATCTGTTGATGCTGTTGAGCAGTCGGCAAACCAAATTGAAAAAATGGCAAGTTCGATTGACCAAGTAGCGTTAACATCGACTACGCTTTCAGACAGTGCCACGCAAGTCAGTGAAACCACCAAGCAAGTTTTAGCTATTTTAGAGCAAGGAACAAATGCGTCGAATATTAGCCAGCAGACGCTTGAAGATTTTGCCAACGAAGTAACTAAAATGGCTACAGATTTGGTTCTTTTACAAGAAGAATGTACACGCATTGGTAAGGTATTAGAAGTTATTCGTGCTATTGCTGATCAGACCAACTTATTGGCATTAAATGCGGCTATTGAAGCAGCTCGGGCAGGCGAACAAGGTCGGGGTTTTGCTGTTGTTGCAGACGAAGTTCGGGCATTAGCGCATCGCACACAAGAATCAACTGTTGAAATTCATGCGATGGTGGAAGGATTACAAGAAAAATCAACGAATGCAGTTGAAGCTATTAGTCGTGGCCAAAGCTTATCTAAGGAGAGCTTAACTCATTCTGTCGAAGTCGTTGATGCACTACAACAAATTGGCGAAGTTTTTACTGAAGTGGATACACTTACGTCGCAAATTGCGCAAGGTACTAATGATCAACAGCACTCTACAGCGTCGATAAATGAACATATGTCGATGGTGGTTGAATTAAGTCGGGAGCTAAACAATAGCTTTTTGTCGGTAGCTGAATTGGCCGAAATGCAACAGCAAACGGCAGCTGAAGTTGATACTACGTTAACTCGAATTTGTGTTTAATTACTCAGATTAAATAAAAGCATTGTCTAGTCATGCTTTTATTTTCATTGCTGTATGTTCTTTTTAATATCCTGTCATTCTAGGCATTAATCTATCACGTGAATTACTGCTGCATTACAAAAATGCATTGTCCATTTCGTTAAGGAATTTACAGACCGTTTTATCCTTCCTGTAGCAAATGGATGCAAAAAATATTCTAAAACACTCTAAAGCACGATCTACGTGGTAAAATACACCGGTTCAGATTATTAGAAATAATAAACAACAGATTCAGATATTGTTGTTTATTGAGATAAATATTTAAGTAACATTATTTTTCTTTGAGCTTTTATCACTTGTAGATAATATTTATTTACTGACTCTAATATCAGTCATATCGACTGAAACTCTCTCATTACAGAGAAAATAATCGCTGATTAAATTGCGGCAGATGGAAAAGATGAAAAACGACAGTAACTGGGCTATGTGCCTAGTATGCCAAGGACGTGGTAAAAAAAGTAAAGGGCTGCGCAAGAAAGTAAAACTTCGTTATCAGAGGGAGTTAGCGCAATTTGAAGAATCGGGGAACAAAGGTGTCGCGCCTACTCGCCCTAAAGGCCATCTTCATAGCTGTTTGAGCTGTGAAGGAACTGGCTTAGTACATTCTATCACTCAACCTTTAGTTGATAAAAACTACCCCCACCTTGCCATTATTGGTGGTGGAATAGGTGGTGTAGCGCTAGCGGTTGCCTGTTTACATCGAGGGATCCCTTTTACACTTTACGAACGCGATAGCGGTTTCGATGCTCGCTCTCAAGGTTATGGCCTGACACTGCAGCAAGCGAGTAGAGCGATCGAAGGGCTTGGTATTTTATCGTTATCAGAAGGGCTTGTCTCAACTCGTCATGTGGTTCATACCACCGAAGGAAAGATGATCGGTGAATGGGGCATTAGAAAATGGGGACAATCAGAATCAAAAGCACCACCAAAACGCACAAATATCCATATTGCAAGGCAGTCATTACGCTTAGCGCTACTTGAACAGTTAGGTGGCGATAGTTGCGTGCAATGGGGACATCAATTGGTAGACTTGCAATCACGTGAAGGAGAACGTGTAAACTTGAGTTTTCAGGTTGAAGGTAAAATTAAACACGCCGAAGCGGATCTTGTGGTGGGGGCTGACGGTATTCGCAGCACTGTACGTCGGTTATTAATTGGCGAAGACGTCTCACCACTATCTTATTTAGGCTGTATGGTGATCTTAGGCATTTGCCCTTTAGAGAACCTTGCAAACATCGATAATACTTTACTCGACTCCGCAACGGTATTTCAAACCGCGAATGGTAATGAACGAATTTATATGATGCCTTATACGGTTGACTCAATAATGTGGCAGTTGAGCTTTCCGATGCCAGAAGAAGAAGCTAAAGCCTTGAGTGCTGAAGGGGCGATAGCACTTAAGGAAGAGGCAATACGCAGATGCCAATGGCATGAACCTATTCCTCAGATATTAACGGCGACCCTTGCCGAGCAAGTATCTGGCTATCCGGTATACGACCGAGCTTTGTTAGAGGCAGAACTACTGCATAAAAATGCACAAGCAACGCTTATTGGCGATGCAGCTCACCCGATGAGTCCGTTTAAAGGGCAGGGTGCGAACCAAGCATTACTTGATGCTTTAGCACTTGCTAGAGAGATAACAAAAGGCTGTCGTCCTCTATCTCAATGGCGAGAAGCTGGCGTGAGAGAAAGTGTTTTAACTGTCTTTGAAACAGAAATGCTGCAACGCAGTGCTACCAAAGTGAAAGATTCAGCAGAGGCCGCACAATTCCTTCATTCTGATATTGTACTCCATGAAGGAAATGAACCAAGAGGGCGTTGTCTTAATAGAGAAGACAAAGGCTGAAAATAAATTATTGAATTTTAAATACAAGGCTTTACGCTTTATGATAGCTAGGTCTTAAACAGGTAACGTTAATCTCCTTAAAGCAATCAATGACTTCTCATTACTATATTCTATTGCACTGGAGCTTCGGCTAACGCTTTATATCTGTTATTAAACGGATGATAGAAAAAGATGCTGATGACTATTACTTCGATAGACTGGCGTTAAACTAGGGATCAACTATGAGTCCAAAGATAGAAGACTAAAAAAGTGAAATAACCGATACAACCAATCTGATAAACTATGTTACTAATGTGCTGATTGGGGTGCTTTACAAATATAGATTAAAGAGAATACAGCGTATGCAGAATGGCAAAAAACAACAAGGCTTTACCTTAATTGAACTGGTCGTCGTAATTGTTATTTTAGGTATTTTAGCCGCTACCGCAGCGCCTAAGTTTATCGATTTGACTGGTGATGCTAAAGCCGCAATATTGAAAGGTGTAGGCGGAGCAATCAAATCTTCTGGGCAATTAGTCTATACCAAGTCAGTAATAAAAGGTCTTAATAACACAGAGCTTGGAAATGTAGATTTGGATGGTGATGGAAGCTCGGACATTGAAACTCGGTATGGCTATCCGAGTGGCTCACGCAACAATGGCATTTCAAAAGCTATGAGCAGTAATTTTGCAACGGATTGGATATGGTCAACAAATAATAATGATACTGTGTTTTACCTTACTATTGCGTCTTTGACTCATACTTCTGGATCATATGTTAACAAAGGTCCGATCGTTGCTACCAATTGTTATTTAATTTATCGACCAGCTGTTAACGCAGGGGATACACCGACCATTGAATATATAACATCAGGTTGCTAGTGCTTAGATCTAGCTTACTAGTTCTGAGTCATGTTGCTCGCATTCCTTTGAGCGTTAATGTTAGCCTGAGTTAAATGCTTATATAACAAAAAAATAAACAGGGACAAGGATCTTCCCAGATAAAATGGATAGAAAAACCTGATTTGAAGAGTTAAAGCCTGATGTCTCGAATGTTGCAGGATTGAGCATTAGAACCCCATCTCATTTCGTGATTGATATTCTCAAACATTATGTAGAATCAAATAGGTCTGGGTTATTCAATTATATACACCTTGTCATAGGCATAAATGTTTCAACGCATTAGTCTTTAAATATGCTTTGTATGGCAAAATCATATGCTTACCTAACAATCTATCATGAGTTATTCGATAAACTCATGACAGGTTGAGCTAGGGTAAATTAGCCAGCAACATTATTTTCGTAATACGCTCGACTTTTATCTGCTTGCTGACATAAGTCAGTCAGAGCGTTTAAACTGCGCGTCGTCATGCGATGAACAACATCTGCATCAAGCTTGATAATCTGATTATGCTTAACGGCAGGAAGTATTGGCCATTGTTCCCAGGTATAGCCTTCTTTAGCACTTTGGTTTTCAGACAATGGCTGAATAATAATATCGATATTTGTTTGTAGTATTTGTTCAATATTTACTTGTGGGTATCTTGCTTCTGCCTGATAAAATGGATTACTGATACTACAAACGTCTAAAAATTGTTGTGGCCAACTGCCTTTTGCAATCGTGGTTAATGGTCTCGACCATACTTCGTAAAAGCTGCTCAGTGACTTTTTATTACTATATTGTTGCTTTATTTTGGCTAAATCGGCTAGAAACTTACTTGCTACACGTTCAGCTTGTTCAGTATGCCCCGTTAATTTACCAAATAAACGCAACTCTTTAGCGACATCGTCAAAGGTATTTGGCTGTGAATATACAACATTAAAACCGAGTTGCTTGATACGGGCTAAATCATCACTAGGGTTGCCGCTTTGCCAAGCAATAACTAAGTCGGGTTGTAATTCAATCACTCGCTCTAATTGAATGCGTAAAGAGTTACCTATTTTGGGGATCTTTTGCGCCGCAAGCGGGTAATCAGCATGCGCCGTTGTCGCGATGATTTGTTCACCGGCACCAATGTCATACAGCATTTCAACAATGTGTGGCGCAAGAGCAATAATACGTGGTTTAGCTGAATCAACGTTTGTCGACTCAGTTTTGCTATTATTGTCTTCATACGCAGTAGCGCTATAAGCGAAGCTCATTAATAAAATGAGCAGATAGTGTTTAATTTTCATGAAATTCCATTGTTTATGATGCTGATGACAGCTACGTGTTTACCCGTTATAGAATACCCGTAAGAAAGTGCTCACTAATCTTACCAATCGATACCTTTCTGTGCTTTTATACCATTATCAAACGCATGTTTGAGTGGTTGTACTTCACTCACCGTGTCGGCAAGTTCAATAATGCTACGATGACAAGCACGACCGGTGATAATAACGTGTTGCATCGCAGGGCGATTAACGATGGCTTCGATGACTTCGTCTAAATCTAAATATTTGTATGACAACATGTACGTCAGTTCATCAAGTAGCACAACGTCGACACTTTCATCTTTTAATAAGCGCTTTGCTTCTGCCCAAACTTTAACGGCAGCGGCAATATCTTTTGATTTATCTTGCGTGTCCCATGTAAAGCCGGTTGCCATTACGTGAAATTCAACGCCATTTTTCTCTAGTAGGTTACGTTCGCCACATGCCCAGTCACCTTTAATAAACTGCAATGCCGCGGCTTTATAACCATGGCCGACTGCACGAGTTAATGTGCCAAAACCTGAGGTGGATTTGCCTTTACCGTTACCGGTAATAACGATAAGTAAGCCACGTTCCTCTTGAGCCGAGTCAATACGAGCATCAACTTTGTCTTTAATGCGTTGCATACGTTCTTGATGTTTTTGAGTTTTATCTGCATCTGTTGTCATGTTAATTATCCTGTTTTACGCGTGCGATACATGATCGCTAAAAAGAAAATACTGCCAATGGCTGAAGTAATAATACCAATGGGAATTTCGACATTGCTTAAGGCGCTGCGCGCTAGCACGTCAACCCAAACTAAAAAGCAGCCACCGACCAATGCTGAGCCGAGAATTAACGGCATGGTGGTAACGCCAACCAGTTGTCTAACAATATGTGGGATCATTAGACCAACAAAGCCAATACCGCCACAATACGCTACGATGGTAGCGGTTACTGCGGCACATAAGGCTAATAAAATTAGGCGTAACTTATCAACATTAACGCCGAGACTTTCTGCGCTTTCATCACCTAAGAGTAGGGCATCGATTTGTCGATGTAAGGCAAAAATAGTGATTAAGGTTATTAGCACCATGGCACTGATCAGGTAAAAATGGAACATTTCAACCCGTGTTAAACTGCCCATCAGCCAGAAAATTACGCGGTTAGTGGCGAAAGGGTCGCCAAGATAAAGAATAAAGTGGCTGATAGAGCCTAACATGAAAGATACGGCAACACCTGTCAGCAACAAGTGATTCATATTACGTAGCAAAGTCGCAATACCAAAAACAATAATAACTGAAAACAAAGCGCCAAGAAATGCTGCCAAAGGTAAGGCCAGCATTTGATCTTCTGATAAGACTAAGGTTGCTATTGTTGCCCCTAAGCCAGCACCCGAAATAATACCAAATAAATACGGATCGGCTAGCGGATTGCGAGTGACATTTTGTAGTATGGCGCCTGCACAAGCTAAGCCCATGCCCGCCGCTAAACCAACCAGTACGCGTGGAATACGTATTTGCCAAATCACCATGTCATGCATGGGAGTAGCACATTCGTTAATAACACATTGAAATAAATCTAAGGGGGTAATGGTTGCTGCCCCGAAGGTAATCGACATCACTAAAGAGAAAAAAGTTAAGATAATTAGGCCAGAAAAAACCCAAGTGTTTTTACCTTTGAGGGCGTGTATAACGCTCATGACGTTTGCCCCTTATTGTTATCGTAAACAGTTGTAGAACTCGTAAGGGGTGTATTTGCTGTCTCGTTAGTTTGATCGTCAGGTGCCGGATAAAAATAAACCCTAGGCACGCCGCAATGCTGAGCATCTTCGCGATAACAAGGTAAACCAAATACTTCTGTTAGTACCTGTGGCGCGAGCACTTCATCAACACTACTGTTACTCACTAAATGACCTTTGTTCAATAACAGTAAACGATTACAGTATTGTGCGGCCAGATTAAGATCATGTATGGTCATAATTACCGTAATCTTTAATGCCTTAACAAGTTGTAATATTTGGTGTTGATAGAAAATATCTAGATGATTGGTTGGCTCATCCAATACCAATATTTTTGCTTTTTGTACTAGTGCTTTAGCAATTAATACCCGCTGCTGTTCGCCGCCAGATAAGGTGTTAAAAAACTGAGTTTGGCTACTTGCTAATCCCACTTTCTCTAGTGCAAGCATGATTTCTTTTTTATCTATATCGGTGTCACGCGCAAAAAGCGCTTTATAAGGCAATAACCCCATTCTGACTACGTCATAAACCGTTAAATCGAATATAGGTGGCGAGTTTTGTACAACTAAAGCAAATATTTGTGCAAGTTCATGGGGTTTATATTGAGTTAGATTTTTGTTTTTTAGTTTAATGTGGCCTTGCCAATTTTTATATTGATTCAATAAGCATTTAAGTAATGATGTTTTACCTGCGCCATTTGGGCCAATAATACCAATAATGTCTCCGCGGTTAACGTCAAAGGAAATGTTATTGAGAATAGCGTGTTGCTCGACCGACCAATACACTGACTCAACACTGAGTAATGTTGACATTAACGTTTGCCCATCTGAGCGTAAAGCTGATTTCGAATGCGTTGCATGATGTCGCAAAGAGATATTTTCATTATTGCCTAAAGGTTAATTCAAAAAATATTGAATAATGCAACATACGGTGGGCAGAAAATTAGATACGAATGTCTTGTCGACAGTGTAACTCACGTGTATTCCCGCACGGTGTTAACATTATTAGTGTTGTACAAAATGTCGATACTAGGTGTCCTGACTTATAGCGTTTGAAATAGGCTATTTACAGTTGCGGGTACAGTCACGGCATTGAACCGTGTTCCCTATAAATTAGCCCCAAAAATAATAAAATGCACGGCTAAAGGTATCGTTTATTAAGTGAGAGATTTTACGGTTAAGTATACCGTTTTACAATGAAAACCTCATTGTACGGTCATTGATTAGAAAATAACTACTAGTGAGAAAATAGCCATAAAAAAAGGAGCCGAAGCTCCTTTTGTATTTCTTTACTGTTTCCAGTCACTTTTATAAGTGTTAATCAGAGCTAAGCCGTTAGCGTAGATCTTGATTAAAATGTATTACCAAATTTTAACGCGCTTCTCAGGTGCAATATACATAGCATCACCTTCTTTAACATCAAAAGCTTTGTAAAATTCAGGCATGTTAGACAAAGAGCCTAAAGCACGGAACTCACCAGGTGAATGTGGGTCAGTTGCAACACGGTTTCTCAATGATTTTTCAACCATTTTTCCACGCCATACTTGTGCATAACCCATGAAGAAACGTTGATCACCCGTTAAACCATCAATCACTGCAGCTTCTTTACCATTTAATGAGGCTTTGTAAGCTTTATAAGCGATAGTTACACCAGATAAATCACCAATGTTCTCGCCTAGCGTTAATTCACCATTGACGTTTAAGTCATCAAACACAGCATATTCGCTGTATTGCGTAACTAAATTATCAGTACGTACTTTAAAAGCAGCTAAATCTTCAGCAGTCCACCAATCTCTTAAGTTGCCATCGCCGTCGTATTTACTACCTTGGTCATCAAAACCGTGACCCATTTCATGGCCAATAACAGCACCAATACCACCGTAGTTTACTGCATCGTCAGCTACTAGGTTAAAAAATGGTGGTTGTAAGATTGCGGCTGGAAATACAATCTCATTTTTAGTTGGGTTGTAATATGCATTGACTGTTTGCGGTGTCATGCCCCACTCTTGACGATCAATTGGACCACCAAGCTTAGCAACTTCTTTATTATGAGAAACAGTACCAGAGCGTATTTTGTTACCAACTAAATCATCACTTTTAATCACAAGTGCTGAGTAGTCTTCCCATTTATCAGGGTAACCAATTTTTGGATCAAAGCTTGCTAATTTTACATGTGCTGCTGCTTTAGTTGTATCAGACATCCATTCTAGTTCGTCAATACTTGCGCCGTATGCGCCACGTAAGTTCTCAACGAGTTGTGTCATACGTACTTTAGCTTCAGGTTTAAAGTGACGGCTAACATAAACTTTACCGATAACTTCACCTAAGTTGTTATTAACAACCGCAACGCCACGTTTCCACATTGGACGCTGTTCTTCACGGCCACTTAACTGTTTTGAATAAAAATCAAAGTTTTCATTGTCTAAAGCAGACGTTAATGAACTAGAGAAGTTACTTAATGTGTGGAATGTTAAGTAAGTCTGCCAATCTGCTAATGATGTTGCTGCAAATGTTTCGCCGAAACCTTTAACAAATGAAGGTTGGTTAACGATCAAGTCTTTTTGCGCAGATACACCTTGAGCTTCAAGAAAGGCTGTCCAGTTAAACGCATCAGTTACTGTGTTTAAATCTGCAACGTTAAATTTGTTATAACGTTTGGTGCTGTCACGAGATTCAACTTTAGACCAATGGAAACCGGCTAATTTTGTTTCAAGGGCCATAATAGTTTGTGCTGCAGCTTTACCATCTTTTAATCCGGCTAAGTTGAACATGTTTTCGATGTGAGCAATGTAACCAGCACGTAATTTTTCAAAACGCTCGGTGTCATTAAAGTAATAATCTTTGTCTGGTAAACCTAAACCACTTTGCCATACATGTGTGGCATAGCGAGTTGAGTCTTTTGCATCAACGCTAATATAAAATGCTAATGGGCTACCTACACCAATTTTTTGATTTTCGCCAAAAAATGTTGCTAGTTCATTTTTATCTTTTAGCGTATTAATGCGATCAAATATGGCTTGTATTGGTGCAATGCCAGCAGCATCACGTGCTTCAATATCCATAAATGAACGGAATAGATCAGCAACTTTTTGCTCATCGCTACCCATTTTAAGGTCTTTTGTTGCTGCTAGTTCTTCGATAATTGCTTTTACGCTGTCATCAGCTTCATCACGTAAGTCGTAAAATGAACCAATTGACGTTTTATCACCTGGGATTTCATTGGCGTTTAACCATGCGCCGTTAACGTAACGGTAAAAGTTATCTTGTGGACGAACAGATAAGTCCATATTTGCTTTATCAATACCTGATGCTAAAGCTGTCTTTTTCATTACAGGTGCTTCAGTTACAGTTTCTGTTGTTGTTTTTGCTGTTGTGCTGGCATCGTTATTACAGCCAGCGATCAATAGTAGAGATGTGCAAACAGCACTTGTAATTATACTTTTCATTTAATACTCACAATTTAGTCATATTTTTTTATTAACTCTATGATATTAAAGATTCTCATCACTATTTGCTAGCGAAATGAAACCTTTGCTTACATAATCTTAAGCTATAGTGGTATTTTAAAGTTTACAGCTTATTTTATTTATCAATCCATTATTTTTAACTAGTTGTTATTTATTGTTTTTGTTTTTTAACTTCTAGGTTGGATATTTTGTCTTTTTTGGTAAATTGATATGATTTTTATCGTTAAACAGGTGACTTATGTTAAGAATGTTATCGTTTGGTTGGTATTTTCGTTCAAATAGATAAAAGTTACTAAAGTCTGAAGATCTATCTTGATGAGCTGTGCTATGATTTTACGTTAAATAACCTTGGTGTTTTCACCATTATCAATAAAGAAAGAGTTCATGTTTCAGCCAGTTAGTATTTTCATCGGTTTAAGGTACAGTCGCAGCAGTCAAAGGAAAGGCTTTGTTTCCTTTATTACCTTTTTTTCTATTATCGGTATAGTACTCGGCGTCGCTTCGTTGATCACTGTGGTGTCTGTTATGGACGGTTTAGAGCAAGAGCAAAAGCGCCGAGTACTTGGTTTAGTGCCACATGTATTGATGTCAAATCAGCAAACTCACATCGACAATTGGCGTGAATTACAGCAAGAAATCTTATCTTTACCCGATGTACAGCACGTCACCCCTTATCAAGAAAGCGAAGCCTTAATCCAATCTAAAACGGCGCTACAAGGTGTTTTAGTGCATGGCATTATGCCTGAATTTGAACAGCATAATATTGTTAATAACTCTATGGAGTTTGGCCAATTAGATCGTTTAAATAGTCAGCCCTTTAGTATGGTCTTAGGGCAAGCTTTGGCACGTAATTTAAATGTTCGTTTGGGCGATGTTGTACGCTTAACCTTACCGAATAAAACCCTATTTACCCCCATGGGGCGTGTGCCAGTGCAGCGCACATTTACGATTGTTGGTATCTTTAATGTTGGCTCTCAAGTTGATGAAAGCATGGTTTTTATCAATATTAAAGATGGTGCGAAATTACACCGAAAAAAAGGCGATGGAGTTAATCAATTAAGACTGTATTTAGATGATGCCTTTAATGCGGAACAGGTTATTTCAAACCTTAAAACTAAATACCCTGATTTTCGGTTCGTCAGCTGGCAAGACAGCCAAGGCGCTTTATTTTCTGCGGTCAGTATGGAAAAAAACCTGATGTGGTTAATGTTGAGTCTAATTGTTGCTGTTGCGGCGTTTAATATAGTTTCTGCGTTGGTTATGGTGGTTATTGATAAGCAAGGTGAAATCAGTATTTTACAAACGCTTGGCTTAGATCGCAGCGGCATTGTTAAGATTTTTATTACCCAAGGTTTAACTAATGGTTTATGGGGTGTCGTTTTAGGTGTGACACTTGGTGTGGTACTAACGTGGAACTTAAATAGCATATTTATGGTACTTGGTGTCAGCTTGTTAGGGGCAGGGCAGGAATTACCTATAGCACTTGATGTTAAAAATATTTTAGTTATTGTCGCATCTGCACTCGCCATGAGCTTTATTGCGACGCTTTATCCTGCCTACCGTGCTGCACAAACTCAGCCAGCCGAGGTGCTAAGACATGAATAACCCAATGGGTAATGAAGTGGTTAATAAAGCCGATAATGAAGCAAGTCATGCAGTAAAAAATGCACAGAGCCATTCACAAAGTAATACAGAGAACCATGAAGTGGACAGTAAAATGGAAAGTGATTCGAATGAACAAACTAAGCAGGCAGCAGCTGACACCATGACAAAAAATGAATTAGGCCTAGAGTGTCGCCAATTAAGTAAATCTTATCAGCAAGGTCCAGCGTCGACACAAGTATTGTCAAACCTTGATTTATCGGTTAAAGCAGGTGAATTGGTAGCCATTGTCGGTAGTTCAGGTTGTGGTAAAAGCACATTTTTGCACTTAGCGGGTGCATTAGATACCCCCAGTTCTGGTGAGGTATTTATCAAGGGTGTCAATATTCATCAATTATCTGAAAAGCAACGGGCAAAATTTCGCAATCAACATATAGGCTTTATTTATCAGTTCCATCATTTAATGATGGAGTTTACCGCTGAAGAAAACGTGGCGATGCCGTTATTAATTCGTGGCGATAAACCTAAACACGCCATTGCTCAGGCTAAAGCTATGCTTGAACAGGTTGGTCTAGCGCATAGAAGCCATCATCGACCTTCAGAGCTCTCGGGTGGCGAGCGACAACGCGTTGCTATTGCTCGAGCGTTAGTGACTAAACCATCGTTGATTTTAGCTGATGAGCCAACAGGAAATTTAGACTTTGATACCGCGGAACAAATTTATCAGTTACTACGCGAGTTGAACCGCACAGTAAATACCAGTTTTGTTATTGTGACCCATGATTTAGTGCTTGCAGCAAAAATGGACCGACAATTACGTTTAGAACAGGGGCGTTTAAAGCCACTTGTATACTCAAACGACAATAGCTCGCAAAATAAAGAGGACGTGTAAGTGTTAAAACCGTTAAGTGTCTTTATCGGCTTACGCTATGTTCGTAGTCGTCATAGAAAAGGTTTTTCGTCTTTTATATCAGCGTCTTCTACTATCGGCATTGCTATCGGCGTTATGGTATTAATTGTTGTACTTTCAGCAATGAATGGCTTTGAACGAGCATTGGCGACACATTTATTATCTATTGTGCCTCATGGTGAAATGGTCGCGGTCAGTGAGCCTATTCCTAAATGGCCAGAAACCGTCGCCAACATTCAACGAGAGTCTAATGTTATCGCTGCGGCCCCTTTTATAAAAACGCAAGGCATGATGCAAAAATCTACAGCACTCAAGGGTGTTGAAGTACGCGGTGTTGATGTATTTGCTGAGCAGCGAGTGTCGGCTATTTCAGAATATATGGTTGCTGGTCAATGGCAAGATTTAACACTTGAAAATGGCGTGATTATTGGTGCTGGTGTTGCTCGTAAACTTTCGGCAAAAGTAGGTGATAAAGTTCAGTTGTTATTGCCTCCTGTTATCGCGACGAATCCGCGAGAGAATCCTATCAATCAACAATTTCCTGTGCCAACAAAGCAGCAGGCAGTCATTGTTGGGGTGTTTAAGTTTGGCGGCACAATTGACGATACACAAGTTTTTATTAACCTAGCAAAAGCAAGTCAGCTTTTGGGCTACCAAGAAGATGATGTGCAAGGTATTCGTTTAAAAGTAAGCGATGTTTTTGCTGCACCACAAATAGTCAGGGAGGTTGCTTTTAACTTTGATTATTACGTTTACCTTCAAGATTGGACTCGTAGTCACGGTCATTTGTTTAATGACATACAACTCGTACGCTTGGTGATGTATATCGTCTTAGTATTGGTGATTGCAGTCGCGAGCTTTAATATTGTTTCAACGTTAATTATGGCTGTAAATGAAAAGAAGTCGGACATTGCAATATTAAAAACCATGGGGGCTAAATCGAGCACTATTATGACCAGTTTTATGTTTCAAGGTTTGATGAATGGTATTGTTGGCTGCGTACTTGGTGCGAGTTTAGGTGTTTTACTCGCATTGAACTTAACCGATATTATTCGCACGATAGAAGCGGCATTCTCCGTTGAGTTTTTATCATCGGATGTTTATTTTATTGATTATTTACCCACAGAATTACGTGAGCAAGATGTTATTAATACCGTTGTGACAGCTTTGATTTTAAGCTTATTCGCGACAATTTATCCCGCATGGCGTGCAACAAAAGTAGACCCTGCGCAAGTACTAGGGCAAACATAAGAACGGTTTCATTCAATCGTGTTTTGACTGTAAAGTAAAAATCAGACTAAGGTCTGATTTTTTTGTTGAAAAGCCGATAAAATTTATTTGGGGATAACGAGTGCCATTAATCTCTTTTAATTTGACGTTTTTTCCACTCTTTAGCGACAGAGTAACGCCAAAAAGTATTTATCGTTAAATAACCTAAGATAGAAAAAATAGTGGCAAGCAACCCACAGCCCAGTATAAAAGCAGGACCAATTGTGGAAATGCTATCAACTAACCACTGCCAACTTGCTTCAAAAGCAAACTGTCTAGTTGGCACGCCGATAACCCAAGTACCGACTAAATAACAAAAGTAAAATATTGCAGGCATAGTCAACGGGTTAGTGATCCAAACGAGGGCAATAGAGAGTGGCAAATTGGCATGTACTATAATAGCAAAGCCAGCAGCTAAAACCATTTGAAACGGCACCGGCATAAATGCAAAGAATAGGCCGACAGCAAATGCCTTACTGACTGAACGTCTGTTAAGGTGCCACAAATTTGCGTTATGCAGTAGGGAACCGAAAATCTGCAAATGCTTGTTGTTTTTAATCGTTTGATGATCTGGCATCAAGCGTTGAATCAGTTTTTTCGGCATAAATTAATTAACTTCAAATGGTTAAATGGAAATTTATCACTATGGAATGGTGGCTACTTACATTTTTTATCTCGGCTATTTTGTCATTATTCATACCTATAGTGCCAGAGTTTTCTTTGCTGTTGGCTATATTGCTCGTTTCGCTATTCCTTATCGCTATTAATAAATATAGAACATTTGCTATCGCATTATTTGCTTTATCTTGGATACTCATCGCAGGAAGTCAGTACCAGCATACCTTTGACAAAAATAAAATTTCGATTAAGCAGCTGCATTTAAAAGAGCATGTTATTCAAGGTGAAGTAATAAATATCGTCAGTACCAAATCAGGTAGTAGCCGTTTTAATTTTCTTATTAGTCATTGGCAAGGCTGGCCGGTGGATGAAACATTTAAGGTGCGCTTAACGTGGAAAGTACCGAGCAAAGCACTATTACAAGGCCAGAAATGGCAATTAACCGTGAAACTAAAGCCAGCACATGGATTGGCGAATGTTGGTGGCTTTAATTACCAAGTATGGCTGCTACAACAAAAAATTGTTGCCACAGGTTACGTTAAAGCTAATTTAGTCAATAAAACCTTAATTAAAGCAAAGCAACGTAATATTTTATTGTCAGAGCAGATTAGCTGGCGACAACATCTATATCAAAAATTAAAGCTTGTGTTAGCTGATAGCACGTTAAGTCCTTTAATTTTAGCGTTGGGGTTTGGCGAACGAGGAGAGCTAACTCGTGAGCATTGGCAAGTATTGTCTGCAACAGCGACACAGCACCTTATTGCTATTTCTGGATTGCATATCGGCATTGTTGCTTTTGCAAGTTTGCTTGTTATACGGGCTATTATTCGGCTATTGCCCTTGAGCACCTTACTGACTAAACATTGGCAACTAAAGCTAATGCGAATGAACTTTCGTTACTTGCCAATATTTTGTAGTTGCTTTATGGCATGGTATTACGCTTACTTGGCTGGTTTTTCTATCCCAACATTACGTGCTTTAGTGATGCTATTGTTATTTTGGTCACTCAAATTAATGAACATCAATGTCAACTTATTACGGTGGCTGTTAATAGCTGTTGTCATTATTTTGATGATATGGCCCCTAAGCTTGCTCAGCGCTAGTTTTTGGCTATCAATATCTGCATTAGTCATTATCTTTTCAACATTTACTCGTTTCACTATGATCGGTACAGAAATAAATACCGATGAAAATAAGCCACCATTGTCGCTCAATGAAAAGCCTCCCGTTAAGATAAAGAACAGTACATGGTGGGATTTCTCTGCCTTTAAATCAAAAATATTACTCTGGGTTAAAACCTTGGTTATTATGCAATTAGCGTTAACAATGGCCATGTTACCCATTGCTGCCTCGTTAAATTATCAGCTGCCGTTAGCTGCGTTTTTTGCCAATGTTGTAGCCGTACCAGTGATGAGTGTTACTGTTATTCCCTTAAGTCTTTTAGCGGTAATATCACTGCCATTTAGTACTTGGCTTGCACAGTTTTTTTCTGAAATTGCATTGCTTAGTTTATCGTTTGTTTGGCAATGGCTAACTTATTTAGCAGAGGCTAACTGGGCAGTTGTCGCTATTTCATATCAGCAAATACAAGTATTGTTGTTATTTTTCATTTTGATAGCATTCGCTTTGTTTTTTCGTTTCAGTAAAGTTCGGTTTATGGCTGTTTTAGGACTGCTTTTAACTGCTATGACTGTTGAACATTTTAGTGTTCAGCAGACAAAAGATTGGCAATTATCAGTGCTGGATGTTGGCCATGGGCTTGCTATTGTTATAGAAAAAAATCGACATGTTTTTATCTACGATACCGGTGCAAGTTACCCTAGTGGTTTTAATATGGCTGATGCCGCACTTATTCCTTATTTAAAGCACCAAGGCTATCAATCAATTGACGGGGTTATTATTAGTCATAACGATAATGATCATGCTGGTGGTTTGCCGCATTTACGATCAAAAATTAATATTAAGCGTATTATTGCCAATGAGGAAACGTTAAATCCAGACGGTCATTGTATTTCAGGACAACGCTTTACTTGGCAAGGTTTAACCTTTGATATGTTGTCGCCAATGCAAATTAATGGTGATAAAAATGATGACTCATGTGTGGTGACTATCAGTGATGGCTTTAATCGAGTCTTGTTACCTGGTGATATATCGAGAAAACAAGAAAGGCGGCTATTAAATGTTGTTGGAATGAAGGATAAGCTCGCTAGTGATCTTTTAATTGCTCCGCATCATGGGTCGAAATCATCATCTAGTCCGCAATTTTTAAAAGCGGTCGCACCGCTCTACGTAGTTTTTAGCACAGGGTATTTAAATCGTTGGAAAATGCCATCGGAAGAAATATTAGCTCGGTATAGCGCTTTTGAGCTCTCGACTTTTAATACCGCAGAATTGGGTATGATAACGTTTAAGTTTAGTCAAACCATACGCGATGAAGTTGCAGCACCTAATGGAGAAACGACTTCAAAAAATAATAGCGTGAATAATATTGAAGGTACGATAGAAGTAATTAACTATCGAGGTGATACTCGGCCATATTGGTTTGTAAATTAGGCATCAGAAGGACTGTTTTTTCTACAATAGGATGAATTTATGTGGTCTATAAAAGTTTATCAGTTGGTTGATTGACAAAATAACGTTAAAATAGCCGAGCAATTTATTTAACATCAAAGAAAACAATCCTATTTGGGTAATATCTTTTGATAACGCATTGAGAGTATGAATGTCGACAAAATCATCACAAGTGACTACAGAAACAGAAAATACCACTCGACAAAATTTTAAACGCTTATTAGCTTATGCCAAAGCCTATAAAGCCGCAGCGGTTGTCTCCATTCTTGGTATGTTAGGCTATGCAGCGATTGACAGTTTTGTATTTTCTCAACTACAGCCGTTAATTGATAAAGGACTTGATGGCCAAGACACACAGTTTATGAAGTGGGCTCCCTTTGTTATTGTGCTGATGTTTGTATTACGTGGGATTTGTCATTTTGCAGGCAACTACACCTTAGCTTGGTTAGGCAACAATGTTGTGGCTAATATTCGCCAAGAACTGTTCGAACATGTCATGTCTATGCCCGTTGCTTATCATGATAAAGAGTCGACCGGCAGCTTAATTTCTAAATTAACTTTTGATACAGAGCAAGTACTTAGTGCGGTTTCTAAAGCCTTACTGACTTTAGTGCAGCAAGGTGCTTTCGTGTTAGGTTTATTGATTGTTATGTTCTATAACAGCTGGCAACTAGCCTCAATATTTTTACTGATAACTCCCGTTATTGCCGGGATAGTGACTGTGATTTCTGGCCGTTTTCGTAAAATAAGTAAAGGTATTCAAAATGCCATGGGTGAGGTAACAACGGCAGCGGAACAAACGTTTAATGGCCATAAAGTTGTGCTTACCTTTGATGGTCAACAACGAGAGTTTGACCGTTTTGAAAAAATCAATAAACATAACCGCCAACAACGAATGAAAATGGTGGCAACGCAAGCAGCCAGTGTACCTATTATTCAAATAATAGCCTCGTTTGCGTTAGCATTTGTTTTGTATGTAGCTAATCTAGAGTCGATGCGTGCTGAGATTTCAGCGGGTATTTTTATGACAGTATTAATGTGTATGGTAACTTTGCTTAGACCCTTAAAGTTACTGACCACCGTTAATAGTGAATTTCAAAAAGGTATGGCGGCTTGTGTCAGTATTTTCGCTGTGCTTGACCAAAAAACAGAGCATGATACGGGTACTGTTGCTATAGAGCGAGCAAAAGGAACTTTAGCATTTGAACACGTGAATTTCTTTTATAACAACGAGAAAGAAAAACAAGCATTAACCGATTTAAGTTTTACGGCAAATGTTGGAGAGACTGTCGCTTTTGTTGGCCGTTCTGGTAGTGGTAAATCGACTGCGAGCTCCTTACTATTACGATTTTATAATGCTACATCAGGAAGAGTGTTGGTCGATGGTAGAGATATCACCGAGTACAAGCTAAAAGATTTACGTAAACAATTTGCCTATGTTTCTCAGCAAGTGGTGCTGTTTAATGATTCAATTGCAAATAACATTGCTTATGGTAAGCCTAATGCTACACGCGAAGAAATTGAAGATGCAGCGCGTAAAGCGCACGTAATGGAGTTTGTTGAAGAGTTACCAGAAGGGTTAGATACTAATATTGGCGATAATGGAGCTATGTTATCAGGAGGGCAGCGCCAACGTGTCGCGATTGCTCGAGCATTATTATGTGATGCGCCTTTCTTAATTTTAGATGAAGCAACCAGTGCTTTAGATACTGAGTCAGAGCGCCATATTCAAGATGCTTTAAGTGTGTTACAAAAAAATCGAACTTGTATCGTTATAGCTCATCGTCTATCAACGATAGAAAGTGCTGATAAAATTATTGTGATGGAACAAGGGCAAATTAAAGAGCAAGGCGATCATCAATCGTTATTAGCGAAAGATGGTGCGTATGCCCAATTACATAAATTTCAATTTGGTGCCTAGGTTCGTTATGCCTCATTTTTATCATGGCGGTAATGGTTAATGCGCTTAATTGAAAAGGTATGGTTCCAAGGCCATTCAGCAAAATGGTTACTGGTACCTCTGCTATTACCATTAACCTGTATTTTTGCTGTCGTCAGTTTTTTTCGTCGTATCGCCTATCGTATTGGGCTATTCAAACAAGTCAACATGTCGGTACCGGTTGTTGTGGTCGGTAATATCGGTATTGGCGGCAATGGAAAAACTCCCGTAACACTTTATTTAGTTGAAAAATTGACTGAACAGGGCATCAATGTTGGTGTAGTAAGTCGTGGTTATGGCTCAAAAGCGCCACATTACCCTTATCAAGTTAATGAAAAAAGTAATGCTGAACAAGCTGGTGATGAGCCGTTATTAATCTTTCAACGCAGTGGTGTTCCCGTTGTTATTGGCGCCGATAGAATTGCAGCCTGCCAGCATTTAATTGCACAAGGGTGTGAATTGATTATTGCTGATGATGGCTTACAGCATTATCGCTTGGCACGAGATTTTGAATTTATCGTTGTCGATGGTAAACGCTTATTTGGTAATGGTTTTTTATTACCTGCAGGTCCATTGCGAGAAACGAAGCACAGAATTAAGCAAGCCGATTGTGTTATTGTTAATGGTGAAAGTGTCTGGCAGAAACAAGCGCTTAATCTTAACTTTCCGGTACTTACTATGGGATTAAAAGCGACAAAAGTTATTCATGTAAAAAGTGGTGAAAGTGTCGAGTTATCGAGTTTTTTAGCCAAACATGTCGCTCATGATAAATCTATTAATGCCTTAGCTGGCATTGGCGACCCAAAGCGCTTTTTTAATACACTGGAAACACTTGGTTTTACTTTGAATATGACAAAAGGCTTTATTGATCATCAAGCTTTTTCGGCGCAAGATTTACAGCAGTTCCCGAGTGACATGCCATTATTAATGACTGAAAAAGATGCGGTTAAGTGTGCTGACTTTGGGCAGGATAATTATTGGTATTTACCCGTCGATGCGGAATTTCACGACAATACGGGTGTTGAATCAATAGCGACAGTCATAAATAATATTGCAGCACTGGTCAGTAAAAGTAAGCACCACTAAGCTAGCTAAATTGATAACGACTCATTGTTACGATGATTTAAATACACTCGTAACAATGAAGTATTATATAAATTTTACGAGTATATAAATTAATGCTTGATGCAAAGTCATTGAGTGATATTACATTTAAGAGAGAAGATGATGGCTTTTGATACTAAACTAATGGAAATTCTAGCGTGCCCAGTATGTAAGGGAAAGTTAGATTACAACAAAGAACAACAAGAGTTAATTTGTAAGTTTGATCGTGTCGCTTATGCGATAGAAAAAGATATCCCAGTGTTACTTGAAAGTGAAGCGCGTCGTATTAGTGAAGATAGCGAATAGCGTTTCATTTAAGTGAGTCTTAGCACGATTAGAAAAATAATATTAATGAGGTTTTTATGTCGTTTGTGGTAGTGATCCCAGCACGATTCGAATCATCACGATTACCAGGTAAAGTATTGGCTGATATCGCTGGTAAACCTATGATCCAATGGGTGGTAGAAAAAGCGCTAGCTAGTGGTGCAGAGCAAGTTATTGTTGCGACAGACAATGATGAAGTTGCTCGTGTGGTAGAAGGTTTTGGTGGCGAAGTGTGTAAAACTCGCGCGGATCATCAATCAGGTACTGAACGTTTAGCTGAAGTCATGCAAAGGTATGAATTTTCTGATGAGCAGGTCATTGTGAATGTTCAAGGAGATGAACCTTTTATTCCGATTGAGAATATCGCCCAAGTAGCAGGTAACTTATCTAGTCAAAACCAAGCTCGCATGGCCACTTTAGCGATGAAAATTGATAATGTTGCCGAAGCATTAAACCCTAATGCGGTGAAAGTGTTATGTGATAAAAATGGCTATGCACTTTATTTTAGCCGAGCGACTATTCCCTACGATCGCGAACGCTTTCTAAATAATGATAACATTGATGCTATCGGCGATTTTTACCTTCGCCATATTGGTATTTATGCTTATAGAGCCGGCTTTATTAAAGACTATGTGCAATGGCCAGCTAGCCAGTTAGAGCAAGTTGAATCCTTAGAGCAATTACGTGTACTTTGGCAAGGTGAGAAAATTCATGTTGCTGTCGCTAAAACGCGTTTAGAAGTTGAAGGTGTTGATACGCCTGAAGATTTAGAAAAAGCCCGCGCTTATGCAAGGTCCTTATAACTAATTTTAGTTTGCTGTTTAAATAAAAAGAGGCGATTAAGCCTCTTTTTTATTTTAAAACTACTTTAGTCATTATAAGTTATAACTACTGCAATAGTTTAAGGGCTTTTATACAGCGTCCAACCTGTTGATGAGCGGCTTTAACACTTTTTAAAGCTTGTGGTTTCATTTTACTGTATGCAGTTATTAATTCAGCAAGCTCTTGTTCACTTTCCACAGTACACTTCGCAGGCAATAAGTTTGACGTGAACGACTCTAATAGTGATAAATCACTACCTTCGTTGAGTTTAGGAATATGTGCCAGTATTTTAGCTTTATATGGTGCAGCTAAAGCTTCTTGCTCAGGTGGGAATAGTCCCCACATGATATAGCGTAAAGTTGACAGTTTTAACTTTTCAGGGTTATCGATGAGAATATTAAACCACTTCACTTTATTCTCAGCTTCTGGACGGATAGCTTCAGCATAAATAGCATTTTTAACACCGGTATCTGAATTGTCTTTTGCTTGTTCTGCAACTAATAAAGCTTGATAGTTACCATGTTGATAGCGGTTCATCCGCTCTACGAGTGTCCAGCGCTTATCTTGGTCAATCATCAAACCGTCAAAGCTTACTTTACCAAGTAAAATATTCTCCAAGTTAACTAAATGTTCACTTGTTTTACTTACTCTTACATAACTACTGTACCAAAATTTTTGTAAATCTGAGCCTGCTTCAGCATTTTGTAGTAGTGATAAATAAAGAGTTTCTACTTCTCGATAAAGCGGCGAATAATCTTTTTGCTCTAAACGTGTTGCCGTCGTTAAGTATCCTAAAGCAGATGTTAAGCTACTGGCTATTTTACGAACAACATTAAAGTCTTGTTCTCCAGCGATATTAGCGATAGCAAAATTGACAAACTCTTCAGCAGAAAGGTTAGCGTCATTAACGCTGTCAGATAAACTCTGCCATAACATAAGACGCATCGTTGTATTATCGATAGCATTAATATGTGTTTGTACCACATTGAGAGAATTATCATCTAAATCGACCTTTACATACCCCCAATCAGCTTCATTCGGGTAGACTAAGTCTGGGCATGTTTTGCCTATCACGGCTTTAATTTCAGTGTTAGCACCTTTGTACATTATTGGTGTGGCAGAAGTTAAACTAAGGGCATCACCGTTAATATTATAAAGGCCAATTTGCACTCGTTGTTCTCGCAATGTTGGATAGTCAGCGGGTGCAGATTGCGTAATAGCAAATTGACTGATTTTATTATCACTACATTGGTAATTGACTTTAATGGTGTTTAAGCCAGCATTATATAGCCAGTCTTGCGTCCATTGCTGCATATCTTTATTTGCTGCTTTACCTAGCTCGCCAATAAAATCATCGAGATCGGTATTTTTATAGGAGAATTTTTTCAGATAGTTACTGACACCGACTCGAAAATTTTCTTCGCCTAAGTAGTAAGGCAACTGTTTAAGAACTGAAGCCCCTTTACCGTAAGTTATGCCGTCAAAGTTAGAAAGTGCTTCTCCTGTTGATGCTACCGGTAATTCAATGGCATGGGTATTGACCGAGTCATCACTGCGATAGGCCCATTGTTTAGTACCAGAATAAAATACGTCCCAAGTGTTTTCAAAGTCACTGGCTTGCGCTACGGCTAAGTTCGCCATATAAGTTGCGAAACTTTCGTTCAACCATAAACCATTCCACCAACGCATAGTGACTAAATCGCCAAACCACATATGGGCCATTTCATGCGCGATAACATTCGCTAAACTCATTTTTGCTTGGGTCGATTTTTCACCACGAGCAATATAGCCTTCGTTAAATGTTACTGCAGCAACGTTCTCCATCGCACCAGCATTAAAATCAGGCGCAACAATTTGGTCATACTTTACAAAAGGATATCTGACATCGAAATATTGATTAAAAAAGGCAAAGCTCTGTTTAGTTGGTGTAAACCATTCATCTGTATTGACATATTCCGCTAAACTTTGGCGAGCAAATAGACGCAGAGGAATATCTTCAAAACTATCTTCCCAAACCGCGTAATTTCCAGCGTGTAATGAGAATACATAAGATGAGAATTTAGCCGATGCAGGAAATACCCATTGTTTAGTCTCGCCATCTTCTTTAACTGATGTTTCACGGGTCGCACTAATAATTTGCCAATGACTTGGGGCATTGACGTTAAGGGCATAAGTTGCTTTTAAATCGGGTTGGTCAAAATGTGGGAAAAGTCGATTGGCATCATAAGGTTCAAAATCAGTATAAAGGTATACTTCGCCATTTTCTGGATCAACGAAGCGATGCAAGCCTGAACCATCTGTGGCGTAAGGACGTTGATAAGCTATTTCTATCACGTTTTTCCCGCCAGATAATGCCTTGGCAGGAATAGTAATAAACCATTTGTCATAACTAAATTCTGCTGACTTACCATTGATCAGCAAAGATGAAATCGTACCTTCATCAAAATCGATGGTTAGATCTTGAATATTATTTTTTTGTAGCTCAAAGTTAAGTGTTGAAACACCAGAGAAAATTTCGCTTTTATTATCAATATTGACCGTTAAGTTATAGCTAACATTATTAACTTGTTTAGCGCGCATTTCTGCATATGTAGCATTGAGAGATTCACTTGTTTCGCGCACTAATTTAGTGGCTTGCTCCGTTGTTTTTACCATTTTTTTTTCTGATATTGATTGCTCTTCACTGCAGCCACTTAAAGCGACGGTTGCAGCGATTACAGACGACAATATTGTAATGTTGAAGGCTTTTGCCAAAATCGTTTTTTGGGTATTCATATGGGATTAATTCCTTTTTATTCTCATTTAGTGCTTTATTACCTTTAGATCGCTTATTTATATCATGAATTTGTCGTCGAACATTACACTTTAACTTATTAAAGTAGTGCTTTAGCTTAAAAACTCTTCGAACTTTAATAAACATTAAAAGTTAATAATTATTAGCTAGATCTCGTCGCTGAAGATATATATCGCATGAATGGAGATTTAAACCGAAAAATTTTGAAAAAGTGGTAATATTATTTTTCTGTTTATTTGGCAACATACATTAGGTTTATATTCAATGGCTCTCACCGTAGCTCTCAGCAAGAAAAAAGCTCGTTGGATAATGGCAAAGAAGGGCTTTTTAGATATGCTGCCGTTAAATCTAGCCGTTTTACCTTGGGGGATTCTTTGTGGCTCTTTAGCTATTCAACGAGACTTCTCAGCGCTCGAAGCTATTTTAATGCCGCTTATTGTCTTTGCTGGTTCAGCTCAACTTGTTGCTATCGAGTTAATTGCTAACAATGCTTCGTTGGCAACAATTTTGTTTACTACGTTTATTATTAGCTCTCGACATTTTTTATATGGCCTAGCATTACGCGATAAGTTAAAGGTTTTACCCACAAAATGGCGATACGGCCTAGGGTTTTTATTGACGGATGAGCTTTTTGCCTTGTCGAGTCATAGCAAGGCTTTTACTGGTCAGTTACGGCTCATTTATGCTTTATTTGCCGGGGGCAGTTTTTATTTATTTTGGTTGTTATGGAATGTTGCAGGTGTTGTTGCAGGTAGCTATTTGCCTGATTTAACAAATCTGGGCTTAGACTTTGCTATTGCTGTGACTTTTATTGCTCTCGTTATTCCAACCATAATCAACTTACCTATTTTAGTTACCGTTATTGTTGCTGCACTCTTATCTGTCGTATTTAAGTTAATGCAGTTCGAATTAGATTTAGTCGCAGCGGCCTTAATTGCTATGTATTGCGGTTACTTAACCGATCGCTTTCAACATAAAAAAGCTGACTGTAATGTTAATATTGATAAACGTGCTGCGAATGCTAATACTAGCGAGCAGAATGAAATCAGTGATGCCAATCATCAGAGCAAGGCGAATAAAGGGATAAATTTGGAGGATAACGTATGACATTGCTAACTATTTTTTTGATGGCTGTGATTACTTTCTCTACCCGATACTTGTTCATTCATCCTCGATTACCTGTACGTTTAGGCGCTAAAATGGCTAAGTTACTTAGTTTTAGTGCCCCTGCGGTATTAACTGCCATCTGGGTACCTATTATTTTTATTCAAGAAGATCAGTTAAGTGTTTCTTGGCATAATCCTTATTTAATCGCGGCAACTTTTGCCGTAGTGGCCGCCGCTAAAAGTAAGAGTATTTATTTGACTATGTTTGTTGGACTTATCACTTTTGTGTTAAGTCGTTATATTTTGGCGCTGTAATAATAATAATAATAATAATAATAATATCAATATCAATATCAATAGCAATGAATCATTCCTATTGGTCATATTTAGCCAAAGCTTTGAATGATGAATGTGAATAGTAATACTTTTATGGTGTTTACAGCTTAAAAAGCACAAGTTATCGAATAATGCTTGTCAGTTGTTCTTATTAGCTTTTATTATGGCGCATGCCTTTTATCTGAAATGAACATTAGAAATATAGCTATGAATTTAACTAAAACATTAACAAGCCTTGCCATCGTCAGTGCGCTGACACTTTCCCAAACTACTTTTGTACAAGCTGCGGACGCCAAAGCTAAGCAAGAGTCAGCATCTAGCTGGTTAAACTTAAGCGCGAAAGAGCTTAAAGAAGTCGAACGTTATGCAACTGAGTATAAAGATTATATTTATAAAGTACCGACAGAGTTAACATTTGTTACTGAAACGATTAAACGCGTTGAAAAGCAGGGTTTTAAAAAATTAAGTGAAAAAAGTAATTTAAAACCGGGTGCTCGTTTCTATGATGTTAATCGTGATCGCTCAATTACCTTAATTGTTATTGGTAAAAAACCATTAGAGCAAGGTACACGTATTGTTGGTGCTCATATTGATGCGCCTCGCCTTGAGTTGAAAGGCCGACCATTATTTGAAAAAGAAAAGTTTGCTATGTTCCAAACTTATATTCATGGTGGCATTAAAACTTATCAGTGGGTTAATATTCCATTGGCTTTAGTGGGTCGAGTTGATAAAAAAGACGGAACAACAGTTAATATTTCTGTTGGTTTTGATGAAAACGATCCTATATTTTTAGTGACTGATCTTGCCCCACACGTTGACTCGCCTAACCGTAAACGCACCAGTCGCGATGTTATTGGCAAAGAAGAGCTTGATGTTATCGTAGCTGCCAAGCCTGAATTAGATAAGAAAATTAAAGATCAGGTTAGCGAGTATCTAAAAGCTGAATATAATATTTCAGTGGAAGACTTAGTCTCTGCTGAACTTGCTTTAGTTCCTGCGACTAAGCCGCGCGATGTTGGTTTTGACCGTAGTATGATTGCAGCCTATGGCCAAGATGATAAAGCGTCATCAATAGCGGCTGTTAAAGCACTAACGGAACAGAAAGTACCAGAATATACCGCTATTGCTTATTTAGTCGATAATGAAGAAGTGGGTAATATCAATAATACCGGCGCTAGTTCTACTTATTTAGTCGATTTGATTAGTGGCTTACTTTACAACGAAAAAGGGGATAGTTATAACGACTATCAACTACGTAAAGTATTACGTAACACGAAAGTTATTTCTGCGGATGTAAACCCTGGTGTTAATCCAACATGGTCAAGCGTATGGGAATTAGGTAATGCTCCTCGTTTAGGAGATGGCGTTAACTTGAAACTTTATGGTGGTGGTTTTAATGCTAATTCTGAATATATGGCTTGGACACGAAATTACTTAGATAACGCCGATATTAAATGGCAAACATCTACTTATAAAGGCAAGGCATCAGGTGGCACTATTGGTAGTGATTTATCTGATGATAATATGGAAGTGATTGATTTTGGTATTCCAATTTTATCTATTCATTCACCGTATGCGGTAGGTTCGAAAGTTGATTTATATTCATTATACAAAGCGATGTCAGCCTTTTATCAAGAAAAATAATCCTAACGATGATGTTGCTTCTCCTATTTTAAAATAGGAAGGTCGTTGTTAAAACAAAAAAGCCGTATGTAATCATACGGCTTTTTAGTATCTGTAAAACAATAGCTTATACTTTAAATTTACGTAAAAGTTTAATGTAAGTATGACGTCTTCGCTATAACTGCTGTTTAGCAACAACAGGGTTGGCATACATGGTTAATAACCAGCGTTTTTGGTCTTCAGTCAGGTTTTCCATGCGCTTGTTTAATTGCTCAAGCATTGTGCTGTCAGCATGCTCTTTATTGAGTGTCGCGTGCGCAACTAAATTACTGCTATATAATTTATAGTTGCTTATTATTTCTTTATCAATAGCCGCAGCGATAGCTTTACTATCGGCGTAGTCGCCTTTTATTGGCTGGCAAAACTCAATGTGCACTCGACCTTTTTGTCCTACCAGTCCTTGGGTAATGCTTTTTAAGTCTTCGCCTTCTTGTTTTTGATAGCTGCCAGTAGCTTCTTTCTCAGCAAGTTCGATTGCTTTATCGTTATCACAAGGGTCAAATTCATAGGAAATTGACACTGGTACTATGTTAAGTTCTGCTAAGTAATCTGCTATCGGTGTTTGCTTATCTTTATTGAGTAATAGCATGGATATTAAGGCTGAATTGGTTTTATCTATGCCGTCTTTCGCTCGCCCTTCACGTTGTGCAATCCAAATGTTTTGCTGGCGGTTGGCCACGGTATCGTGAATGTAGGCTGATAATTGTTTTGAGGCTTTAAGCATCGCACGTTTATTTTCTTCATTACGTTTGACAATAAAACTCTTGTTAATACGCATTAAATCAGCAACCCAGGGCTGATGCAGTAAATTATCGCCGACCGCAGCCTCAACTGTATTGATACCACTTTTATGTAAGGCTAAATTAACTAGTGCGACATCTAAAACAATATCACGATGGTTACTAATGAATAACGCGGGTTTGGTCTTGTCAAACTTATCCATACCACTAAAACTAAAGCCAGCGGTGCTGCTTTTGATTAAATGATGTAAGTATTTTGCGACTTCAATTTGAATTTGCTCGATATTATGGAATTTTTGAGCACGAAATTTTAATGACCACTTTACGACTGAGCAAGCTAGTTGAGGTATAAGTCGATATAAACGTGGCATTTTTAAGCTAGCAATTGAAGCTTGTAAGCCTTTTTCATTAATTAATTTTTCGATTACAGCAACTACCTCATCATCACGATAAGGGCGTATATCATCAAACATTCAGAAATCTCTTTAGTATGGGAAAAACAAATAATAAATTAGTAAGGATTATAACTTAATCACCTCAAAAAATGTGCTTTTTGTTTATTAGTTTTATGTGATTATTTCTTGATTTATTGTCAAGAGAATAGGTTGCTTTATTAGTAGAGGAAACTAAGATAATTAAATGGCATAGATATGGCTTTACCGAATGTTTTTTTATAGCGCTTAGCATGGTGAACAGTTTTTCTTACTATATCGTCTAGTACGATCACCGCGCCAGTAGAGGCTCTTCGTTTTATCATTAAAACAGAAACCGTTAGTCAATGAATAGGGCACTAAGTAAGTAAACTAAACGATGGTGCAAATTAATGTTAATCGCGATTAATCTATCTTTGACGAAATTAATCATAAGAATTACTTTAATTAACTTGCGTTTTTAACATTTAGGCCCAAGTATTAATAGAGATAGGCAAATAAAAAGGAATACAGAATGAAAATAAATCTTTCAGGTCATCATGTTGACGTTACCGATTCAATCAAAGAACACATCAACGAAAAGTTTTCAAAAATATCGACTCACTTTCCAACTTTAATCTCACTAGACGTTATTTTATCGCACGAACATAATAAACATAATGTAGAGCTTCGGACTACATATGAAGGCGGCCGTATTTCTGCATCAGCAAATGATAGTGTGATGTATCCAGCTATCGCGATAGCTGCGAAAAAATTGGATGCGGCTTTAAAACATCGTAAAGGTTTATTAAAAGCTAATTTACATAGCAAACCAGAAACAACAGCTCCTGAGATCGCTCTTGAAAAAGTCCAAGAGATGAATCTTAGTTAATATACTCCGGTAAATTAATCATATTTTATATGAAGGAGGCTGCAGCCTCCTTTTTTTATGTCGGTATTATTGAAATGTCTACTAACGTTGTTATTAATTTTAAGCAAAAAAAAGCCCACATAAATTTATGTGGGCCAACTTAGAATTTAAGTTGATAGAAGGAAATTAGGATCCTAGGAATATGTAAATGAGATAACAATATCAATTCAAAATATGGGCTAAAGGGAATATTCGTCTATGGGACAAGTTAGTACACCAGCTCAAATCAGATAATCATTTTAATCTAGAGTGTTAAGTAGAACAAACAAAATAAATTTACATTAGCTATTAGAAAAACTAATGCGAATATTTTAAGGTTTTATGCAAAAAACGCGTAATTACTGTTGCTGATCGGTGACAAATAACCAACGTTCTCCAGAAGATGCTCACAAAACTAATTTATTATTGAAATTGTGACAAAGAAACTCGCTTAACTCTTGTCGCGTATGAGCTTTATCTATTAAGATAAGCATCTAACGTTTTTTCACTAGGGCTATTTGAATAAATTAATGTCATTAACGAATTATCAACACAGTATTCGAGTGTATTATGAAGATACCGATGCCGGTGGTATTGTTTATTATGCTAATTATTTGAAGTTTTTTGAACGAGCTCGTACAGAGTGGTTGCGCGCCCTTGGTATTAACCAATCAATATTTTTAGAACAAAACATAGGCTTTGTGGTCACAAAGGTAGCAATGGATAATAAAGCATCAGCAAGACTTGATGACCTGTTGACCATCACCTCGACGATAAGCCAATTAAAATCTGCTAGTTTGGTATTTTCGCAACAGCTTGTGAATCAAAACGAGTTAATATTATGTACGGCTGAAATTAAAGTCGCTTGTGTTAATTTGTCTATTGCTAAACCTTGTATTATCCCCAAAAGCATATTAGGAGCATTAAAACGTGTCAGCTGAGATTTCATTTTTTGATTTATTTTTACAAGCCAGCTTATTAGTTCAGCTAGTGATGTTAACATTATTAGGTTTTTCAATAGCCTGTTGGACCATGATTATTCAACGCCGAAAAGTACTGATTGCTGCTCAAGTGCAGTTACAAAGTTTTGAAGATAAATTTTGGAGTGGTGCTGACTTAAGTAAACTTTATAGCGAAGTTTCTGCGAAAGAGCATATTATTGGTATCGAGAACCTTTTTGTCTCTGGCTTTCGTGAATTTGCCCGTTTACGAAAAACTCATGCTTACGCCCCACAAGTTATTGTTGACGGAACACATCGTGCAATGCGCGTAGCATTATCAAGAGAAGTTGATAACTTAGAAACACATTTACCATTTATGGCCACCGTTGGTTCGATAAGCCCTTACATTGGTTTGTTTGGTACGGTCTGGGGCATCATGAATTCATTTATTGCTCTAGGTGCAGTAGAACAGGCAACTCTTGCTATGGTTGCTCCGGGTATTGCAGAGGCATTAATCGCAACAGCCATGGGGTTATTTGCTGCAATTCCTGCTGTTATGGCATTTAACCGTTTTAGTCACAATGTTGAAAAACTTGAAAATAGTTATGGTAACTTTATGGATGAGTTTTCGAGTATTTTACAAAGACAAACCGCTACAGAGCAACATGGCTAAGGTAGATATTAACTATGTATAATCGAGTTAGGCGCCGTAAGGTTGCTGAGATAAATGTAGTGCCTTATATTGATGTTATGTTGGTACTATTGATCATCTTTATGGTGACGGCACCTTTGATAACACAAGGTGTTAAAGTAGATCTACCGCAAGCTGATGCTGAGCCTCTTAGTAAAGACATGAAGCCTCCTTTAGTGGCTTCAGTTGATGCACAAGGTAATTATTATTTAGCTGTTGGTGCAAGTAAAAATGAACCTATGTCAGCAGAACAAGTTGCGACATTAGTCGCAGAGCATTTAAAGAAGGCACCTGATACACCTGTGGTTGTCAATGGTGATGGCGCTGTTTCTTATGACGCTGTTATTCAATTGATGGTGCTGTTACAAAAAGTTGCGGGTGTGCCATCGGTTGGCTTAATGACTGATACACCGGAGAGCAAGTAGTGTCACCGAAGTATTATTCTCCACTAGTGTTAAGTTTTACTATTCACATAGTTTTAGCTGTAGTGTTGTTGTGGGGAGATTTTTCCTCACCACCAAAACCGACACCCACAGTTGCTCAAATAGAACCGATTCAAGCGGTTGTTGTTGAACGAAGCACGATTGAAGCACAAATTAATAAGATTAAAAAGCAAAAGGCGGATGATGCCCAAAAGCTTAAAGATCTTGAAGATAGTATTGCTGCGGCAAAAAGAAAGCGCATTAATGAAGAAAAGCGTGTTAAAGAACTTGAACGTAAACGCAAGAAAAAAGCTCAAGAAAAAAAGGCCGCAGATAACGCGGCTAAAAAAGCTAAAGCTAAGGCCGATAAGTTAAGCAAGCAGAAAGCACTTGCAAAAAAACAAGCTGATGAAGCTGCAGCGGCAGATGCAAAAGCTAAGCGTATTAAAGCTGAACAAGATGCTAAAAAAGCGGAAGACTTACGTAAAAAGAAATTAGCGGAGCGTAAACGTAAAGAGCAAGAAGATCGAGAACGTGCAGCACAGCAAAAGTTATTAGAGCAGCAAATGGCTGAAGAAATGGCAAATCGTCAACAAGCTCGTCGCCAACAAATGATGACGGAAGTTGAAAAATACACAGGAATATTTTACGGTTTAATCTTGGGAAACCTTCAAGGTGAACATAAAGGAAACTCTTGTAATGTTACGATTCATCTTACACTTGAAGGCAGTATTAAATACGTGGTGGTTAACTCTGGTGAAAAAATCATTTGTGCTGCTACAGAAAACGCTGTTTATCGAGTCAATAAGTTTCCGATGTCGCAAGATATGGATGTAAATAAAGAATTAGTAGAAGTTAAATTAACCTTTGCCCCAGTTAAATAAATAATTTAAGAGACTTATGAAAATTTTTAAGACAATACTATTAACCTTATTAGCAACAGCTGCTTTTTCAAGTTCGGCTGTTATTGAGATTATAATTACAGAAGGAATAAACACTGCTCGACCAATAGCGGTAGTGCCTTTTAAATGGACTGGGGCTGGTGAAATGCCAGAACGTTTATCTAAAGTCATTAGTGATGATTTATTACGTAGTGGCAAATTTAGTCCTATTGATTTATCTCGCTTTCCACAGTATCCCACTGACGACAGTGAAATTGATTACTCTGCTTGGGCAAGTGAAGGTGTTGAAGCTGTTGTTATTGGTGAAGTCAGTGAAGCATCAATAGGTCGTTATAAAATAAAATACCAATTAGTTGACGTTATTCGTGGCCAAGTCACAGGCGGTGAAACTCAGATGCTAAGTAATGGGGAACTAGTTAGTGCCTCAGATCATATTCTAGATGAGAGCACTGTTGAAATAGGTGCAGATCAATTTCGTCGCTATGCTCACCGAGTTAGTGATGTTGTCTATGAGAAGCTTACCGGTACACGTGGGGCATTTTTAACTAAAATTGCTTATGTTATTGTACGTGATCAAGGAGAATATCCTTATCAACTGGCTATTGCTGACTATGATGGTTTTAACGAACACGTATTATTAAGCTCTAAAGAGCCATTAATGTCACCAGCGTGGCATCCTAGTGGTAACCAGTTAGCTTATGTAACTTTTGAAAATCGTCAGGCACAAATTCATGTAATAGATATTTACTCTGGCGAGCGTAACTTAATTAGTTCCTTCGAAGGTATTAATAGTGCGCCTACTTGGTCACCTGATGGCAAAAAGTTAGCTATGGTACTCTCTAAAGAGGGTAACCCTGAGCTATATGTGATGAATGTAGCGACAAAGAAATTGCGACGTGTAACACGTCATCGTGCTATAGATACGGAGCCTAGTTGGGCACCAGATGGTAACTCGCTAATCTTTAGTTCAGAACGTGGTGGCAAAGCACAACTATATCGCGTAAATTTAGTTAATGGTAAGGTTAGAAGATTAACTTTTGATGGCGAAATGAATTTAGGTGGCTCATTGACACCTGATGGTCGTCAATTAGTGATGGTAAATCGTACACGTGGCAAGTATCATTTAGCCAAACAAGAATTGGATTCAGGGATTTTCCAAGTGTTAACATCAACACGTTTGGATGAGTCTCCCAGTATATCACCCAACGGAGGGATGATTATCTATAGTACTTTACACAATAACCGACAGGTATTAAGTTTAGTTTCTGTAGATGGTAGGTTTAAGGCTAGATTGCCGGCATTGAATGGTGAGGTGAAGTCGCCTTCGTGGTCACCATTTTTATAATAATTATTAGTAATTTAATTTGTAGATAATAAGGACACATAAAATGCGCTTGAATAAAACAGTAAAGGCCCTAGCGGTTGTTTTACCAATTATGGCTTTATCGGCCTGTAGTTCAAATGATACCGTTAGTGAAGATACTAGCGCTATGCAAAAAAATGAAACAGCTATGGCTGAGCAAAAAGCTCGTGATGCAGCTGAACGTGTAAAAGTAGCCGCAATGCAACGTGCTGAAGAAATTAAAGCTCAGCAACAGCAAGAGATTGATAGATTACGTTCAGAGCATATTGTTTATTTTGATTTTGATAAATCAACAGTTAGCGGTGACTTTTCTGCAATTCTTGATGCACATGCGAAATTTCTTAATGCAAACACAAACGTAAATGCATTAATTGAAGGTCATGCCGACGAACGTGGCACACCTGAATACAACATTGCTTTAGGTGAGCGTCGTGCAAAATCGATTGAAACTTACCTAGAGAACATGGGTGTATCATCTTCACAATTGAGCACAGTAAGCTATGGTGAAGAAAAGCCTATGGTTAAAGATCGTAGCGAAGGCGCTTTTGCTAAAAACCGTCGTGCCGTATTGGTCTATTAATCAGGTAATTAAATGAAAGCCAATCGCATTCTATTCGGGATGTCCTTTGCTGTTGCTGCCAATTTGGCAGTGGCAGCAGAACCTGCTCCTGTTATTGAAGTAACCTCGGGTACAACTATAAGTGGTACCCAATCAACATTAAGTGAACAGCTTGTTAGTCTTGAAAACAAGCTTGATGCTCGTAACCGAGCACAAGTTAACGTTCAAAGACAACTTGATGAATTACAAAATGAAGTGAATGAGCTTCGCGGTATTACTGAACTGCATACCTACCAATTGAGCCAAGTACTTGATCGTCAGCGAGAGTTGTATCAAGAGCTCGATAGAAGAGTATCAGAAGCATTAAAGCCTGCGAATCAAATACCGGCAGCAATAACAGCACCAACAAATAATGTTGGTAATGTAAATTACAGTAATAATTTAACTGAAAATGAAGCTTATGACCATGCGGTGAATATGGTACTAAAAGATAAACGTTACGAACAAGCAATTCCAGAGTTTGAAGCATTTAATCAAAAGTATCCAAATTCAAGTTATGCAGCTAATGCTCATTATTGGTTAGGTCAGTTGTTGTTTAATAAAGGTGAGCTTGGTAAAGCTAGGCAAGAATTTGATGTTGTAGTTAACGGTTATCCCGATTCTAGTAAACGTAGTGAGGCAATGTTAAAGCTTGCTATGGTTGAACAGAAAGAAAATAACCCAGCGAAAGCTATTGCGATATATCAAAAGCTAATTGCAGAGTATCCTAACTCAAGTGCAGCAAAATTAGCACAACCAAGATTAAATAGTTTAAAATCATAATTTTTGCTGATAAGTTGTTCGCTTTGCCTGCTTTTTGTTCGAACGAGCAATAAAGTTTAAAAAAGCTTAAAATTGTTGTTGCACTTAAAAATATTATGAGTATTATATGCCCCGCGTTGGACGAGTAGTTCAGCGGGAAACAAATGTCGGTCGTTAGCTCAGTTGGTAGAGCAGTTGGCTTTTAACCAATTTGTCGAAGGTTCAAATCCTTCACGACCGACCACTTTTTTACCAAAGAAAGTGTCGGCGTTTGTTTCAAGAGTATATGTCGGTCGTTAGCTCAGTTGGTAGAGCAGTTGGCTTTTAACCAATTTGTCGAAGGTTCAAATCCTTCACGACCGACCACTTTTTCTTAAATTTAAGAATTAGTGAAGTTGAATTAGCATCATGCGATTTCAATATAAAATTAAAAGTAGTTTATCGGTCGTTAGCTCAGTTGGTAGAGCAGTTGGCTTTTAACCAATTTGTCGAAGGTTCAAATCCTTCACGACCGACCACTTTTAATTTAATTACTTCAAACCTTCCCAAGATAAAATAATCATATAATCAATAGAAAAAAATAAATCTAATTATTAACTATCATTATTCTATTATTCTAATATTCTAATTTAAATAATTAATCACTCATTCTAAATTACTCTAACTATACAATAGCTGCATTACTTTCAATCCCAATACTCTGCTATTACTCAATCAAACGTCTTGTTCTTGAATACTGTTGCTTACCTCTAATTGGTTACTGACTTAATTCAATTGATATTACTTATTTTAATCTGATCTTAGCTAGCCCATATTCTTAGTACACTTTTATTCTTCGATACTTTATAATTCTCGCGATTTTAAGGTACTCATTGAGAATACACATGACCCAAGCAAATTTAGCCGTAGACTTCGACTTTCAATTTCCTCAAAAACCTACGCCAATAAGTGACGTAGAGCGTGAAGAGTATAAAGCTCGCATCAAAATATTATTGAAAGAAAAAAATGCCGTGCTTGTTGCGCATTACTATACTGATCCTGAAATTCAAGCATTAGCAGAAGAAACAGGTGGGTGTGTTGCTGACTCATTAGAAATGGCAAGGTTTGGCAATAACCATCCTGCAGAAACATTGATTGTTGCTGGTGTTCGCTTTATGGGGGAAACCGCTAAAGTACTAACACCAGAGAAGACAGTTGTAATGCCGACATTAGAAGCAACATGTTCTTTAGATCTTGGCTGTCCCATAGAGCAGTTTAATGCCTTTTGTGATCAGCACCCTGATAGAACTGTCGTTGTTTACGCGAACACGTCTACGGCAGTTAAAGCTCGTGCTGATTGGATTGTCACATCATCATGTGCTTTAGAAATTGTTGAGCATCTTGATGAACGAGGTGAAAATATTCTATGGGGCCCTGATCGCCACCTCGGAGCTTACATTGAGAAGCAAACCGGTGCCGATATGATAATGTGGCAGGGCGCTTGTATTGTTCATGATGAATTTAAGACCAAAGCATTAATTGATATGAAAACGCTTCACCCTGATGCTGCTATTCTTGTTCATCCGGAGTCACCAGCAGAAATAATTGACCTTGCTGATTCTGTAGGTTCAACAAGCCAATTAATAAAAGCGGCCCAGGAACTACCGAATAAAAAATTCATTGTTGCTACGGATCGCGGTATTTTTTATAAAATGCAACAACTCTGTCCAGATAAAGAATTTTTCGAAGCACCAACAGCAGGCGAAGGTGCCACGTGTCGAAGTTGTGCACACTGTCCATGGATGGCTATGAATGGCTTAAAAGAAATTGAGCAAGCATTATTAAATCCTGAAGGCCGAGAAGTGTTTGTCGATATGTCATTACGAGAAGGTGCTCTAAAATCTCTTGACCGTATGCTTAAATTCAACGCCGAACTTAGTAAAAACAACTAGAGTTATTACATAGTGTTGTATTAATAAGCAGTTGTTATCGCAATACTTAAATTAAGTTGCGTTCTGATAGGAATTTTCCTACCATAGCGCAGCTTAGAGCTTAGAGCTTAGAGCTTAGAGTAAGTCTAAATGGTGAGGTGTCCGAGTGGCCGAAGGAGCACGCCTGGAAAGCGTGTAAGGCGCAAGCCTTCGAGGGTTCGAATCCCTCCCTCACCGCCATCTATTAAGTAATGAATCAATTGCCGATAAAAGCCGCTAGTTATCTAGCGGCTTTTTTTGTTGCTGAATCTATAAATCTAACTGTTCTGAAAGTTGGATTCACCTTCGATTTTAAGTCAGTTGTTGCTAAGTCTTGTATGTTCGCACCAATAATAGAACGATCTTTCCGATCGATTCATCTACTAAATAAAACCAACAAAGCAATATATTTTATAGTACATAACCATATATAACCTTTATTGATCTGAAGGCTTTTTCTATATATAGAGAAAGTATTCAAGACATACATAATGTGGTCAGTTGATAAGACTTTGAGATTAACGTTATTTAGGTATTTAAATTTGATTACAATAAATGAAAACAATACAAATTAGCGATATAACTTAATATGCTAACTATATTATAGTATCAAACCGCTTTTAGGTTAGTAGCCGTGTGTTCGCTAGGTGAAATACGATCGTTTATACTTTGATTCATACTTTTAAATACCTGTATTGCTGCCTATTTACACGCTTTGTATATATAAAAAGCAAACAAACACTTTTTCGTAATTAAATGGCAATTAGGTGTTGACGTGGGGCGAGAAATCTCTAAAATGCGCTCCACTTCTTCGGGACAAGTCGAAGAGGTTGTTTTAATGAGTTATCTCTTTCAGTTTAGGCTGGATTGGTTAACTTAACGTTTTAAAGTTAAGTTTGAATCTTC
>JBAROR010000092.1:0-35108 GCA_049642265.1 Cognaticolwellia sp. | reverse complement strand
AAAAAATATGTTATGTTTACTCATGCTAGCCTCCAGTTTTAGTTGTTTAACACACTAATTATGGCTCTGGTTTTACTAACCCACGAATTTGGAGGCTAGCACCTCGTGGGGAGTCATTATGTCTATGATTCTTTTGAATATGGAGTGTTCATCAAATGTTGATCTGGTTAATTATATTTTGTGAGCTGGGATTCTGGATTTTTTTGTTCGGTGGTCTGTTTGTACGTTATATAATAAAACTTTCAAAACTTGGTAGTTCCCTGCTTTTATGTGTGCCACTCTTAGATGTGATTTTGCTAGCTGCAACAGCTTATGATTTGCGCTCTGGTACAACAGCTGAATTTGCACATGGACTAGCAGCAGCATATTTAGGTTTTACATTAGTCTTTGGTCATAGCGTAATGAAGTGGGCGGATAATTATTTTGCATATAAATATAATGGGCAAGATAAACCTAATGAAAGATATGGTTGGACTTACACTAAATATGAATGGGGGCAGTGGTTTAAAGGCATACTGGCGTGTTGTATCGCTAGTGCTATATTGTATTTGGCTATCATTTTTGTAAATAATGATACTAAAACAGAAGCACTAGCAGATTGGATGTTCATCTTACCATCTCTCATGTTTTTTTGGTTTTTATTTGGACCGCTTTGGTACACAATATTTCAAAAAACTAAGCCCCAAATTGCCAATAAGTAGTATACGAATCATAACAAGGGTTTTCAAGTCGGACAAATTACAGTTGGCTTTTTGTTCGTACCTCATTTATTTTAGCCAACTGCAATTTTCCGCTTAAGTAGGCGTTAGCCATATGAATAAAGTTATATTACTCGCATTAACATTATTAAGCTTTGGAACAGAAGCTTGTAGAATAAAATATCTGGATTATCAGGCAGCTAAAAAGCAGGCTTCGGAGAATTACACATTCCATGAAACTATCATTAAAAACAAATTTGATGATGCTGACCTTGTTTTCAGTGCATTGGTTACTGAGCAATCTTTAGAAGACGAGGTAACAGCTAAAGGAAAGTATTATATCTATAAATATGAGTTCAATAATATAAAACTGTTTAAGGGAACCAATGTTCCAAATGAACTTATAATTAAAGAGTTTGAATATGAACCTATTGAAATTAGCTGTGGAGTTACCGAAAATGAGTTGAACGATACTTACCTTTCAGATGATCGGTATTATCTTATATATTTGAAAAATGGAAAAGTTATTAGAGCCAGTCACATAAGTAACTTTAAAGACCGAGTTTCTCCAGTTGAGGAGCTCAATATGGCTAACAAGGCAATAAAGTCGGATTCGTAACAGCTTGCTCGGTTCCACTTCGTTTCACATTTTAGCAAGCTATTACTCACCGCTTATTACAGCGTTATATACCCAGCAGAGTGTTCCTCACCTATGAAGTTAACTAAACCCGCCACGCCGCAGTATGATGATTTTGAAGTTTTAAGAAAAGGCCTTGCCACATTTAATGGAACTTTTACTGGTCCTGTATTTAGAGAGAAAGTATCGTCTTTTGTAAAGGATGATTCTGGTGAAGTTATTGGTGGTATTCTTGGAGAAATAAATTGGAATTGGATGCACATTGAAGGTCTATGGATTAATGAAAGCTTTCGCAATTGCGGCTGGGGACTTAAACTATTGTCTGAAATAGAGGAATATTCTTTATCTAAAAAAATCACCAACGTCCGCTTGGAAACGACTACGTTTCAAGCGTTAGATTTTTATGTTAAAGCAGGCTATTCAGTATTTGGTGAACTGAAAAACATGCCTATTGGGCATACTAGTTACTTTTTACAAAAACAACTGGGTATATAAGCCATTAATACCTGTGTACCTGGGGGTCAGGTTCGTTGAAATGTCAGCAATGTTGTTTATCTCATTAGCGTCTAACATTTTGAATTCACTTAAGTCTTATTTGTCGGTTCACTTGTCGTTAGGTAAGCCAAGGCTAACGTCCGGTTTCGTATCAAAATGATCGTTAGACGGGATGATTTTCATTCGTAAATTTAGACCGCTTTGTGGCATTAGTTGCCATTTTTTCTTGCGATTTGCGAAGTTTTCTATGATTGTCTCACTACTTTTTACGCAAAAACTTGAATTATTTTAATCAATCTAGTTACGGCCCAGGAATCACGATTCAAAAATTCTCATCAGTTATGAAGCTCCACAAAAGTGCTAATAACGCTAGAGATAGCTACTTTATGGTATGGAGAGTTACTTTATAGATGGTTACCTTATAAATCATTATCGTACAAATAAAACCCGCGCCATTTTTATTCAAGCAGAAGCAACCGAACCACGGCTCAGTTGCTTAACCATATAATATTTACAACCAGTCTTAGGATAGCCTTGCTGTGTCCATTGCACTTGATAGCCATGCTTTTCATAGAAAGGCATGGCCTGAAAATTCAAGGTGTCGAGCAAGGCTTTATCACAACCTCGAGCGAGTGCAGCCTGCTCTATTTGGTGCAATATTTTACTGCCTACTTGTTGGCCTCGTAACGTTTCGCAGACCCACAAAGTATTAATCATTAGCCAATCACCAAAGGTTCTGCCTGCAGCGCCGGCAATAACAAGCCCATTTTCATCGTTTAACTTCACCGCGATAGCTTTACGCTCACTAACTTCCCAGCGCGCCCAATTAAATTCAGCAATTTTTTCATCTAAAAATGCGATCAGCTCGCTATCGGGGTTTTCAATCACTTCAATGTTCAACGCTGCATTCCCATCAATTATTTCACCTGTGGTATTGGCCAATACCCATGCCTTCCGGCATATTGCTATAAACTATTTAATAACATCAGCTCTTTTGGATGTGGTTTCATATAGTAAGAGTCGGTAATGTACTCGTTCGGGAAACGTCTAAAATGATGACGCAACAAAGTTATTGGTACAATCAATGGCAGTAAACCATTACGGTATTGATCAATAATATCAACCAATTCAGCTTTATCATCGGCACTAATATAATTTTTTAAATAGCCTTGAAGATGCTGCAAAGTATTAACGTGGCCTTTACGACTAGCTCTTAACTTTAATATCACCATCATTTTACTTAAGTATTGCTTCAATACTTCGCCAGGCTCTTGGCCATGTGCTTGAGCTAACCAATGACCTAGCTCTTTCGCCAAAGATTGGCTATGGCTCATAAAAATATACTTATGCTGAGCATGAAAGCTATTAAGGTTTTTCAATGAAAACTCTTCAGCAAACAATGCTTGCCAACGTGCGTAGATAAATACGCGTTGAATGAAGTTCTCTCGTAATATTGCGTCACCTAATCGACCTTCTTCTTCAACAGGTAAATCGGGAAAATTTTCCATTAATTTTTGCGCATAGATACCGACACCTATACGGTCCGGCATATCACCTTTATATAATCGTACGCGCTCCATACCGCAACTAGGTGAGTCTTTCTTTAATATGTAACCACTGAGGTTTTGTTGCCACGACTGTTGCGCCTGAGCACAATCTTTTAGTCGTTCGGTGACATCTAAATCTGGATTTTTTGAACCAACACAATGCACTTTTTCATCTAGCAGCACTAATCGGATGGTTTCACGCGGAATACCCAGACCAATATCGACCTCTGGGCAAAAAGGAATAAAATCAAAATACTCGCTGAGGGTATTACTAATATAAGAATTATTCTTATGCCCAGAGTCGAATCGCACTTTATGACCTAATAAACAGCTACTAATGCCTATTGATATCTTGTTATTCATACTCTTTCCCTAATGACTGATTTTGTTTTATCTCTTGATCTCAGTATAACCAAAAGTGCCATTAAGGTAGTAATTTAAATAGTATTTTAGAGAAGTTAATCCCTACTTTCATACATTGCTTTCCACTCAATAAAATTTGACGTACTCGGTATGAACATAAAAAAACCCGGATAAATCCGAGTTTTGTTTAAATAAACGTTCAATAAAGCCTATTTTTCAAAATAGAATTTAGCGCGTTTGTTGTCGTAATTACCCACTTCATTCATGGTTTCAGCGTTATACAAACGGCCATTAATCATAGTGTAAGTAACTCGGTCAGATAAACGAATGTTTTCGCTTACATCACCGTCAATCACTAAAATATCAGCAAGTTTTCCGACTTTTAATGAACCTAACTGGCTGTCTAGTCCTAAGGTATGCGCCGAAGACATGGTGGCTGTGCGAATAGCTTCCAATGGCGACATGCCACCTTGCGCCATCATCCACATTTCCCAATGCATCGCTAAACCTTCACGTTGGCCGTGACCACCAGCGTTAACCACAACACCTAAGTCTTGTAGCTCTTTTGCAACTTTAGCAACATTGAGGTGGTTGTAATGATTATGCGGTGCTTTAGTACGACGCATTGAACGCGGGTCTAAAAACTCACTTGGGACATACTTACTCAAACGCGGGTGCTTCCAAACATCGGTAGTGTCATACCAAAAATGTTCACCTGAAATACCGCCGTAAGCTACACCCATTGTTGGTGTATAAGCCATTTCAGATTGTGACCATAATTGCTTAATGTCATCATAAATTTTCGCAGTTGAAATTGAATGCTCTAACGTTGTATGGCCATCAATAATCATAGATAAGTTATGTTGCAGTAATGAACCACCTTCTGGCACCACTAATATTTCAGCTTCACGTGCAGCTTGAATCAGCTGTTGACGTTGATTACGACGCGGTTGATTGTAGCTTTTAACACTAAAAGCGCCGGCCTTTTTCAAACGTTCAATATGAAACTTAGCATCATCTAAGCTATCAACATGTGAGGTGTAACCAGCCACTGTCGCACCATATAAAATACTACCGGTTGAAAATAATCGCGGCGCAACAATATCGCCGGCTTTTTGCATTTCGCTGGCAGCAAAAAATTCAGTGGTATCGTTCGATGGGTCGTGAATTGTGGTTACCCCAAGCGATAAGCCAGCATAATTTTTCCAGTTTTGCTCTGGAATAATTTCATTGCTGCCTTGTGGGCCATGAGCATGAGCATCAATCAAACCAGGCATAATAGATTTACCAGTCACGTCAATCACCTTAGCATTAGCTGGGATATCCACTTGACCTTGCTGACCAACAGCAATAATTTTATTGCCTTCAACCACGACTACGCCATTTTCAATGACTTGCTCACCCTCCATGGTAATAACTTTACCACCAACAAAAGCAATTCGTCCTGAAGGCTTATCGGCTTTCTCTTTATAACCTAGGTAAGTTTTAAGTGGTTCTTTTGCCGAGCTATCATTCGCCTGCTCATCAGTTTTAACGCTAGGTTTTTCATCAGCTATGTCAAATAAACCAGCGACACTTGCTTGGTAAAGATCAGGACCTAAGCTCCAATATATTTCATTAGACTTACCATTCCAGTTAATACTTTCACCCGCACGTACTGATAATTTTTTCACCGGTAAATTTTTAGCTTCAGGACCAATATCAATCACCTGGCCGCGCTCAACAAAGGGTGTAACAAACACTTTAAAGCGTTCTGTAAACGCTAAATATTTACCATCCGGAGATACCTTATATTCAGTGGCAAACTTACCTTGGTAAATCGGCTGCTCTTTATTTGCTGTTGATGAATTGTCTAAATTAATTTTTACCAGTTGTGGCTTTTCACCATTACGTAAAACATAAATGCGGTCATTTTTAGCACCAAAATGCGGTAATAAACCTGACTCAGTGACTAAGCTTGGTTTACCACCTTTGGCATTAACCGTATAAACACCAGGATTTAGCCCCCACGTTGGGTCGGTGATGTAGCCACCTTCAACTTTACGAAAGACGACTGTTTTACCGTCTGGAGAAAAACTAGGTTCAATATACTTACCAGGCTCTTTAGTGAGTAAACGACTCTTGCCACCGCGTGATGAGACTAAGCGAATTTCACCAAGTTTTTTGTCATCCCAAGTACTATAAACTACATATTTTCCATCACGAGAAAAACTAGGATTTAACTCAAAGTGCGATTTTTGTTTTGTTAAGCGTTTAGCTTTACCTTTTACTTTACCGTCAGCAATGGTGCGTACATAAATATGGCCCATTGATTCGTAAACCACTTTTCGACCGTCTGGTGATACTTCGACATCACGCAGCATTTTCACATCAAAGTTATCTTGATCTACATCTTGTTGAAAGCGCAACGCCGTTTGGATTTTCTTCTCAGTTTTCACATGAAAAGGGATTATCGATGTTTTTTTACTTTCAAGGTCGAGTTTATTAATTTGACCACCCGACCAGAACACCATGCCCTCACTGTTTGGCAACCAAGCCATATTCGGATAAACACCATGAATTGCCCAAGTTTCTTGCATATCTCGGTCTAAGTTTTCGAAAACCAAGGTTTCTTTACCGCTTTTTAAGTCATACAAATATAGGTTTGATTGGAAGTCATCACGGCTAATATAAGCCAAGTACTTACCATCTGGCGACGGCACAGGTCTTATAGCACCGCCTTTACCAGAAACAACGACTTTAATGTCACCGGTGGCAAGCTCAAGACGTTTAATTTTATAAATGCCTTTTTCAGAATCTTTACTGTAGTGGAAGGTTTTACCCGGCGTTGCATCTTGTGAGAAATAAACATATTTTCCATCATGCGAAAACGCCGGTTCGCCTAAATCTTTTTGTTCATTCGGACGTTTGGTTAACATAACACCGTTACCACCGGTTTTGTGGTACATCCAAACTTCGCCAGCACCTAAAGAGCGTGAACCAGTAAAGTGTTTTCGGCCCACAAGATAATTACCATCAGGTGACCATGCGGGGCTATTTAATAAACGAAAAGTTTCGCTGCTAACTGCTTTACCTGCGCTACCATCGGCCTTCATAATCCATAAATTATCGCCACCATCTTCATCAGAAGTAAAAGCAATGTGCTTACCGTCTGGGCTAAAACGCGGCTGCATTTGCCAAGCAATATCAGTCATTAATGCCTTTGCTTCCCCTCCTTCAATCGGCAAAGTATAAATGTCACCTAATAAATCAAAGACTAAGGTTTTACCATCGGGGCTAAGATCGACATTCATCCAAGTACCTTGGCGAACGTCAATTTTTGCGCTGGTGAATTCGCCTTGCGGATTGTTGACCGACCATTTTTCAGCTTTGCCTTTTTCAGACGCTTTGGCAATATTTTCGTCAGCAAACGCGTAATGACTAGTGCCTAGTATCAAGGTAATACTGAGTGCTAGTGAAGAAATTCGAGTAGTAAATTTAGACATAATGTTTAACCTAATAAGTTATAAATTATTGTTATCTTCCTACTACAACACATCGACATTTAAAACTTAAGCATAATGCGACAAATTGCCATTATTTACCGTTCAATCCCAGTATTAAATATCGATCTTTATTATTAATGATATGCAGAAAAAATAGACAATATTTTTATTTTTCAGTATGGTATATAAACACCAGACAATAAAAATAAGGATAGGTTTTTATGGAAAGATTAAAAGAAGCGCAAGCAAGTTTAATTACCATCTACTCACTCTACAATGCAGCGAGTGAAAAAAAACTACCCGCTATTGATGCTGATGATACCGATACATTAAAGGCTTTATTGGCCGTCATTCAAAATCGTGAAGCTATTGCTTATGTGCAAAAAGCCAAGAAAAGTATTCCTACCGAAGTCACCGAGCTTAAAAGGTTACTCGCTGATGTCATGCTATTACTTGATGGCGTTGATATTAAAGCGATTAAAGCAAAAAACAAAGTGGCACAAACCTAAGTTTAACACCACTATTTTAGATAGTTTTAGCTCAATAACAAACCCGCGTAGGGCATAATAAACAGGGTGATTATTTCGCCTGATAACCCCAGCGCGGCATAATGGTTTGTGCGATATTTAAATGATCGAGTAAACGTCCGACCATAAAATCTATCAGGTCATTTATCGACTCAGGTTGATGATAAAAACCCGGTGCTGCCGGCATTATAGTTACGCCAATTTGCGAGAGCGATAGCATGTTCTGCAAATGAATGGTTGAGAATGGTGTTTCACGCGGCACTAGTATTAGTTGCCCTCGCTCTTTAATCACCACATCAGCAGCACGCTCGATTAAATTATCACTCATACCTTGGCTAATAGCCGCTAATGTACCTGTAGAACATGGACACACTACCATGGTTTTTGGCGCTGCAGAGCCCGAAGCAACTGGCGAAAACCACTGTTCTTTACCAAAAACGATAATTTGTTCCGGCTTTGCATTGAAGCGTTCAGTAAAAAATTTACTGGCTGCATCGGGAGAACTAGGCAATTTCAAACCGACTTCGGTATCAAATACTACACGAGCGGCACTCGAGCATAATAAATACACTTGATAATTGGCAGCCACTAAACACTCTAATAACCGCAGTGCGTAAGCCGAGCCAGAAGCGCCGGTGATCGCTAACGTTATTTTTTGCTCAAATTCACCGTTGTTATTAATTTTTGTTACTTGATTTTGCACACGTACACCTTAATGAATTAACCCAGACTTACTTTTGCTGTCTTTATTATACTGATTGTACTGAAAAGTTGATCACTCACTTGAACCACTTTGCGAGTCAATATGTTATTAAGCACGATGCTATGGTTATTATAGCGCAGACAATGCTGATAAAAGCTTTTCATGAATGCCACCAAAGCCACCGTTGCTCATTACCACTAAGGTATCGCCCGCTTCTGTTTTGGCAACAATATCATGCACCATTTCTGTAATATCTTGGCCGATAAAGCAAGGTTGCTGACAATCAGCAACTAAAGCATCAACCGACCATTGAACTTGCTCACCTTGATAAACAAAAACCATATCAGCGTCAGCTAACGATTTTGCCAAGGTGTCTTTGTGAACGCCTGATTTCATGGTGTTTGATCGTGGTTCAAGGATCGCAATCACTCTTTTATTGCCAACATTTGCTCGTACACCGGCTAATGTTTTGGCAATTGCAGTTGGGTGATGGGCAAAATCATCAAAAACTCGCACCTGATTGACTTCACCTTTTAGCTCTAATCGACGTTTAGTATTAATAAACGTTGCTAACGCTTCAATAGCCACTGCTGTTGGCACGCCAGCATGACGTGCTGCTGCAATAGCCATTAAGCCGTTATCGATATTAAAGTCACCAATCAACGCCCAGTTCACCCGCCCTTGTACTTCACCTTGGAAACTGACGATAAATTCACTGCCATCTGCAATGCACTTATCTGCATGCCAACCCAACAGCTTATTTTCGTTGTCGACACTGTATTCGGTTGGAGTCCAACAGCCCATAGCGAGTGTTTCACTAATGGCAGGTTCATTTTTAGGCGATAGTACTAAACCATTACTTGGCACCATACGAATAAGATGATGAAACTGGCGTTGAATATCACTCAGATCATGAAAAATATCTGCGTGATCAAACTCCATATTGTTGATAACTAAAGTATTTGGACGGTAATGAACAAATTTGGAACGTTTATCGAAAAAGGCCGTATCGTATTCATCAGCTTCAATAACAAAAAACGGTGCATTACCTAAGCGGGCTGAACAATCAAAATTTTGCGGCACGCCACCAATTAAAAAACCCGGTTCCATCCCTGCATATTGTAATATCCAGGTTAACATTGAACTGGTGGTGGTTTTGCCGTGCGTACCAGAAACAGCTAGCACCCAACGGTCTTTCAGTACATGTTCTAATAACCACTGTGGTCCTGAGGTGTAAGGGATTTTTCGATCTAGAATATATTCTACCATCGGATTACCACGGGTCATGGCGTTACCAACAATAACGATATCAGGCTCATCATCCAAATGCTCTACTAAGTAGCCTGATTTTAATTCAATACCTAATTGCTCTAACTGCGTGCTCATAGGAGGATAAACATTGGCGTCACAGCCAGAAACACGAAAGCCCATCTGCTTGGCAATAGCGGCAATACCGCCCATAAAAGTGCCACAAATACCTAATATATGAAGATGCATAAAAACCTATTTGAATAGCTCTGATGCGAGGTATGCTAGCTCGAGCTAAAGTTTGAATCAGAATGCGCTCAATATACCTTAATCCAAGAAAAATACATATTGCAAAATCCCTACATTTTGCCCACTATCAATGCGATTAAGCATTTACCACATTAAGGAAATTCATGAGCCAGGCTATTCTACAAAACATTAACGTCTATCCGATAAAATCTAGCGCCGGTATTGAGTTATCAAATAGCTGGGTTGAAGAGCTCGGCTTAGCCTTCGATCGTCGTTTTGTGGTTGCTAGCCCTGAGGGTGATTTTTTTACCGCTCGCACGCATCCAACCTTATGTTTAATTCAAGCTAACTTAACGGCAACAGGCATGGTGATCACGGCGCCAAACATGCCATGCTTAACCGTCGATTATCATAAAGTCTCTGCAAGTTATGTTGCTGTACGTGTTTGGGATGACACTATTAATGCCCAGCAATGCCAAGAAAATATCAATCAGTGGTTTAGTCGCTACCTTGAGCAACCTTGCCAATTATTATTTTTTGGCTCCGACTCACAACGTTTCGTTAAGAATAAGAGCAGCCAAGTGGGTTTTGCTGATGGCTATCCTTTGTTACTGATTTCACAGGCTTCTCTTGATAACTTAAACAGCCGATATGCATCGGAAACGCCTACGATTTCGATGGCACAGTTTCGCCCGAACATTGTTATCAACCATTGCGATGCTTTTGCAGAAGATACTTGGCAACATATTCGCATTGGTGAAGTGGAATTTGAAATAACAAAACCCTGCACACGCTGTATTTTTACGACTATTAATCCTCAAACAGGTGAGTTAAATCGCCAGCAAGAGCCTTTAAAAACCTTAAAGGACTTCCGCCAGCTGGCCAACGGTGACATTTTATTTGGCCAAAACTTGATTGCACTTAATCAAGGCCAAATCAAACATGGTGACAGCCTTGAAGTATTAAAACGCCAAGCAGGACCAATATTCACCTTCCCTAATAAGTCATCGCAAACCAACGTCGATGATAGCGCCAACAAGCCAACAGAACAGGCGGTTATCGTTAAGAAAAAAAAACCGGTTATAACGTTTAGTAGCTTTAATAAAACCGTTACGGGTAACAACAAGCAAACCTTACTTGAACAAGGCGAAGATGCTGGCTTACTGCTGCCTTATTCGTGTCGCGCAGGCATGTGTGGTCGTTGTAAAGTAACCTTAGAACAAGGTGAAGTAGAGCAACACTGCCAAGACGGTCTATCAGATGAAGAACAGCAACAAGGCTATATATTAAGTTGCAGTTGCACACCACTAACCGATGTTGTTATTAGTCATCCGATAAGAAAACGCCATCAAATAGGCGAAGATTAATACCAAATGTAATAAGTTATCGATCAATTTTAAGCGAGGGTAAATTTTCAAGAATAAGGCGCTTGATTGATTCTTACATGGATGTAAGTCATTAGCGCAATGCAGGAGCATATTGCCGAGTAATAGCTAGCTAGTGTGATTGAAAGCAACGCAGTTATTGGAGATTTAAACCGTATTAAAATGATCGATTGTTTATTTCAATTGGTATAACTAAGGTTAAGTATGAAATTAAACTGTGATTTAGGTGAATTCACCGAGAATAACGACGCCGATATTATGCCCTTTATCAATATGGCTAATATCGCCTGTGGCTTTCATGGCTCAGATGCTTTCACTATCAAAAAAACCATTAAACTTGCGCAGCAACATCATGTAGTTATCGGCGCCCACCCAAGTTACCCAGATGTAGAGAATTTTGGTCGACTGTCGATAAACATAACGCAAGACGAGCTAATTGCCGATGTGCAATATCAAATAGGGGCACTGCAAGCATTGTGTACAGCAGAAAATGCCGAGCTTGAATATGTAAAACCCCATGGCGCGCTTTATAACGACATGATGAAAAACATCACCATCTTCGATAGTATTTGCCAAGCCATTGCGCAATTAAATCAATCGAATGAAAAGCCTTTATCTTTAATGATTCAGGCCATAACAGACAGCGCTGCATTTGAGAAAATTGCCAGTAAACATCATATTTCACTCTACTTTGAAGCCTTTGCCGACCGAGCCTATTTAGATAGCGGCTTATTAGTACCTCGTGGCGAAGCCGGTGCGGTATTAACTGATAATCAAGACGTAGTAAGCCGCTGCCAAGCGTTACTCGACCAACAGCCTTTACTTAGTATTAATCAACAGCCGTTACCTTGTCATGTTGATGCCTTATGTGTGCATGGTGACACGCCGAATGCTTTAGCGATGATTAAAGCTTTGCGAGCAACAATCACCGCGCAAGAGCAGCATTAACATCATGGCCGACGAGTTAGTGAGTAATAAAAACCGAAAAAACGTTAATATTGAGCTTGTTGCAGAAAACGCTTTGCTATTGAGTTGGCAAGCCACAATATCACTGACACAACACCATGAAATTATTAGCTTACAAGCGCTGATCACAGAGCAGTTGGATGGGTTAGTTGTAGAGTCATTGGTCAGCTATCATTGCTTAATGCTTTATTTTCGTCCTCAGTTGATCACTAACACAGAAATAATCGCCAAGATTAATCACCTTATAAAATATTCAGAAAACAGCCCAAATGCTAAAGTTAATGAAGCCGATTGCATTAAAATACCGGTTTATTATGACACCGAACAACAATGGGATTTAGCCGATGTAGCCAAGCGCTGTAACTTATCAACAGAGCAAGTTATCAAACAGCACAGCGCTAACATTTATCATGGCTTTGCCTTGGGTTTTACACCCGGCTTTTGTTACTTGGCTAGTTTGCCTAAAAGTTTACACTTGCCTCGCAAATCATCACCGCGAACAAAAGTCCCCAAAGGCGCAGTAGCTATTGCTGAACAACAAAGCGCTATTTATCCGATTGAAAGTCCTGGTGGTTGGCATATTATCGGCCAAACTCCGCTGCCAATGTACGAAAGTAGCCATGGTCAATTCAACGCGACGATTAAGGTTGGACAAAATGTTCAATTTTATGCGATTTCAAAAGCTGAATTTTTCACGCTACAGCAAGGTTTACCAAAATGACTGCGCACTATCTGGAGATTATTCATATTAATGGTCAGGCAAGCATCCAAGATCTTGGGCGTCTCAATGCTCAGCACTTAGGTTTTAGTGCCGGTGGTGCTGCTGATGAGTTTGCTTTTTTGAGTGCTAACAAGCTAATTTCAGATTATATGGCAGCTTGTGTCGTTGACGATAACAATAACAATAACAATAACGACCATCAACACGCGGCATGGGCAGCAATTGAAATCACTTTGGGTCAAATAAGTTTTCGAGCAAGTTCATGTTGTATTATTGCGATAACGGGAGCGGACTGCGTAGCTAAAATCAATGATGTTTTAGTAAAAAATTGGCAGTGTCATCCATTAAAAGTTGGCGATATAATTGACTTTTCTCTGCCTAAATCAGCTTTGCATAACTATATTGCGATCTCCGGAGGCTTTACTTGCCAGCCTGATCAATTGCCGTGGTTAGGCAGTTTTTCCCAAACCAAAAATGAAATGGCCTTGGGCTTTACAGGTGAATCTTTAAAAGCTCACAGTAAATTATATTTTACCGCGGCGCGAGCACACTTAACTCAAGTTCAAACCGAATACGAGACTGAATTCGAAACTGAATGCGAAACGACATACAACGCTGAAAACACAGCAACACAAGCAGCGCGCGCGCTAAATCAACCGACAACCAACCCTACATTGTTCTACGCACAAGAAAAACTAACCTTGCGCATCATGGTCAGTAGTCTGTTCAACAACATGAGTCCGGCAGCACAGCAACGCTTTTTAGCAACCGAATACATTATATCGCCTGATAGTAACCGCATGGGCTATCGTCTCAAGGCAGAGCATTCACAATTATTACCCTCAAATGAAAAAATATTGACCGACTCATTGCGTCACAGCTGTTTATTATCGATGCCGGTGACTTATGGCATGGTGCAGTTTCCAGCTAACGAACAACCTATCGTGCTAATGAAAGAACGACAAACCATGGGCGGTTATCCGGTACTGGGTACGGTAATGCAAACCGATTTATTTCGCTTAAGTCAAATGCGTCCCGGTGAAAAAGTTAATTTTTCCATCATCAGTCATCAACAAGCCCAACAGCAATTATTTGCCTTTCAACAACGATTTTAATATGACTCTGGCGAACGACAAGTTAGCGCTCTATAAGTCACTTTATTAAGCTATCTTGTCAGTTTCTGAGTGCATAGTACTTAAAAAAATCTTCGTAATTAATTGCGCGCAGCACGAAAACTCACCTATTTATTGTTCCAGATCAGCTTAGCGACATTCTACCGTCAATTTTAGCCTTTTGTATTTCTCATTCAATCAGAGTAGTGCTAATTTTAGCGCATTAAAAAGTTACTCATTTTTTCAAATGACATGACCATAAACAATCTTACTGCTCTAGCAGTGAAGAATCTATTCATGCACCTAAAATAAAGAGTAACTCATTGTAATAAATTAAAATTTAGCTTGTTATGACAAATAATAATTATTAAAAAATGCCTTAAAACAATCCAAAATTTCAACTAATACATACTGAATTTGATTAAAAATAAACGCTCTCAAAGTTTAAACATTAAGGTTGATATTATGAAAACTAACATTAAATACACTTCTCTAGCTCTACTTTCAGCATCACTTTTAAGCGCACCACTCGCGTTTGCAGAAGAAACATCTGTAGCCACGGGTGTTAAAAAAGCATTATCCGAAAGTACGGTTAAGGTAAGTTTTCGTGCACGTTACGAAGGGGTCGATCAAGAAGGTATTGACGACAATGCTAGCGCATTAACATTAAAAAGCCGTATGACTGTCAACACAGGTGATTTTCAAGGGTTATCTGCAGGCGTTGAAGTCGATAACGTTACCGATATTATAGATAACTACAATAGCACCAGTAATGGTGAAACTGACTACCCTGTAGTTGCAGATCCTACCGGAACAGACGTTAATCAATTATTCTTAAAATACAGTACCGAACAATTTTCAGCGACTGCCGGTCGCCAACGTATTTTACACAATAGCCAGCGTTTTGTTGGTGGTGTAGGTTGGAGACAAAATGAGCAAACCTACGACGGTTACCGCTTTGAGATGAATGCGGTTAAAGGCTTTTCAGCTGATTATAGTTACGTTTACAATATCAATCGTATTTTTGGCCCTGATGGCGATAAAGCTGATTTACATGGTCAATTTCACTTACTTAACACCGGTTATAACATCAACAAAGATCATAAAATCAATGTTTATGCTTACTTGCTCGATTTTGACACCGCCGCATCTTCATCAACAGATACTTATGGCTTAAGCTACAAAGGTAAATTTGGCCCTGTAATGGTTAACGCAGCTTACGCAACACAAAGTGAAGCAGGAGATAACGCAGCTGATTTTAGCGCTGATTATTACAATGTTGAATTAGGCACTAAAGTGAGTTCAGTGACGTTATTAGCTGGTATTGAGTCTTTAGGTAGTGATAACGGTGTTGGATTTTCAACGCCTTTAGCGACTTTACATAAATTCCAAGGTTTTGCTGACAAGTTCTTAGCAACACCAGCACAAGGTATTGAAGATATTTACTTTACCGCAAAAACTCAGGTACAAGGCATTAAACTTGCTGCTACCTATCACGATTTATCTTCAGACGTCGATAGTATCAATTACGGTTCAGAAATCGATATTTCAGCAGCCTATGCAATTAACAAAAATTATAGTGTTTTAGTTAAATTTGCTAGCTTCAATGCTGTCGATCAAGGCGTAGATTCAGACAAACTTTGGTTACAAGCTGCCGCTACATTTTAAGCCGACAACAATCATTGTCTTAACTTAGCAACAAGACAAAAAGAGCTTACACCTTAGTTTAAGCTCTTTTTTTATGTGCCAATAACGATGAAATTCGCTTTAGGCTAGCGTGGATATAGATTAAAGATTAGAATAGCGCCCGCTTTATGATTTAGTTTTATACAGGTGCTTCCTTGCTATTAATGATCGACAATTACGACTCTTTTACTTTTAACCTAGTGCATTATTTTCAAGCGCTTGGACAAGAAGTTAAAGTGTGCAGAAACGATGAAATCAGCTTAGCTGATATTGAAGCTTTGGCTCCACAATATATTGTCATATCTCCAGGTCCTTGTGACCCCGACGCCGCCGGTTTATCACTCGCTATAATAGAAAGATTTAAAGGTCGTATCGCTATATTAGGTGTTTGTCTTGGCCATCAATGCATTGCCCAACATTTTGGCGCAAAAGTGATTAAAGCCAAACAAGTTATGCACGGTAAAACCAGCGCTATTAGCCATAATCAACAAGGGTTGTTCAACAACTTAAATCTACCTTTAACCGTAACACGCTATCATTCGTTAATTGTCGATGAAAATACCTTACCTGATGAGCTAGAAGTCACCGCTTGGATAACCACTAATGGCCAACAGGAAATTATGGCGTTACAACATAAATCTTTAGCGATTGCGAGCGTACAATTTCATCCTGAATCTGTCTTAACCGAACAAGGTCAGCAGCTACTGCAAAATTTTATTGATCAATATTCAAATCAAATAGATGATAATATTAATGAAAGCGCCGAATAGGCCGATAGCTTAACTAAGCCGTAAACTCTACGAACTGATAACGAATAATGAAGCCCTGATGCAAGTATTTGAAAATAATGAATTAGTTTATCCCATTTACAGTCGCGCATTAAGTCTCGCGATTAGTAAAGATTTTGCACATCAAAAAAATGGCAAAATAAATATTGCTAAGCATCAAAACAGTGAACAGTTAAATCGTCGACGTGAACTTCTTGCGGTAGAAGAAGAAGCGCACAAAAATAAAATTATTCAAGCGCACGGTAAAGAGCACTTTAAAGCACAAGTAATGAGTCAGTTTTTTAGTCAAGTCACTCATCAGGTAAATAAAGAGTTCGACAATAAAGAGAATCTCTACGCTAATGTGTTAAAGATAGAAGATGCTGCTCCTTCGATCATGGAAATATTAGCCATGAAGGCTGCAAGTATTAATCGCATTACACCATTGGCGAAAGCACTACCTTGGTTGTGCACTGAATTAATCAATTTAGTCAACAAGCCTCAATACCGTAAGCGTTCAGACATACAAGTGACTAAACCCAATTTAGCGTTAAGTTATGTCGGTTTAGACAACCTGAAATTGGTCATGCCAACGTTTATGCTTAAACACTGGCTACCCACCAGTACAGCTCCTTATCCGTTAATGAAACGAAAATTATGGAACGATAGTTTATCCATCGCGTTAGCTGCTCAGTTATTAGCAAAAGAACAAGGTCTAGATGAATTCGCAGCCTTTAGTGCTGGTATGTTCAGTAATTTAGGTTTGCTCGCCGTGACTCGATCTTTTTTAAATACTTATAGCGAGCTTTACAATGAAGAGCTTCGAAATGCTTATGATAAGAAAGATAAAAGACTACATGACGTTTTAGTTGAGCTTGAAGTATCGCCAGAATTACTGCTCGAGCAGTTACTCGAACGTAGCGGTAAAGTGGCCGCGGATATGGTTGAATTAATGCGTTTTGATCGCTTAGATATCACAGAAGCATTATTTGACCTCGCCTATGCTATCAATATTAGCCACATGTGCCCCATCGCAAAATTAGTCACTAAAGCCAAAGCTTATGTTGCTTTTAGAAGCTTAGCAAAAGAAGATCTTATCACGACAGCTGAAGCAAAAATATTGCTCTCAGCAGGACAATTAACCGCCAGTGATATCGCCTTGTTAAAGAAAAGCGATATTGACCATATAAAATTAACGTTTAATTAAATTAATTATTTTTGATTAATTATGAAAAACGGCCTGTAATTACAGATCACCCTAGATGACATACGCACTAGTAATCGTCTATACGCGCAAAAATCATCATAAACATAGTTATGCAGTAATAATGAATAAAAACGTCCAACCCTTTATTTTACAAGGGCTTCAGCGCATTCTAGCAAGACAATGGCTGTTTTTTCTGTCATAATCCCTGCCTATTTTTAATTAGTCCTGCGTTTAATTAATACTCGACTAATTAATTCATTTAGTTTTTCACGCTTTGGTGAATTAAACTAAAACACAATTATTGATCACAATATCCTAAATATAAGAGGAATTTACAATGTCTAACCACTTCCCAGTAACTCGTGAGTTATTTGATGATGTTATGGTACCTAACTATTCGCCATCTGCAGTTATCCCTGTTCGCGGTCTAGGTTCTCGTGTTTGGGATCAACAAGATCGTGAATTTATCGATTTTGCTGGTGGCATTGCTGTTAACTGTTTAGGACATTGCCATCCTGCATTAGTTGGCGCATTAACTGAACAAGCGAACAAAATCTGGCACTTATCAAATGTAATGACCAATGAACCGGCATTACGTTTAGCGAAAAAATTAACAGATAACACTTTTGCCGATAAAGTTTATTTTGCTAACTCTGGCGCAGAAGCAAACGAAGCGGCTTTAAAATTAGCTCGTCGTTTTGCTCTAGAAAACTTTGGCGCTGAAAAATCACAAATTATCGCTTTTAAACAAGGCTTCCATGGCCGTACATTTTTCACGGTTACTGTCGGTGGTCAAGCGGCTTACTCTGATGGCTTTGGCCCTAAGCCTGGTGATATCGATCACGCCGAATACAATAACTTAGACAGCTTAAAAGCCCTTATGTCTGACAAAACTTGTGCAGTAGTCATGGAACCATTGCAAGGCGAAGGCGGTATTGTTTCACCGACTGATGAATTTGCAAAAGGTGTTCGTGAACTTTGTAACGAACATAACGCATTATTAGTTTTTGATGAAGTACAAACAGGTGTTGGCCGTTTAGGCGAGCTATATGCTTATATGGATTTAGGTGTTACTCCTGATATTTTAACCACAGCTAAAGCACTTGGCGGCGGTTTCCCAATTGGCGCTATGATCACGACTACAGATATTGCTAAGCACCTTAAAATTGGTACGCACGGTAGTACATACGGTGGTAACCCATTAGCTTGTGCCGTAGCAGAAGCTGCATTTGATACAGTGAACACACCTGAAGTTTTAAATGGCGTAAAAGCAAAAGCAAAACTTTACGTTGCTGGTTTAAACGCTATCAATGCTAAGTACAACGTTTTCAGCGAAATTCGTGGTAAAGGTTTATTGATTGGTGCTGTATTAACTGAAGCATATCAAGGTAGAGCTAAAGACTTTTTAAATGCTGCTATGGATGAAGGTCTGATGACACTTGTTGCTGGCGCTAACATTATCCGCTTTGCTCCTTCATTAGTTATTCCTGATGAAGATATTGCTGAAGGCTTAGTACGTTTTGAAAAAGCAGTGGCTAAATTAGCTAAGTAAGTCATCCATTATAAAACGTTCAAATACCTTTAATACTGAGGTGTTTGAGCGTCTCATTGAGAGTTTTCTATGATTATTATACGCCCTATTCAAAACAGTGATTATGATGCACTTCATCGTATTGCTGTGGAGTCAGGACACGGTTTTACATCACTACCGGTCAACGAAGAATTACTTAAAAAACGTATTTCTCACGCTGAAGTTTCTTTCAAAAGCGTTGTTACCAAGCCTGGTAATGAAGGTTACCTGTTTGTCATGGAAGATACTGAAACCGGTGCAGTGGTTGGCACCAGTGGCATTGAAGCTGCTGTCGGTCTAGATGATGCATTTTATCATTACCATTTAGGTAAGGTTGTGCATAGCTCTCGAGAGCTTAATATTTACAACACCGTTGAAACATTATCATTATGTAATGATTACACGGGCGCTTCTGAAATTTGTACTTTGTTTTTAAGCGAAGGACACCGTAAAAATAAAAACGGACGTTTGTTATCACGTTTTCGCTTTCTATTTATGGCAGAGCACACTGAACGTTTCTCTGAAACAGTTATAGCAGAAATGCGCGGTGTTTCAGATGAAGACGGCTCATCACCTTTTTGGAAATGGTTAGAAGAGCATTTCTTCTCGCTTGACTTCCCAACGGCCGATTATCTTACGGGTATTGGGAAAAAAGTATTTATTGCTGAATTAATGCCAAAGTATCCTATTTACGTCAACTTGTTGAGCCCTGAAGCACAGCGCGTGATCAATAAGGTACATCCAAAAACGGTGCCTGCACTAAGGTTACTGGAAGCTGAAGGCTTCTCTCGTCGTGGTTATGTCGATATTTTTGATGGTGGTCCAACAGTTGAAACACAAACAGCCTTAGTAAAAACTGTTCGTCAAAGCCAACAATGCCAAGTATTAATTGGTGATGTGACCAACGACAATAACTATATTATTTGTAACGGTAAAGTTGCAGATTTTAGAGCAACACAAGCACCGGTTTTATTGCGTGAAACAGCCAATCAAGTCGTTATTTCACAAGCTGTTGCAGATGCGCTAATGGTTAAAGAAGGAGACTGGGTGCGCCTAGTTTCAAATTAATCAGCAAGCAAAACAATTACTACACTCATGAGCGATACACGCGCAGAGGAAACAAGAATGTCACACAATATACAACTTATTAATGGTCACTGGACAGCTGGTTTAGGCCATGAAATTTTCTCAAAAAACCCAGCTAAAAACCAAGTAGTTTGGCAGGGAAATACCGCTTCAGCATCACAAGTTGATGAAGCTGTTATGGCTGCGCGTGCAGCGTTTGAAACCTGGTCTAATATGCCTATAGAATCGCGTATTGCTATTGCGGCTAAATTTGCTGAATTGTTGACTGAACATAAAGAAGCGTTCGCAACAACTATTGCACTTGAAACCGGCAAGCCACTTTGGGAAACTCGTACCGAAGTTGGTGCTATGGTGGGTAAAATAGCGATTTCTGTACGTGCTAATGAAGAACGTACAGGTACTGTTGAAAACCCTATGCCAGGTGCAAAAGCCTTTATTCGTCACAAACCACATGGTGTTGTTGCGGTATACGGCCCTTATAACTTCCCTGGTCATTTACCAAACGGTCATATTGTTCCTGCACTTATCGCCGGTAATACAGTGGTATTCAAACCAAGTGAATTAACACCGATGGTTGCGGAAGAAACCTTAAAACTATGGTTGAAAGCGGGTCTTCCTGCTGGCGTTATCAACATGGTGCAAGGTGAAGTAGAAACAGGTAAAGCATTAGCCAGTCATCCACAAATTGACGGTTTATTCTTTACAGGTAGTTCAACGACAGGTCATTTCCTTCACGAACAGTTTGGCGGCCAACCAGGTAAGATTTTGGCGCTTGAAATGGGCGGTAATAACCCATTAATCGTGAAAGATGTTACTGATATCGATGCCGTAGTACATGATATTTTGCAATCTGCATTTATCACTACAGGCCAACGCTGTACTTGTGCACGTCGCTTATTCATTGAAGCAGGCGCACAAGGCGATGCTATTTTAGCTAAATTAGTTGCGAGTACTCAAGCAATGAAAATTGGCTACTATGACGATGAAGAGCAACCTTTTATCGGTTCTATGATTTCTGAAAAAGCGGCCTTAAGCTTAGTGGCAGCTCAGCAGCAACTTCTTGATCTTGGTGGCGAGTCAATCGTTATGATGAAGCACCTAGAAGTAGGTACTGGCTTTATTTCTCCTGGTATTGTTGATGTAACAAATATCTCTGAAATGCCAGATGACGAACATTTTGGCCCATTACTAAAAGTGTACCGTTACACAGATTTTGACGCTGCTATTAATGAAGCAAATAATACTTCATTTGGTTTATCTGCAGGCTTATTAAGTGATAGTGAAGAGTTATACAATCACTTCTTCCGTCGTATCCGTGCAGGTATCGTCAACTGGAATAAACCAATTACTGGCGCTAGCAGTGCAGCTCCATTTGGTGGCATCGGTGCAAGTGGTAACCACAGAGCCAGCGCGTTTTATGCTGCTGATTATTGTGCATACCCTGTAGCATCAGTAGAAGCTGAAAAAGTAGCATTACCAGCAACGTTAAGCCCAGGTTTATCAATTAAGTAGTATAAATAACTTAATCGTAATGAAACTTCACTGTCCATTAAAAAAAGCTGGGATCCGTCCCAGCTTTTTTAAAAATATCGATCAAATATAGCCGCTTCCTCTGAGTGGTTATCATGCATGCTGTCCTAAATATTCTTTAATTTCCTATTGAAGAACGAATAAATAGCCTCACATACCATTCAGTCGACTTGAGATATCAACACTATTTTATTTATGCATTTAGGAATTTAACATGACTCCGGTTAAAAATTTATTTAACAACATTTGGCAAAACTATTTAGAAGTGACGCCTTCAGCTGACAAAGTACATCAACTGTTAAGTACTGGTGATGACTTGATCAACGATCACGTGGCTTACCGCACTTTTAATATTGCGAAAGTAAATATTGAAAAAATCTCAGCCCATTTAATTAACTTAGGTTATAAAGAATGTGGCGAATACCACTTTGAAGCTAAAAAACTATACGCGAAACACTTTGAACATACTGATACTAACTTACCAAAAGTTTTTATCAGTGAACTGTTAGTGGAAAAGTTTTCTCCGCGTGTACAAGCAATCATCGAAAAAATGGTCGCTGGCATCAACGAAGCTGATATTAACCTTGAAAGCTTTTTATACTCAGGGACTCATTGGCAAGTAAGTCATCAAGAATACTTAGATCTACTAGCTGAAAGTGAATACGCTGCTTGGGTTGCTGCATGGGGTTACCGTGCGAACCATTTCACCGTTAGCATTAACCACTTAGCAAACTACGATTCAATTGAAGAAGTCAATGAAGCCGTTAAAGCTGGTGGCTTTAAGTTAAACACCACCGGTGGCGAAATTAAAGGTGATGAAGGTGTTAAACTGGAGCAGTCTTCAACCATGGCTGATCACGTTTTAGTTGAGTTCTCTGACAAAACTGTTGCTATTCCAAGCTGTTTCTATGAGTTTGCAAAACGCTACCCAATGGAAAATGGCGAGCTTTATACCGGATTTGTTGCTGCATCTGCCGACAAAATATTCGAAAGTACCAACGCTGTAGCGTAACGAAATATATAATGCCGAGCACCTATTTCTATTATAAATAGGTGCTTATTTCCTCGCTCTACACCGCCTCTATTGTTAACATTCTAATTAAAAAATAACGTACATTTTTCCGTAAAATTTTTCCAACTTGATCATCACCATATTTTACGAGTAAAGTATCGTCATCATACACTGCAAATAGATGAACTAATGGTTACCGATACCGAAGGCTATATTCATATTATTGAATATCTCACCGAACATTTAAGCCTGTTTGAACACAGCTCAAACACCGATAGCAACAAAGACTCAGTGTTAGAGACAATTGAGTTAGAAATGAGCAAACAAATCATTAGTTTATGTAATCAAAATGAAGCGTTAACGTTTAATCAACGAAATACACTAATTAGAGAAATTGATGCCATTGTTTATGACTTACAAGAAATACTATCGGGAGTGATCAATAATTCAGTTACCGATGAACAAGTTATTTTTATTAAAGAATTTGCGATTTTAATTAAAAATTTATTTGATAATGAAATTCATAATCAATGGTCACACTAGCCAGTTAAGTTGATTTTATTAGTAATTTCCATATTACTTTACCCTACTTATCTGTAATATTACTTTTCGATTGTGCGAGTCACCTATGCCATATAACTACAAGCAGAGCTATGTTACCTGAATTACCACAAAATCATTTATGCCGAGTAACCCTTTTAGGTAATTTGGTTAATAAACCAGATATTCGCTATCAAGCTAACCCTATTATTGCCTTTGCTGAGCTAACCTTGGCAACACATAGCCGTTGGTTTGATAAAGTCACGAATGGTTTTAAAGAATGGACGAGTTACCACACGGTGAAAGTCATTGGTGAAATTGTTGAGCGTGCACTTATTCATGCCGATAAAGGCGACATTATCTTAGTTCAGGGCCATTTAATTAATAGTAAGAAAAATGACCGCGAAATAATACATGCTAGTTACGCACAGACTTTTCCAAAAGGTTATGCACAATCGATAAATCAAATTCATTGTAGCGGTAATATTGTTTCTGAAATTAAAGTGCTTACGACAGAAAACAATAAAGAGTTAACTGAAGTTATATTAGAATCAAAACAACACATATTTTCCGTTATTACCCAACAAAGCCGAGTAGTAACGATTCAGCGTCCTGTCCATATTTGGGGTAAACAAGCTCTGTATCTAGCAGAACACGCTAAAATAAATGACCAAATAATAGTTGACGGAAAACTAAGCTATTTAAATAATAAACAAAAGAACCAATTTATAGATGCTCACCAAGCAGTTTTATTAACCAGACACTAACCATCTACTTGTTATTAGTTTTAAGGAATGCGCTGCTTTATGGAAAAAAATAACTGGCTTAAAATTGCTAAACTTTATTTGATTAGTATTTTCATTTTCGCTTTCGCTCAAGTCAGCTATGCAGCAGAGAAAACAGTAAAAAACCTCGAACTATCCGCGATAGCAAGTCTGGCTAACGCCGCATTAGAAAATGATGAATGGCATGCTATATTGCCGGTATTAGGTAGCAAAGATAATTATTACATTGCGACGAGTACGGGGAAAATATACCAATTAAATGATAATGAAGTTTCTCAAAATCCTTTTTTCGAGCTAAAAGTAGCCCTAAACAACCCCGATATTATTGCATTAACGGCGATCACTTTAGATCCAAGTTTTAGCTACCGTGATCGTGATGGCTATCATACGTTTTATACTGCACACACTGAGCCAAGCAAGCCAATAAAGCAAAAGTTAACGCCAATAAATGCTGATATTAATGTTCCTTACGATACTGTGTTAACCCGCTGGCATATAACTTACATTCCTAATCACGCTCCCAAGGTTCGCAAACAAAATGAAGTACTACGAATTGCTATCCAGCGTCCACAGGAAAATATACAGCAATTAAGTTTTAACCCCTATATTGAACCATGGCATGATGATTTTGGCTTACTCTTTATTGCATTAGCCAAAAGTGAAGGTATACAAAACCAAGCTCTCTATGCGGGTTCAATACTATGTATCAAGCCCAAAAAATACGGTCTGCGAAATTACAGTATTCCAACAAGTAATCCTTTTATAAAAACTGCCAGTATTTCGAACGAAATTGTGTACATTTCAGGTCAAAAAACGACTCATTTTAATTGGATCAAAAAAACTAATCAGAGTCTACTTATTCAACTGGATCAGCAAGGCGAAAAAGTCTTAATACAGGCGGAAATTGGTGATGATTGGCGTAAGGCCATACCCCAAGAAAAAATAATAAAACGTCTACCTCCAACAAATTCAACACATAATACGTTACTTTATCATGGTAGAGAATTAAAGGATTTATGGGGCAGATTTCTTCACTTACAAGAAAAAGGCAATGTTTGGCAGTTACAAGCATCAACACTAACTTCGCCGCTGAATAGCGCAGAAGTCATCGAAGGTGAAAGTAATCCTCATCAGCTCATCAATTACAATGCTGACGAAGAAACTAAGTTTAGTTTATATCAAAGGCATAATGGCGAGTTATTGTTACTCGAACATAATAAACAACGTTTATACGCCGTTAAAGTACCTGAAATAGCCATTGATAATACCCTGCAAGATGACAATCCTTCATCGACATCAAATGCATATAGTACTTTTATATTGTTCTTTTTCTTCATACTAATTCTGATAGCTTCTTTTTGGTACCTGAGAAAAAATTACCTTACTAAAAAGCATTTATTATCAGAACAATGGATCTCTTTTGATGTTAATGCCGCAACACAATCATTATCACTTCATAAACGCCATCCTGAAGCAGTAGAAAAAATTATTAAAATATCTTCACTGATCAGCAGTGAGCTACTTTTAAATGATAACGTTATTTCAACAGTTAGTGCTGATACATCAGCAGCATTCTCCAATGCATTAGAAGAAGAAGTACTAATGACTTTCGCAAAAGAACACCGATTAAAAATGCTGGACGGAAAGCAGCGAAAAATCCAACTACGTTTAGTTGACGACCAGAATATAAGTTACCTGTTTGGCCTTTATTATCGTGTTGGTAATATTCGACATACTAAACTCAAATATAGCAAAGTGATAAATAAGGTGATTGATTGGCAATGGCTATTTTCCCAATATATCAAGCCAGAAGTAACCGCGAAGCGAAAAATAAAGGTGAAGCCTAAACAAGAGGAACCGGTAATTTATACGGTAATACCTACAACAGCCAGCCCTAAGGAGCCCGAAAACTCACTTAAACAAGAGAATATACATAGCGCTCAAAATATCGTTCAAACAGTTGGTAACGATAATCATAGCAGTACATCAAGTAAAAACGAGACACAAAGCATTGAGACAAAACCTCTAGATCTTGATACTGAATTTGTTACCGCTTTAGACAAGCTTATTATGATGAAAAAACAGGGGTTTTTGAACGAAACTGAATTCAACATTGCAAAAACAAAAATATTGAAAAATTTAGACAGCGACAAATAGATAAGCCCTGAACATCACTTGTATTTAGTATAAAAGCAGCGCAAAATGCTGGCAATTTTTCGTATTGAGCTAATTAAATGCCAATGTTGTCGAAACTACTTTGTTGTTTTCTTGCTTTAATGTCAGCAGATATTATCGCGAAAGACTACGGAGATGTTGTTGTTAGTCGCGTAACCAATGTTTATGATGGTGATACTTTTCGTGTTGATATTGATCAGTGGCCGGCACTTATCGGTAAAAATGCCCCTATTCGTATTAACAATATCGACACCCCTGAATTAAGAGCAAAATGTCCAAATGAAAAACGATTGGCATTACTCGCAAAAAAATTTACCCAAACAAAACTTCAACACGCGCGTGTTATTGAACTAAAACGCTTAAATCGTGGTAAATACTTTCGCATTACCGCTGATGTATTTATTGATGGTGAAAACTTAGGTGATAATTTACTGGCGGCTGGCTTTGCTAGAGTTTATTCAGGTAAGTATAAAAAACAAAGTTGGTGCCCTTAGTCATTTCGCGCTAATAAAAAAAAAGAGCCAAAATGTGTTGAAGACCAATCCAGCAGTAAAGTTAACGATTCTTGCCACCATACTATCGTTATTGTTTGCGTTAACCTTAGCTGCGACCTTGTTAGGTAGCTATAGCGATAATCTGCAACATTATTTAAATACTTTGGTGCCAAAGACGTTATTGGGTGCGTTAACATTTATATTACTGCTAACACCGGCCTTGGCTATTGGCTTACCTCGCCAAATAGCAGCCATAAGCGCAGGTTTTTTATTTGGTGCCGGCTACGGCACACTCTTGGCGACAATGTCTACCGTTTTGGGTTGTATGTTGACAATGCTACTAGCTCGCAAATTATTTGCTAATATTATTCAACAACATTACCCGATCCCTCTGGCAAAAGTTAATTATTTCTTTAGTCGTAATACATTTTTTAAAGCACTCATTATCCGACTATTACCTGCCGGCTCTAACTTTCTCACGAACATATTAGCCGGTACTGCACGTTCTCCATTTAAAGCTTATGTAATAGGTTCAACACTCGGTTTTATTCCACAAATGACGATATTTTCGTTAATGGGTGCCGGTTTACAAATTGGTGGGCAGCAACAACTTATCTTAAGTATTATTTTATTCGTTATAGCGATAATCCTTAGCGGTTACCTTTATAGAAAAACACATCATAATTTAAGCTTGCGTTAACTGTACTTGTTAATATTACTTTAAAAATAAGCCTCTTAATTTTATATCTGAAAATAATAAATAACTTTTTCCGTCAGCTCGTTACTCCCAGTTTATTATAAATGTTTAATCGCATGCCAATTTCAGACAGCACTCATCAATATTTAACGTATAAAAAAAGAGGCCGCGGCCTCTTTTTTATCTCTCATTATTATTTAAATATCGCTAAGAGATATTTTATTTTAATGTGAGTAAGTGATTCACAAGGTTAATATAATCTTGCTCAAAATTATTTTTGTCTAAACCTTTAGCATCTACGCGATATTTGCCATTAACAATAATGGTAGGAACACCCGTTAATGCACGTTTTTTAACAAAATACTCTTGTTGCTTCTTCATCGCTTTCGCTTTACTAACAACACCAAAGCTATTCATTAATTTATCGAATTTTTCACCATCAGCACCGTTAAGCACGAAAACATTACGAATATCTTTTTCTGAAGTAAATACAGCTTTCTGTACATGAATGTAGTTAAACAAAGCGCCAATGACTTTTTTCTCTAAGCCCATTTGATGAGCAACAACAATTGCTTGGCTCAACATTTGTTGTACTTTAGGTGAAGCCGCTCGTAAGAAATCAACATGATTCATTTCAAACTTTACATCTGCAGGAATTGACGTCTTCAACGTCGCCATAAATGGTTCAAATTGAAAACAATGGGGACAATAAAAAGAGAAAAATTCACGCACTTCTGGTTTTGCGGTAATTTCTTCATCCACTTTAGTGTAATGCTCGCCTTCAGTGTAATTTGCTGCAAATGCAAATACCGGTAATAACATCAAAGCGAATAAACTCACTAATTTTTTCATAAATTACATTTCCTAATCATTAATAAATCAATAGCACCTTACGTGCTTAATAAGGCAGTAAACTTAATGGGGGCTGCTGTAATGCAGACATTTGCTCTTTGAGCATAAGAATTTGTTGTTCCCAATATTTTTCAGTATTAAACCACGGAAAATTATGAGGAAAAGCAGGATCATTCCAACGTTTACATAGCCATGCCATATAGTTAACTACTCGCATAGTACGCAATGATTCAATCAAAGGCAATTGATTGGTCTCAAAGCTATGAAACTCATCGTAACCCGTTAATATGGTATCAAGCTGTAATAATTGCTGTTGACGGTCACCACTAAGCATCATCCAAATATCTTGCACTGCAGGTCCCATACGACAATCATCAAGGTCAACAAAATGTGGACCTGCATCGGTCCATAAAATATTACCGGCATGACAATCACCATGTAAGCGAATTTGCGATGTTGGTTGGTATTGTTTACTCGCAATAGCAATAACTTGTTCTAAGATAGTAAAAAAGGGCAAGGTTAAGCTAGCAGGAACAAAATTAGAATGTTCAATAATTTGCTGCGCCTGTTGCAACATTTCTTCACTATTAAAGGTTGGTCGCTCCGTAAAGTCTTTTTTAGCTGCAACAGCGTGAATACGACCTAAAAATCGCCCCATCCACTCTAATTGGTCTAAATTATCGACTTCAAAAATACGTCCTCCACGACATGGGAATATCGCAAACTGATAGCCTTTATAAGAGAATAAAGACTCTCCATCAATTTTCAGTGGTGCAACTAATGGTAGTTCGTTCGCATCAAGCTCAAAGGAGAAAGCATGTTCCTCCCTAATTTGAGCTTCTGTCCAGCGCTGTGGTCGATAAAACTTAGTTACATACTTAGTTTTATCGATATCATGAAATTGATAAACACGATTTTCATAACTATTAAGTGCCAACAAACCACTATCAACAGTTAATCCCGTACTTTCTAAGCCATCCAGAATTAAATCCGGTGATAACGAGGTGAAGTCAAATACTGACATTAACGCTTATTAAAGAAGCGGCTTTCATGTTCAAGCTTAACCTCATCCGTGTCTGAAACCAATTCAATAACGAAACTAATATCTGTCATATAACCTTCTAATTCGTAGGGGTCAACCGAAATACTGATAGGCAAAGTGAACACCTTCGCTGCTTTTACAAATACTTCTTGCTCGCCATGCCATGTTGTATTGTTAATACCTTTTACAGATAAACGATAACGATTATCTTTTTGCGACTTATTAAGGATTTTAAGGGTATATACATTCTCAATATCACCATTAAAATTCTCTTTTGACAATTCATTTCTGTCACGAATAATATCCATCGATACAGGTGATCGGTTTGCCATTTCTACAACCAGCAGACTTGTCATAACGATCAATACAATGGCATAACCAATGAGCTTTCCACGAATGAAATGAACTTTTTTCCCTTCTAGTTCATGCTCAGTGGTATAGCGAATAAGTCCTTTATCATATCTCATTCGTTCCATTACATCGTCACAGGCATCAACACATGCCCCACAATTGATACATTCATATTGTAAGCCGTTACGAATATCTATACCGGTAGGACAAACCTGAACACATAAATTACAGTCTATACAATCTCCTAAACCAACGTCTTTTGGGACATCTTTTCGAGTGCGAGGCCCCCGGTTTTCACCGCGCTTGGCATCGTAAGAAACCGTTAACGTATCCTTATCAAACATCGCAGATTGGAAACGAGCATAAGGACACATATGCAGACACATAATTTCTCGCATCCAACCGGCGTTGCCATAGGTACAAAAAGCAAAAAACCATACCGTTGCCGCTAAAGTAAATGAGGCATTAAAGCTAAAGAAATCAATAAAAACATCTTGTACAGGGACAAAATAGCCCGCAAAGGTTAACGCGGTTAAAATAGAGAAAAAGCCCCAGCAAAAGTGTTTTAACACTTTACGCCAAAACTTATTAATGTCCATTGCCTGGCTGTCGAGCTTTTTACGTTGGTTAGCTGAGCCTTCGATCTTCTCTTCAAACCAAATAAAGATGAAGGTCCAAACGGTCTGTGGACAAAGGTATCCACACCAAACACGCCCTAAAAAGGTGGTAATAAAGAAGAGTAAAAAAGCACTAAGAATAAAAAGCCAAGCAAGCAAGGTGAGATCTTGTGGCCAAAGCGTAACACTCCAGAGTGTAAAGCGTTGTTCGCTAATATCAAACAAAATGGCTTGATGGCCATCATATTGCAACCAAGGTAAACCGGCGAATAAAGCCAAAAAGAAAAAGTTCATCTTTTGACGTATTTGCTGAAATATGCCTTTTACCTTTCGAACATAAATTTGATCTCGAGGCTTATAGCCATCGTTTTTGGCAGGCTGATGAATTTCAACATTTTTAATCGGAATTTGATGTCTGACTTTACTGTTGTTATCTTCTGATTTCAAAACGGTTCCTTTAGTTCGGTAACACCAGCTAATTATAACGGATTTGCACTGATTACCTATCAAAAAAAGAGTAAAATATTGTATTATTGGCTTAAAATTGATTACCCTTGCACATTCTCATTATATTTATCCAAAAAACAATAATAACAATAATGTTATGTATGACCATTAAATAGCAACTTAGCTTGTCTATTCGATATTGGTTCATGCTGATTATAAGGTAGGGTATGAAAAAATTATTGATCTTAATCGTGGCTGGTGCGTTATATTTTCATTTTTATCCAAATGAAAAGTTAAACGACTGGTTATTTGAACAAAAAGCAGTCGCACTCAGTTTTTTTTCTGAGGCGACTGATACACAAGTACGCTTAAACCCAGATAAAATTTATCAAGATTTATCACGTCATTTTGATAAATTTACGACACGGGAACAAGACTTTATTGCTGAAATGACGAGCACTCGTGAAAAAGTAAAAAGTTTTTATCAAAAGCACTGTTTAGGTAAAAAACAAACACCAAAATTACACCGAGCTAATTTGACTGAGGTTTGCAAAACTATCGCTCACTATAGTCGTTATTTCTAAATATTAATTACCATAAAGACGTTAGCATAATATGCTAGCGCCTTTATAGCTTTAATCATTTCTTACCTACTTTGATCGCTAAATAGCAAGCCTAGCTAACAACTGAGCAAAATCACCCGCAACCTTTTCCTCTAATGTATGTTGTCCACCACGAATAACCCAGTGACCATTAACCATCACATCTAAAACGAGATTCTGTCGACTTGCAAAAATAACACTATCTAATAAATGCATGTCATCATGTGCATATAAGCATAATTGACTATCATCTAAAACCAATAAATCTGCTTGCTTGCCAATAGCCAATACACCAGTATTACTATTGGTACTCTGCGCTCCGCCAGCAGTTGCTTTTTGCCATAAATTAGCGCCAACAGATTTTTGCTCGCTTGTTGCTAACATCGCCCGTTGCTGCTTACTTAATCGTTGTGCGTATTCAAGCCATCGCAGTTCTTCAATTGGGTTAACAGAAATATGACTGTCAGAACCAATAGCGAAAGTACCATTTTCCGCCAAAAATTCATCTGTTGGGAAGATACCATCGCCTAAATTCGCTTCAGTTGTTGGGCAAATACCCGCAATAGCATGACTCGCGATAATGCCTTTACGCTCATGTTCATCAATATGTGTCGCATGAATTAAGCACCAATGCTTGTCTAAATCGACATTATCAAGCAGCCATTGCACTGGTCGTTGCTCATAATGAGCTAGGCAATCTTGTACTTCTTTTTGCTGCTCAGCAATATGAATATGAATCGGGGCTTGTGGATCAAGCGATCTGACATGAGCCACCGCTGTTAGCAGCGATTTTTTATCAACTGCACGCAATGAATGTGGCGCAATCCCAATATTACAATTAGCCTGTAATTTGGTTAATGCAAAACATTCGCTGACTAAGTCATTAAATTGTTCGACTGAATTAACAAAACGTTTTTGACCTTCATTTGGTGCTTGGCAATCAAAACCGCTAAAACGATACAGCACAGGTAACAGCGTTAAACCAATACCTGATTGCTTAGCCGCAGAAAAAATAGCTTGTGCCATTGCAGACAAATCGGAGTAATTTTCACCATTAACATCATGATGAAGATAATGAAACTCCGCGACCCGGGTATAACCCATTTTCAACATTTCAATATAAAGTTGGCTAGCAATCACTTGAGCATCGTTCGTGCTTAACTGCTCCAAAAACTTATACATGATATTACGCCAAGTCCAAAAGCTATCGTGTTCTTCACTACCTTGTTCGCTAAACCCAGCAAAAGCACGTTGAAAAGCGTGAGAATGACAATTAACCATGCCTGGAATAATTACGCCTGCCGCTCGCTCAGCACCCTCTGTATAACCTGTGGTAATATCAGTAATAATACCTTGTTCAATAGTTAGGGTTTGATCATTTGCCCAACCATCTGATAACAATATTTTTTTAACAAAAAGCTTCATCAAAGCACTCCATTATTCACTTAAATTAATAGAAAAATTTATTAGTGCTTTCACTAACGTTTCAAGTTTGGGTTGTACTTGTAACGCCAAACTTTCGTTATAACTCATCGTTTTTTCATTCATATAAGTGTGCTGCGATAATTCTAACTGTACAGCATGAAAACCTTTATTTGGCTGACCAAATGCTCGTGTGATATACCCCCCTTTAAAGCGGCCATTACATACCATGGTGTACGGTGAGTAATCTAATTCCGCTATCGCAGAAATCAGTTCTGGAGCACAACTTTTACCATCAGCGTTACCAAAATTAAAGTCAGGTAATTGGCCTTCAAAGAACCGTGGCACGTGTGAACGAATAGAATGAGCTTCGAGCAACACTGCTTGACCAAATTCAGCTTTTATCGTTTCCATCGTTGATGCGAGTGCCTGATGATAAGGCTGCCAGTAGAGCTCAACGCGTTTTTCTACTTGTTCAGCAGTAGGAGTACAACCTGTTTGATATAAAGGTGACAAATCAAATGCGGTAGTTGGGCAAAGTTCGGTATTATTTGCACCTGGATATAAATCAACACCATCAGGATCGCGATTTAGGTCAATAACATAACGGCTATATTTAGGAATTATTATAGAAGCGCCGAGTGCTAACGCAAAAGCATATAAACGGTTCAAATACCAATCAGTGTCTGCTACTTCATGTCCCTTATCAGTCATGATCGCCGCTATATCAGCCGGTATTTCTTCGCCATTATGTGGCATGCTAATGAGTAAAGGCACAGTGCCCTTAATTAAGGTGTAACTTTTTGGCATTCTATTCTCTCAAATTGTATATACAACTTCATGAGACTAATTTAACACTTCAGTCATAAAACAGGAAATTATTTCTATTTAGCGTTCAAAATTCTGTGCAATAAACTTTGCATTATTAGTAAATATAGGCTGTTATATCAAACAGGTTAAGATTATTGATACTCACAGAATTTTTCTGTCGTCATTTTCATCAATCTATTTTATCAATCATTAAGTTCAATATTAATCACTTTATTAAATGTTATAACTATTGAATAATAGCGACATATTCAGCAACAACATTATTCTAGAAACTATCAACGGAGCCATTATGTTAGAAAACAAAGAACAACAAAAAGTCCCTAATGTTACTTTTACATTGCGCGCTAATGACGAGTGGACAACACGTAGTAGTGACGAAATTTTCACTAATAAAACTGTTGTTGTATTTTCACTACCAGGTGCATTTACACCAACGTGTTCGTCTTCACATTTACCACGTTATAACGAATTAGCACCAACACTATTCAAAAATGGCGTTGATGAAATAATTTGTATGTCAGTTAACGATACTTTCGTCATGAATGCATGGGCACAAGATCAAGATGCCGAGAACATTAGCTTTATTCCAGATGGCAACGGTGAATTTACAGATGCCATGGGTATGTTAGTAGATAAAGCAGACATTGGTTTCGGCAAACGTAGCTGGCGTTATGCGATGCTAGTTAAAAATGGCGTCATTGAAAAAATGTTTATCGAACCAGACGTAGCAGGCGACCCATTTGAGGTTTCTGATGCCGACACTATGCTGAACCATATTAATCCTTCAGCTTGTCAAACTTCAGCTGTGATGGTTTTTAGCAAGCCTACTTGCCCATTTTGTAAAAAAGCAAAGGCACTATTAACAGAGAAAGGTTTAACATTTGAAGAATTGGAAGTTGGCAAAGATGTTAACTTAACCATGTTTAAAGCGATAACCAATGCCGATACCGTGCCTCAAGTATTTATCGACGGTAAACATATTGGTGGTAGTGAAGCACTAGCAGCACATTTCAGTTAATATTTTATGACTGCAATCAGCCGCCTTTGGGCTGAAGCATTAAAAAACGACACTTTATGTGTCGTTTTTTGTTATTAACTCTCAACTAACGGGTGTAATGAATCCCGTTGGTATTATACCCGCTCCACTTCAAAATACAGATTTCAGCAAGTCGATAACGGGTTAGCACCAAGGCATTGATTGAAGAAAATAGTTATTCTATTATCGAAATCAATAACGCCGGAGATGACCCGTTATCGGC
>JBAROR010000079.1:0-65779 GCA_049642265.1 Cognaticolwellia sp. | reverse complement strand
GTATATTTGAATACATTGAGGTTTTTTATAACCGTTTACGTAGGCATTCAGCCTTGGGCTATGTGAGTCCTGCTGAATTTGAGCGCATTGGCGCATAACCAGTGTCTACTTTTTATGGGTAACACCACGATACATAAACTAATCCGAAGTGCTGTTTGACGCTTTATTACCTCAGTTTCATACTTTATTGTTTAGTTTCAATCTATGTTGTCCTACCACAACTGTTCATCACCATTTAAGTAAACAATTATTATTTACTTAAATGGTCGCTATGTGTAAAAGGAATTCATCATGTTTGCAGGTTTGAGCTTGTCATGGCGTGCTAATCAGCCTAAACAAAAACGTTGTCATAGGTGCGGATTGTATTGCCCTGAATCGTTAGAAAATTGTATTCATTGTGCTGAACTTAATGGTGCAGAATTGGCTCAATTTAAAGATCAACATCAAGAAACCCTCCAAGGTAATTCTACTTTTGGTAAATACATATTATTTGTAGCTGCAATTATAGGTATACTATTGCTGTTAAGTTTTTTATAGTTTAGATATCAGCGCTTTAAATTTTATAAGTTGTTATGATGGACGAAAAAACTAACTATTTATCCCCTTAATGAAACGCTATTTTCCTAAGTATTCCAGCAGATAAAGGCATTAATTTTGTACCATAAAGGTTTTACCTTAATTGAGTTAATCATAGTAATTGTAATATTGGGTATTTTAGCTGTTATAGCTCTACCTAAATTTATAAACCTTCAGGATGATGCCAATCAGGCCGTTATGTTGTCGATGAAAGGGGCTATTACCTCGGCTGAAAAATTAATTTCTTTAGAGGTCTATTTAAACCCTGAAAGCCTTAATAATAATCAAAATAGATTTACCTTAGATAGTGGTCAAAATATTAGCGTTAGAGGAAAACTTGCAGACGGTAGATGGAATAACACTTTTACACATCTACTCGATTTTAACGATACTGCACAGATTTCTTCTAATAATTGTAATGATATTTCACTTAAATGGTGTGTTCGGCAACGTGGTGTTAATTGGTTTACAACTCGCGGTTATTCCTCTCTTGGAACAGGACGAGGATTTGCAATTTTCCCCTATGGTAAAAATGTGAATCAAGATCGTTGTTATATCTATTTTTTGAATCAAAACAGCAGTGCTATTCCTACAACAGTGCAACCATCGATTATTGGTAGTGATTTTAGTGGCTGCTAAAGCTTAGGCTGTATTCTTTGATAATTTTTAGGTGTCTTATCCTTAATTGATATTACTATTAAGCCATTGATTAAGTAAGTTGTTAAGTTTAAAAGGGGGAATACCGTTAAGTATTCCCCCTTTTAATATCATCAATATTAGTCGTATTGTATGCTTAATATCATTACTTTTATGAGCATAAAAGCAATTTTAAAAGTCGTAAGTCATTTGCGCAATGACCGTACGCGGGCTACCTGGGAAATGACCGTTGCGCTGACTGAATCCACTGACGGCATATTCTTTGTCAAATAAGTTATTCACATTAACGCTAAATAACACATCATCTATACGAGATGTCCAACTCATATCAAAAACAGTAAAGGGTTTAACTTTTTGATCACCTAAACTGATTTGTTCACTGACATGGTTCAGACCAAATGCAATTGACGAAGCGATATCGGTTATATCATAACGTGTCCATAAGCCAGCTTGGTGACGAGGGGCGTTAACAAAGCGGCTGCCATCGCCAAATGAGTTAGTAATAGTATCGCCACTAACACCTTTAATAACTTCGGTATCGTTATAAGCGTAGTTAGCCGTCACAGTCCAATTATCCGCTAAATCGCCGACTAAGGTTGTTTCAAAGCCGTTACTTTCAACTTCACCAATGTTTAAAAGCTCAATAACGTCATTATCACCGGTGTAGTCAGGGTTAGACATAACAACATTTTCTTTATTGATTCTATATATAGCAAATGTGCTTAACATTTTTCCGTCAAACCATTCTTTTTTCAAACCAATTTCAATTTGCTTACCCGTTTCAGGCGTTAAACTGCCTTCTTCTGCAACCGTTTCTTGATCTGATGAATAAGCCGGATTAAAGCTTTCAGAGTAGTTAACGTATAAAGAGGTATCTGAATTTGCTAAATACGTGACAGCTAAACGTGGTGTAACGCCACTGTCTTGATAAGAATAATCACTCTCTTGGTTATATTCTTCAAAATTGTCATAACGTAAACCGGCAATAACAGTCCATTTATCATTAATTCTGACAACATCTTGTACATAAATGCCGTATCTATCTGAATTTACACCATCACGGTTTTGATCGGTTAATGAATACGTACTGGGATCAGTGATGCCATAATTTAGATCAAATATATTGAGGTTAGCCACGCCGTCAGCTTCATAACGTGCTCTAAGGTAGTCATATTCTGTGTCTACGGTATGGTAATCAGCACCAAATAAAAATTGATGTTCAAAATTTTTGCTTTCAAATTCATAAACAAAATCAGAGGTTAAGCTAATTTCTTCATTTGCCCGGTATTGTTTACGGTATTCACGTTTTATTATTTGATCATTAATATCAGCAACGCCGTCACCATTAGCGTCCACCCATTCACGTGACTCGTGATAGGCTTGATCCCGCTCATTATCTAAATAACGTAAGGTGGTATTTACTTTAAAGTTGTCGGTAAAGTAGTGGCTTAACTCTGCCTGTACTACCAAGGCTTCCATATTTTGATAATCAACTTTTTCATTGGCATTGTATGACGGATCTACTAGGAAATTACCGTTGTCATCAACCGGAACGCCACGTAAACGGTTGCCGCCTAAATCTTGTTTAATATAATCAACTGTGGTCGTTAAGCTAGTGTCTTCTGATAGGTTAAATAAAAGGCCTGTTGCCAGTTCAGTATTTTTAGCATCTGCGTTGTTTCGAAAGCTATTTTGTTGTTCATAAAAGCCACCTAAACGGTACGCGACATCTTCAGTTAGCCCACCGGTCATATCAAGAGAAGCGCCTTGAGTTGCAAAATTACCTAAGGTGAATTTTAATTGTTTTTCTTCATTAAAACTTGGTTTTTTAGTGACATAATTAATCATGCCACCGGGCTCTCCGCCGCCATATAAAGCTGAAGCAGGGCCTTTTAAAACTTCAACTCTTTCAACGTTGAATAGTTGCGGAACACCAAAACCAGAATAAGGGTCACCTCTTACTCCATCATAAAAAACGTTGGCGTCATCACGAAATCCCCTGAAAGTTACACCTGAGTAACTGTATTCGCTCACACCAGCAATTGAGCGGTATAAGTCGGTAATATCTCTAGCTGCTTGGTCAATAATAAGTTGCTCGGTTAACACTTGAGCAGATTGCGGTAATTCTAATAACGATAAATTAACCTTGGTGCCTACCTTCGTTTCTTTTGCCAAATAAAACTGTTGGGCTCTACCTAGCACTTCGATAACTTCCATGGAAGTAGGCTCTTTAACTTCGATGTCGGTAGACTCTTCATTTGCAAAAGAAAATTGTGTGCAGCAGAAAGACGATATAAGGATACTTTTAGATAAAAAACTAAGTTTAAACATACAAAATAATTAATGAGGTAGATTAGATGTTAATGATAACAGTTATCATTAACATCTAAAATAGTAGATTCGTTTTTTTCGTGTTAAAAATTGTAACTTGTATATTGTCTACTATCCGTTACATCCAAGTAGGCTGAAACGCGTAAACCACTTACTATTAGCGGGGGATTAATAAGGTGAGTAAAGTATAAAAGTACAATTTCAATTTACATTATGGCAGCGTTTGAAAAAGTGAGTGCTGCAAGTGTTAGTGCAACAACCACAAGCACTAACGATAGCCACTTCCATTTACCTGTTCCGTACCATGATGTTTTCCATACTTTTTTCGCGACATTTAACTCTCCGCGTTTTGACTTATATTGTCGCAGACCATAAAGATAAGTACCTGAAAGAGCTAATGCACATAAAATAACACCAAATGAAAAGTAAATAATCTTGCTGTAGATACCACCCCAAACGCCAAAGTGTACCGGATCAGCGGCTTCAGATATTCTGACATGTAAAGATTGTTTACTGGCGATTCTACGAGATAAGTATTGGCCGTCTTCGCCATCAAAAATAACATTGTTGGCTCTATTTCTGACCAGTAGGGTATCATTTTGCCCTTCAACGATAATTGTTTGTGCCTTTGTATTTGGGAGCACAATGCGTTTAATTGTTAAATCCTGATATTGACTAACACTGCTTAGTACTTTTTCAATCACATTCGCTTTTGTATTAGTAACAAGTGTATTAACAACGATTTTATTAACAGAAATTTCAGGCGTTTTTTGTTCAGGGAAGCTCGCTCTACCGCCCCATACTTCAACTAAATACCATATGCCTGTGATGCAAACTGTTAATAATAACCAACTAGACCATAAACCAAAAAGTCGGTGGCAATCATTCCAAAATGCTTTACTACTATTTGTTCTCGGTTTCCTAAAAAAGCCTTTCCACCATTTAGGGATGATAAAAAAACCTGAAATGAGTGAAAAAAACATCACCAAACCAACAATACAAACAATGGTTATGCCATAGGTTGTAGGTAGCATTAAGTGCCGGTGTGTCATTCGAAAAAACCGCTGCCAATTCAGCCAACGTCCTTCGCCTTGATAGACACCTGTTATAGGGTGATAGAATTCGCGATATCGATCGCCATTATTGTCCAAACGTAATACTTCAACCGCAAACCAATCATCAATAGGGGCGTTAATACTCACTATTTTTGTCGCGTTTTGGTGACTAGCCGCTTGATAAATTTTAGGCCAGTTGATATCTACAGAAGAAACTGATGGAAGCACACGCTGACTACTATTAGTCAGCCAGTCTATCTCGTGGGAAATAACAGCTAAGGTGCCTGTTATCAGAATAAAACAGATTAATATTGCAAGTTTGATACCTACCAGACTATGCCAGGTATACCATTGTTTTTTATTCATAAGTACTTTAAAAAGTGAATTTATAGAAGTAGAGAGTGTTTAGATAAGACATTCTTTTTTAATTAATTACATGGCTGAGTTGTGTCACTTATTTATACTTTTAATAAAAATAAGGACGACTTTTACGAGGTTTAAGTTATATATTCAATAAGTTAATAAAAGCCTGTTGTGGATCAGTTGAGAAAGTACGTTCGTGTATTGGTAAATACATAGCAGCATCTTAAATGATGACTAATAACTTAACGGTTTACTTTTTTATGACACCAGCATGCAGATATTAAGAGAAAGTCGGCCAATTTTTCTTACCTATTAGCATTGTTGAACATGGTATTGCAAATGAAAACTATTTGCAATACCATCTTGAAGCTAAGTAATAAAAGAGGGCGTTATCACTTCGTTGTTGTTCCATGTTACTTATCAAAGCGCACTGAATACAAGCCAGTGGTTATAAGTGAAAAACTAAAGGTACGCTAGTCAGCATCAATATAACTATCAAAAATACAGCTGAAATATTTAGCCAGAAACCAGCTTTGGCCATGTCAGCAATGTGAAGCTCTCCAGAGCTAAATACAATAGCATTAGGTGGTGTTGCTACAGGCATCATGAAAGCACAACTGGCGGCTAGTGCCGCTGGTATAACTAACATTAATGGCCCATCGGTTAAGGTCACTGAAATAGGTCCAAGCAACGGTAAAAAGCTTGCCACAGTTGCGGTATTACTTGTTACTTCTGTCAGGAATAGTATGGTTACTGTAACCACAAAAATAGCTGCAAGAATAGGAATATTAGAGGTTGCTTCAAGCTGTAGTGCGATATAATCCGCAAGACCTGATGTTGTGATCAAACTGGCTAAGGCTAGTCCACCGCCAAAAAGTAACAATACGCCCCACGGCAAATTTTTTGTATCGTCCCAAGCTAAAATACGAATATCTTTTTTACGGTCAACGGGTACGACAAACAACAATAAACCAACAAACATGGCAATGCCGGTATCTGTAATGGCGAGTCCTGTTACTTTGGTGATTATTGGTCTACATATCCAGCAGGCTGCTGCGAAGGCAAAGAAAAACAATACCAGTTTTTCGCCTCTATGCATGGGACCGAGTTCTTTTAATTTATCTTTATATAAGCTGCTAGTGTCGACATGTTCACCTTTATTCACTTGATAACATAGTTTGGTTAAAATGAACCAACACAGTATCAGTAATACAGTACTTAACGGCACACCAATAATCATCCACTGCGCGAAACCAATTTTAATATTGTAACTATCCGCTAAATAAGCAGCCATTAATGCATTGGGTGGCGTTCCAATTAATGTCGCTAAACCTCCGATACTGGCAGAAAAAGCAATGGCTAGTAACATAGGTTTTGCAAAGTTTTCGGGGTTACTATCACTTTGTTTTTGCTTAACCATTTCAATAATAGAAAGCGCAATAGGTAACATCATGACTGAAGTGGCGGTGTTGGACATCCACATAGATAAGAAAGCAGTAACAATCATTAAGCCACCAATTTGATGGCTTGGTTTTGTACTCGCTAACGACATTGCTTTTAATGCGATGCGCTTATGTAAATTCCATCGTTCCATGGAGATTGAAATAAAGAACCCACCAAGAAATAAGAAAATTAAAGGGTGCGCGTAAGATGCTGTCGTTAGGTTAATTGGGGCGATACCAACAACGGGCGCGACAATTAAAGGTAATAAGGCCGTGACTGAAACGGCAGTTGCTTCAGAAATCCACCAAGTAGCCATCCATAATGCTAACCCCAACGTATGCCATGCATCTGCAGACATACCTTCAAAAGGCGAGTCGATGATTAAGGTGAATAACATTAACGCTGGACCTAATAGCAGCATAGGTAATGGCGTAGCATTGTCTTTAATTTCTGTCATGTATTTGCTCAACGTGTGGTCTTAATAATTATGCTTATTTACCAACATTCCAGGTGATTTTTATCAGGCTAATGATCATAGCTTAGGTATATTAATGCCTAAGATTACAAGATTATTTAAGCTCGGCTAATTTCTTTATATGTTCTGGCGAAACTCCGCAGCAGCCACCAACGATCGATGCACCTGCGCTTATCCAAGATGAAACAAATTCACGGTATTTGCTGGGTGAGATGTCATCTCTGATAATAGATAAACCTTCGTCATTATTTGCCTCGCGTAGTTCACCGATAGGGGGAAAGTTATTTGCGTACACGCCTAACTGCACTTTATCTTCTAGGTCTAGAGCGATTAATGCTTGTTTAGCATTATTAAGGGCAGTTTCCATCACTTCAACCGCACTGCAATTAAATAAAATGGCAGAAACATTTTGCCCTGCTATTTCACTCACCGCTTGAAAAACAGATTCACCAGAGCGTAATGTTGCGTCAGTGGTGATCTCATCTTTTATGGTGAATGCAATCCAAGTAGGGATGTTTGTAAGCGCTGTGCGTGCTTTGATCATTGACGCTTCTGAAATCGATGATATTGTTTCAGCTAACCAAAGGTCTACATCATCTTGTTGATTAACTATTAATGGTTCAAGTAGTGGTTCTGCTTTTTCAACTGAAAATAAATCTGGTCGGTAAGAGCCCAAAACAGGTGGAATACAGCCAGCAACTATTACATTTGAACTGTTATCCTTGTTACTATTAGTAACGTTATCACTAACACAGTCCCGTGCTAACTTAGCGGCTAGTTTGATAAGATCACAGCCTTGTTCATTAAAACGCTGTTCACCAAGATGAAACGGCACTAATGCGTAGGTATTAGTGGTAATAATTTCAGCTCCGGCATTGATAAAGTTGTGATGTACTTGCGAGACAAAGTGGGGTGCTTCAATTAACGCATGTGCTGACCATTCTGGTTGCTGAAAGGGTGCGCCGATACGCTCCAGCTCTCGCCCCATACCACCATCAAGAATCATCGGCCATGTTGAGTGTTTTTTCATACAATATCTTAACTTTTACACTTAAAAAATCAGAATAACCATGTGGTTTGTATAAAGCAAGCGCAGTCAGAATAGCCTTTGATATTTAATAAGAACGATAACTTAGCCACTTGCTTACGCATTAATTTTAGCGGTCGATAGTTAAATTTCTGAAATCATTAAATGCAGAGTATCATCTTTTTAAAATACTCAATTTGCCTAAGTGAAATTTATTATTAAGCTCAGCGCACTTGAATTAAAACCAGTGGGATCCCATATTACTATAAAAATTCTATGTAAAAATTTCTAAACAACTTTATTGAGGTTCATGATGACGGATTCACCTATTCAAATAGTTTGTGCAAGTTGCTGTACTAAAAATCGTCTGGCCAAAGTAAAACTTAATGATCAGCCAGTTTGTGGCAAATGTGGAAAATCTTTACTCTCAACAAAACCGATTATAGGTAGCGACAAGAATTTTAATCGTTTTGTTACTGATAATGCTTTGCCGGTCGTTGTTGATTTTTGGGCGGACTGGTGCGGACCATGTAAACAATTTGCGCCTACCTTTGAACAGGTTGCAGGTAAAATGTTTACTCAGGCTTGTTTTGTGAAGTTAGACACCGAACATAATCAACACACTGCTGGTGGTTATAATATTCGCTCTATTCCTACACTAATTATTTTTCACCACGGTAAAGAAATTGCCCGTATGTCGGGTGCTTTACCAAAAGCGCAATTTGAACAATGGTTAGCCCAAAACTTACCGAAGCTTTAAGCAAGTAAACGGTATTAATCACAACCTAAACGAGGTGTTGAACGGGAGTTAGGTTAAGGTTATTGGACTATGCATTTAAAATTAATGATGGAAGTTACTTATTAAAATTATTTATTAAAGTTACTGAAACCGCTGTTATTTTTACTGACATATTTAAAACCTTGTTATAAATATGTCAGTAAATTTGCTTATTAAAGCTAACTTTTTTGTTGCGGTGCTTTATTGCTAAGAGTGTTGTAATTCATTTTGAGTAGTGAATTACAACACTAACAATTTACTCAGAAGTACCTAACTAACTTACTAAGCCAGCGTTATCTGGCAACTTTACTCAGGCAATAAGGAGATAAAAAAGCTCATCTCTAAAGCTTTTTCTCTCAGGCTTTTAAAGCGGCCCGATGCACCGCCATGTCCTGCTTCCATATCAGTTTTGAATAGCAGTAAGTTATCGTCAGTTTTCAGCTCGCGTAGTTTAGCTACCCACTTCATCGGTTCAAAGTATTGCACTTGTGAATCATGTAGTCCGGTAGTTACCAATATATTCGGGTAGCGTTGCGCACTGATATTATCAATAGGAGAATAAGCTAAAATAGTTTTATAAGCTTGTGCTTCATTTGGGTTACCCCATTCGTCATATTCATTGGTGGTGAGTGGAATGGTTTCATCCAGCATGGTCGTTAATACATCTAAAAAGGGTACGTGCGATCCAATACCTAAGTACAGCTCAGGTGCTTGATTAATCACTGCACCCATTAATAATCCACCAGCACTACCTCCCGAGGCGAATATTTTATCTTTTGCGCCATACCCTTGTGCGACTAGGGCTTTAGTAACGTCGATAAAGTCGTTAAAACTGTTTTGTTTATGCGCCATTTTTCCTGTTTCGTACCATTGGCGACCTAACATTTCTGAACCACGAACATGAGCAATAACGTAAACAAATCCTCGGTCGAGTAAACTCAACGTTTGACTGGAAAAGTTCGGGTCGATAGTTATGCCATAAGCACCGTAACCATATTGAAGCAGGGGATTAGAACCATCTTTTGAAAAACTATCGCTACGATACACTATAGATACAGGAACCTCTACGCCATCTCGCGCGGTAATAAATAGACGCTCGGATTGATAATCCTCTTTAGTAAACTCGCCTAATACTTTTTGCTGTTTCAGCAGTGTGCGTTCACCGGTGGCAAAGTCGAATTCAAATAATGAACCTGGCGTGGTTAAGCTTGAGTAATATAATCGGGCAACGGTACTTTCAGGCTCTGGATTATCGCCAAGGCATGCAAAATAGCAGGGGTCGTCAAAAGATAATGGATATTGTTGGCCTGCATTCTTTCCATGGGTGGTGTGCACGATAAAACGAATTTGGCCATTTTCTCGCTCGGTGATCACGATATAGTTATGGAATAATTCTATGCCCTCAAGTAGTACACTTTCGCGATGCGGAATGACTTCTTGCCAGTTATCAATATTGTCCACTTGATCAACAGCGACTTTCATCAATTTGAAATTTTGCGCTTTATGATTACTGACAATATAAAAATGTTCGCCCATTTTATCTGCGTGATATTCATGTTGTTCTTGGTAAGGTAATAGCTCAACAAACTCGCCATTAGGATCGTCAGCACTGAGTGCTAAATAATGCGTTGATTCCGTGGCATGCAAACAAATATAAATTTGAGAGTCGTCTCTGCTTTTATCTAAGCTCATGTAAAAACTATGATCGTCTTCTTCATAAACCAAAACATCATCTGCTTGTTCTGTACCAAGTTTATGACGATAAACTTGCGTACCTAATAAGGTATCAAGATCTTTTTTTACATAGAAAACCGTTTCATTGTCGTTCGCCCAAACAATTTGTCCTTCGGTTTCAACTAGCACATCGGTTAAATAAATATCGTGGGATTTTGCCGCTTTATTTAAATCTTTAAAGTGAATGGTATAAATACGGCGACTATCAGTGTCTTCTGATATTGACATGAGTTGATCATTTGGACTTATTGAAACGTCACCTAAGTCATAAAACTCGTGGCCTTTAGCACGAGCATTTACATCTAGAAGTAGGGTTTTGTTCTCACCGTCAAAACTTGTGGCGCGGTAAAAGTTTGAAAACTCTTGCTCGCCATTTATTTCACTGTGATACCAATACTTACCGTCTTTTGCGGGCACGGTATTATCATCTTTAACGATGCGAGCCTTTAGTTCTTGAAAAAGAGCTTCTTGCAACGGCTCTTGTTCGGCCAACATAGCGTCTGCATAATTATTTTCTTCAGTAAGGTGCGCTAGCACTTCTTCATCACTACGTTGGTCATCTCGCATCCAATAATAATTATCAACACGTTGATGATTATGCATTTCCATTTCATGGGGGATTTTTTTAGCTATTGGCGCGGTAATGTTATTTTGTGATGTCTCAGAGGTAAATAAAGATGTAGGCACTAAGTGCTCCTAGGTAAATGATGAAGTTAATCAACGTAGGTGAAAAAAAGCTGATGGACAAGTCTACCGAGCTTTGAAGCATAACGTTAGTTAATTGTTTGGTGTTGAAGTGATTAGTTATAGTCTTTGGTTATAACATTATTGAAGTGTAATCAGTTTTTATCTCATAAATTGTAGATAAAAATGTTATAGATTGATTAGGTGCTAAAATTAAGAGTGCATTTAATATTAATAAAAGTGCATTTAAAATGCGGATTTTTAGCAGAAAAGGCTTTAAAAACGTTATTTGTGTTTATTTTGTGTGTTGATGTCGACTTTAATTCGTAACACTATTATAGTTGCGCCAATATAGGTGCTCCAAATTATTAATTCATTATCAAAGGCTGACGAGTAATTTTATTTTGCGTAATATTTTTTTGATTCTTATTGTTCTCTTAATTACCAACATCATTGTTCAGACAGCTTTTGCGGATGATAAGATACTAGTAGTAACTGAAAGTTGGTATCCTTATAATTATCTTGATAAAACAGGTGGAATTGTTGGTAAATCAACGGAAGTTGTTAAGGCTGTCTTAGATGATACTGGCCTTGATTATGCAATTGAAATGAATCCATGGTCAAGAGCATTTAATATTGCTAGTTCTCAAGCCAATGTTTTGATCTACTCCATTTTAAGAACTCCGGATCGCGAAAATTTCTTTCATTGGATTTGCCCAATTAGCATCCTAGAGCAGCATAAGGTATATAAATTATCTTCTCGTATGGACGTTGATGTTAATACCGAACAAGAAATTAAAAAATATACCACGGGTGTGACAGATAACACTTTCCTACATAAATATATGTCAAATTTAGGCTTTGTAGATGGAGAGAATTTACAAGTAAATTCAGATGATAGTGTCTCTATTAAAATGTTTCTTGCCGGTAGAATAGACTTGTTGGTCAGTTTAGAAAGCTCGATGATGCGTACTTTAATTCAAAAAGGCTTAGATACATCAATAGTGAGTCCATTATTCACGTTGCCTGGAAAAATTTATCCTCCTAATTGCATGGCGTTAAGTAAACAAACGCCAATTAATGTAGTGAATAAAATTCGACAAGCACATCACCGTTTTATATCCCAATAATCATACTTTTTAGTCTGTGTTATCTTGGGTTTTAATACTGGAATTTAATGGTACTAAGATCATCCGATTAATCAAATGACGTCAATTTCAAATAGATGATTTAAAACTTTCTATTTTTGCTTGTAAGTCCATATTAATTACGACTTTGTATACTATAATAGGCTGTAATTGCTTATTTAAGTAAACTGATAGTTAATCTAACCTTTTCATATTAATAAAGGATTTATACATTAAAAAAGTCATATTTTATTTTTTGAGTTTTTTTTGCTTCATATCAATTTTGCAAACGACTCAAGCTGCTACAGTGAACTCTGATGTTTTTGGTGATAATAGCCGATGGTCTCTTGATGCCTCCACACGAATAACTAATAACCAAGATGAAGATAACAATAATTTTATGCACGTTATCGGCTTAGATATACATAAAGTGTTTAGCAATAGAACCTATGATATAGGGACATTAACTTTCCAGCCATATATTGTTAAGTTGAATAACGTAAAGAATGCCCCTTTACATTTTGATAATGGTAATGACACCGAGCTGACCTGGAGAATAGCTAATTTTAACTATACTGCTTTAGCCGATGGTAAATTTAACATTAAGCTTGGTCATTTTGAAATACCTTTTGGTGTCGAATATCAAATCGATTCTAATGGTACGTTACGACAATTTACCAATGATGATAGAGGTATTAAAGCGGATTGGGGAGTGTCACTCAATGGTATTTTACCAATCCTAGAGTACGAAGTGGCGTTAACACGCGGCTCTGGAAACGATATAAAAAGTACTGATAATCCGCATATTTTCTCAGGCCGAGTTGGTACATTAAGTCATAAAAACTTTGTTACTGGTCTATCTTGGTTTATTGGTGATGTTTTAGGAAAGAATGGCGTAACTGAACATAAAAAAATTGCTGTAGATGCGACATATTATTATTACCAATGGCAATTTATGTTGGAGTCATCGTCAGGTAAAAAAGCCGGTAACAGTACCACCAATACTTTTGCGGAAATTATGTGGAAAAATTCAACGGAAAACATATCCACTTATTTACAAGTAGGCTATTTAAACGAAGTTATTAATCATGAAGTAAGTGAAAATAAAAGTGCGAAAAGTTATTGGATTGCAGGATTTCAATGGTTAAGTCAAAGTGGCTTTGATATTAGCGCTCAATATAAAAATAAATTAAATAGCTCACCAATGATAGATTCCATTTTAAGTCTACAGCTTAGATACAGAATGTAATGGCATAACTGGAATAGTGATGATTAAAAAAGCCAACATTATTATAATTTTATTTACTATAGAAATGTTAACGTTAGGACGGGTAAATGCAGCTTTTTGCTCTTTACGAGATCCTATTTCAGCAATTCAGATATTGTACAACGAAGGTTACGAGTTCCGCTCTTTAGTTACAACAGTGACTGAAGAAGATAGAATGACGGTTAAAAAACGACTCCCTTTTACCATTCATCAAAGTGAAGTTGGCAAACATACCTTGTATATATTGTACAAAGATAATACGCACGCAGGGTTTTTACAGGCACGTTCTGAGTGGGCGAAGTGGGGCGTTGTTGAGATTGCTTGGGCAATCAATGTTGACCGTAGTATTAGGGGGTTCTATTTTCAGCGGTGCCGTAGCCCACAATGTAATGACGTAACTGCAGAAAGTATTAACCGTATTGTACAGAACAAAAATTTTACACAATTAAGAGCTTTGCTAAGTGAAAGTGGAGATTCTCTATCTCCAGAAGGACGAGATTCATTTAAACAGGCACCATCTCTTGCTTTACTGACTTTACGTTCAGCGTTGAAAACACTCGCTATAACGGATATAAGTTGGGGAAAAGATATAAAGCATTTATCTACGCTCAATTAACAAGAGAATTTTAATGAGAATAAAAAGTTACCTTGCCATGCTTGTTTTTGCCTGTTTACTTGGTGCTTACTCCCTAGAGCAAGTGCTATCTCATTATTTCAATCATGTGCAGACATTAGCCGAAAAGCACAACAAGCATATGTTATGGGCGAAAGACTTAGAAAGAATTGAGAATAGTGCCTCACAGTTTTTAGTTTCATCAGATTTAGTGATAGGCTCAGGTAATACTTACCTTATATTTGGTGCAAAAAATATGGGGAATTATCTCACCACTGAATTATCTTCTTTATATTCGAAAAACCAATTTATCAATTTAAATACAAAAATAAACCGTGCTATTTTAAACACGAATAAAATCAATGACCTTTTAGACTTTATAGGAAATATTGCACCTAGCGAACTTAAACTAACGTTGAGTGGTTTACTCACTGAATATGATCCCGTCAGTTTAACATTATCTCAAGATATTCAGTATCTTACAAAAGAAACACAAAGGATTATGACTGAAGAAGCTTTAGCCCTTGATGAAGAAAAAAATATTATGGTGAAAGTCGGTTGGATTGCCAGAAGTTTATTCTTACTGATCATTTTTATTTTGTGGCGCTGGGCCAATAGTAGAATTTGTCGACCCCTTAATGAATTAATATATTATTCGCACCGTGCATTAGCAGGTGATGGTTTTAAAGCTCCAGCTAATGCACCTACTGAAATTATTGAACTCAGTAATGATTTTAAAAATATAACTCAAACACTTTTCCATCAAGCATCGCATGATCCGCTGACTGAATTACAAAACCGACGAGCTTTTGAGCGTAGCTTAACGGAAATAATCGCCGATGATGACGTTAACTATTTTTTATGCTTTGTCGACTTAGATTACTTTAAAACCATTAACGATATGTGCGGACACGCCGCCGGAGATGAAATATTGGTCAGCGTTGCTCGTATTTTAAAGGAGAGTATTCGCTATAAAGATATAGTGGCGCGTTTGGGGGGAGATGAATTTGCCATTCTAATTAAAGATTGCTCTGTAGAAAAAGCCATGCAAATAGCTAACAGTATCAAAACAAATATCCGCAATTTAACCTATCACTGTGAAAATGAGAGTTTTCAGTTAAGTGCTAGTATCGGCATAGCCCCTAAAGTCGCTAAAAGTACGACAACGGATCTCTTACATTCGGCTGATATTGCTTGTAGTTCGGCAAAAAATTCTGGTCGCAATACCGTGTATTTCTTTGATATTAATAACAATAGATTAATAGAAAAGAAACCTGAGATGCTCTCTGTTCATCAAATAAATCATGCGATAAATAATGACCAATTTATCTTATACAAACAGGATATTGTCTCATTACAACAAAAAAATCAGCTTAAATATTTTGAAATTCTGTTAAGAATGAAAAATGCTAATGGGAAGGTAGTGAATCCATCATGTTTCCTGCCTATAGCTGAACGTTATCAACTAAGTAGTAAAATAGACCGTTGGGTTATTAAAGCTGTTTGTGAATATTTTTGCATACACAGCGCCAAGCTTTTAGACATTGACACGATTGCGATTAACCTTTCTGGTTATTCGTTAAATGATGATGAATTAGAAAACTTTATCATTGAAACGTTAAAGAATGGGCCAATACCACCAGAAAAAATATGTTTTGAAATAACACAAGCTGATGCCATCACGAGTATTCAACGAGCACGTTTATTTATGGATAATATTAAATCATTAGGCTGCGAATTTTCCTTAGATGATTTTGGCACGAGTCACTCTTCACATGCTTATATTAAAGCACTTCCTACTGATCAGATAAAAATAAGTGGGTCATATATTAGTAGTATGTTAGAAAGTGAGGTTGATTACACGGCCATAAAATCTATATGTGAAATAGCAAAAATAGCGAACCAAAAAATTGTTGCTAAATTTGTTGAAGATCAAAACGTAATCACGGCCTTAACTAATCTCGGCGTAGATTACGCACAAGGTTATTATTTTTCTACACCAGAAGCACTTGTTAAATAAAGTTAATTCAATTTAATGTAAAGCTATTTTTCTGTATTTCGTTAACATTCAGTTCTATTCGTTAGCGTATGACTATATTTGCATTGAATGCCGTTAGGCTTGTGTACTTTCTTGCTGTCCCTCCAATAAGTAATCCCCTAACTCATATTTTAATCATTTTCTGAATTTGTACTAAAGCTTATTACCTAAGCTATGTTTTAGATCAAAAAGTTTAACGATTGCCCATGTTATAAAATAATCAACTGATTAAAGGAGAATGCTATGAGTGCAACGTTTTATATGCCGTCTTTAAATATTATTGGTAGTGGCAGTTTAGTTGAAGCTGTTAACTATATTAAAGAACAAGGTTTTAAGCAGGGCTTTATTGTTAGTGATAATGTTTTAAACAAAATAGGCGTGGTAAAGCATTTTACCGACTTACTTGATGAACAGAAAATCACCAGCGTGGTATTTGATAAAGTACAACCTAATCCAACGGTGAGTAATGTTAATGACGGTTTAGCGCTACTCAAACAACATGATTGTGACTTTGTAGTTTCTTTAGGCGGTGGCTCTCCACATGATTGCGCCAAAGGTATCGCATTAGTGGCTAGTAATGGTGGAAAAATATCAGATTATGAAGGTGTTGATCAATCTAAAAAACCTCAGTTACCGTTAATTGCGATTAATACTACCGCAGGGACCGCATCAGAAATGACCCGTTTTGCGATAATTACTGATGAAAAACGCCATATTAAAATGGCCATAGTTGATAAAAATACTACGCCGGTGTTATCAGTTAACGATCCCTCACTTATGGTGGGCATGCCCAAAGCTTTAACCGCTGCAACAGGCATGGATGCATTAACACATGCCGTAGAAGCCTATGTTTCTATTGCCGCGACACCCATTACCGACGCTGTGGCACTAAAAGCGATTGAGTTAATTCATACTTATTTGCCCACAGCAGTCGCTGACGGTGAAAATATTGAAGCAAGAGAGCAAATGGCCTATGCACAATTCATGGCGGGAATGGCATTTAACAATGCATCATTAGGTTATGTTCATGCCATGGCACATCAGCTCGGTGGTTTTTATGACTTGCCTCATGGAGTTTGTAATGCCGTTTTATTACCCCATGTTCAACGCTATAACGCACAAGTGTGCTCAGAGCGGTTAAAAGATATTGCCAAAAGTATGGGGGTAGATGTACTGACGTTGTCAGCTAAGCAGGGCGCCGATGCTGCAATCAGTGCGATTGAACAATTATCGAAAACAGTGGGGATCCCTTCGGGCTTAGCAGCGCTAGAGGTTAAAGCGAGTGATTTTTCATTGTTGGCTGAAAATGCATTGAAAGATGTTTGTGGTTTAACTAACCCTAAACAAGCGAGCCATGAAGAAATTTGCCATATATTTCAAGCTGCGATGTAAACAAAGTCGATTATAAATTAATATTTTTCTATTGCTTATATTCTACTGACTTTAGACAAGAATATTTTAGTAAACAATTAATTTTAAATAGTATTAATGAGATATTTTGCTAGCATTTCTTCTTCAATAAATAGGACAAAGCCTGTAACAACCTTACGGGCTTTATTATTAACTTTGTCTCGTTCTAAAGACTGAGACAAGTTATTTAACTTTAAATGAGCTCAATTGCGCTGTTAAGTTCTCTCCCATTTCGCTAAGCTCTGCAGAACGCTCTGCGGCTGACTCAGTTCCTTTTAACGACTCATGTGAAAGCGTGGAAATACGTTTTACACTTTCATTTATTTCTTTCGCTGACAGTGATTGTTCTTCAGCTGCCGTTGCCACTTGCATGTTCATGTCGTTGATACGTTGGATAACCGCTGAAATTTTGTGCAGTGACTCGTTAGCTTGATTAACATGATTAGTGGTAGCAATAGCTTTTTCTACACTTGCTTCAATCACCATTACGGCAGAGTGACTGCCTTGTTGCAGTATGTGGATCATTTTTTGTATTTCTTCTGTCGACTGTCCTGTACGACTTGCTAATGTTCTTACTTCATCAGCGACAACAGCAAAACCTCTACCTTGTTCTCCTGCACGAGCCGCTTCAATGGCCGCATTCAGGGCAAGTAAATTGGTTTGATCTGCAATACTTCTTATTACTTCTAGCACTCCACCAATATTCTCGGAGTCTTCTGCTAAAGATTTAATCACTTTAGAGGTATCTTGAACATTTTCTGAGAGCATTTTTATTTCTTTTACTGTCTCTAATACAATTTTTTGACCTTCTTCTGCTAAAGCTTTTCCTTCATTTGTTTCATGTGCTGCGTTTTCAGCATTTCGAGCAATTTCATTAATCGTTTGTTGCATTTCATTCATAGAGTTATCTAATTGACTGGTTTGGTCATTTTGTTTTTCGGCAAGACTTTTAGCATTTTGATTAAGATCATCTAATGCTTCCGCATTGGTTTTAAGTTGATCGGCACTGCTATGAACGTCCATCACCAGGTTTTTAATTTTTTCTGAAAAAGTATTAAAACCTTTAGTTAATCTTGTTAACTCGTCATTGCCTTTTACTTGTAGACGTTTCGTTAGATCACCTTCACCTTCACTTATATCCGTGATCATATCGACCGTTTCGTTTAATGGCGTAACAATTGAATGTTGAATAAAGACCGTAAGTAATACAAAGACGATAAATGAAATTGCACCAATAGTAATGGTGAGTACAGCCATTGCGGAAAACTCTGCATCAACATCATCTAAGTAGATACCTGAACCGACAATCCAGCCCCATTGTTGAAACCCTTTTACATAACTAATTTTAGCTACGGGTTCAGCAAAACCTGGTTTTTCCCAGAAGTAGGGCACAAAGCCTTGTCCTTCTTTATTTACTATATCAACCATTTCTTGGAACAGTTGCGTACCGTTAGGATCTTTAAAACCAGAAAGGTCTTTCCCAACTAGTGCAGGCTTAATAGGGTGCATGATCATAGTCGCACTATAATCGTTTATCCAATAGTAACTATCTTCATCATATCGTAATGCTCGTATTGTGTTCATTGCAGCTTGTTGTGCTTGTTCTGTTGATATTTTTTCAGATGCTATACGAGAAAAATTATATTCAATAATATGATGTGCGACCTCAACAACATTTTGGGTTTTATTATATTTTTGCTGTAACAACGATGTTTTGAATGCGTTTAAGGTAAGAAATATGACAATGGTAAATGAAACAAAAACGATAAATACGTTCAGTTGTAATCTGCGCTTAATTTTAAGGTTTCGTAAGTTCATGTAGATCCTTATTAAAAAAATCTTATAGACCTTGTGCTATTACTACTAAAGATAGTGCATTAATGATAGTAATACCATAACGTTAAATCGTGCTATAAGCCGTTTCATCTGCTCATTAATATGCATTTATAGCGGACTTTTATAAAACAGCTTTAATTAAGTGAACAAAATACAATAAAATAATCTCAATGATTGTATTTTCATGTAAAATCACACGATTAAAGCTTGGTGCTTTTACATTTTTACGTTCAACATCCCCTATTTACCTGGAATATAGATATCATGCGAGTAGCCGTTGCTCAGTTTGCCACCTCACCAACTCTTGAACAAAATTTAGCAAGCTGTATTGATAATATAAACGAGGCTGCTGCTTGCAAGCCATGTTTAATTGTACTTCCAGAGTTCTGTAATACTTTATTTTGTCATGCTTTGCCAAGCTATGCTGATCATAACCAAGCCTGGGCAGAGGCGTTAACGATTGATGGTGAGTTTTTAGAAAGAATAGCTCAGCAAGCAAAACTACACGGCTGTTATATTGTGCTTAGTGTTAGTCTCAGACGAGACTTAACGCGTGATCATCAAGATGGTTCAATAAAATCAAATATCAGTGTGACATCATGCTTATTTTCTCCACAGGGAGAGCTAGTTCATCAGGCCAATAAGCAAACGTTAACAGGGCATGAAAATGACTTTTTCATGCGTAGTAATATATTTAATGAAATAATAACAACCCCGATTGGTGAAATTGCGCTATTGAGCGGCAACGAAAGTGCTGCTTTTGATGTATCACGAACATGTGCATTAAAGGGAGTGAAATTAATATGTAATTCATTGAGTTCATTTGCCTTAGATCAAAGTGACTATTATGACTCTGCTCGTGCGAGTGAAAACAACGTATTTTTCGTAACGGCAAATAAAATTGGTTCGCTGATACCTACATCCGTATTATCTGAATATGTACAAAAGCATGGTGTGATTGATCAAGCTTCACTTGCTCGGTCACTTTCAGGTGTTGGTCAGAGCCAAATTGTTTCTCCTGATGGTAAGGTGTTAGCAAAAATTGCACATAATAAAGCGGGCTTTACTTTTGCCGATATTAATTTGGCTCATGCTGAGGCAGGACTGAACAACAAATATCGTCCCGATGGTACTGAAATAATGCAACAACGACGCGCTGAACTTTATCATGAGAAAACACTCGATATGCAGTATGCTGCTGCGCATTTAAAAGCACTTGATCATCATCTGATCCCAGAGACTACCAATGTAGCGATATTTGCAACATACAAGTCTAATGAACAAGCTATAGAAGATGTTTGTCATTATATTGAAAATAACCTGAGTGATATTATACAACTGCCTGAGCTATTCTTTATCGCAGATAAAACAATGACTCATGATGACGATAAACGTGCTGAAATAGCATGCTTGAGTACTGAACTTATTAAGCAAATTAGTGCGGTATTAAGATCATTTCAATATGTTTGCACGAGCTTGGTTATTGATGGCTCACATTTCGCGGTGATCATTAATGAACACGGTTTATTTGCAAGGCAACAACAGTTGCACTTTTGTAAAAGGTATCAGTGGACTGAGCTAGGTGACTGTTTAAATATTATAGAATTGCCTTTAGAGCAAGGGCACATTAACTTGGCAATGCTCACTGGCGATGACGCAAACATACCTGATATCGTAAAACTTGCGGCGGTTAATAACATTCATCTGTTACTTGTACCATTTGATATCCAAGAACCCAATGAAGTCGAGTTTAATTTAATTTCGCATGCGGCCGAAAATAACATCTGTATTGTTGCATCGAGTCGTGAGAAAAACTTTACTGATCAACCCTCTATCAATACGAGTAACAACAGCTCAAATAAAAATAAAGTAAAAAAGCGCAAATCCACAGGGTTTATAGCTGATGTAATACTCAGTTCTTCTTTATTACCGGTATGGAGAGCAGAAAAATTTAGCGGTTATCTTACTAAACCTACAATTAAACAACAGCATGGAAAAATCACTAAGGCCTTGATACATCCAATAGCGACTGGTAATGAAAAGTGAATTTCTAAAGAGCGTCTTTCATAAATAGTAGAGTAAAACTCACTATCATTCGATTCTGTATATTCTTCCAAATTGATTTGTACTTAGTAGTAAGTCATTCATATCAACTGTCATAAAAATTTACATTTTCAATATTACGAAAATGTAAATTCTATTAATTTCTAACAAAATCAGAATATTATTCTTTTCGGAATAAATATTGCTTTTTGCCGAGCGGTTAGTAAATTTTATTACATGATAAAAGGATTAAGTGATATGAAATTACATAAAATGTTGTTTGCAAGTCTTCTACTTACAAGCGTGAGCGTGTCGGCCAATATAATATCTTTTTCAGAGACTATATTTGATACAGACTTTACTTACGGTGGTGTAGGGGGATTACGTGGTACTGGCACAGGAGATATTCAATTAAGTGGTCTGTCCGGTACAATTTCTAAAGCCTACTTGTATTGGCATGGGCCAACGACTTCTTCAGATCCAAACTTCAATAGTAACCTTACAGTTAATGGCTCTAATGTTACAGGCAATAATATTGGTTTTTCTGATGATAACGCTTGGTCACAAGATAATAGCCAAGCTTACAGAGCTGACGTTACAAGTTTAATTACCGGTGACGGAATATATACATTAGCTGGCCTTTCTCCAGATAACTCCAATGGTGCTTCTATCATCGTTTCATATGATGATGGCGACCCAAGTAATAATGTTGACGTTGTATCTTTTGAAGGCAACGATGCAAATTTTTCAAATACATTTGACCCACTTGGCTGGGATACAACATTATCTGGTATTAATTATACTAGTGGCAGTGCGTCGTTACTCATGGGGATCTCTGATGGACAATCTTTTCTTGACGGTAATTTTTTAATTAATGGTGTCGATATGGGGATGTTTTTCAATGGTACAACCGTACCACAAACCCCTGGTAGCACAGTAACTAACGGTGCGTTATGGGACTTAAATGAAATAGACATTACTGCGTTTTTATCTCCGGGACAAAACACGTTGAATCTAAGCTACTCAGGCGGTTCGGATGCATTAAGTGCCATTCACTACCAAGTGCTTTTACCTGCCGGTAGTGCTCCAGAACAACCAGATTTAACATCTGTTCCTGAACCGACAACGATGGCTATTTTTGCACTTGGGATATTAGGTTTAGCCTCACGTCGTAAAGCTGTCTAATTTTTTATATTTGTATTAGTTATAAAAAGCACCAACTCATTGGTGCTTTTTTATTGAATCATTTGAATAAAAAAGCCGTATTGTCATCTATTTTACCTTCGTAATCATGTATTAGATAAACCCTAAGCGATAATGCTATAAATTGTATCGTCCTCGAATAACCGTTAACATTCATCTGTAGTGCAACAATTATATTCAGCAGAAATACAATATTGTTTTTTCGCCATTTATTTTTCTAACTATATTAAGTTGCCAAAGAATATTGGCATCGTTTAATGCTTTCATTTCATCATAAGATTATCTACTAGGAAAACCCTATGCTTCGATCAATCATAATAACTTTTAGTCTAATGGTTTGCTTACCTGCCAGCGCTGCGCAAAATTTAACATCATTAAGTGATAACGGTGTTGAAAATTGGGAAGCCAAAATTTTTTCTGGTGAATCAATTTATAGCGTTGGCGAATATAAAGGGCGTATGGCGTTAAAAGCACTAAGTGATAAATCTGCATCGGGCTTGGTATTAAAACAACAAGTTGATCTCTCGATAACGCCATACATAAATTGGAGTTGGTTAATCGAAAAACAATTACTAAATTTAAATGAACTTAGCAAAGCAGGGGATGATTTTGTTGCTCGTATATACGTTGTTATTGATGGTGGTTTTCTGGTGTGGAAAACAAAATCGCTAAGTTATGTTTGGTCGAGTAATCAAGCCAAAGGTATGGTTTGGGATAATCCTTTTACTGGTTCAAGTGTCAAAATGATGTCTATTCAAGGCAGCAATTCGCAAAAGGGAAAATGGTTCGAAGAGAAACGAAATTTATATAAAGATTTGATTGATGTTTTTGGTGATCAAGGTAGCGAAAGCGCCAATCTAAAAGCTTATAAAAATATTGATATAATTGCCATCATGACTGATACAGATAATAGTAAGCAAACAGCAGAGTCATACTACGGCGATATTTTATTTACTGCCTTGTAACAACTAATTTAGAGTTAAAATGATGTGTTTTATAGATAACAAATAAGTCTGATATAGGGCTTACCTAATATTTTTTCCCCTTAAATATTGTAGACCGTAAAGTTTTTATAAAATAACGTAAGACTTAACATTACCTTCTTTATTTACACAATGTTACGTCACGCGTTACCATTAAGTTGCTGTTAATTAAAAGCTATAATTTCACCCCTGGAATTTAGAAAAACAGATTTGAGCGCATATTTATAAGGTAGATATTACAAAGTTAGTGTCTATTGGATTATCTCAAGTTTATTAAATGGTTTTTATTTCGTCTTGTAATAAAAAATGTAGCAAGGTAAAGGTGAATAAAATTCATAAGTAACGTTACCTTATTATCGTTACTTTAAGACTGTAAATTGTGCTTCTTTAACAGCAAAAAAGCACGTTGTAATTATTTTCATTAAGGCTGTTTTTCTTCTTAAAGTTATCTTATAAAATACATAAGCAGAATAAAGAAAATCAATATTAGCCATTCAAATGAACATTAAAAATTATAATTTTTTTGCTAGTTTTCCTGGCAATTGAACAAAGTAATAGCGTCCTAAAACTACCATTAAAATACCGCCAAGTACTAAAGTTGATGATTCGATCAAGCGTAAAGTAATCAGTTCACTCGTAAATATTACGCCACCAATTGCCGCTATGATAGGTACAAATAATTGTACAACAGCAGCTTGAGTTACTGATAGACCAGTCAATGCGATATACCAAACAAAGTAGCCAACTCCAGAAGCAATAGCACCAGATAATACGGCGAGCATAATCCCCATTGATGTTATCTGCATGTTATTTAGTGCAAAGACCAGCAACGCTAATATAAAAGGCGTAGTGCGCATAAAATTATAAGTTGTATCACTTAATGGGTTATTTGAACCTCTACCTATTAAAGTATAAAACGCCCAAGCAATGCCCGATATACTCATCAAAATAAAGCCATCAAGAGATGGTGTGGTTAAATTGGGAATAATTAAATAGACAAAACCGGCGAAGGCAATGGTTAATCCAAACCACTCAGATAGATGTAATTTATTACCAGAAAAAACATTAATGATGATCATGGTTATTTGAACCGCGCCAAATAATATCAATGCACCTGTACCGGTATCTAATGAAATATAGCCAAATGAGAAAGTGACCGCATAAATAAATAGCATGCTTGCCGCTAACCAACTTCCTTTAGAGTGATTGTTTTTATCTTTAACTGTCGATTTTTTTGTCAATTTGATTAAGAAAAATAATATAACGATACCAGAAAACAACCGTATAACAGTAAAGCTTGCTGCATCAATTGCGTTTTCACCCAATGCTAACCTACACAATACTGAATTAGCTGCGAAGGCTAATAGAGCGAAAACAGTACTCGATATTGTTTTTACGAAAGAATTATTCAAGAAAAAATCACCTATTATAAAAGATAATGTGCCAATACACTTTTCATACTGAACTGAACTGAACTTAAGTTCAAAGCTTGATTATCACTTAGAAGATCAAACTCGACGAGTCTTTATTGCTGCCTATTATTCCTAAAGGTGATTGCTAAAATTTTATCATCATTTTATAAATGTGATTATATTATAATTAGTAACTAATAAGTTCGTATTGATATATAAGAGTTTTATCTGTCAATATTTATCTATCGACAAAGTAATAAAATATCGTGAGTTCAGTCAAAGACCTCGAGTTATTTTATAGTGTCTACTGTACGTAACGATACACTGATCGGATAGTGATCAGATGAATGAATATCTGTATGCACATGCGCATCAATCACCGTTAATCCGCGACAGTAAATGTGGTCAAGGTGTTTGAATAAGTGTGTTAGTTTTGGCTGACGAGTCATTTTAACTTCTTTTAACGAAAACGCAGTTACAAGCTGATTAAAATACTGCAACCTTTTACCATTCCAAGTATTAAAATCACCCGCGAGCAAAATGGGACCATCGTGATCTGCAAGGGTTTCGAATACTTGATCTAAGTGGACGCTAAATTTTTTGAAAGAAACAAAATTGATAAGATGCGTATTTACCACCAATAATGACTGTCCGATAGGAAGTAGAGGATATAGCGTGGCGAGTACCATTTTTTTTGTTTTTGAAAGTGGCTCACTATATTTAGATACTGAAAAGTAATGCTTTTTTGCTATAACATTCGAGCCTGTTTTAACACCTGTTTCGATGTTGGTTTTTATATTTTTAAAGCTACGAGCCATTATCCACTGATGATGTAATGACTTTTTAAAGTGACTGTCAAAGGGGGTATTTACAATGGCCTCTTGTAATAGAATTAAGTCTTTATCTGCCATCAAGGAGATAAAGTCTTGTTGCCAATTCTTTTTCTGACATTTAAAAACATTCCATAATAACAGCGTTATGTCAGGCCCCAGCACCTGTTTTGAAGCACGCCCCATAATTTTTAGAGACTCTACACTGCTATAGCGATTTTTAATCATTATAAGTAGGGCGAAAATAGGCGAAACAAGTTATTGCGAATTTTCTTATAGGTAGGTAAATCATTAATATCATCCTCGACAACCGCAGTAGAATATTGTTTTTTCTTATTAAAGAATTGAGTTAAACTCGCGTTAAGTTCGGTATCAAAACATTCGAGGTTTATTTCAAAATTGAATTCTAAGCTTCTTGCATCCCAATTGGTAGAACCTATAAAAGACCATATGTTATCAATGAGGACAATTTTACTGTGATCAAAAGGTCGCTTATTTTTGTATATTTTAATACCGTGCTCTATGATTCTCGAAAAATTTGCCGCCATCACCCAGTCGACAAAAATAAAATTACTGTGTCCAGGCACAATTATTTCTACATTTACTCCTCGTAAAGCCGCTGCATGCAATGAAGTCATTAATGTTTGATCGGGAATGAAGTAGGGCGTCATAATTTTCACGCTTTTTTGCGCGCTCACTAAAGCATTAATTAATGTCCAGCGTATTTTATTATGGTGTTCATCGGGTCCATCTTGAATAACACGAGCAATAACAGAAGCACGTTGGCTTTTATTGGTTGTTTGTGGACTTGTGTGTAAATTATAGTGAGGAAATTTAATTAACTCTTGAGTCGCAAAAAACCAATCTTCAATAAATACTTGGCTAATTTGGTCGATTACCGGACCGGTCACCTTAAAGTGAATATCATCAATTGGATGTACCGCAGATTTAATTACATTATTTTGGCTTAAGTTCATGCCGCCAATGAAAGCTACTTCACCATCAACGCAGAGTATTTTTCTGTGATTTCTCAGGTTAATAAATCGAGTACTGGTTAACGAAACTGCAGGCAAAAACCGTGCGGTTTTAACGCCTAATTTTTTTAATGCTTGGTCTGATTTATGCCAGCTATAACCAATGCCAATGCCATCAAGTAAAACATTAACAATAACACCACGTTGATGCGCTTTTGCTAAAGCATCAACAAATTGTTGTCCAAGCGTGTCGTAGTCGAATATATAACTCGACAAAACGACACTTTGTTTTGCGTGTTGAATAGAGTGAATCATTTCCGGGTAGGCAGTATCACCATTAACCAGTGGTTCAACATGATTATCTGCAAGATAATTTATCGGATGAATACTATGACCAGCAATAATTGATGAATGCCAATTTTTCGGTAACTGATGAAATTCAATTGCATTGTTTTGTTGATGTGATTTTTGTTTCAGCTTTTTTTTAAGTATTGGTGGATGCTTTCTTATTGCAGAACGTTTGATACGATTTATACCAAATAACCAATAAAATAAACTTCCAATAACTGGTGAGAAAATAACAAGACCAATCCAGGCTAATGATGTTCGTTCATTTTCTTTAAACAGAAGTACATGTACCGATGTCAGAAGAGATAAGCTAATATGGAAAACAACGATGATGGTTACCCAATGGATAGTGACCCATGTAACCCATTCTTCAAATATTTGCATGTTGTCCAATTCAAATAATACCCGCTTAAATTAGCGGCCAACTCGTTGAAGGAAAATATTATGGTAAAAATAAGTGCTTAAAGAACACTATAACAAATTGACAAGTTATCTTATGGCGACTTTTGACGCTAATGTTATATTCTTAATACTGGTATTAACCACAACCGCATCAATATTATATCTGCTTGTGCTAAGTTACATCATTACACAAATGGACACACGATACTTTGTCCGTAAGCCGTTAATCGCTAAAAATATTCCTGTTAAAAACGTGAGTAAGTCGCAACCTATAAGCTTGGTCAATAGTAGTGTAAGTTTGGTTGTTCACATAGCAAAAATTATTATTGGGCTAAGTTTATTACTGTGCGGTATTTTGATGTTGGTTTTACCTGGGCAAGGTTTAATTACCATGTTAATTGGTTTGAGCTTGTTACCATTTCCCGGCAAAGACAAACTTGAAAACAATCTATTGGGACGAAAGGCGGTTAGAACTTCGCTAAATTGGATACGAGTTAAAGCCAATAAAGAGCCTTTTATTTTCGATTAAATTTCCTATTTACACTCGGATCTAGCTATGAAATCTTTAAATAAAACAAGATATAAAACTAATTTCTAAATAGTTGGGTATTATTAAACACCTAGTAATGCTTTGTTATATAAGCTTATAAATTAAAGCTATGATTACGCGTTACTAAAGAAGGGCGTTCACCACTTTTAAATCTGCTTAAAAGTGTGATGCCAGTGAGTAAAAACTAAAGATATATAGCTATGCCTACACCTTCGTTACTAACATTCTTTATATACGGATTTAAAAACAATCTAACATCATGTGATCTTACTTACTTTAAGAAGGTTTTTATACTCGATGAATATCGATAATACAGATGAAACTATGTTTGTAGCAAAGCAAAGCAGTATGAATTATCACTAATGTTATCCAGCCACGAACGAAATAAAGTCAGTAGCGTTGGCGTTTATTTAAGTAACATAAAGTTAAAGTACACTTATAAATAGCATTGAGTGAGCTAAAAATACCTAAGTAATTGTTATTATGAAATATTAGATTAGTAAGTTAATATATTAATGAAACAACATCTGCAATGGAACTGTAATGCATAAAGGACAATTAAAAAGCTGGATAGATGGTAAAGGATTTGGCTTCATTCAATCGAATGAACTTAAACAAGATACGTTTATTCATATATCAACTTTGAAAGAAATGAGCAGAAAACCAAAGGTAGGTGATTTTATCTACTTCGAAGTAGAAAAGCACGATAACGGTAAATCCAGTGCGGTTAATTGTCGTATTGAAGGTGTTGCTGCTAAATCAATACAAAAGCGTAAGCCACGTATGCACAAAAACACTTCAGCACCTAAAAGCAAGATTGTCTTAATCTTTGCAGTAATTGCTATTTGTGCTTTTGGTTATCAACGTTTAGGTTTATCAACAGCTTCCGCGCCAGTACAGCATATCCCTAATACTTCAGCACCTAGTGGCTCGTTATTAAATCGCGCTTTCTCAGATACTAGTACTAATACGAATTCACAATTCTCGTGTGATGGCAGACAACATTGCAGTCAAATGACATCGCGTGCAGAAGCGGTGTACTTTACTAGTCATTGTCCAAACACAAAAATGGATGGTGATGGAGATGGTGTTCCTTGCGAAAATGATTCAAGGTTTTGATCTCATCAAGTCAGAACATCAATACCAAGAACCAAGCTTAATTATTCAGGACGACTAAGTCCTATTTATTTATAGTAATTTTCCAGGTGTTTGAATGTAATCAACGAATTTCAAACACCTAAACGCTTATAATAAGGCCGCGCCTAAATAAACTTACTATGTCATGTACTTTAATTTAAGTATAAATATAGGAATTGAGGTGTGAATCAAAATGATACATACTAGCTATACATTTTCATATGAAAATAATAACAATGAATATTGATGATTTAAATTACCCACAAAAACAACGTCTTGCTTACATAGATTTTAAGCTGCTATTTTCAGGACTAGTAACGCGTAACGAAATAGTCCAACGCTTTGAGCTAGGTTTAGCCGCAGCCTCTCGTGATATAGCGCTTTATAAAGAGCATGCGCCAGAGAACATGGATTATGACAACGTTAATAAAAAGTACTTAATTAAGTCATCATTTCAACCACTATTTACCCATGACCCTCGTAAAACGTTAATCAAATTAGCCAATAATATTAGTGATGGCTACGACGCCGTTAACGATGTTCAGTTTCCTATTGAATCGCCCAACCAACTTAATGTGCCTGACATCTTTGTTGTTGCCAAGTTATCTCAGGCTATTATCAATAAAAAAGCCGTCAGTATCATTTATACCTCGCTTAGTAGTGGCTCAGCTGCGCGTGAAATTGTTCCTCATTCTATTGTTGATAATGGCCTGCGTTGGCATGTAAGAGCGTTTGATAGAAAATCAAAATCGTTTAGAGACTTTGTGCTGACGCGTATTGCCAAGGTAACGATTAAAGAGCTGACGGTAGATGCGCTTGAGCAGCAACCTCAAGATCATCAATGGACACGAATAATGCCGCTTCGAATAGTGCCTCATCCAAAAAATGTTAAGCACCCAACGGCTATTGAATTAGATTTTGGTATGGATGGTGGAGTGCTTGAGTTAAATGTACGGGCGGCAATGGCAGGGTACTTATTGCGTCGCTGGAACGTTGATTGTACCGAAACCTCTTCACTTAACGGCGGAGAATATCAGCTTTGGCTGAAAAACAGACAAACACTCTACGGTGCAGAAAATTTAACGATTGCACCTGGGTACAGCAACCACGATGATTAGTTTACCGCTAACAATGGTGTAATGGATGTTTGACAAAAGAATTTCCAAATACTTAGTTAAGATAAAAAACGGCGAAGCAATCAAGTTTGCAACATTTCTCTCGCTGTTACCCGAACGTTTGCGAGAAGATGTACGCAGCAATGCTAGGGTAAAACTGCAAAATAAAGGCGCTTCGTTAGTCGAGATCAGCTGCGAAGCACTTAACGAACGCTTATATCAGTTAACTATTGAGCCTAAAAGTCGCGTTGAAGCCACCATCAAAGGTAATTCGCATAAGGTAAACACATCAACGAGTTACTTATTGGCATATCATGAAAAGTCCACGTCAATTCATCCAGAAGTGGTTATCATTAATAAACAGGGTACTCACTGCGAGTTTACGCCAAAAACGCAGGTAATTATTGTTGAGAACGCAGAATTGTTTTTTGCTAAAGATGTATTACTGGATAAAATTAATATCGTTTTTGGCTTAAATTTGTCGTTGGAAAATACAGACTTACTCTATGGTTCAGGTAATCAAGTGAGTAATAAATTAAATAAAGCTTTTCTAAATCAATATGAATCAACGTTGTGCTTTTTTGATTATGATTTAGGCGGCTTAAAAATATTTAGAGCATTGAAGAATATGTTAGGTGAAAAAGCTAAGTTTTTAGAGCCAAGCGCTAAAAACTTAAAAAAGTATTTTATTAAAAAACCAGAAAAAGAGAGTCAGTACTTAAAAGCCTTAGCGAATGCAGAAGAACTGGGGTTAATGACATTACATTCACTGTTATTATCAGAAACCGCATTTATGGAACAAGAAGTCATTTTGACTTTTGAATAAAGAGATTAATCTATGCAACATAAATTTAATTTTGTCCTCAAAAAATTAGTCTTAGTTGATTCTGCTGGCTTTTGTTATTCAGAAATAGAGTTAGACAAACATACCATATTGCTGGGCGAAGGAAATGTCGGCAAATCAAGTTTACTTAATTGTATCCGTTTGTTTTTGCTGCCAGAAATAAACTTTAAAAAAGCCAAAGATAAATTCAATTTTCGTAGTTCAAATGGCGAAGAGTATGGTCAAGAGCAATCTTTTGAACATTATTTCCCGACTAAATATTCTCACTTAATTATTGAAGTCGAAAAAGTTATTGGTGGTAAAAAACTAACGCATTGCCAAATACTTAGCCGAGGAAATAATCTTGCATTTGAGCGGATATTCACCACCTTAGCGTATAACGACATTAGGTCATTATTCTGGCAAGTTGAAGATACAGACCAACATCAAATAGGCTCAAGAGTAGATAAGTTATCTACCCAAGAGGTTTTTGCCAATATAAAAAGCAAAGACAAATACTGCATCATCGTAAAAGATCCACAAAAACTAAAAGATTTAATGTATGCAAGAGACATATTGTCTGAAGTTGCCATGCGCTATAGTTTATTTCCGCTCAATGATGCCTCACAAGAAAATATTGAATCGTTACGCGCTTTAATATTAATGCTATTTGATATGAAAACATCAAATAAAGCAGTCGCTAAAGCCGTTGCCCATATTATTGAATCTGAGAAAAAAGAAACCACCGATGCCTTAAGTTTCGATATTCAATCTTTTATGTCTACCCACGATCAGCTTAAAGATGATGAACAAAAACTGACAGATATTGAAAATAAAAGTAGCGAGTATCAGCAATTAACCGCTGATTTTGGTCGTTATAGTCAGTTATCAACAGCTGAAAGTGACTTTATAAATTTTTATCTGTACCTCAATGAAACATTGAACAGTATTAACCAACAGGTGAGTCAATCAGCGACCTTGGTGAGTAATTTTCAAAAAGAATTAGCGCCAATAAATAAAGAAATAGCTGATCAAAACCAAATCATGTTTTCAGCGAATAGAACCATTAAAAAACTGACTAAAGATATTGAAACAGTTGAAAAAAACATTGCCAAAGCTGAAACTGAAATCAGCCTTTATGGTGGCATGGACATTAACGAAATTTTAGAAATACTAGCTGAAGATATAACCGATACCAACGAAAGAATACAAGCCTTAAATGATGCGGATGCTAGGCGTAATCGTATTATTAAGCTGCAAAATCAAATCGAAGTTCATCAACAAAACTTACAGCAATTAACCGTAGAAATATCCAATTCTGAGTTTGCAATAATAAAGCAACTGCCGTCAGATTCGTTAACGCTGTTAAACTCTTTAAGTCAGCAGTTAACCTTAGCTAACCCAGGTAGACAACTCTCTGAACAAGAGTGTCTTGCGATTGAAAACTTTCAACGTTTGTTTGAGGATGAAGGATACAGTTATCGTTTTTTCGGTACATCAATCGCTAAATCCAAATCTTTCTCCTCACGTGATCTGCATAGAGAAGTTGATAATATTCAATCAGAGATTGTTGCTAAATTATCTGAGAAAAAATCATTAGAAAATCAAGCAACTGAAAACCCTTTGGTGATAGAAAATAAATTAAAAGATCTACATATCAAATTAGCTGATGCTAGTCGGGTGAAAGCACTAATTTTTAGTTATCAAGAAAACAAACAAAATATAAAAACATATAGTAAACAACAAGCTGATGAGCAGGAAGTAATTAACCAGAGTCAGCCTGCAATAAGTAAACTGTCAGACAAACGAGATGAACTAACCGAATTACTGGAAGTAGAAAAGTTAAAACAGCGCCAACTTACAGGCCAACAAACACAGTTACTCGATCTCAATAATTTGGCTCAAGGCACCACGCATGCGTATCCTAAAATACAAAAGCAATTAGAAAAACAGCCGCAATGCCAAGAAGCTCCGTTAGAAATAACGAAGGAACTACTCGCTAGTCTGCAGAGAAACTTACTGGCAGTCGAAGCATTAAGAATAAAAATTATTGATAACTTAAAAGCTTTTGCAACCGCTAAACTCGTAGACGCAGACAATGACCTTTTCAGCTCTAGCCCTTTACCTAGCGTTATTCATAGCACCTATGTTGAGTTAAAAAGAATTTTTGATGAATTAGCCAATCAAAGATTACTTTTGCGCAACAAAACCAAAATGCACAATGAAAGCGTAAGTAACTATGTTGATATTTTAGCTAAGAACTTTGAGCATATTGAACGATTTGAGCAGCAATTAAATAGATCATTTAAAGGCATTTCTATCAATGATTTAAATGAAATTGAGGTATCAATTCATATTGATAATCGCTTCAGTAACTTGATAAAAGAGATCCATAAAAGCTATAACGAATTTACTGACCAAACATTATCTGAACAGTTCTATATTAGGCTACAGGCCTTTAGCGACGCTTTTTTCAAAAATGGCGAACGCAATAAATTAGTCATGTCAGATATTATCAATGAGGTTAGTTACCGGGTGAAAAAAGAGGGCCATGATGGCTGGCAAACCAAACAACAGTCAACATCGACCACCGCACTGATTAACTTAAAGCTCGTACGCATGTTACTAGCCAAACTGCGTGCTGATAGTTGTATGGTTCAGCTACCGGTAATAATGGATGAAGCGGCCAATATTAATGTCGATCAATACGAATGGTTGCTCGACGATATTAGAGAAAGTGGCTTCTTTTTGTTTACCGCAGGTACACACAGTTCAGGTGCCGAACTTGTTCACATGATTGGTCACCATTATGATGTTGATGCACTTAAAACGGCAAAACCTTATACAAAAGAACGTTCAAGAGTTGTTTGGGGCGGGCCACAGGCTTTTTTAACCGAAAATGCTTTTGGCTTATATGAAGCAGACAACCAAATAGCGTTATTGGCAGGCTCTGATGAAACAATTTAGTGCCATTAATACCTTAAAAATAATGCTAGAAAGACCCAGTATTATGTTTAACGTTATTAAACAAATGGATCAAAAAAATGAACGTTTTATCAGTGAAGCGGCGGTAGCATTAACTGTTTTAGAAGACATTAAGCATTTAGATAAAAAAGAACAACAACGATTCAAAATAGCTTATGCGACTGAAAACTTAGCTAATTCTCATATTGTTGCCGATCAAGATCAGTTTAACAGTGTTAATCGCTTAATGTTTCAAGAATCCGTATTGTCTATGTTTAGACTATGTGAAACTTCATTATATCAAGAACTTACCGATGCAAAATTGAAATCTGAATTAGCCTCGTTTTGGCACATTCAGCGTAAATTACACGCCGATAATTGTAGTTTTAATGCCTTAGATCCCGATTACACCGAGCTAATAGAAGAATTACTGCAAAAATTGGGCAGCTTACTCGATTTGCTAAAACGTAACTTGCTTAGAATGCAGAATATAAACAGTGACCTAGAACAACTCTCTATTGATGTCAGTAAAGAAGGTGTCGATTTTGTCGAGTACAGACAAAAACTATTAGATGATGTTACCCGGTTATACGAACGGCATATATTGCCAACGCAGCGCTTTGTTAATCCTGATGTTCGGCTTGTTGATGGTGATAACCTCTTGGCCACCATTAATTCTATTAAAGTACTTTTTGACTCGCATAGTAAGCATGAACTCTCTGATCAGGTTTTTCGTTATAGCCTGAGCTTTAGTAACATCATTAATCCACTGAAAGATGTGTCGAGTCAAATTAATGGTTTTATCAGAAAAACCAAGAAAAGCCTCACGCAATTTAATGCCATGGAGTGGCATTTTGAACGCTTTAAGCACAAGTATGAAGAAACCTTGGATGGCAGAGTTAATCGCACGAAAGTAGACAGCTCGTTTGCGAAAGAAACTTTTTTCATGAACCATGTTAAAAGAATTCCTCGCCCCAAGGGCTTGAAGATTGAAAACAGTGAGTCTTATTTTTACAATATATTTACGGATTTAACCTACAAAATAGAAGATCAATTGCTCACCAGTACTGATGTTATTGAGGCCGATGGCGAGGCATTAATAACTCACACCTCGAAAAATCGTTTAGCGCGAGCAAGGCAAATATACCAACTTATTGAGACCTTATCATTACGAAGCTCTAAAGACGTGATAGCAACATTACATTACCGGCTCAACAACGTATTGCCAAATTACCATTTTATCGATTTGATTAATGCGGTTATACATTACAGAAAAGCAGTGTTAGACGGTAAGCAACTGATCAAAACCAATAAAAAAGCATATATACAACACAACAACGAATATTACGTTTATCGCGTGGTTATTTTACAGGAGGCGCTGTAATGGAAAAAACAATAATAAACAGCTTTGAAGAAGTTTCTTATTTAAAAAGCACAGAAATATACCGGTTATTTTCTCAGGGTAAAGTGTTAAACAAGCAACAATATGATGAAGTTCATGGCTGTTTTATTGATGATGAGCTATTCACCTTAGTCTTTAATAAAATTAAGCACTTCACCTTATTCTTTAAACACATGGGTTATGAATTGAAGTTTGATGAAGAAGGGGACTTCTATTTCACTCAAGAAATGCGTGACAGTAACAACGATGAATCTGATGAAAATGCCATGAAAATTCAGGCCGTATTACTTTTTATTGGCCGTTATTATGCAAAATTTGGCGATTTAGCGCAGTTATCAGATCCTATGTTTGGTATTAAAGAATCAGATATAGACGCCTTAAAAAAAGACGAGTTACTCGTAAGCTCTTTAAAAGCGTTAAGATTAGACAACTGGGATAAAGCACTAGATTATTTATCTAGCCGAAACTTGATCTTTAAAATGGCCAAAGACCGCTATGTGTTTAGCTCTGCCGCCATGGCCTTTTTAAATAGGTTAATCACAGCACATACTGAGTTTATCAATAAGTAACTAAGGCATTAACGATTAAGGGCGGCGTCTAAATTAGCAAGTTTAACAACCTCACCAGCGATTAAACTCTCTAAATGGATGTCGCCAATGCGAACCCTTACCAGCCTTAATGTCGCAAAGCCGACTGCAGCCGTCATTTTTCTAATCTGACGATTTTTACCTTCACAGAGCGTTATGGAGACCCAGCTAGTAGGGCCATGTTTTGGATCGCGAATTTTACGACCACGCGCAGGAAGTTCAGGCTCCTCGTCAAGCTTGCACGCTTGGCAAGGCAGGGTGATGTATTTTGTGCCTTTGACAGTAATCTCAACGCCATTTTTCAGTTTTAACATTGCCTGTTCAGTGATCTCGCCATCAACTTGCGCGTAGTACTCTTTTTCTATCGCTTTATCTCTAACTTTATAGCTCATCATACCGTCTGTTGTTAGTAACAATAAGCCTTCGGAGTCGTGATCTAATCGGCCAATCGCCATGATTTTATCAGGGAAATTAAATAGCTCGCCGAGTAGATGCTTCTTCTTTCGTGACTCAGGTACAAACTGACTTAAAAAGCCATAGGGCTTAAATATTTTGAAGTGCTGATGATTTTGTTTGTGCTCAACGAGCGCAGCTAAACTGGTTTGATTAGAGGCGTGATTAGCCGTTTGGTTATTAGCAGTTTGATAAAGGCTTGGCATTAAATCTAGCTTGAACATAAAGTCTGAATGGGATGGCATTATACCGTTAGCATGTGTGATATGCACGACGTCTACAAGGTGTGTTGGTTGAGTGAGTATAAGGATAATAACATTAGGTTTTATAGTGAAAGTTCAACACTCTTGTGCTCAAGATAGTAATCTATTTCTTTTGAAACTGTTCAGAATTAAAGAATTCAAACAGTAGACTTCAATCAATGTAAAACTGCACTCTATATTGATGAACACACTGGTATATATGCGCTAGCGTTAAAATAAAAAGGTTACGCATTACCTAGATGAAACCATATAACGCTTTTAAAGCATTAGATCAGATCTGTGTGTTTACTGATGGTGATAATTTAACATGGTCAAATGATGCCTTAACCTAAACTTGTAAAAGTCAAAGCGAAAACCGTCGACGAGCTAAGTGACACGTATATGAAAACTCATCCTGCGGCTAAAAATACAGAGAACAAATAACGTTTTATTTGTATTGTTTGATTTTACCCTAACGAAGAGTATAATCAACAACGTACTTAATTAAGTGCATTATTGTTCACGTAATTGATTACATAATTAATTATATAAAGATAGGTGATTTATGGCAGTTCAATCTATATTGGCTGAAAAAACAGTATCTGTAACGGAGTTGAGAAAAAAGCCGTGCGATTATTTCATGGATGAGCCTGTTGCAGTTTTATCTAATAACAAAACCGCGGGTTATATGGTTAGTGCTGAGTTGTATGAGCAAATGGTAGAGCTTATTGGATTACAGTCTAAAACATCGCGTTTTAGACCCTCGCATGCTCGTCTAACTCAAATTGCAGAGCATGGAACAGAACGATTGCTTGCAGCATCACAGGAAGAGATCGGTGATTTTACAGAGTGATTCGCGTATTTAAAAGTAGCATTATTCGTCAGATATTGACTGATACAGAACTTGATGCATTAGTTGCTGACTTTAAAAGCTATAAACTTACGGGGACTGCGCCTGATAATTTTGGGCGTGATGTACCTTATGACCACCCTAATAATTTGCCCATAGTATTAGCTGAAGAAGTTCAACACATTCATTTAGGTAGTGAAGATAAACCTCTCCCTTTGAAGAAAATTCAATTCTATCAAACCAGTGATGTTCACCTTGTCTATTGCCAAGGTGCATTAGATGAAAACAGCTATCTGCTGATGACTATTTTATCTCCCGATGGTCATGAACAGGCTAAATCACGCGATATTATGTACAAACTTGGCATGATGGCCGAAAACTTCAGGGATCAATTTTAACTAATCAAAGGTCTTTAGACTGATGAGAATGTAGGCTTGATTATGAAATATTAAGCTGGTATTAAAACATAGAAATTTGATGGTAGAGAATAGTATTGCTAGAAACGCTATATCGGCAGTATGTGATGAAACAACAGAACTAAGTTACGGCTATGGCTTGGGTATAAGTTACTCTTAGTGAGATGCACGACGTCTGGAAAGTGTGATAGTTAATGAGTAATTAAGTGAGTAGAAGACATTAACATTAGGTTTTATAGTGAAAGTTCACCACTGTTGTGCTCATAATTACAGAGATTTACAACTTGTATTCTCTAAGTACCAGGGCGACAAACTCAGTAGGAATAACGTTTCCTGGAATAACTGTATTTCAAGGAATGATGCAAAACAAACTTCCATGAACTAACGCTACCTAAGTAACTGTTATTATGAGACATTAGGCTAGTATATTACTTTGTAATTGAAATAACATCTGCAATGGAACCGTGATGCACAAAGGACAATTAAAAAGTTGGATAGATGATAAAGGATTTGGCTTCATTCAATCGAGTGAGCTTAAGCAAGATACGTTTATTCATATATCTACCTTAAAAGCCATGAGTCGAAAGCCTAAAATAGGTGATTTCATCTATTTTGACGTGGAAACACAAGACAATGGTAAATCCAAAGCTGTTAATTGTCGCATTGAAGGTGTTGCTGCCAAAGCAATAGCAAAACATAAGTCTGGCCATAAACCAAGAATGCATAGAAACAGTTCAGCACCTAAAAATAAATTTGTCTTATTATTTATGATATTAGGTATTGGTGCTTTTAGTTATCAACGCCTAGGCTTATCGCCAACAAGAACACCAATTCAGCAAAAGATTGACATAACAACACCTAGTGAAACGTTATTAAACCGCGCTTTCTCGGATAAAAATACTGACACTGAGTCAAAATTTTCTTGTGATGGCAGACAACATTGCAGCCAAATGACATCACGTGCAGAAGCCGTATATTTTATTAACCACTGCCCGAATACCAAAATGGATGGTGATAGAGACGGTATTCCTTGTGAAAGGGATACGCGGTTTTGATGTGATTTACAGTGAGTGTCTGCTTAACTTCCCTCTAAAACGGCACTGCGTTTTAAAGTGTTGCTGTAGGCAAAAGTGGTGTTGCCAATGAATCGTTGTTTAACTTGCTTGCGTGGAGTAATGCTCATATGTGTGTTGTTTATTAATCAATCAAATTTGTGCGAATTATAGACAAACAGAAACAGAAGTCAAACAGCTAACCTGTTGAAATAATTAGTGATATAATATGTATAAAAATAAACGTTTGATATTTCAATGACATTAATGCCAGAAGGGAATTGTTGATATATTATGTTTAACACACCGATTTAACTAAATTATTAAGCGTGACAATCACTAAGGTAAAAATAGCACCTCGGTTACAAATTTTTTTGGTCTAAATTAATGTCAATAGAAAGTAAGGTAGGGTGTAGAGCACTGTCAAAGGGGAGATTTAGTGCTTTAGTATGTTCATTAAAATATTCTCATTTTGCTAGCTTTTTCAGCAAACTATGATATTAATCATGCGAAAGACAAATGTTGACATTTTACCTGTTGAGGTCTGTTTCTTTATGAGACATACTGACTTTGACTGTTTGAATAATAATAAGAATTTTGTAAATATGGACATGCAATTGGAAAAGCTAAGCTACGCTCAACAGCAGCGTCTCGCCTATATTGACTTTAAGTTGTTTTTTACCGGTAGCGTTACACGCTCCGAAATTGTCCAGCATTTTAAATTGGGCGTTTCTGCCGCAACACGCGATATAAACCTCTATAAAGAACATGTGCCGAAAAACATTGCGTATGACAACGCACAAAAGAAGTATTTTCTAACCAACGGCTTCAAACCACTTTTTCAACATGACGCTAAACGCACGCTAGTGAAGCTTGCACATCAAATATCTGATGGCTTTGATTCAGTTGGCGATATTGAGTTTCCAGTAGAGCAGCCAAGCCAACTAAACGTACCTGATATCAATGTTATCGCCAAATTAACCCAGGCAATGATTAACGGGAAAGCGGTAAGCGTTATCTATACCTCACTTTCAAGTGGCTCAAGCGCTCGTGAATTAGTACCTCATACTATTGTTGATAATGGTTTACGTTGGCATGTACGTGCCTATGACAGAAAAAGTAATGCGTTTAGCGACTTTGTATTAACGCGTCTTGCTAAAGTAACCGTGATTAATAATGAACCTGAAGTAAACGAAATTAAGCTTCAAGATGAGCAGTGGAACACAATAATGCCACTTGAAATTGTACCGCACCCTAAAAATGTTCAGCATCCAACAGCAATAAAAATGGATTACGGCATGGAAAATGGCATGCTCAAATTAGACGTTAGAGCAGCAATGGCAGGCTATTTATTAAGACGCTGGAATGTGGATTGTTCTGAAAGTGGCTCACTTTCAGGTCCTGAATATCAGCTCTATTTACAAAACAGTCAAACATTATACGGTGCAGAAAATCTCGCAATTGCACCAGGGTATGGAAACTAATTATGTTAATTGATAATACAACATCAAAAGTAAAAGACCTCCTAGCAGATACTTTATCGCCTAATGACAAGCTATCCGTCATGACTGGGTTATTTTCAATCTATGCTTTTGATGATCTCAAGGAAGAATTAAATAAACTTAAAAGTGCAAGGTTACTATTTTCTCAATTTAAAGGTTTCGGCAATATTGATTATACAACTACACCTTTTGGCTCTCTTTTGGGTGGAGAATATGAAACTAAATTTAGAAATAAACTTAATCAAAAACCAATAGCAAAAGAGTTTGCACAATGGCTTGAACAAAAAGCAAAAATTAAGTTGGTTAATCAACCAGGTGCTGTCGGTAAACACATCATTGCAAACGAAGGTGAAGAATTGACAGCTATTGATGGTGCTCAATTTAACGGTTCAGGTATGGGCTTGGTTGAATCAACGGGCTTTGACATGATCACCAGAATTCCAGCCCCACAATCTGAAGATTTATTATCGTACTTTAATATGGTTTGGAATGCCAAAGGCCAAGTGGTAAACGCTAAAGATGAGTTCCTTTCTCAACTTGAACAATTAACTCAAGATCAAAGCCCTAACTTTATATACTTCGTTACACTTTATAACCTGTTCAAAGATTTCATTGGCGAGTTACAAGAAGAAAACATAATTAATACTCGAATAGGTTTTAAAGACAAAGTTGTATGGAATAAATTATATAAATTTCAAAAGGATGGTGTTCTAGGCGCAATAGACAAGTTAAACAAGTATAACGGCTGTATTATTGCTGATAGTGTTGGTTTAGGTAAAACATTTGAGGCTCTTGCAGTTATAAAATACTTTGAACTGAGAAACGACAAAGTATTAGTACTGTGCCCAAAAAAACTCAGAGACAACTGGTTAGTCTATACCCAAAACGATAAACGAAATTTATTGGCTGATGATCGGTTTAATTATGATGTTCTAAATCATACCGATATGACTCGTTATAAAGGCTATTCAGGCACCATTAATTTAGAGACCTTAAACTGGGGAAGTTATGACCTAGTTGTGATCGATGAAAGTCACAACTTTCGTAACAACAACCCTAAAAAAGAAGGTAAAAATCGCTACCAAAGGCTTTTAGACGATATTATTAAAGGCGGAGCAAAAACCAAGGTCTTAATGTTATCAGCGACCCCTGTTAATAACCGCTTAAATGACATGAAAAATCAGGTTGCTTTTATTACCGAGGCTAATGATAGTGCGCTTAATGAATATGGTATCAATAGCATCGAAGCTACACTTCGAAAAGCGCAAACTCACTTTAACGTTTGGGCAAAACAACCGCCTGAAGAGCGCACTTCACAAGAACTATTAGACACCATTAACTTCGATTACTTCAAATTATTAGATATTTACACAATTGCACGCTCTAGAAAGCATATTGAAAAATACTACGGCACTGCTGATATGGGAAAATTTCCTACACGGCTACTACCAAAGAATGTTAAATCAGATATAGACCTTAATGGTGAATTCCCTCCACTTAAAGAAGTTAATGACACTATTAGGCGTTTGAGCTTAGCCTGTTATTCACCTATGAAGTATGTGCGTGTCGAAAAACAAGCCGAATATGCTAGGAGATACGACCAAAAGGTAAAGGGAGGTTCTTCAACCTTTAAACAAGTAGATCGTGAAGAAAGTCTAATTCACTTAATGCGAATCAATTTACTAAAACGCATGGAAAGCTCTATTCATGCCTTTCATCTAACCTCTGGTAAATTACTTGGACAAGTCACGAGTATCTTGAATCAAATAGAGCATTTTAACGATAATTTAGCACCTAAAATCACATCTGAATTAACAGAAGAATTTGTAGCTCCACCTATTGAAGAGATTTACGATTTTGAGTTAGAAAATCCAGAATTAGCACCTTACATGGTCGGTAAAAAAACCAAAGTGCGTTTACAAGACATGGATTTAATTCGTTATGCACAAGACCTTGATGCCGACAAAGTCTTTTTAGAGATGATTGTTAATGAAGCTAATCGAATTACAGCAATCAAAGATGCGAAACTAAAAGCACTTAAAGACACAATTGTTGAAAAAGTTAAACGCCCAATTAACGGCCAGAATAAAAAAGTTATTATTTTTACTGCGTTCGCTGATACCGCAGAATACTTATACAAAGATATTGCAGACTGGGCTGATAGTGAGTTTTCAATCAAGTCTGCCATTATTACAGGGCAAAAAACAGATACCACATTAAAAGATCCACAGGGCAAACGTGTTAAAGCTGATCTTAATTCAATGCTGACTCACTTTTCACCGCTTTCAAAAGAGCGAGATAAAGTATTTCCAGAGTTCGAGCAAGAAATTGACATATTAATAGCCACAGATTGTATTTCTGAAGGTCAAAACCTGCAAGATTGTGACTTTTTGGTCAATTATGATATTCACTGGAACCCTGTTCGTATTATTCAACGCTTTGGCCGTATCGACCGATTAGGCTCAGTGAATGACAAAATTCAGTTAGTTAACTTCTGGCCAAACATGGAGCTCGATGAATACATAAATTTAGAAGCACGCGTGAGCGGTAGAATGGTATTGCTTGATATATCAGCAACAGGTGAAGAAAACGTAATTGATCAAACCGCTATCGAAATGAATGACCTTGATTACCGCCGAAAACAGCTTGAGCAACTTCAGAATCAAGTCGTTGATCTAGAAGAAATATCAGGTGGTGTATCCATAACCGATTTAACACTAAATGACTTTAGAATGGATTTGTCAGATTTCATGAAAAATCATTTAGATCTTTTAGAACAATCCGCAACTGGTTTATACGCACCGATTAAAATTGACAGCACTCAAAATGAATTAAAAGATATTGCTGATGACTTAGTACCTGGCGTTATTTTTTGCTTAAAAGATAAAACTGGCAATGTGCAAGTTGATGATAGCTATGCACTATCGCCATATTATTTAGTGTATGTATCAGATGAAGAGCAAGTTATTTATTCATTTACTCAGGCTAAACATATGCTTGATCTGCTTAAAAAGTTCTCGGCTCTACAAAATGAAAATTCATTAGAAGAGGCAAACAAATTATTTAATCAAAATACCGAGAACAATACTGTTATGGTGCATTACCAATCGCTATTAAAAATAGCAGTGGAAGATATTGCAGGAAAAAGTGAAGAAAAAGGCGCAGCAAGCTTATTCAGCCGTGGTGGAACTACCTTAACGTCAAGTTCAACACAACAAGTTAATGACTTTGAAGTTGTTAGCTATGTAGTTGTTCTATAGGTAATAATTTCATGAATCATAACTCGTTACTAACAGATCTAATTGCTAACTTTAAATTACCAAATGAAACCAAGTTAGGCGTTAAAATTCCCAAAAAAACCTTGAGTGATAACACTGATCTCAGTAGTAATGACAAAAGTATTATTAAAGACGTACTCAAATCAATCGATTGGGCATATACGCTTAAGCCTGAAACAATCAATATTCCTACCTTTGAAGATGGTGTTAGAGAATATCTTGAAATTTCAATTTTGCAGGTAAAAGTTAAAAGCTTAAACAAAACTAAACAGCTTTGTAAGTTGCTGCACAGCAACATTCCATATCCAACACTACTTTTAGTGGAATATGAGCAATCATTAGCACTAAGTGTTGCTGATAAGCGTATAAATCAGGCAGATAGCCATAAGTTAACAATAGAAAAACAATTCGATTCTGGTTGGTTTAACCAGCCAATTGAGACTGTTCAACAAAACTTTCTAAGCGACTTTTCATTAAGTAATTGTTCAACAGTGAGTTTATATGATTTATATAGCGACTTTATTAATAAGTTTAACCGCTTAGAGTCAGCTAAATTTACTGGTGTGTATGGTAAGCATCAGCAAACAAGTGATATCCCCCAAATTACAGCAGTTATTGAACAATTAAAAAGCTTAGAAAGCGAACTTAATGTCTTGCGCAATAAATTAAAAATTGAAAGCCTAATGAACAATAAGGTTAAGTTAAATGTTCAAGCAAGAGAAATAAAAAAGCAAATTAAACAACTTAAGGAACAGCTTTAAAAGCTGATAACAAGGAAGCCAATGAAACTTAAATTAGCCCTAGAAAATTGCTATGGCATAAATCAGTTAAATAAAGAGTTTGATTTCACAAAATCAGTAAATAACGATGGTGTTAATTCATTATATGCCCCAAACGGTACGTTAAAAACATCACTTGCTAAAACCTTTATTGATGTTATTAATGAGGTTGAAACGAAAGATTTAATCTTTCCTGAACGTGTGACTAAAAGAGATATCACTATTGATAATGTCCCTATCACCCCAGAACAAATAATGGTGATAGAGTCATACAATGAAAGCTACAGCTCGAAGCAACTATCAACACTGTTAGTTAACGATGCATTAAAGCAACAATACGATACAGCACTAACAGAAGTCGATGAGAAGCGTACTGCGCTAATAAAAGCAATATCAAAACCGGCTGGGAAAAAGGGCGTTGCGATCAATGCTTTTCCTAAATTAATTTGTGAGGTTTTTGGTAAGCCTGAAAAGGCATTCTTAGAATTACTAGCAGAACTTCATCAAGAATCACTACCTGACTACAGTATTTATACCGCATATAAATTTGCTGACTTGTTTAACGATAAAGTACTAGCCGTAATTGCTAAAGGAGACTTTGCTCAAGAATTAAAGGGTTACGTTGATACTTACGATAAACTTATTGACCAATCAACCGTTTTAACAAAAAACTTCAATCATCAAAAAGCTGGTACTGTATCTAAAAGCCTTGGTGATGCTGATTTTTTTAATGCTAAACACAGTGTAAATATATCAATAGATGGCGAGCCTAAGTTGGCTAAAGATTTAGATGAGCTAAATGTAATATTGCAAGCGGAACAAGATAAAGTACTTAATAGCGATGACTTAAAACAACAATTTGCAAAAATTGACGACAAGTTAAAAACAAAAGATACCGCAGCGTTTCGAGATTTTATTACCGATAACCAAGTGTTACTCACTGACTATCAAGATATTCCACAATTCAAAAAAACGGTTATTAAAAGCTACTTACAAGCGCAGCAAAGTCTATGGGCTGAATTAATAACGACTTATCAACAGACTCAAACAGTAGTTGAAGGTATTATTCAACAAGCAAAAGCAGAACAAACCACTTGGGAAGCAGTAGTTGCTACATTTAATGAACGCTTTGCTGTTCCGTTTAAATTAAGTGTAAATAACCAAGATGAAGTCATTTTAAATGGTGAAGCACCAACGATTCAATTCGAGTTTAATGATGGACGTAGTGCTCCCGAAATAGTCAACCAAGCAAGCTTGATTGAAGCGCTTAGCCAAGGTGAAAAGCGTGCGCTTTATATCCTAAACGTTCTGTTTGCAGTTGAAATAAAAAAGCAGCAAGCAGCGGCAACTATTATTGTTATTGATGATATAGCCGACTCGTTTGACTACAAAAATAAATATGCCATTGTTGAATATTTACAAGACATTGCAGGAATTGATAAATTTCATCTGTTTTCACTTACTCATAATTTTGATTTTCACAGAATCATAAGTAGCAGAGTGGGTGTGAAACGAAATAACAGATTAATGGCAACTCGTTGTGTCGATACAACAGACATCTCCAAAGAAAGATATCAAAACGATGTTTTTTCTGCGTGGAAACAAGAGTTAGCAACCAATACAGGTTACTTATTAGCAAGTATTCCGTTTGCACGCAATATAGCTGATTACTGTGGCCATGAAGCACATTACACAACGTTAACCTCTTTACTACACATAAAGCCAGATACCAGCGATATCAATGTATCTCAGCTTGAAAGCATCTATAAAGATATTTTTGCAGACCAGCAAGGCTTAGCATTACCAAATCAAGATAACATATTAAAAGATATGATTTATGCTAAAAGCGAAGAGTTACTGCAAGGCAATACAGATGCTATAGAGTTAGAAAACAAGGTGATATTAGCCATCGCTATTCGCTTAAAAGCTGAAGAGTTCATGATAAGTCAAATTAGCGATAGTGCATTCGTTTTGGCTATAACCAAAGATCAAACTAGAAAACTATTTAATAAATATTCTGAGCTATTTCCAAGCGAGCTAACAATCAAGGCATTGCTTGATCAGGTAAATCTGATGACGCCAGAGAATATTCATCTTAACTCATTTATGTACGAACCCATTTTAGATATGTCTGCTCATAGGCTTTACCAGCTGTATGCAGATATTAAACAATTATCAGATACCGAATAAGGCAGTAAACATGAAACCAACAATGGAACAGATAAGCAACCAATCAGCTGAATCTAAAAGTCTTGATATTACCGATGACAACATCGAGCAATTAAAACAAATTTTTCCTGATGTGTTTAGCGAAGGTAAGGTTGATTTTGACGCCTTAAAATCTGCTTTAGGTGAAGCCGTTGATGATTCTGACGAGCGTTATAACTTTACTTGGAATGGTAAAAATAGAGCACGCCAAATTGCACAAACGCAATCAACAGGTACATTACGCCCGTGTAAAGAAGAAAGCGTAAACTGGGATAGCACCGAAAACCTATTTATCGAAGGTGACAATCTAGAAGTACTGAAGTTATTACAAAAGTCATATCACAAAAAAGTGAAAATGATTTATATCGATCCGCCTTACAATACTGGTAAAGACTTTGTTTATAAAGATAACTTTAGGGATAATATTAAAAATTATCTTGAGCAAACAGGGCAAGTTGATAGTGATGGAAATAAGTTAAGCACGAATTCTGATACATCAGGTCGCTATCATTCTAATTGGTTAAATATGCTATATCCTCGACTTAAATTAGCTAAAAACTTATTAACTAATACTGGGGTTATTTTCTTATCTATTGATGATAGTGAGGTGCATAACTTAGTGAATATCTGTAATGAGATATTTGGCGAAGATAATTTTATTAATCAGATCTCAATAAAAGCTAAACCTAGCGCAGGTGCAAGTGGAGGAGGTGAAGATCTCAAGTTAAAGAAAAACGTTGAATATCTACTTTGCTATTGTAAAAACCGAGCTCTTTTCCCAAGGTTTAATGATGTTTATGATTCTCAAAACTTATTTAGTTATATAAAAGAATATCGTGAATCAGGTAAAAGTTGGAAGTATACAAGAGTTTTAAAATCTTTAGGCTTAAGAAAACATTATAAAGATATTCTTGATGGTTCAGGTGAAACTATTAAAATTTTTAAACATGAAGATGTCAAAATAGAAACCATTACAAATATTGCAAAGGCAGAAAATTTGACTGAAGAAGAAGTCTATCTTAAATATTATGACAAAATATTTCGAGATACAAATGCTCAAAGCTCAATACGCCAAAGAGTAATGGATGCTACAGATAACTTAGATACCTTTTATAGCATTGAATATATTCCAACATCAGGACGAAATAAAAGCAAACTAACGACCTTATATTATAAAGGAAGGAATAAAGACATTATCGCTTGGTTGAGTGATGTTGCAATAAAAGATGGAAAAAGAGTCTTTAAGAAGGATAAAGTGGGAACATTGTGGTCAGATTTTAATTGGAATAATGTATCTAAAGAAGGTGATATTCAATATCCTAATGGTAAGAAACCTATAGCATTTATTCAGAGAATGTTGAGTTTGACGTCATCTAAAAGTAAAGATGATTTAATTTTAGATTTCTTTGCTGGCTCGGGATCTACTGCACATGCAGTTGCCGATTTAAATAATAGTGATGGGGGTAAAAGACGTTCGATTTCCATCCAATTACCAGAATTAATTTCTGCTTCTGACAAGAAAAAGCTTTACTCTTCAGACTCATTAAAACATCTGAAAACTATTTCAGATCTATCTATAGAAAGGTTAAAAAGATCTTTCAAAGAATATGATTATCAACATGGATTCAAAGTATTAAAGCTTGATGAAACTAATATCCGACGTTGGGATGCTGATTTTGATGATTTAGCACCCGCACTACAATTAGCAGCTAAATCAATTAAAACAGGTCGTGAATCTGAAGATGTACTATATGAAATATTACTTAAATACGGTATTGAACTAACAACTTTAGTTGAAGAAGAAGTCATTGAAGGTAAAGAAGTATTTGTTGTAGGAGCTGGTGCTTTAATTGTATGTTTAGATGATGGCATTACTGAGGCAACTGTTGAAGGTATTGCTAAAGTAATTGATGAACTAGATCCAGAAAGTACCCAAGTGGTGTTTAAGGACGAAGGCTTTGGTAATAACGACAATGTAAAAACTAATGCGGTGCAAATACTTAAACAACATGGCGTTGAAGACGTTAAATGTATTTAATGGGAGATAAGTTATGAAGATTAAATTTAGATCAGACCTCTCCCATCAGCTAGAAGCAATAAATGCTGTTGTTGGTGTGTTTGAAGGGCAAGAATCATTTCAGTCAAATTTTACTGTTGCTGATAATGCCTTTACTAATGAGCAAATGGATTTCTTTGCCCAAAATAATGATATTGGCCATGCTAATGCATTAACTTTGTTACCAGAAGAAATTTATGAAAACACCCGAAATGTTCAACTGCTTAGTGGTTTAGAGCAAACTGATAATGTAAAGCAAGCATTGCCAAGCTTAGACTTTTCAATTGAAATGGAAACAGGCACAGGTAAAACTTATGTTTATTTAAAAAGCGCGTTTGAACTAAATCAGCGTTATGGGTTAACAAAATTTATTATTGTTGTTCCTTCTGTAGCGATTAAAGAAGGTGTTTATAAGTCTCTGCAAATTACAGAAGAACATTTTAGAAAAGACTACAAAAATGTTCAGTACGATTACTTTGTTTATGATTCATCAAAGCGTGAGCAAGTGCGTAACTTTGCTACCAATGATTATATTCAAATCATGGTGATTAACATTGATGCTTTTAGTAAATCGTTCACTGATCCTAGCAAAGAAACTAAAGCTAACTTAATACACCGTACAGATGATCGCTTAAACGGTATGAAGCCGATCGAGTTTATTAAAGCAACCAACCCTGTTGTCTTAATTGATGAACCGCAATCAGTTGCTTCTACTGCTAATCGTAAAAAAGCAATAGCGAGCTTAAACCCGTTATGTACATTCCGCTATTCTGCAACATTAACTGAAACGCATAATATGCTGTATAAGCTTGATTCTATCGATGCTTATGAGCGCAAATTAGTAAAACAAATAGAAGTGGCATCGTTAGATGTTAAAGATGGCCATAACCAGGCTTATATCAAACTTATTAGCGTTGATAATAAGAAGTCACCAATATCAGCGAAGATTGAAATAGACGCTCAAACCAAGCAAGGTAAACTGCAAGCTGGCAAACAAATCACCATCAAAGACGGCAATGTAAATGACTTATTTCAGCTTTCTGGTGGCAGAAGTGTTTATGAAGGTTTAGTGATCGACGAAATCTATTGTGAGGAAGGTAATTCATATATTGATATCAACAATGGCGAGCATATCATTTATGTTGGTCGAGCTATTGGTGAAGTTGATCAAGACGCTTTCAAACTTATTCAACTAGCTAAAACCATTGAAGAACATTTAGAAAAAGAATTGAAGTTCTATCACAAAATTACTACTGGATCTGATCAAAAAGAACATGCTCAGCTACTCAGTGAAAAGGGCATTAAGGTATTAAGCTTATTCTTCATTGATAAAGTTGCTAACTATCGCGGTTATGCTGAAGGCAGCGTGCCGGTTGCTGGTAAGTTTGCTGTTTGGTTTGAAGAAGAATTTACTAAGTTAGTTAAAAAGCCTAAATACCGTATTTTATATCCAGATATTTGGGACCATGATGGTCAACGCCATGTTGTAAATGATCAGGCACTCAAAGAGTTAGCGAGTGAAGTGCATGATGGTTACTTCGCACAAGACAAGAAAAAAGATGCCTCAGGTAATCCGCTTTTTGCTGAATCTAAACTATCTAAAGGTGAAGGTGGTAAAACGGCAGCGGATGAATCTGCATACAACTTAATTATGAGGGATAAAGAAAAGCTGTTATCGCTCGATATAAAACTACGTTTTATCTTTAGTCATTCAGCGCTCAAAGAAGGCTGGGATAACCCTAATGTATTTCAAATCTGTACGTTAAATGAAACTATTTCTGAAAACAAGAAGCGTCAGGAGATTGGCCGTGGTTTACGCCTAGCAGTTGATCAATCAGGTGAACGTGTGCCTTATGGTTTTGAAGTAAATACCCTCACGGTTATGGCTAATGAATCTTATGAACAATGGGTTAAAACGCTTCAAGATGAAATGGAAAAAGAAGAAGGGATAAAATTTGGCTCAGTAGTTTCTCATCAGTTTGCCAATATTCTTGTCTCAGGTGAGCATGGTGAAAAAGAGTTTTTAGGTGCGAGTAAATCTGAAGAGATCTATAACCACCTTTTAGACCATGGTTACATTGATAAAAAAGGCAAAATCCAAGATGCTTTAAAAGCTGATATTGAAACAGGAAACGTTAATCTACCTGAATCAGCAAGACCTTATTCTGAAGCTATTGTAGCTACATTGACGAAAGTCGCTAAAGGCTTAAGTATCAAAAAGCACGAAGAAAAGAAAACAGCTAAGTTGACTGAAGATCATGATGGTAAACAAATTGTTTTAGGACCAGACTTTAAAGCATTATGGGACAAAATAAAATTCAAAACAACTTATAGAGTAAAATTCAGCCAAGCAGTACTTATTGAAAATTGTATTAAAGAAATTAGAGCTAATGTGGCAGTTGCCAGCGCTAAATTTGAATACAAAAAAGTAAAAGTGGCTGTAACTGAAGCAGAACTAGAAACTTACGATGAAAAAACGAAGATTCAATATTATCGTAATCGTAACTTTAAACTCCCTGATATTGTGACTTATCTTGCTGAGCAGTCTAATTTAACCCGACAAACAATAATCGATATTTTATTAGGTATTGAAGACAAGTTAGAAGCATTTAAAAACAATCCACAAAAGTTCATTGAACTAGCTGGTGAAGTAATTAAAAAGCAAATGCGTTTAGCTATTGTTGATGGCATCAGCTATCAACGCATTGGTGATGATGAATATTATGCTCAAGAGCTTTTCCAAGAAGAAGAGTTGACGGGTTATCTGAAAGATATGGTTGAAGCTGAAAAATCAGTTTATGACTATGTTGTTTGTGACTCTGATATTGAAAAAGTATTCGCAGTAAAGCTTGAAGGTGCTGAAGACGTTAAACTTTATGCAAAGCTTCCAGCTTGGTTCAAAATTGATACGCCACTTGGTAGTTACAATCCAGATTGGGCAGTATTAATTGATAAAGATGATGGCCAAGGTGAACAGCTTTATTTTGTTGTAGAAACTAAATCAAGCATATTCTCTGACGATATTAGAGCATCTGAACAAGCTAAGATTAACTGTGGTATTGAGCACTTTAAAGCCTTAAGCAAAGGCGTTAACGGTGAAGAGCTTGATAACCCAGCTAAGTTTGTTAAAGCGGACAACTACGATACTTTCTCGACTCATTTATAAATAATAAACCAATGTAGCCAGCATGATTGGCTTTAATTTAAATAAAATGTAATGGAACAAAGATGGCAATAGAACAGGGCATTTGGAAGATTGGAAGTACGCCTAAAAGCTTTCACCAGTTATCATTGAAAGTGAAAACCTTCTTGAAGAACAAATAGGTGCGGATATATCCATTCTCAATTCAGGGTGGATGATAATAGGTCAACAAGTAAGAACAGCATTTGATAAATATATCGATTTACTGGCAATTGATGCAAGTGGCAGCGTCATAATTATAGAGCTTAAAAGACACAAAACACCACGGGGTGTAGTATCTCAGGCGATTGACTATGCCTCGTGGGTTGTTGATATTGATGATAGAAAATTAGTAGATATATATTTTGAATACAGCCAAAAGCGTTCATTAAACGAACAAAGTTTGGATAGGGCGTTTAAGTCAAAATTTGGTACTGCTTTTAGCTATGTTAATTACGATGGTTCGCACCAAATGGTAATTGTAGCTGCTGAGCTAGATGCTAGTTCAGAACGAATTATTAACTACCTGAACGATAAGGCAAAAATACCAGTAAATGCCGTGTTTTTTAGTGTATTTGAAGACAATGGTAATAAACATCTAAGTCGTGGGTGGATAATTCCGCCTGAAGAAACGCAAGAAAGAGTCATTTCAAAATCTGCAAAAGAGCCATGGAATGGAGAGTTCCATGTATCTTTTGGTCATGGTAAAGAACTTCATTGGGCTGATGCCAGAAAGTACGGCTATATTAGTGCGGGTCATGGCCGCTGGTACTCAAATACTTTGAATAGGTTAGAAGTTGGGTAAATATCCCAGGCAATGGCTATGTTGGTGTAGGTGAAGTTATTGGCGATATTTGCCGAGCAGAAAAATATCAATTCAATGATTTTGATAACAAGACCGTTTATGAGCTTTCTACTGAAGGTAATTATTCAACATTTGAATCACTAGATGATGACAATGCAGAATATTTAGTACCAGTTAAATGGCATGATACAAAATCTATAAAAGCTGCTTTTAGTGAAACAGGATTGTTTGGTAATCAAAATTCTGTGTGTAAACCGACAACACCAAAATGGAGTCATACTATAGAAAGGTTAAAAACCAATCTAAAATTGAGTTGAGCCAAAGAATAACAACGCTACGTTAGGTGAAAAATAACCCGGTTAGCTACACATAAACTAATTTCATGCTCGTAGAGTTAAATTATAAGCAGTTGCTATTATTTTAGGGTAGCTAAATCTAAAACAGGATCTACTTGTTAATTGGGAATTGGAGTTTCTATTTTTTATAAAAGTACTGATTAAGTTATTTATATCAATAAGGTGCAAACACCAGTCAACAGTGGATCGGATCCATTGTTAAAGTTCGAATGACATGATAACAAGACAAGCGCTCTCCCCATCAACACACCCTACTATGTCCGATACTCTTCAGTATTGGACATAGTGTATATATTGCTTTAAACTGGCTTCATCTGATTATTGATACCTAGAATGCAAAATAAAATGTTATTAACTAAACCTGTTCCTTTATATCCGCCATATCTAGATTTATGCGATTTCGATTTTGATGACTATCCTGAGTTAGATAAAATATTCTCATCAAATGAACCCTGGTGGCTTGAGCAATTTAATTGGGGCAAAGTTTTCCTGACTTACATTGGCAGAAACAAATCTGCACATACCTATGACAGATTTAGAAATGACGTTGAGCGTTTTCTTTTATGGTCCTTTATCGAAAAGAAAACTCCAATTGACCAATTGAGAAAATCAGACTTCCTAGAATATGCTGATTTTTGTTGGCTGCCACCGGTTAGCTGGATTGGTACGTCAAACCAAGAACGCTTTAAAATAGCTAATGGTTATTCATCAGTAAATGAGCTTTGGTTTCCATTCAAAATTCAAGCGCCTAAAAGTCAAAAAGCTAATTATGTTATTGATAAGAAAAAATATCGTCCGTCACAGCAAACTCTGACATCAATGTTTACCGCCGTTATCGCTTTTTATAATTACCTAATGTCTGAAGATTTTTGTGTTGGCAATCCCGCACAAATCGCTAAAAAAGATTGTCGTCATTTCATTATTGATTCACAAGTTAAAGAAGTTAAACGTTTAACGTCTAGTCAATGGCAATATGTTTTAGACACTGCCGTTGAAATGGCTGATGAAAACCCGATGTTCGAGCGCAATCTATTCGTTATTGCGGCTTTAAAAACGCTGTTTTTGAGGATTTCTGAGTTATCTGAACGTGCAAATTGGTCGCCCACCATGGGACATTTTTGGCAAGATGATGACGAAAACTGGTGGCTTAAAGTCTTTGGTAAAAGCCGTAAATTACGTGATATCACGGTTCCACTCGATTTTCTGCCTTTTTTAGAGCGTTATCGTGCATCTCGTAGCTTACTTGGCCTGCCTTCTAGCAACGAAAACTCGACTCTAGTTGAAAAAGTACGTGGTCAAGGCGGTATGACATCTCGTCATTTACGTCGTTTGGTACAAAGTGTGTTTGATCAAGCTTATGAAAATATGCGTAGTTCGGAAGGTGCAAATAAAGCACTAAAATTAAAAGAGGCATCTTCTCACTGGTTACGACATACCGGTGCCAGTATGGAAATCGAACGTGGGCGCCCTCTTAAAGATATTTCTGAAGATCTCGGTCATGCAAGTATGGCCACCACTGATACGGTATATGTACAAAGCGAAAACAAAAAACGTGCTGAAAGCGGTAAGAAAAGAAAGGTCGATTAATCAAGCTAACTTATTGAATAAAAGTATTAATATCTTTTATTAGCCATTTGTTAGCCATTTATTCGTTAAGTTTTCTATTGATTTTGAATAACTGTCTTATTTCAAGCTGCTAACGTTTCTTGAAATAAGATAGTCACAAGCGCCCTTTTGATTGTATAAAATACAGCTTCTACCACCATCTAACAGGCTGATTTATAATGATTAAAATGTAATGTCAACTATCATTACCGTCATCTGAGTCTACCTTGGTTTTTCTGCTAACTTCGGCCAACTTTCTTTAAAGATAATAAACAATAGCGACGCAGATAACAGCAGTAACATACTCAACACCTCTGGTAGCACTTGTGCAAACGAGGCCCCCATCTGATCAACATTGATAAATGCTTGTACTCCTGCGGTACTGGGAATTAACTTGCTTAAAATAACTAATGGTGCAGGAATAGACTCAACTGGCCATGCAAATCCCGCCAGAAATATAATCGGAATAGATGTCGGTATTAAATGAATGATCGGTTGCACCTTGTAACGCATAAAAGAGCCGATAACGATTGCCCAAGCAGTTGCGGTGAATGAAAAGATGATGCTGACAGCCATCAAATCGTCTAATTTTCCCATGTGTGGGTAGTCTTGAACCCAATAAACAATACCAATGTAATAAAAAGTATTCAGGCAACAAATAGTTGTCCCTGCAAATAGTAGCGCCAGTCTATTGTGAAATAATGTCATATCATAGGGCGCGCCTGAAGCTCTCCAACTGCCTAAAAGCATGCACAAGCCTAGGAGCAGCGTTTGTTGCAAAACGATTATAGCAACGCCCGGTACCACATAAGTTGAGTAACCACCGCTAGGATTAGATGCGGCACTTAATTCAAGTTGTACAGGCTCCCTGCGCTCTTTTGCCTGCGCTGAAGAGCCGGTAAAACCGTGCTCATGCGCAATTTCGAGCTTGCTCGACAGTGCTTGCACTGCACCTGAAAACCCGAGCAGTCCGCCACGATTTAGCATAAAATAAGCACCGTTGCCCAATACCACCGCTTTAGTTAGTTGCCCACGCTTGATGTTACGATTAAAATCGTCAGGAATAATAATGCCTCCATCAATATCACCATCGCGCAAGGCTTTTTCTAAGGAACTTACGTCATCCATTAGGCCAATCACTTTTATATCAGGGCTTGCTTGTGCTAAACGAACTAACTCACGGCTTAAACTGGTGTGGTCAAGATCAACGATGGCGACAGGTATTTCACGTACTTGTTCAGGGCTGTAAGGGAATGGGTAATAGATTGAATAGACAATGGGCCCAATAAAAATCAGCAATAATACGTTGCGATCTTTCACAATCGCTAGCATTGTTTGCCAGTAACTTCGAAAAAATCCTCTCATGTATTAATCTCCATTTAGGATGTTTCACAGCGTAATTTAAGCCGCTTTATGGCAAACGGCAAAGGCAGTAAAACAAACGACAATAGTATTAACAGTTCAGGCAGAGAATGTTGAACGGACGTGCCAAGCTCTGTTTGTTCTATTTGTAAACGCAGTAGTGAACGAACTGGCAGCAGATAAGCCCAAAGTTCAGCTAACAAAGGCATTGATTGCTGCGGAAATGTGACTCCAGCATAAGCAAATGCAGGTGCCGTAAAAAATACCGCAACTGACAGTGCTGTTGCTAATTGCGGAGCTAATGCGGCAAACAGCAAACCTAAAACGATGTAAGCAGCAATCATAAGCTCCCAAGCGATGATCAATAGACTTAAGCTGCCATTTATTGGCCATCCAGCGATGCCAAATAGATAGAGTAAACAAGCTAAACCAATCACCGATGAGAGCAAAAACAACGGTAATACTTTCGCAAGCAAAGCGTTATAGATGTTATGCCCTGTAGCAAGCCACTGCGCGCTGGTGTTATCCTGATATTCTTTGCCCACTAAATACACCGACCAGATCATAACAAACACCTGAAGCATCGCTGGAAGCAAACCCGCAATAAGAAAATATTGATAGTTTTGAAAAGGATTAAATAAGGTACGTAATTCTGCTTGCACGGGCGAGAAATTTACTTTGGCTTCGATTGAGCTTTCACCACGTTCTTGTAGTGAACTAATTTTTATCGCGGCAGATAGAGTACCGGTAACTTCGCGTAAACTTTTTGAAATAACCCCCGATACCGTTAAAAATTGAGCGCTATGCCAAGCAAAAACAGTCGTTTGTCTGCCTAACTTTAATGACTGACTAAAGTCTTTAGGGATTACTACAACAGCATAAACAGCAGCAGTATCAAGTAATGCTCTTGCTTGTGTAGACGATGCCATTGTTTCAGCAATTCGCAATTGAGGTGATGCATCCAACATTCTTATATATGTTCGAGAAACGCTTGAGCCATCATTATTAACAACGGCGATTGGTAGATCGCGAAGCACTCCGGATGAAAAAATCCAGGTAACAACAACCATACTTAATATGAGTATAATTAATGAAAAGAAAACTTCACCAGAGCACCGTTTATATTGAAGCCATTCGCGCTTTAACGCCGCGACAAAACCCGCATTGTCTGTTGATTTATTAGCCATAGACTTCAACTCAGCTCGCCTTTGACTAATCTAGTGTGAGCAAAACGCTCATACCTGGACGCAAATCATCTACTGGTTTGTCGGGCCGCATTTTAATTTCAAAGGTTTTAATGTCGTAACCTGACGAATAACGCGTTGCTCGCCACGTTGCAAAATCAGCCTGCACGCTAATGTAATATACTGAAAGTGAAATTACTTGATTATCAAGCGCAGGCACAGTGCCTGTTATCTTTTCGCCCATTTTAAAGTGAGACAAATAATCTTCTCGCACATTGAGTACCACCCAAGCATCACTCAAATCAACTAAGGTCATCACTGGATAGCCCGCAGGGGCTAATTCACCTGTTTCTACAAGCACTTGACTGACTTCACCGGCTATAGGCGCAGTAAGATGAGTCTCAGCTTTATAAGCTGCTATTTCTGCAACAAGTCCATCAGCTTGACCTACAATGGCAAGCGCGGCCGCTTTATCTTCAGCTCTAGAGCCATTTACCGCCATTTCATATTGCGCTCTTGCTGCTTTAGCGGCGTCGGTAGATGCACTTGCATTGGTCATTGCTTCATCGTGTTTTTGCGCTGAAATAAGTCCTTCTTTAAATAAAGTATCAAAACGCTCAAATGTTTTTTGTGCAAGTTCAGCCCCTGATTGTGCGCCTTCCCAAGCGAAACGAGTCATTTGTACCTCTTCTGTTCGGGCACCGGTATCGGCTTTATTATTGATGGCCATAGCGGCATCACGACCAGAGTTTGCTTGTAACATTTTGGCCGATAGTTCAGGGCTGTCTAACTCAAATAACCTATCATTTAATGCCACGGTGTCTCCTTCACGTATAAAAATTTGACCTACACGCCCTACCACTTTAGCCGCTACATCAACTTCACGGGCTTCAACTTGCCCTTGAAATACTAAGGGTGGATCTTGAGTAATCGTATATAAGCCAAAGCTTAATACACTAACAATAGTGATGGCTCCTGCAATAATCGCAACCTTGTGATTCACAGTGTTTTTTCCTCAATGGCCAAGCTAACATCGGCCTGATTTATGTAACGACTAAAATTTTGCAATTGACCACTTCCTTCAAGTAAATCTACTAAGGATAAAACAAAATCATACGCTGCAGCCGATTGCTGTGTTTTTACTTTCGCTACCGATAATAGTGCATCAATAACATCAAGCGATGTTCCCAAACCTTCTGAAAAAAGTCGTTCTCTGAGTGTTAATGTTTCATCTGCCAACTCTATATTTGAAGCCAATAACATATATTGCGATCGCGCGCGTTCAACGGAGCGGTAACTTGTTTCAATGTAGGTTTTCAAGCGCATTTCAAATTCACGTCTAAGGGCATCTACCTTACTTACGTTCAAATTAGCGGCATTTACCGAGTGACGTCGATCGGTGCTATCAAAAATTTTGTAACTGATGTTAATTCCCACTACCCAATCAGGATCAAGCAGTGCTAATGGATCGTTAAAATCAGCGTCATGACGGGCTAAGTTGTAGCTGCCATAAGCGGCTACGGTAGGTTTCCAACGTGCTTCTTCTATCACTTTAGCTTGTTCAGCTTGCTTATGCTTAGCTCTTAATACGGCGAGTTGATTATGCTTAGTCATACCAGCATTTAAGAACTGTGAAACTGGTGCAAGCGCTTTGGTAATAACAAACAAGTTAGTTAAGGGCTTAACAGGTTCATTACTGCGTAATAAACGTTGTAGTGTCAGCCCCGCAATATCAAAATCAGCTTGTGCCTGCTCTAAACTCCTGTTCGCCTCATCAAAAGCAACTTGTGCATGAAGGCGCTCAACCTTGGATAATATTCCCGTGCTTTCAAAGCGTTTAGCCAGGTGTAAATGGCGTTTAACGTCATCACGTACATCTTTGTGGATCATTAAGATCTGCTCTGCTAACAGATGGCTGAAATATACCGTTGCCAATAATTTCTCTTGTTGAGCAAAAATACCGTCCTGCTGCGCTTTTGACTCGTTTACGCTAGCGGATGCGGCAATACGGGCGGCTGTTATACGGCCACCTGTATATAATTCCCATACAGAAGTGATTGATGCTTTGGGATTAGTGCCTTTAAAGTCTAAAGCAATTTTACTTGGAATGACTTGCTCTGATCCAGCGACAAACTGTCCGGCAACTTGCTGTAATGGTTCAATATTTAGCTCTCGCTGCAAACTATAAGACTGATAACCTGCGTTAATGCTAAGGGTCGGAAAATCGAGTTGAGCAAGTGATGCTTGAATGTTTTGTTTACTGGCAAGGTCAAACTCTGTTGCCTGAATGGCGTCTGACTGCTGAATAAGACGTGTTTTTGCTTCTACATAGGTAATAGAGGTATCGGCAAATGCACATGGTATGAGCATTAAATTGGTATAAAAGACAATGCTAAGTGGATAAAGCGCATTAAACTTATGGCGAGTACAACGCCATTTTATTAAACTCATTTTTGATAATTCCAACTCAGACATAACAGCTAATATGCCTTACTGCGCCTGGCTGAGCTATTCGGAATTTCCCTCATGAGAATGTGGCTAGTACTTAATCGAGACTACTTACTAAGTTTATTAACACTTAAATAGATTTTTATGAACTCACAACAGGCAAAGTAAAATACAAAATTGAACCGGAAGAAGCATGCTTAGCATAATGTATAGAGCCACCATGGTCTTCAATGATACTTTTAGAAATAGACAAGCCTATGCCCATTCCATTTTGCTTAGTAGACGTAAAAGCAGTAAAAAGCTTTTCTTCCATGTTGCTATCTAACCCGCAGCCACTATCAACGACAGAGATTGTTATATTTTGATCATCGGTAAGATCAGCGTTGACTTCAATCACATTGCCATTTGATAAATCAATAGACTGCATAGCCTCCATGCCATTACGTAATAAGTTAAGTAACACTTGCTGTATTTGTACGCGGTCAACATATACTTCAACACGACTTGATTTGTTAAAGTTCACTTTGATATTGATATCCCGCATGCGCCCTTCTGATTCGGCAAGCTTGACTACTTCACTAATCAGTACGTGGCATTCTACTAGCTCTTTTTGTCGGTCACCCTGGCGCGTCATGGTTTGCATACGCTCAAGCACTGCGCCTGCACGACGAGCATGTAGGCTCAATTTTTCAAAAATTTCGGGAAGCTTTTCATACTTACCACTATTGCAGAGGGTTTTTCCTGATTGAGAAAATAAAGAAATAGCGGTAAGCGGTTGATTTACTTCATGCGCAATACCTGCGGCCATTTCCCCCAAAGAATTCAGTCTGTCTGCATGCGCCATCTGTTCAATATGCTTGCGCGCTCGACCTTCACTTAACCGTTGTGCACCAATGTCTCTTATTAAACCAACAAACATTTTATCATCTTGATGCGATATTCTACTTACCGATATTTGAATCGGGAAAACTGTACCGTCTTTTCGTTTCGCCTCTAATTCTCTTCCTACGCCCATAATTTGAGAAACATGAGACTCTGCATAGTCAGCTAAGTGTCGATCGTGATCATAAGTTTCATTGTTGGGTATTAATATATTAACACTTTGATTTATCGCCTCGTCAGCACGGTAACCAAACATCCTTTGCGCTGCATTATTAAAGCTTTTAATGCATCCTTTTTGGTCAATGGTGATAACAGCTTCAATTACAGCATTAACTACCGCATCAGAAAACGCGTGACTTCGAGCTACCTCGTCTTCAGCCTGTTTTATACTGGTTAAGTCGGTTACAAAGCCTTCAAGAATCATTGAATCGTTAAGTAAGGAAACAACCGCTTCGCCCTTTTCCCAAACAAAATGAGTTTCTTGGTTTTTATCAATTATTCTATACTCTAGTTCATAAGGTTGCTGATGTATTATTGCCTCATGCACCACCCTATGCACCCTGTCATAATCATCAGGGTGAATAATTTTACCCCACAACACATCATGAGCCTCAAATTCAGCTCGAGTGTAACCTGTTAATGTCTCACAGCCCTCACTCACTAATATAATGGGCCAGTCTGCCGTATTAAAAGACTGATAAGCCATGCCCGGTAAGTTCTTTAGTAAATGCTTAACTTTATTTCGCTCATCCTTAATCACGTTTGCTTTGTTACGTGTTGACAGTGTTGTATATGTCGCTATTGTTATTAATAACGTTAGTAACATACCAAGAACCAATAAAACACGCATGGTTGTGTAATGGGAATATTCTAAAAATGCACTGGTTGGCGAGGTGCGAATTTGCCAAGTTTGTCCCTGCAACTGAAATGATACCTGCCGACGCCATACAGTATTTGTTAGATCTTGGTTAGCGGTATCAGAGTAAACTTCTTGCTCATTAATAAATACAGCAATTTGATGGTCTGTTAACAAATAAGACGGCAGTATTTCAGTAAAATACGTATTGAAAAGAATTAAACTACTAATAAACCCTTCCACCTTGGGAGTGCCTTCAGACTCTCTAAATACCGGAACATACATCCCAAGACCAAGTTCACCATGAATAGATTGAAGTGGCATCGTCATAGTCACGGTATTCTTTTCTTGCGCTTTCATTAACGCGGCAAGTGCGGCAGGTTTTAATGCTAAATTAAAATTTTTTGCATTTTCATTACCTTCAAATGGTGTAACCTTCCGAATATGATAGGTCTTATCCACCCATCCCAACGTATGGTAACCCCGTTGGCCATCATATAAAGCATTACTAATTGATTGCCAGTAGCCATCAGTCATATGGGTGGTTAATTGTGATAACTTAGTAAATTCTGAGAGCGAGTTAATTCGCTGGCTTAAGTCATCTTCAATTAATAGCGCAATGCCGTTAGTCGAATTTTGAGTTAAACGGTTAATGTGTGCAGCACTTTGATCTTCAATATACACGAGTGCAAGGCAAATTAAGCTGCCAACAAAAACACCGATAAGAAGCGAGTAGAATAAAATAGTGCGACGTCGAAAGAAATGAATAGGCTCGTTCGCTTTTTTTATGCTCATATTCGATAGTAACCCAATGCTGATAAAATAACGGTGTGGCGGTATCAGTTGCTAGCAAAAATACCGCCACCTAACACTTACTTATATAGTAACTTATTTTATGATTAAATCCGATAAAGCCTTGTATAAGAACACACTAGGCTTTACGTTTAAGCAGTATTTACTCGCTATAATGTGGATAACCACAATTGGTTTAATCAAAAAAGAGCAATATACTTACTATGTAAAGAAGTTAATGGCTGTTATTTAATACTAATATCTAAAACCGTTATCTAGCACCAACATCTAATACCGAGAAATTTTATGCAAAACGAACAAATCATTTATGTCGTAGACGACGACGAAGGCATTCGCGAGGGTTTACAGTTATTGTTAGAGACAAGTGGCCACTCGGTAGCGCTTTTCAGCAGTGGAATAGATTTTTTAGAAAATTATCATAGCGCAATTCATGGTTGCTTAATACTCGATATTCGTATGCCACGAGTGTCAGGGTTAGATCTTCAACAAAAACTTAAAGCTTTAGGCTCAACCTTACCTATAATTTTTATTACCGGACATGGCGATATTCCAATGGCAGTAGAGGCTATGCGCCAAGGGGCAATTGATTTCATCCGCAAACCGTTTAGAGAACAAGATCTGCTAGACAGAATTAATCAAGCATTAGCTATAGACGCCGGTAATACTATTCATCAGCATGAGGAAAATACTGTTGCCACTAAACTTGCGTTGTTATCAGACAGAGAAGTACAGATATTTGAACGTGTAGCAAAAGGCGAAATGAACAAAAGTATTGCTTACGAGTTAGGCATCAGCGAAAGGACGGTTGAAGTACATCGTTCACAAGTCATGAAAAAACTGGAAGTAAGAACATTAGCTGAACTCGTTAGATTTAAGTTACAAACAGAAAACCATCTCGTTTAAGAGACGCTGTATTGATTAACATAGTTTAAGTTTTATTAACAAAACTTAAACTATTCATATACTATTTAGTAGTCGCAGCACAATGTTAGTTTAATATGCCCTTAAAACTGTAAAAATCACAATTTCATGTGATTTTTTAAAAACTTAATATGCTATATCAGAGCCCCTACCTAAAGATAAACCCTTAATACAGCTCCAAAAGATAAACTTGTTAAGGTACAATACTCATCGAGCAAAAGACTAGGATGTAACTTAATGGTAACCACCTCTCACGCGTACGATGAACAACGTTTATTAAAACTATCTCTCTACGCTGCAGGTATTTTTGTTTTGATCGCACTTGCCTGCGCATTACTAACAAGATCTAACTCAATCTTATTTGATGGCATTTATTCACTTATTTCATTTTTTATGGCACTGGTAACACTTAAAGTTGCGGGGCTTGTTGAGCGACCCAATGACGATCAATTTCATTTTGGTTATACCGCCATAGAGCCCACGCTTAATCTGTTCAAATCATTAATTGTTATCGTAACCTGTATATTTGCGGTGTTTGGTGCTGTAAATAGCCTACTTTCAGGGGGAAATTCTGCTGAATATGGCATGGCTATTTTTTACGGTATATTTGCAACTGTTGGCTGCTTTGTGATCGCATGGATAATGAAGCAACGTAGTCAACATCTCAGTTCTGATTTAGTTGGCGTAGATGCCAAAACCTGGTTTATCGATGGCTTATTAAGTGCCTCTATTTTACTTGGTTTTATTGGTGCATGGCTACTAGAGCACTCTCCATTTCATGAATATGCTCCTCAAGTTGATCCTATTTTATTAATTATATTAGGCCTCGCTATTTTACCTATTCCGGGTCAAATCATGATCATTAGCTTTAAGGAAATTATCAACCGAGCTCCACCAGAAGTATTAGTCAAAGAAATTGAACGACGACTCGAAGCGTCCTTAACCGAAATTGAGTATGATCATATTGAATTACGCGTTAGCAAACGTGGACGAGACCTTTATTTATTAGTTCATATCGTAGTCTCTGAAGAGTTTGATCTTGAAAGCATCGAACAATTAGATGACATCAGACAAAGTAGTGAGCTAACGATGAGAGAGTGGAACCCTGCAATATTAATGGATATACTCTTTATCAAAGATAAAGCGCTAGCAGGTTAACATCCTACCAAATGACTTGGAGTTCTTTGTCTTTCAACAAAGAACTCTCCTAGCTTATAAAGATAATACAAGCAGCATTGACAACAACCTATAGGTCAGCCGAATTAAGTAGTAAATGTTTAGAAGTTCAAAAATCTTGAACGTTATTCAAACATGAATGATTTTTCTGGCAATACCGTTAACTCAAAATAAAAATGCTATAACGGTTTTATCAATACGTACAAACCACAAAATTCTGCGGACAATAGCTATTTAGTAGTTGAAACCCATTTGGTATAATTTTATCAAATTAATTTATTACCATTTTTTTGGAAATAAACTTATAACGTAAATGGAGTAAACCTACTGATACCATTTAATATTTCACGAAGCGATTACAAACAATACCGCCCTCTATGGTTGGTTATTACTTTGCTTATATTTTGTAGTTATTGCAGCAGCGCTTATTCACAAACAAAAGCAGAAAGACAAGAAATTGTTTTCGCATTAGGTGTTGCAGATGTATTTGATAGCAATAACTACACCGGGTACGGTGTAGAATATCGTTTTCGCCCCACTTGGCAAACATTACGGCCTGTTATTGGGTATAGCTCGACAATTGACCATGATGAATATATTTATGTTGGTGGGCGTTATTTTTTCGCGCTAGATGAAAACTGGCAGTTTAATCCTTCGTTCGGCATTGGCTTGTTTGATAAAGGAGGCGATGTTGACTTGGGCGGTAGTGTCGAATTTCGTTCAAGCCTTGAAATAAGTTATCGCATAAATGAGCATGTGCACATTGGCTTAGAACTCGCTCACTTATCAAATTCTCGGCTTTACAAGTCAAATCCTGGCACTGAAACAGTTTCATTAAGCATCGCAATAAAAATCTAAAAACCTACTCATGCTTGTTACCATGGTTATGCCCTTATAGTGACGAAGTATGACGATAGAAATTTAACTATGCGAAATTTAACTATGTCGAATTTAACTATGCCACCCATAAATTTAACTATGCCACCCATAATTTAACTAGCAATAAAAATCTAAAAACCTACTCATGCTTGTTACCATGGTTATGCCCTTATAATGAAGAAGTGTGAAGAAGTGTGAAGAAGTATGACGATAGTAAAATTTAACTATGCCACCCATGATAAATAATGATAAATACAAGCAATAATGATGACACACAGATCAATCAAC
>JBAROR010000066.1:0-19826 GCA_049642265.1 Cognaticolwellia sp. | reverse complement strand
CACCTTATTCGGGTGTTGGACAAGCCCGGAGCCTGCTTTATATAGTAAATAGCGTGATTGATTTTCAAGGTGGGTTGGCCTTGTATGTAAATACAAGGCGCACTGAGCCAAAGCGCAAAATTTGGGTGTTTTTCTGCTGTTAATTCAGCTATTTAGGCATAGAATATTTATTTCCTCATGATCGTTTGTTTACACCATCATCCTTTTCTTTCTTTATTTCTTTATTAGCCAGCCCTAATGACGCCCGTACAGTGCATCTGATGCTGACAGCACGGACATATCCGTTTGGCTTTGGGTGTTGATGGTGTGATACTTGGCGGTAAAAGGTGAGTAAACTCGGTTAATAAGAGCTAATTTAAACGGACACTCACTCTAGATTAGATCTATTACCAATATAGCTATTCGATAGCGACTAATATTTAGGGGAGTTATTATGGGTGGCCTGATAAGTTGTAATCGTGGCGACACCCGCAGTTTCATCACATTGTTTGATAAAGTCGGGGGCATAAGAAGTCACTCAGTTGGCCTAAACCTTCTGAGTTTGGGGCATAGCCATTGGCAAGAAAAAGTGCTGTAGTAAGTTGCATAAAAAAGGCTTCTGAATAGATTCATAAGCCTTTATATACCAACTAGAAGATCGTTCAATGGATCATGAAATATTTCTTAACTGATCGCCATTAAGCGTTATTGCTAGGCTTTTTTGTTCGTATCTCTGTATTAGCTTGTCTCTTAATGCTGAATGAAAATCCAAAAAATTTGTCTGGGACGACTTTTAAATCTCTTATTAAATCGACTATCTGAAAGTTACTTTTGAACACGAGTTATCATGGGTGGCCTTGATAAGTTTAATCGTTTGAATGGACTAGTCTAGGTAGGCTGCGACCTGAGACATAACGGTAAATAAGGTATATTTAATAGTTATTTTTGATATTCTTTGGTTAAGAATCTAAACGTGAGTAGTTTCTATATGTCTAAAAATGTTACGCAACAAATCATTGATAACTTCAATGAAGATAGCTTTCCTGCTATACAACTTCTAAGTGGCAAGTGGGGCTGTGGTAAAACGCATCTTGCGAAAGGCCAAATAGTGCCAGAGTTGGTGAAGAGATATGGCCAAGCTCATTATATTTCTTTATACGGAGTGGCTAGTTTAGATGATTTTAGAGATAAGCTGATGTCATTAAGTTACTTCAATAGCAAAAACTCTGTTAACAACTATTCAATGATTAAAAATGTAATTGGCAATGTAGCAAAAGGATTCGGCGATAAAGGTGCGACGCTAGCAATTGCAAATTCTCTTGCTCAGCCATTCAAGCATAAACTGCTCTCTAAGATAAGTAATTGTGCTTTTGTCATTGATGACTTAGAGCGAGTTTCAAGTAAAGCACTAGCTTCAGAGGTACTTGGTGAATGTTTAAATCTGGTCGAAAATAATATCAATGTTGCCATTTTAGTTTTAGCTAATGAGGAGTATGTTGAAGACAAGGCTATTCTCGAAAAAACCTTCAACGATAAGGTTGTACTAACCTCTTCACCAGACGAGATTGTTGAGGTTATTAGAGGGAAATATAGTCGGAATTTGGATGATGCAACCTCAGCTTCAGCTAAAGAAGTTATCTCTAGACTAAAAATATCTAATTATCGAATATTACTCCGAGCCATGCAGCGATTTGTGCCTATTAAAGACCAGATAGAAAAACTCACAGAAGTAGATAAAAATACTGCACTTTCAAATATCATAAATCAAATTTTTGCAATCACTTATGCTCATTATGAATATAACGCTAGTTTTGATGAAATTTACCAGGTGTCGGCAAGTCATACATTTGACTCAATGGAAATGCCTTCTTCAGAAGAAGTCCCTAATGAAAAGGATAAAAGTGCAGAGGAGAAGCTGGCTTGTGTTCGTTTGGAAAACATACGTCGCTGCATTCAAAGTCCTACAGGCAATGTAACACCTGCCTTAGTCAGTTATTGCCTTAATATAGCTTCGATGCCAATTGAACTCATTGAGAAATTTAATCTTCCGATGCAAGGTAAGCTTCTTGATAGAATCAAATCTTTTGGCATTTATGACCTATCTGATGATCAATTTGAAAAAGCTGTGATGGAAACTAAAGAGTTCCTGTTTGATAGCACTGAACCTAAAAATTTTTACGATTGGTTTATAGTACTTAATGCTTACTTCTTTCTTGTCGAAAATATGTATATACAAGAAAATATTAATGATGAGTATGAAAGAGCTAAAGCGATGGTTGAAGATTCAAAAGCTCTTAAGCTAATATCTCCGAACCGTTATCAAGAGATGAGCCTTCGCAATATGCACCCCTTAGTAGACGAACTGTATCGTTTTGCCAAGCCCTTAAATGATAAGTTATCTATTGATATTAAGCAGAACGACCTTAAAAAGCAATTTCTAGCTTGCTGGTTTACAGCTAGTAGTGAAATTTACCAGAATTATGATATGAAACCTTTTTTACACCTGTTTGATGCGAAAGAAGTCTTTCAAGCCTTTGATAACTGGAAGTTATTAGACATCCTAGTGTTCGGCCAGTTTATCGAAAGTAGATACAAAATTAATAATATTCGTGAATATTTACAAGATGAGTTTGAGTTTGTCCGTCAGCTTAAAGAGCATCTCGAAGTAAAAGTTCCTTCAATGCCTGCCTCCAGATTAAAAGGCTGCCTTAATACGCTAGTAGAAGATTACTTAGATAAAGGGGTAAAGCTCATAGAAAAGGCAGAAAGTTATAATCGAGAATAAATTAACATTAATAAATAAAGTAGTAATAAAGGGGGCAGAGCCGTTTTAAGTCTAGGAAAATAAAGTAAAATTAACAGGACATCCACTCTAAAAAATTTAGAATAAGTGCCCTGCTAATTTCTAAGCATAATTTAAACGGACACTCACTCTAGATTAGATCTATTACCAATATAGCTATTCGATAGCTACTAATATTTGGGGGAATTATTATGGATGGACTGATAAGTTTTTCAGACCTCATGTTTAACGACTATAAGTAATGGGCAATCAGAGGTTTGGGATATTCAACTAGAGTCTTTGTCATCGTTTTATAATCAATCAAAAAAAGTGAAAAAACGGGATGATTACTCCCCTGAGGCACATGTTCAATCAGTGTTTAAGTGGATGATTATGCTTTGTGATGATTGTAGTGATAGTTTAAAAACCCATCGTTCAGTAATTCATTGAACGACAAAAAAATTTAAAGGGATGTATTTTGAAAAGAATTGGCGATTTAGAAATTTACGTAGGTACTAAAGAAGAATATGAGCTTGCCAGATCAAAGGGCATGAAAATTGTTTGTGCTTTAAACAGAGCCAATGGCCATGTAACTCACCAATCTGTTGTTGGTTGGAGTGGCAGGGGATGCAACAGAGATAACCCTTACTACTTATTTAAAGAAACGGAGGAAGCTATCTATTTAAATATGATTGATGGTGATAACCCTGCATATGTAAGTAATGAAATGATCGATCCTGCGTTAGGCTTTATAAAAAGAGCTTTAGGCAATGAAGAAAAAGTATTTATCTATTGCAGCTTAGGTGAATCTCGAAGCCCATCTATTGCTCTAATGTATTTGCTTGAAAATGACTTAATAGATAGGGAAGACGCGGATAAAGTGTTTCGTGAAAACTACTACAGTGAATATAAGCCTAAATTTGGAAACTTAGGCTACATTCAACAACGGTGGTTATAAAGAGGGTGTTATAAAAATTTAAACACAATTAGCAGGACAGCTATTCTAAATACTGACATATATTCGAGCTATGGCTTGTTATTCATGCTCCAAATAAGTTGCGTAATAAAGTAATAAAGGGGTCAGAGCCGTTTTAAGTCTAGGAAAATAATGATCGAGACATATCTGCTCTGCTTTCTCTCCCCAAAGTAATAACTTAAAATAACTTAAAGGACACCCACCCCAAAGTGCAGCTTTATTACTGAGTATTTTTACCGAGATGTATGGGTTTAGTGCCATGTTGGTCTTCGATGTCAGCCACTTCAGTAAATGTTTTATGAGTATCTAAGCCAATAAAAAATATGCTATGTTTAGTCATGCTAGCCTCTGTTTTATATTGTTGACACATATATTATGGCTCTGGTTTGTAAAACTAACCCACGTTTAGAGGCTAGCACCTTGTGGGAAGTCATTATGTCTAGGTATACAAGGAGAGTATGATGAAAAAATCTATATTTATATTAGTGTTATTTTTCTTTCTTTTTTCATTTTCGAGTCATGGAAAAGATAATTACACGCCAGAGCAATTAATCGATAAAGCTAAAGCATTTGTCGCAGCTAAAAATGCGCGTCAACAACCCAACACCACAATCAAAGAAATAGAAAACTATATTTCGCTACTATCAGATGACTTCATTGATGAACACGTCAAGTTTAAGTTTACTTACACAGATAAAGCTAAACTCCGCGAGGATATGATCAATAAATTAAAAGATGAAGTCATATATAGCTCAATCGAAGTAAATGAAATAATGGTTGGTGCCAATGTGGTTTTTGTAAAAATGACTGAATCAGGTAAAGTTAAACCTTCTCATATAGACAAGACTATTGAGTACAGTAAAACTAATATTGTTTCACTTGAATTTGATAAATCAGGCTTAGTTAAACATATCCGTCGACATCACGGGTAAGCATACCTACAAGCTAAATTAATAAGGAGAAACAGCTGACTGTGCTCGTTCCTCGATATTATAGCTAGCCATTTTTAGCCGCTTAGCAAAGCGTTGGTACTTCAAGCTCAGAGTGTTAATGGAATATTTATGCCAATAAAAAAATGGACTGTTCAATACGCTATAGCTCTACCAATTATTTTTTCTCTGCTGACTGGCATTCAATACTTAAAAGGCAGAAGTCTAGAGTATTCTATTGAATTTGGTATTTTCTGGGCCTTGGTATCGGTAGCTATTTTTGCTACTAGGCGTTTCTACAATTATCGCAAAAACATTAATTGTGCTGTTTGCAATGATTTACCTGATAACAATCAAGGCTCTGGTGATCGGTAAACCTAAGTCATTCAAGAAAGACTCGTCACGGCTTGCACGAGTTCCTTCGTCACAAAAGTTTAGCAAGCCTAAATTCGCTACTTAATGAAGCATTATAAGGAACGGAAGCCTTGCGTAAAACTCTATGTTTATTGCTCATAATAAATTTAATCTCCTTTTCCTCTTCAAGTAAAGAGGTTATTGATTGTTCTTTGCCTGTGGCAAACAGCACGCAACCATCTGATGATGACATAATAGGGATTTGGTATTATCAATTATCAAATGAAAATTCGAAAGAGTGGAAAGCTTGTGACTTTAAAGCAGATCATTCATATTCTTGCCTAGTGTCTGAGCTACGCCCTATTGAAAGATCCAATTATTTTTCTGAACGTGATTATTATTTCGCAACTGGTAATTGGGGAATCGAAAAGAATAACTTTGTTGTTTGGGTTCCTTTCACATTCGTTTCCTTTTCCGAAAGTGCATTTGAAATTCGAAGTAAAGAAGGATTAACTGAAATTTTCTTTAAAAACAAGACTTGTGTAAATTCCTTATAACAAGGCAAATAAAGCGAGACTGCTAACCGTTTGCTCGGTTCCGCTCCGCTTCACATTTAAGCAAACTATTAATTGGCCCCCTTATTGTGAGTGTTAGGCTTCAGCGAATAAAAGGAGTCAGGAATAAAAAGGGTCATAGCCGTTTTAACGAGTAAAGGAAATTGTTGCTAAATTATCCCGACCTCCCTTTTCACATACCCTTTCATTACAAGAGATTGATTTTAGAAATGATTGTTTTTCGTTTCGGGTGAAATTATTGCATAGCTTAGCCTGTCTTATGATTTCGTGTATGAAAGCTACTTCACAAAAAGTCTCATCTATTTGATGTACTCATAGCTGCTGCACCTATGAAACGCTTTTTAGAGCATTATGAAACGGTATTAGTGCTTTATACGGCACGGTTTGAGTAGGTTTTAATGTTTAATGTTTAAATGAAAAACGCTTTTTTAAGTAACCACCTCATTTTAAACCTATGAAAGTAAACAATTTGTATGCTGTTCACAGCTTCAATACCTTAGGTATTAGACAGACTGACAACCTACATTTATTTGCCAATTATTTATGACCGACCATATAAAACTAATCTAGTGAAATAAAGCTATGAGAAAGCGTTAAATATAAAATTATTAGAGGTACATAATGGAATTTACGAATAAACGCACCATCCTAATTACGGCATCCTTATTGTTGGTGTTGGCGATAACACAGGCTATTTATACTACCCTTTATATGGCTGAAATTAGCTATTCAAGGCAAATTGCATGGGGGCTAGAAGCAGTGGTATTTACTGTTCTTGTCGCTTTTGCTAGTGCGGCTATGCTGCAGGCAAAAAATTGTCAACTGGGTTGGTCGGCTATTGCCTTTAGTGCAGTGCTTAACATAGTACAGGTGAGTATTGGCTTAACTTTGTTTTCATCATTTGGCAAAGTTTCGGGTGCCGTTGAAGGGGCACAACCCTTAATTGGTGGTGTGGTTGCTCTGTCTTTCATGATTTACTATGCAGCGAAAGTATTATTGGGGTTAGCAGCAGTTGTTTTTGGCATGACAAGTATAGCTAAAGGTGGCAAAGCGATAGGAGGCCTTACCGCGTTAGCAGGTGTAGTTGCTATGTTTGCCAATGGTATTTTAATTACCTTTGGCCGTGATGGTTTTCTTCCGTCAGGTGTTGCTGGTGCCTCAGGCATGATTGCGACGTTACTTTTAGCGGTATGCTTGATAAGCCTTTACCGTAAAGAAGGCTGAGACTTAATGTCTCACTAGTGAAAGAAATAAAGGGGTCAGAGCTGTTTTAAGTCTTAGGAAAAGAATGACAAAGACATATCTGCCCTGCTTTCTCCCCCAAAGCGAGTGAAGTTATAGCCTAATAACCAGGTTTGCGATATGAAAACGGTTGCAGATAATGCTCTACAACCCTTATCTAAGAAAAACATTCTAATAGAAATACTTATAACTCAAACAAAACATCACTACGGATTATATATTTAACCCCGTCAGTAATTGGTACTGAACTATGGATACAATGTAGAGGGTGCATGCCGTGCGGAAAACATAGTATGCCGCCAGCAGGGGTTCTAATATCGACATTTTTAACCTTGTCATTTCTTGTTGCTGGTTGAGTCGAATCATCAGCATTGACTAAGAAACGTGTTTCACCACCGTGGAAGTCTTCGGTTAAGTAAATTAAAAACGTCATTTGGCTATAACGATCAGGGTAAGCATTGGCAATTAAATCATCATTAATAATGCGACTGCCAGGCCAAGAGCCATCTGAGTGTGGTTTGAAGTAGTCTTCGGCGTTATAACGATAAAAACGAAAACGTGCATTAATCCCTAACGCTTTACTGCCAGCAAAAATAGCTTGTCTGTCATCCATTAAGTGCGCAATACGCTGCCAAATAATACCATCAGTTTGTTCATCAACTATCCAGGTTAAACTATCATTATGGCGAATACTGCGTGGTAGAGAAACCGCGGCATCAGCTAAAAACCCCAACTGTTCGCTAATATTAACGAGCTTCTCACACTCTTCTTTTGTCAATACGTTCAATAACTGAAAGGCTCCGGGCACTTGCGCTAACTCGTGTCGCTCAATATTGCTAACATCAACATTTTCGCTCAAGTTTGCTGGGTTCACCTTGCGATTACCCCATGCAGGTAACGCTGGATGCTCAGCTCCGGGCTCTAAAGCGGCAACAAAAAAATCATTTACTGTCTCTGTTTTTTGGCTCATATCTTTCTCTATATTTTACTTAGCAGTCATTAAAAATGACGGCTAAGTTTATGTTTCAATTATTTTTCAAGTGGCATTCAAGTGGTATCAGCGACTTATTTATTGATAACTCTCACTTGAGAAAACTGGCGATGACCGGCAGCAGTACCATGAAAACCAAAACCACTTTGCTTAGCACCAACCCAAGGACCAAGTCCTCCAGCGCCTTTGTTTATTGCCACCATGCCCGCTTCCATTTGCTCGGCAACATCATTTGCGCCAGCGCCACCAAATACCACAGCACCTAAGCCGTATGGACTAGCGTTGGCTCGCTCAACCGCTTCGGACAAATGATTAAAACGACTAATAGCGACTACTGGCCCAAAAGTTTCATTTTGCTCTAAGGTCATATTCGCGGTGACACCCGTGACAACCGTCGGTTGTATATAAGGCAACTCGTAATGAGGTTTGCCAAGTAAAAACTTCGCGCCTTTAGCTTCAGCATCTTCCAATTGAGATAAAACATTAGCATGCTGCTTAGGGTTAACAATGGGGCCGATATTGACATGTTGTTGATCCCAAGGGCCTGCTTGATAGCGACGAGCTAACGCGACCACTTTCTGCTCAAACTCATCGGCAATGCGTTCATCAACATAAACTCGTTCAGTAGATGTGCACATTTGACCGGTATTTTCAAAAGAGCTAGCAACGGCAAACTGTACTGCTTTATCTATATCAGCACTGGCCATAACGATAAGCGGATCATTACCGCCCAACTCCATCACTAAACGCTTAAGCCCTGACGCAGCACTTGCCATAATATGCTTGCCTGCAGCGAGTGAACCGGTGAAAGCAACCATGTTAATGTCGGCATTAACCAAGGCTTTACCTGTTTCTGCATCACCATGTGCAATTTGTAATACATTTTCAGGTAGTATCTTGTTCAACGTGCTAACAAAAAGCTCAGCAACCAAAGGGGTTTCTTCTGAGGGTTTTAACACGACACTGTTACCCGCAATAAGCGCCGGTAATAATAAATTATTCGCCATTGCCAGTGGATAATTCCACGGAGAAATAACAGCGACTACACCTAAAGGGCGATATTGCATTTCACCCTCACGTCCCATTGATTCACTCTGTAGTGCTTGCGCTATTTCTTGAGCAAAATAAGCCGTGTTCTGAATAGTGCCGCCCACTTCATAACTCGCTCTTCGGTAGTCTTTTCCCATTTCTTTACTGATCAATAATGTTAGCTCATCATCTACTGCGTTAAGCGCTTCGTAAGCTTTAACTACTTTTTGTTGGCGCTCAACAAGAGATAAAGCAGACCAAGACTTTTGTGCATTTTTTGCGCGTAAAACTACCGCTGGCATGTCGGCTGGCTCAGTAATGAGCACATCGCCCAGTGGCTTTCTATCGATAGGATTATAAGAGGTGAGCGTTGGCATAATATAGTTTCCTAAAATGGTATTAATACTGTGTGAGCTTACATACCTCACAAAGTGTAAATTGGTTATATGGCTGTATTATGCTAGAGTGGTTAATTAAAGCAACCAGTATACTTTTAGTAACCACCTTAATTGAAATATAAATAAAATGAAAAACACAACAAAAACAAATAGTAGTGTGAAAAAAATAAATTTAGAAAGCTGCGAGCAGCCTTGCCTTATTGAACGAGGCATGCGAGTTTTAGGCGGAAAGTGGAAAGCGTCTATTCTATGGCATCTAAAAGATGGTCCTGTACGCTTTAACGAATTGTCTCGCATGTTAGGTGGCGCAAGTAAAAAAATGGTTGATCAGCGATTGAAGGAATTAGAAGCGCAAGGGTTGGTTACTCGGGAAGTAATTAGCGATCGCCCTATTGCCGTTGCTTATGACATAACAGACTTTGGCCGCACCGCATTAGATATTTTAGAGAAACTAAAAGATTGGACTGAAGATAACAACATCTAGCCATGGCTCAACATTTTGTTATGAATCAAGCACTGCCTGCTATTAGCTTATTGCCTTTATCTGATGAAGTAAACTCTGGTATTCAGAGGCATCAGCTTAAATTTACACAACTACAATTTACTTAATCACTAATTCTTCGACCTTATGCACTATCGTTTCATACCAATGTTCATGTATAATCGCGCGCATTATTTTACATTTTTTATAGTTGTTATAGTTATGAGTTAACGCTTCAACTTAACTCATCTAAACACTCGCTACGGAACCTCTATGTTAGCTGCAAACAATATTACCCAACAGTTCGGCGCTAAGCCGTTATTTGAAAACATTTCACAAAAATTTGGCGGTGGAAATCGCTATGGTTTAATCGGCGCTAATGGCTGTGGTAAATCAACCTTTATGAAAATTTTGGGTGGTGATTTAGAGCAAACATCTGGCAACGTTAATTTAGACCCTAACGAGCGCATTGGTAAGTTACGCCAAGACCAGTTTGGCTTCGAAGAGTGTTCCGTTGTTGATACTGTGATCATGGGCCATACCAAGTTATGGTCGATAAAAGAAGAGCGTGACGCTATCTATGCTTTGCCAGAAATGAGCGAAGCTGATGGTATGCGTGCCGGTGATTTAGAAGCTGAATATGCTGAAATGGATGGTTACAGCGCAGAAAGTCGTGCTGGTGAACTATTAATGGGTGTAGGTATTCCGGTTGATCAACATTACGGTTTAATGAGTGATGTTGCCCCAGGTTGGAAATTGCGTGTACTTTTAGCACAAGCATTATTTTCTAACCCAGATATATTGTTACTTGATGAGCCAACCAACAACTTGGACATTCACACCATTCAATGGTTAGAAGAAACCTTGAACGAGCGTGACTCAACCATGATCATCATCTCGCATGACCGTCATTTTTTAAACAGTGTTTGTACACATATGGCTGATTTGGATTACGGTGAGTTACGCGTATTCCCAGGTAACTACGATGAGTACATGCTAGCGTCTACACAAGCTAGAGCGCAATTAATGTCAGACAATGCCAAGAAAAAAGCACAAATTGGCGAGCTACAAGCTTTCGTTGCACGCTTTTCTGCTAATGCTTCAAAAGCTAAGCAAGCAACATCACGTGCTAAGCAAATCGATAAAATTCAATTAGCTGATGTAAAGGCTTCAAGCCGTGTAAATCCATTTATTCGCTTTGAACAAGAAAAGAAATTATTCCGTAACGCCCTTGTCATGGAAGGCACAAGCAAGAGCTTTGACGACAACAAAGTGCTAAACGATATCAACCTGATGATTGAAGTTGGCGAACGTGTCGCTATTATCGGCCAAAATGGTGTTGGTAAAACTACGTTCTTACGCACTATTATGGGTGAAGCTGACTATAAACCAACATCAGGTTTATACACTTGGTCTGAAAACGTCAACATTGGTTACTACGCACAAGACCATAGTCATGAATTTGAAAATGACATGACGTTATTTGAATGGATGAGCCAATGGCGTCAACCTACTGATGATGAACAAGCGGTTCGTGGTTATTTAGGTCGTTTATTATTCTCTGCTGATGATATTAACAAATCAGTAAAAGTGCTTTCTGGTGGTGAACAAGGTCGTATGTTGTTCGGTAAAATCATGATGCAAAAACCAAACATTTTGGTTATGGATGAACCGACTAACCATATGGATATGGAGTCTATTGAATCATTGAATATGGCGATGGAACAATTTGAAGGCACTATTTTATTCGTCAGTCATGACCGTGAGTTTGTTTCAAGTTTAGCAACACGTATTATTGAATTAGAAACCGGTGGCTACACTGACTTCGCTGGTACTTACGACGAGTACTTAGCGTCACAAGTTTAAGTTAGGCAGCACATTAAATAAGCGTTAAACGCACTTTCAACAGACGCTAAAAAAGGTATCATAAATACATTGTGATACCTTTATTTTTATTTTATACCCTTGGTATTAATCTCAACATTTTAAGGAAGCTTTGTGCTTAGTTATCGCCACGCTTTTCATGCCGGCAATTTTGCTGATGTGCTAAAACATTCTGTACTTACACTAGTACTTGAATACATGACCCGAAAAGATAAAGGCTTTTATTACATCGATAGCCATTCAGGCGCAGGCATGTATCAATTAGCTGATGAATATGCACAAAAAACCGGTGAGTATAAAGACGGTATTGCAAAATTAATCGAAAATGACGACTTACCTGAAGCATTACAGCCTTATATTGATTTAGTCAAAGACTTAAACCGTGAATCGGATGAACTTGCTCTTTATCCTGGCTCGCCGGGTATTGCTCGACAATTTACCCGTCGACAAGACAGTGTGCATTTATTTGAGTTGCACCCTACTGATATTGAACATTTAAAAGAATACAGCCAACGTTGGAATAAATCTCACGTTAAACAATCTGATGGGTATCAAGGTGTATTAGGTTTAGTGCCGCCGCCAAACCGTCGTGGTGTGGTGTTAATTGATCCTCCTTATGAATTAAAAGAAGATTACTTAAAAGCTGTTCGTACCATTGTGAATGCGTATAAAAAGTTTGCCACTGGCACTTACATTTTGTGGTATCCAGTCGTTAAACGTGAACTTGTCGAGCAAATGCAAGACGCCTTTACAAAAAGCGAAGTACGTAACTTACTGCAAGTTGAGTTTTGTCAAAAAGCCGATACCTTAGAGTATGGCATGACAGGTACTGGCTTGTTTATTGTTAACCCTCCTTGGCAATTAAAAACACAATTAAACGAGATACTTCCCTATTTAAAAGCAAACTTAGGCAGTGAAGAAACTCAGTTTACCTTACAACAACTTATTGCTGAATAAACTCGGCAGACTTGTTGAGAGTTATTGATAGTTGTTATAGGTAAGCAGATAAATCTAAGGTAGCGAAACAAGCGTTTTTACCTGCGCTAAGTAGCTACGTGACACGGGCACAAGCTGTTGATTAACCAGTTTTAACAATAGCTTTCGCCCTTCCTTTTCTTCTCCCACTACCGCCTCTTTTGCTACCCACCAAGACCGATGTGTTTGTACACCAGGATAGTCCGCTAAAAATGCTAAAGCATCTTTAAAGCGCATTAAAAGCAAGTGATGACCTTTATCGGTATAAACCTTCAGGTAATGATCATCCATTTCTAAACAAAGTAACTGTCCCCGCTTTTCTAATGGTAACTTCAGCATGAATTCAATGAATTTTTTATTCGTTGTTTCGACATGGCTTTCTTGCTGCTCAAGCAACTGCTTTTGCTGTTGCTGTAATTGTTGCTTTTGTAATTGAAAATGTTTTTTTACCGTGTAAATGAAAGAAATCAACCCTCCCATGATAAAAGTTCTCAGCATCATTTGTGGTACCAAGGATAGGTAAGGCACTGGAATATCAAAAAATAGCATAACAATAAAAGGCACTACGAAGCTCATGATGACACTGCCGATTGTTGCTAAAAATACAATACGACACCAGTACTTCGAAAAAATGACATTAGGCCGTTTTTGCAAAAAATCATTGCCAAAATAGATGATGGGCGAATAAATAAAGTAGCCACTAAAACAAAGCAGCAGCCAAAATAGCCCGCCCTTGAGTAAACCAATATTATCCATACCAAAAGGGGTTAGCAAAGCTAAAACACTAGCAATAATGACAATTAGCATAGCATCTGTCTTAATCTTATTTATATCCCACTTTACTATTTTATCTTTATTTTCAATGGGTAATTCACGATTCGTCAATGGTACATCGGCCTTTTTGGTTATTTATACGAAGAATTTGTGTTATTTCACGAACTCTTGATTTTATTTTTAGTTTTGACATTTTATCCTCTTTCCTCATCGAAACAATGATAACAATTTATTTAAACGCTTATTTAAATGTTAAGAAAATAAAAAGGAAAATAAAATGAATTCAACATTAACAACAATCTGTTCTATTGCAATGTTATTTGCGACTCCACTTCTCTCTGCAAAAACATTAGAGTTTACCATTGACGGAGTTAAATCAAGCAAGGGGAAGATATACGTACAACTGTTTAAAGGTGAAGAAAGCTATCAAAGTAATAAAGCTTACCTTTCTAGCATAGCTGTCGCTAAGCAAGGACAAATAACAATACGGTTTAACGATTTAGGCGTTGATGACTTAGCTACTGACGGCGCAGATGCTAACGACCTAAACAATGATTACGCTATTCGTTATTACCATGATGAAAATGACAATGCCAGCATGGAAACCAACCTCTTCGGCATGCCAACCGAAGGTTACGGCTATTCGAACAATGCCAAAGCAAACTATGGCCCAGTAAAGTACGCACAAATAAAGTTTCATCTTGCCAGTCAAACCGTTTTAAACACCTCTACTATCGCTTATTAGGATTAATTCATATGCAACGTCGTCAGATATTAAAAAATATTGCCGGTATAGCCGGAGTGGGTGCTAGTAACTTGGTACTGGGTAACCCTATCGCTACGCTGGTTAATTTAAGTACTCAGCGTAAGGCAGATTTACTGGTCAATGCGAAACAAGCATTTAGCAGCGCTTTAAAAACTAGCCCGACATTATTAGGTTTACAAAACACTACTGGTAACTTTCCACCCCGACAACTGACTATCGAAGGAAAACTGCCTAACGATATCAGCGGTGTATTGTACCGTAATGGCCCAGCTAAGTTTGAGCGAGGCGATCAACGTTATTTACACCAATTTGAGGGTGATGGCATGATCAACAGTTTCACCTTTTCAGAACAAAGCATTACCCATCAAGGTAAGTTTGTGCAAACAGCAAAGTTTATTGCAGAGCAGCAGAAAAATAAGTTTTTATATTCAGGTCCACTAAGTCAAATAGAAAACAGTAGAAATGTTTCACACGCCGATGTGGTTAACACCGCTAATATTAATGTTATCCCTGTTAATAATGAAATTTGGGCATTGTGGGAGTCAGGCTCAGCAACCGCTATGAACGCTGAAACACTCGACACTAAACGCCGCGTAAATTTAGGCGAAAATAGCCAATATGGTGACAAACTTAAAGGCTTAGCGTTTTCAGCACATCCTAAAATTGAAGCTAATGGGGATATTTGGAATTTTGGTTTAAGCCCGTCAGGACATATTGCTTTGTATCAGCTATCAGCAAAAGGGACCGTGAAAAATGTTGGGATGATAAACGCACGCTATCGCGGAAAAATGCTGCATGACTTTCTGATCACACATAAACATATCTTAATTATATTACCCTCGTTAACAGCCAATTCTGTAGATGATTCTAACGCTATGGCATTATTTAATAGCTTTAAATACGATGAGAACTTACCGATGCAAGTATTAGTGATCGACAAGCAGTCATTGGCCTTAAAAAAGCAATTTGAATTAGATGCTGGCTTTGCCTTTCACTTTGGTAATGCGTGGGAAGAAACTGATGGCACCATTCATTTTGATGCGAGTATCAATAACAATATTGATGTGATGGATGAACTGTCTGAGCTAATGTCGGGTAAGTTACGAAGTTTAGATAACTCACCACATACAGCCCTATTCACCTTGCATATTAATGGTAGCACCACAAAATCGAGTATTGATGATGATAGTGAGTTCCCGCGAGTTTATGATCACTTAGTCGGGCAACGTAATAAAAATCTCTATACACTTTCCCATACTGAAAGTAACTTTTGGCGTGATACCGTTTGCTGTTTAGATACAGACAGCGGAGAAAAGGATAAGTTTATTTACGGTGAGAACTTTATAGCTGAAGAACATATTATTGTTTCCAACACAGCAAAAGAAGGTGAAGGCTATTTAGTTGGAACCGCGTTGCACATACCGAGTAAACGTACCTGTTTAAATATATTTAAAGCCAACAGTTTAAGTGAAGGGCCTATTTGTCGAGCATGGTTGCCCTACCATATTCCACTCGGTTTACATGGCAGTTTCAAAGCAAGTTAATGCGTAGATTAGTGCCTAGATTAATGATAAAACATTACCTTTACTAAGTGTTACATACAAAAAAAGTGCATTCTCTTTTAAGAGTGATGCACTTTTCGCATGATATCAACGCCGTGGAAACTAATCTATTTCATCAAGATCGTTATTTTCTATATCTTGCGGCGCGATTGCCTTCTTACGCCTTAATACAGGTAAGTCACCTGCTTCTTGTGCTAAAAAGCTATTTTTAAGGTTTTTCTTCGCTTTAGGCTTCTTAGCCACAACGGCAGATTTTTGGCTATCTTTTACTCTGCTTTCAACTTTTGCTTTTTTAGGCTTTATACCTTTGAATTTAGCTTTTAAACCGTCAACAACGTCAAAACTGAGTTTTTGTTGCAGAAAACCTTCAACATTTTTAAAACTTATCCAGTCTTTAGGTCCAACAAAAGAAATAGCATCACCCGTACTACCAGCACGGCCAGTACGCCCTATGCGATGAACAAACTCTTCGGTATGCTTTGGCATATCAAAGTTTATAACGTGTGAGACATTAATTAAATCTAAGCCACGTGAAGCTAAATCTGTCGTAATGAGTATTTTTTGCTGACCTTTACTAAAACCATCCATGATTTGATTACGCTGACCTTGGTTAAGTTCGCCACTTAACGCTGCTGTACTTAACCCCTGTTCAGTCAATAAAGTAGACAATCTATCCGTATCTGAACGTGTTGCGGTGAAGATAATCATTTGTTGGTGATCTTCAGTGGCTATAAAGTGCTGAAGTAATTTTTCTTTATGGCTTAAGTTATCGCAAAAGTAGAAACGTTTAGTAATATCTTTATGCTCTGTATGAGCACTACCAATTGCAATACGTTTTGGTTTTTTCAGTAAGGCTAATGCGAAGTCATTAACTTGTGCATGATCTAAAGTAGCAGAGAACATTAACGTTTGGCGTTTACGGTGATCGGCAGCTTTGTTAATTTGTGCTAATTGATCTGCAAAGCCCAAATCTAACATACGATCCGCTTCATCAAGGATAAGTAGCTCTAAGCCACTAAGATAAAAGTGCCCTTGCGACAAATGATCAGCTAAACGTCCAGGGGTCGCAACAATAAAATGGGGTTCTTTCTCTAGCGTTTTAACTTGGTCGTTAAAATTTTCGCCACCTAGGATAAGCACAGCTTTAAACTGAGATCCGGAGGTAAACATTCTTAACTGGGTAAATACTTGCTTAGCTAATTCGCGTGTTGGCGTTAAAATGAGTACACGCGGGTCACGCTTACTTAATGCACGGTTTTTCGATAGACGCTGCATCGCAGGAATAATAAATGCTAACGTTTTACCTGAGCCTGTTTTAGATGATGCAATCAAATCATGGCCTGTCATGGCGGCAGGAATTGCCTGCTGCTGAATTTCAGTAGGTTCGCTAAAACCTAAATGTTCCACCGTTGACATTATTTTACTATCTAACCCAAAATCACTAAACTGCAAACTTACTCTCCACTTACTTAAAAACTAGGTAAAAATTAAAAATCTATAAACGTATTATAACCTGATATGCAAAATATTTGGCTAAACTATTTAGCCAAAGCGTTAAAATTATCATCCCGATATTGAAAAGCTTACCTTTGATGAATTAATACCAATATTATTGTAAGCCAATTACCTAAAAATAAATTCTTTCAGCTTAATTTGAGCTATGACAAATAAATTTTTGTGGTTTACGGATAGAGTGACTATTCAATGACAACATAACAAAGACTAAGCTAGAGTAGCTAGTTAGAATTACGGGTGATGAAATGAAGCCTGATCGACATACTGCGATGTCTATATTAATTAAACAAGTTAGGGACGATTTTCCATTTACCTTGCCTGAAGCGCAGATATGCGCGGGAAAATGTGTGGGTTGTGCCAAAAAACTGTTGGAGTTAGCAGATACTGAACTGTCTGATTGGGAAGTTCGCTTGGCAAATAATGAACAGCCTACGTTTGGTGATATTAGTCGCTTGGCTAAGCTGTGTAAAAACATCCGTCGAGGTTTAGTGCGTAACGAATTAGTGAAGTAGCTTTTTAACAGTACAGCAGCCACAAATACTAGACTTGAATTGTGTAATAACGAACTTAATCAGGTATTATGCTATCAATGACTAAGATAGAAATAAACTTGCCTACTCAGTACCCTACTTATCGAGTAACAGAAGCAAACAAAACTGACAAAAAAGACATCAACCGCTTCTATAAAACCCAACGCTACGCTGCAAGTTTTATTGGGCAAGACCAAGCTTACTTTATAAAACAGAACAAAAATATTATTGCCTGCGTGATCATATCAGCAGGCCAAGAGAATGGTCTATTTTGGTTATTGCATGCGCTAGTTATTGACGCCGAACATCGTGGTAGCGGTATGGCTAGTTTATTGTTACGCACTATCATAGCAGAGCAAGTTATCAAGAAAGATAAACCTGTTGTCCGCTATGCAAAAATCATTTGCTTTGCTGATCAAACATTACAAGCACTTTACTTGTCGAATAAGTTTATCCGTTACAACACAGTAAAGGATATAGCACAATTACCAGATGAATTTCATCGTCGATTTTTACGTTATAGAATAAATCACAATAATTTATGCTGTTATCTTTATAGTGCTAAAACTCCACACTGTGCTTAGCAGCAGCAATGGTGTTTTTTAATAAACATGCAATCGTCATTGGACCTACACCACCTGGAACTGGAGTAATAGCTCCGCATTTACTGACAACATTATCATAGTCAACATCACCAACAAGCTTTGCTTTACCTTCATTATTCATGATTCTGTTGATGCCAACATCAATCACTGTCGCACCTTTCTTAACCCAATCTGCTTTAACAAATTCCGGTTTACCAACAGCAGCAACTAAAATATCAGCTTGTTGACAGACCTCTGGTAAATTTTTAGTTTTAGAGTGAGCAATAGTTACGGTACAGTTTTCCTGTAATAACAGCATAGCGACAGGTTTGCCGACAATGTTCGAGCGACCAATGACCACTGCATGTTTTCCAGAAAGGTCATTGCCCAAGTGTTGCTTCGCCAAAATAATACAGCCTTGTGGTGTACATGGCACTAATGCACCTAGTTCACCATTAAATAACCGACCGGAGTTCAGTGCATGAAAACCATCAACATCTTTGTTCGGGTTTATTGCAGAGATAATAACACTTTCATCAATATGTTTTGGCAAGGGTAACTGCAGCAGAACACCATGAACGCTATTATCATTATTTAGCTGATCTAGTTGTTCTAGTAACTCCATTGACTTGTAGTCACTGACAACTTAATTTCATTAGAAATCATCCCGACTTCTTGTGTTTGTTTTACTTTATTTTTCACATAGATCTGACTTGCCGGATCATCCCCAACTACGATTACCGTTAGACTTGGAGAAATACCATGACTCAATTTTAATTCAGATACTTCAACAGCTAATTGCTCTCGTAATTTTTTTGCTGTTAACTTTCCATCAATATTCATTATTATTTTTCTCATCGGATAAATAGAAACATTGGCCACGACTTAAGTTAACACTTAAAGCTCATATTAATCTGCCATCGTATTGAATAAATAAAGATTTTACAAAGATTTACCTGCAATGAATAGACATTAAATACATTTAAATTTAAAGATGAATTAATTGCGGCAACTAAATGCTGATATAAATTTAGAACAAGAGACAAAGACAGGAAGAATTACGATGATGACTAAGAGCAAACGGCATAATACAAACAATACAAAGCGACAATAAACAACAGTGACACGCATCAAACACATGATTTATTAAACGCCAGATAGCAAAAAACCCGTAGCGTCAGCGACGGGTTTCTCTAAATAGAAGCCTAGCAATGACGTGCAGGGATGCACTAATGCCGTAAGCACATGGATGTGCAGGAGCGGTGTCCTACTCTCACATAAAGAGAAGAACGCCCACACACTCTTTACCTTCGACGCTAACACATGTCACTTCTGACTTTGCAATAGACTCAGGTGGAGCCATCAAATTCTTATGTTTTTCAAATTTTAGATAGCAAAAAGCCCGTCACTTTCGTAACGGGCTCTTCTAAATAGAAGTCTAGCAATGTCCTACTCTCACATGGGAACTCCCACACTACCATCGGCGCTAACACGTTTCAC
>JBAROR010000062.1:0-34143 GCA_049642265.1 Cognaticolwellia sp. | reverse complement strand
ACGTGTTAGCGCCGATGGTAGTGTGGGAGTTCCCATGTGAGAGTAGGACATTGCTAGGCTTCTATTTAGAGAAACCCGTAGCTGACGCTACGGGTTTTTTGCTTTCTGGCGTTTAAGAAAATACAGTCATGAAAGTATCGTGACAACAGTAGTTTGACTTATATAAGTTAAGCCCATCTAAGAGCAGGACACCGCTCCTGCACATCCATGTGCTTACGGCATTAGTGCATCCCTGCACGTCATTGCTAGACTTCTATTTAGAGAAACCCGTAGCTGATGCTACGGGTTTTTTGCTTTCTGGCGTTTAAGAAAATACAGTTATGAAAGTATCGTGACAACAGTAGTGTGACTTATATAAGTTAAACTACTGTGAGAGTAGGACACCGCTCCTGCGCATCTCTATATTTAATCCTTTTATACCCATTACCCTCTATATGCTTTAGTAGAGTACAACTCATTGGCATCATTGCTATAAATACATTAGGTGATCTATTCAGACTATTGCTAGATCGCTATTTGGAAGAGTCCGTTACGAAAGTGACAATATTTTTTGTTTACAAGATTTGAAAAATATAAATTGAGGCTAGTAAATACTAGCTCATATCAAGTCAATTTAATTATAGTTAGTCTGTGTAGATTAAAGTAAGCGTGTGAAGGCTAATATTTTTGTGTTAAAGAGTTTTAATATCAATTCGTTTCAGTCTTTATCGAACGTATTGTTCAGGTGTATCTCTACTAACTACAACAAAGTCAAAACTTTATGGAATTGATATTAAATCGAAGTCAGTAGAGTAATTTATTACTTACCAATTGATATGGTCAGTTGTTTGAATGATCTTATACTATCAATCACCTTAACAACCATTTCGTGGGTTGCATCATTATGTGCAATAACGACAGCATTGTTCGTTTGATTTTTGGATAAAAAGCTCTCTATACTGGCTGATAATCTTTCAATATCAACTAACCTACCATTAAACTTTAATTGACCTGTTTCGGCTATCTGTACAACCACGTTAGGAATATTTGTGTCTGAAGGAGTATTTTTAGCTTCGGGTTTATTAACTAATATGCCTTCTTCTTTGATAAAAGAGGTAGTAACAATAAAAAATATTAATAAGATAAAAACAATATCTAACATAGGTGTCATATCAACATCGGCTTCTTGTTCTTTATGTGTATGTTTTATACGGGCCATATAATTTCCTTTTTATCTGGATAAATCTTGTCCTTAATTAATATGTACGAAGAGTTACGTACTTGCAAGTTTTTTATGATTAGCTTGGGACTTGTTTCAATTTATTTATAAACACTTACATGTTGTTAAGAAGGGCGTTTACAATATTTTAATGATTGCATTTAGCAAGCAAGATTAAATATTTGACATAAAAAATCCAGCATTGGCTGGATTTTTATTTTTAGTGATAATATATGCTGAATGTATTCATGCGAATTTATAGCTTATTCGACAATGTCCATTTCTTCAATTAAGTTGGTAGCACCATCAACATGCTCCATAACCCAAAGCATATATTTTATATCGACATGAATTGAACGGTTTAATTTTGTATCGTAATCCCAATCACCGATAATGCTCTCGTAAACACCATCGAACACTAGGCCAACGAATTCTGCTTTGTCATTAAGCGTTGGAGAACCAGAGTTACCGCCAGTAATATCAAGTGTACCTAAAAAGTTAACGGGCACAGATCCAAGTGACTTTTTAGCATACTCGCCGTATTGCTTTGCCTTAATTAATGACAGTTCTTTTTTGGGGGCATCGAAAGGGCTAATGCCAGTATCTTTTCGTACGATACCTTCAAGTGTAGTAAATGGTGTTGCTACTAATCCGTCTTGAGGAGAGTAACCTTTAACGTTTCCATAAGTAACACGAAGTGTACTATTAGCATCAGCGTATACAGGTAGACCTTTTGAGTTAAAGTAAGCAATTAATGCTTCCATATATTTTGGTCTGTATGATTGAATACTACCAGAGAGCTCTTCACTCGATTCCTCAATACCTTTACGTTCCCCATAAGTTGCTACAGCTAACTGAATAAAAGGGTCGTTACTTCTAGCAAAGTCCTCAGGTGATTTATCCATCCAAGTCAAACGAGTATCTTGTTTGTCTATAGACGTTGCTTTATACATACTGCTAAGTTTAGATTTAAACTGCTGTTCATTAAAGTTTTTCTCAACATTGAAAAAGTTATCTAATGACGCTATACGTTGATTTTTTGGTAGTTGGGTATAGTGCTTAAACATGGCTAAAAGTATTTTTTGATCTATCTCTGCATCATAACGTCGATTGACTGCTTTCATACTTTGCTCAAAGCTAGCGATATCACGTTCTTGATAACCACGTTGACGTTCAACATTTGGTTTTTTATTCTCTATTGATAAACGATATAAGCGATTAGCTGTGCTTAACATTTTACTATAATTGATATATCCCAGGATAAGATCTCTTGCTTGGCTTTGTTGATCTTTCTTAATTAGACCATTTAAGTCATTTAATACATCACCGTATTTGTTCTTACGTGAAGTATCAGCGTTGATCCATTTGTTTAATGCAGACTCTAATGACTGCTTGCGAGTCAAAGTTGTCCCTTTATTGTAACTTTCAACCATACTGCCATAGTTTTTTGCATAATTTGCCAAGCTAGCTAATGTACTCTCGTATTTAATACGGACATCACTGTTTGGTGCAGAGTTATCATGAATCAGGCTGATGATTTCTTCACGGTATGCTTTTGCTTGTGGGTAGGTCCAAGTAAATTGATTTTCTACTTCAAGTGCTGTTCGGTAGCGATTAGTACGTCCAGGGTAACCTAGCACCATAATGTAGTCATTTTCATCAACACTACTTTTATTCACTTTTAAGTGATGTTTAGGTTCATAAGGTACGTTGTCGAGACTATAGTCGGCGGGTTGACCGTCTTTACCTACATAAGCACGGTAAAAGCCATAATCACCCGTATGTCTTGGCCACATCCAGTTATCAATATCACCGCCATATTTACCTACACTGCTTGCTGGAGCGTGCACTAAACGTACATCTCTGATGGTCAGTTGTTTAAATAAATAGTATTCTAATCCGCCATGAAAGTTAACAACACTACAGCGATATTTGCTGTCACTTTCACATTCAGCGACTAATGATTTAGAAGTAAGATCAATGCTTTCATAGCGTTGAGCACCAGTCATTGTCGAGTTTAAAGCGGTATTTATGATATCGGTTACAGGGGTTATTTCTTCTGTAACATAGATTCGACTTCCTGGCGTTGCAGGTAATTCTTCGCTAATCGATTTAGCTAAAAAACCATTTTTAAGTAGGTTATTTTCTTCAGTCGAATTGTATTGTACTGAGCCATAAACACAATGATGATTTGTTGCAACTAAGCCTTTATCTGAGACGAAAGAGGCAGTACAACCGCCTAAACTTACAATTGCCCCCATCGGAAAGCCAGTAAGATCAGTTAATGAATTAGGGTTTAATTTCAAACCAGCATCGACGAGTTTGGTTGCAATACTAGGGAGTTGGTGAGGTTGCCACATTCCTTCGTCAGCCATCGTGGCTGCTGAAGCGACTGCAAAACACAGTGTAATAAGTTTCTTCATTATTATTTTTCTCTAAAGTTAATTTTCAAAGCTGGCAGCAGTTTGATATATCATCAGTAATTAGTCAAAAATCTGGTCTAATTATCTGTGCTACTGTTTAGTTCTATTGTAAACTGTCGTCAACGCTTTGAATAACATAAGTTTAACTATTGGGATCATATTTAATTCGATAGTACGCTTTTCGTTTAGTGATTTTGATGTTACATGTTTAAATAGTTTGACTAAATGTTAATGATGTAAATAATAAATAGACTCTGAAGGAGTGCTTGTGCTTATTAAAGATAATTTTGATGAAGCTTTAAAAATCAGCGAATCAACGAATGAATTTTTATCTCATTATCAAATACCCCCTAGTCCGGTAAATTATTCAGTTATTTATTTGCATGTCAGTAAACGTAATAAGAAATTAACGGCTGAATTAGATCGACATGTGCAAACATATCACGAACTTGATTTGATTTTTTTAGAAGGCTTATTCGAAAAATATATCTCCAACTCTCACGCCATTGATAAAAAAATACTTGCTCCAATTGAAAAGTCTCTTACTGCTACATTAGAAAGAATCAATTTACAGGTTGATTGTGATAAAGCAGTCGCTAAAAACTTGAAAAAAGCTGAGATAGCTCTTTCTAAACATGACTATCAGAAGTCTATGCAAAATATAGTTACGTTTTTAATGGGGAGTATTACCGAATCCCAGCAACAACATGGTGATTTATCGGCTGAGCTTATTAAATCTTGTGGTGAAATTAGTTTTTTAAAATCTAAACTTGAAGCTGCTCGCCATGAAGCTATCGTGGACTCTCTAACGGGTTTATATAATCGTCGCGGCTGTGATATTAAATTACAAGAACTAGACTTTGAGCAAGTACATTCATCATTAGCGATAGATATCGATCACTTTAAAAATATTAATGATCAATTTGGCCATTTTATTGGTGATAAAGTTATTCAGCGTATTGCTAAAGTTATTAAATCTACGATTTCAGATACCGATATTGCCGTACGTTTTGCTGGTGAGGAATTTGTCGTTGTTATGGTTAATAAAACGATGACTAAAGCATTTGAAGTCGCTGAAAAAATAAGATTAGCAATTGGCGAATTAAAGTTAATGCAAAGAGATTCTAAAGAGTTTTTACCTCAGATATCAGTTTCAATTGGCATCGCACAACGCCAAGACGAACTAACTTGGAAATCACTGTTTGAGCAAGCAGATACAGCGTTATATCAAGCTAAAAATAGTGGCAGAAATCGAACTATTTGTTTATAAAAACAATAATTATTCATACAACTTAAGCAGCTTTACTCATTAAATGAAGTAAATAGCATAGCTTTATCGACAAGCGGATCTCCCCTTTTTTCATCAGCAGAGATAACTATAAACCATCTAGTTGACTAATATATTACTACTATCTATAACAATATTTATTATTTCAATTATTAACTATCAACTTTCATCTAATAAATGCCCATAAACAATATATAAAAGGATACTTTAGTACCTAATAATATGCTTTTTGATATCCGAGATAATTGATTAGAAATTGATTAGGAACTGGCAGGAGTATTCTAGATACTTTAGCAATCATTCAACATAAAAAAAGGGAAAGTACATCAGTACCTTCCCTAATAACAACACTAGTTGGGAGCATTTTCAACTATTATGGGTTGTACGTAACATCTAAACTAATTCCGCTTGCTGCAGAGTAGCCATAAATGCCAATGTGCCATGTATCCGCAATAGGGTTAGTTATTGGGCATGACTCAGTGTTACCTGTTTTATATGGACGACAGTCATATGTTGATGATGTTGGTTGTGCGCCGCGACGAATGTACATATCAGCATCACCTGAACCACCACTCATATTAAAATCAAGTGTTGTCATGCCTGCAGGTACGTCAATCGTGTAATAAGTCCATGCACGACTAGCGACAGCAATATCTGTTATTGAAGCACTACCGCCTACAGTACCACCGCCACCACCAGTAGAACCTTCAGTGAAATCAGCTGTTAAATTAACACCAGTGAACGTAGAGTAACCGATCACTTTCACATGATAAGTACCTGCTTGAGCTGTTGCAATCGGACAAGATTCAGCATTACCACCTTTATATGGACGACAATCGTAACTAGTCGATGTTGGTGCTGAGCCAAATTTAACATAAAGGTCAGCATCGCCTGTACCACCGGCCATTGTGAAGCTTAAATCTGTTGCACCAGCAGGTACAGCCATTGTAAAGCTCAACTCTTGTGCAGCAGCACCAGCTAAGTTGGTTTTAGTTATGCCATTCTCTAAGACATTGCTACCACCTGTTGGTGGTGTAGTACCACCATCACCACAGCTTGCGGCTAATGCATCTGAAGCTGCTTTCGCTTGTACCAAACCGTAACCGGTTTTATCATCACGACCAGCAACATCTAAATCAATTGCTGTCGATTTTAGAGCATTTCGCACTTCTGTTGCGCTACAGCCTGGGTTATTACTCCAGACAATCGCAGCTACACCAGTGACGTGCGGCGTCGCCATTGAAGTACCGTTGTAATAAGCATAATCTTGATTACCCACAACATTCAAATTTGCATTTGTACCTAGTTGACTCATAAGCTGTAAACCTAATGCACGATTTACGGATACGGTCGGCACTGTAACATCAGTGTTTGCATCAACTAAGAATGGGTTTTGTAAGCCTGGACGCGCACTATTACTATAAACAATAACACCTGATGCACCGGCATCGGCACAAGCTTTAGCTGGATTTATTTCTGGGTAATTACTACCTTTTTGATTGTCATTACGTTCTGCTAAACAAATATTGCCAGAAACGTTTGAACAACTGTAGCTGCTACCTGAAAGAGTACAAGCCGATAAAACACCGTTAGCTGAACTATTTACATTACTTACTGTAAAGCTACCACCACTTTCAACATAATGAGTTTGTGGTACAACTTCATCGTTACCGTAAGAGGTTGATCCAAGAGTGATATAGCCTAAGCGACCGTCACCAGCAACTGTAGATAAAATAGCCTCGCCAGGCGCTGATATTTCAACTTGTGAAGTATACTGAGAAAACTCAGCATGCTGACGACCTTGATCTAATGCACCTACCGCCATAACTGAATCATAAGAGGCAGGATAAGACAATGTTGAGTCACCATCGTTACCTGAAGCGGCAATGAGTAAAACGCCAGCATCTGCAGCAGCTTGTAATGAATTACGCTCAGTGTTACTTGAACCTGCACCACCTAAACTCATGTTGATAACTTTCGCGCCGTTATTTACACAAGTATCAACAGCATCAACTAATTCACCGGTGTAACCCCAACCAGCAGCATTAAAAACTTTCACAATGTGTAAGTTAACGTTGGTGTTTGGCAAAATACCAACGACACCTTCGGAGTTATTTACTGCTGCTATAGTACCAGCGACATGAGTACCGTGAGAGCCACCATTTTGATACCAGTTTCCGGTACCAGAATTATTTGTACCTGAAGCATTATTAGCATTTAAGTCTGGGTTTGCACGTTCATAACCTGAGTCAATAATACAAACAGTCATGTTTGCGGCATCGCTATCAGAAAGTAAATCCGATTGTGTATCAGCAATACCCCAAGGTTGATTTTCTGCCATTAAATAACGTTTGTAATCTGGTTCTGCAAATTCTACATCAGCATGGCTATTAAGCTCAGTCACCATCGCTTTAACATCGTTAATATGTTTTTGCTTGCCGAGAGAAATAACATGACGGCCATTTTTCAATTTTTTCAAATGCTTTAAGCTACGTCCTGCTTTTTTAGCTAAGCCTTGTGGAAGTGTTTTTTCTGAAGCAACGCTGTTTAAACTCTGTGCTTCAAAACCGCTTTTGTATTTAACAATAATACGGTCAGTAAAATCATGACTCTTGAATTTTTGCTCTTCACGCCATTGGCTAAAATCTGTATTAACAGTGGTCTTCGTATTATTAGCGGAAACGAGTATTGGTTGCACGGTTTCAGCAGTTTCCAGTGTTTGTGCGTTACTTACAGTACTTGCTGCAAGTATCGATAATGTTAACGCGCTTAGTCCTAATGTTTTATTGTTTCTCATATAATGTAGACTCCAATTTTTTGTCTTTTACGCTAAATGAAGCAAATTAATACGTCATCAAGCATTTTGTTTTTATCGTTGGATGATTCGTCATCGATATAAATCTTGTCTTTTTTATAGGTTTTTGAATAGTAACGAACTGACTTTTTTTATCAAAAAAACGACAAAGGATAAATAAGGTGGTCAATTCAATTCGTTGTTACTAAAGGAAAAATTTAATTTATGTCGCTTCAGTTTGAAAAGAAGTCGCATTTTTACTAGAGCATTACTTATTAAATGCTAACATCGAGTAGCTTATTAGGTTCCGCTGTATACTCTTATTGCCTCTTAAGTGTTAGAAAAAATATGAAATGATTCTTTGCTATAAAAATATCTCAGCAGTTTAGTTTATTATCATGATTCATACGGTTCTTTGATAACAGTTGTTAACACAAGATTAAAAATCATAGGTTGGTGTGATATTGTTGGAATATCGGAGGAAGATCACGGCGTTCTTTATAGTTCGAAAATAGTTATCATAAGTATTGATTTTCTATGTCGTATTACTTCAAATATCTGACGTTACATACCTTATGTTTTTTAAATAATTTAAAAAGATGTCATGAGTAAAGGGGATGTGAAATGTTGTTCACTTCAATAAAAAAAAATATAAAGCTACTCTCAATATTTTCTCTCGTAATGTCGACAGTTATGTTAATGGGATTTACTGCAGTACCTGAAGAAACAGAACAGGTTGGCTCTTATATCATCAGTGCAAAAAATTTAGTTGTTTTAAAAGATAATTTGAAAAAAATGGGTGTAAAACCGAGCCATGAGCTAAGTATTATTGACTCGGTTGCGGTTGAATTAACCGCGGCCCAATTATCACAGTTAAAGCAACAACAAAAGATCAAAGTATCAACCAATCACAAAGTTAAATTAAGTGGTGTTGGAGGTATACAACGTCGTTGGCAGCCAAAATCTGTGGTAACAGAACAAGTAGATGCAACTTATGTACACAACAGAGGAAATTTTGGTGAAGGTGTCACCATTGGCTTTTTAGATACTGGTCTTGAGCAATTACCAGGTTTATCAACGGATCTAGATGGTCGAGATAAAGCGTGGGGTACTTATGATGCTATTAACGATACCGTCAGCAATAACGGTGAGGAAGAAAGCGGTCATGGTACTCATGTCGCGAGTATTGCCGTTAATAGTGACTTTGATGTTAACGGACAAATTTATGGTATAGCGCCTAATGCTGCTCATGTCGGGATAAAAGCTTTTGATGCCGAAGGCAAGGCTACTTATGCTGATGTTATTCGTGGAATAGGTTGGGCATTACAAGTTAAAGATCAAATTAATTTACGGATCTTAAATATGTCTTTTAGTGGCCCCGCGCGTTCGCTTTATTGGGATGACCCATTAAACAAAGCTGTAATGAAGGCGTGGCAAGCCGGTATTGTCGTGGTAGCATCCGCAGGTAATAAAGGACCAGACCCCATGTCGATAGGGGTTCCTGGTAATGTGCCATACATTATAACTGTTGGTGCGATGACGGATGATTACACGTCCTTTAATTATAGTGATGATAAAGTGGCATCTTTTAGTAGTGCGGGACCTACGGTAGAAGGTTTCGTTAAACCTGATATTATTGCACCAGGAGGGCATATTTCTGGCTTAATGTCTTTTGATTCACAAATAGTCACCGAACATCCAGAGTTTCATGATGGTGGGCGATACTTTGAAATGTCGGGCACTTCACAAGCTGCAGCTGTTGTTTCAGGTGTAGTGGCGTTAATTTTAACTGATAATCCAACATTAACTCCAGACCAAGTTAAATGCCGAATTATGAGTAGTGCATATCGAGGCGATAATACAGACGGTAGTTTACGTTACAGTGTTTTTCAGCAAGGCGCAGGATTAATTAGTGCATACTATGCAATCGCTAGTAATAACGATAATTGTGCCAACACAGCCTTAGACATCGCTAAAGATTTAAATGAAGAAGAGCATTATTTTGGTCCCGCTAACATTAACGAAGATGGCGACTTTTATGTTGAAGGTTTAGGCCAAGAATATATTTGGGATAATGAAGATAATAGCTTTGTTGGTGATGGCTTACTTTGGAAAGTTTCAAATGAAGATACGGCCGAATGGCAGGATACAGCAACAACGGATGGCTTACTTTGGAAGGTATCATTTGAGACGGATGGTTTGCTTTGGAAAGTGAACTATGATGATATTAATACAGAAGGCTTACTTTGGAAGGTAGATTATGATGATGTTGCAACGGAAGGATTACTTTGGAAAGTTAATCTAAGTGACATTAATATTGCTACTATAGGCATTAATAGTTGGGTTGAGCCACAGTAGCGACAACAATTTACTTTAAAAAGCCACTGAGAAATTAGTGGCTTTTTTATTGAAGCAGTTTAACTTTTTCTATAACTCACGGTTTAATACTCGATGTTAAAAACACTATATATTCTGGCAATTATACTCTTTAGTACTATGAGTATCGCAAGTGAAGACCGTTTATTTAAAAGCTTCTCTTCTGATAATCCAATGTCTTATCGCTTCACTATGTCTATTGCACAAGATAAATACGGTTTTATGTGGTTTGGCGCCCAAGAAGGCTTGCATCGATTCGATGGTCATAAGCTTGTTAGTTATTATCATGATGCAGAAAAAGAAAATTCATTGAGTTCTAATGTTATTAGTCGTGTGCTCATCGATAGAAAACAAAATTTTTGGATTGGAACACGTGGAGGAGGAGTCAATTTATTTAATGATGACATGCAAAGCTTTACACATATCACGACTAAAACCCATGGCGCTAAATTAACAAGTGATTCTGTTAATACCCTATACGAAGATACCAAAGGTCAAATATGGGTGGGTACCGAGAATGGTTTAAATATTCTTCGTCGCCGTGATGAAAATTGGAGCGTTCAACAAATCTACCAACAGCTTGGTAATGAAAATAGCTTATCAAATAATATTATTCATGCGATTACTGAAACCAATAATGAAATTTGGATTGGAACTAATGGTGGAGGAATTTCAGTTTTTAATTTAAAAGGAGAGTTTCAACGCACGATGAATTCTCGTTTTAATAATAAAGAATATATAACCAAATTCATAAACTCTTTATTCACGGATGCTGATAACGTCGTTTGGATAGGGACTACGGATAAAGGCTTAGTAAAATATGATGCCGAATTGGATCAGTTCATTAATTTTCAAACGATAGACGGTGACAGTTCAAGTGTGAGTAGTAATACCATCCATTATGTTTATCAAGATTTGAGCAATAAAGTTTGGATTGCTACAGATAATGGTCTTTCAATGTATAACAATAAGCTGAACAACTTCGAACGCTTCAATCATTCATCAAATAATCAATATAGTGTTAGTAATGACTTTATTATGACTTTGTTTGAAGATAATGATGGCTTAATGTGGATTGGTACATTTACTGGAGTTAATCGTTGGGATCCAACAATGACAACATTTAAACAGTATACAGAAACACGCTTCCCGATACTCAATGCTCCTAATGTTACAAGTTTTACACAAATTAATGAAAATGAAATTGTATTCAGCACATATAGCGGTGGTATTTTTACCTTAAATAAGTCAAATCATAGTATACAACGATTAACCATTTCTAGTTTTTTTACAGATATGAGAATTATGACTTTATTTTCGGATGACAAAATATTATGGGTTGGCACTAGGGCTTCAGGGCTTTATAAAATTGATATGCTAACAGGCATTAGTATTGCTTATAAGCATGATGAAAAAGATGATGGTTCAATCTCAGCAAATAACATTACTGATATCATTAAGGACAAAGCTGGAGATTTATGGGTTTCAACATTTTATCAAGGGCTTAATCGCTTGAATAAAAATGGTAAATTTACCCGCTTTGTTAGCGATAAAAATAAGCCAGAACTTGGTCCTAGCAGCAATTCTATTTTACATTTATTAGAAGACGAGGAAGGTGTTATTTGGATAGCCACCTATGGGGCTGGCTTAAATCGCTATGATCCAATTAATCAAAGATTTTTTCATATTACCCATGATGATGACAATATATCAAGTATCTCAAGTGATTTAACCTGGTTTCTATTTATCGATAGCAATAAAAGTTTATGGGTTAGCACACAAGCTGCTGGTTTAAATATACTGAGTTATTCAGATAGAGTGGCAAATAATTTTTCATTTACACATCTTGACACTAAAGACGGCATGAAAAGCCAAACTATTTATGGTTTGACACAAGATGACTATAGCGATGTTTGGTTAAGCTCAAATCAAGGGGTTTCTCGGTATACAGCAGAATCAAATAGTTTCAAGCACTTTGATTTGAGTCATGGTTTAGTCGACTTAGACTTCAACCATAGCGCTATATTTAAGGATTCGGCGGGTACAATATATTTTGGTTCGGGCAAGGGGTTCTCTAATGTTGAGCCTAAACAAAGTAATATCACGCTTTCGGCGCCTAAAGTTCGACTAACCAATATACTGAAATTAAACGAATCTATAAAGACAGAGTTAGCTTTATCTGAGGTTAAAAAATTAATGCTTAATTATGATGATCAACTTGTTTCGTTTGAATATGTAGGTCTCAATTACACCAACCCAGATTCCACACAATATAAATACCGTCTTTTGGGCTTTGATCAGGAGTGGCTCGATGCTGGCAAATCTCGACGGGTGTCATATTCAAATTTACCAGCAGGTAACTATCAGCTACAGATTCAAGCAGGAAACAGCGATGATGTTTGGAGTGACCCAGGTCTTTCATTAGATATTATTGTTAAGCCTGCGCCTTGGAATACATGGTGGGCTTACATTTTATATACTTTGGGAGTTGCACTAGCGTTGTTATTCTATTCTCGTTTACTGAATCGTAAATTGGTTGTTGAACAGCAACAAAAGCTCTACCTAGAGCAGCAAGTACATGAGAAAACAGAAAAGTTTAAGTCTCAAAATATAGAGTTAGCACAGGCAAATAAACAATTAGAAAAGGCCGCTATTGTTGACAAAATAACAGGGGTAAAAAGTCGACGTTACCTTGATATTTATATTGAGCAGACAAGTCAGTTAATGAATCAAATGCATCAGAACTTGTTACCAGTACAAAGAGAACTATTACCGCGACTTTATATTTTAATGGTGCAATTAAAAAGTCATAACGATATTAGTAATAGCCAACTCATTAACCTCACCGACTTACTGAATTATAGCCGAAATAATGATGATCTTGTGATCCGTTGGTCGCATGATACTTTTGCGGTCATTGGTTATGAAAAAGGCAATAATGCCAATGAGTTGGCAGCGCGACTATCAGGAAGATTGAACAGCATGGTTGATGATGCCAGCGTCATGAATATTGCTTATTCTTTCTTCCCGTTTAGCCGAGAGAATCCTTTAGACTTAACGTGGGATCAAATCAGCGTGTTAATTGAACAAGCGCTAACCTTTACCCATGAAAATAAAAAGCTTTCCTGGTTAGGTTTGTGTGGCCCCAAATACAACACCTTTAATTATTTACAATTAATGCAGCAACGCAGTTTGGTAAACTTAAAAGAGCAAGTAGTAACTAAGTCAGGTTTAAGGTGATGGCCGTTGATCTTTTTGCTGTTGCTGCTGATATTGTTTTGGCGTGCAGTTGAAAAGCTCCTTAAAGCAGCGACCAAAGTAAGTTTGTGATGAGAAACCAACATCGAGTGCTATTCTGCCAATTTGAGCGCCACTTTTTAATAGCATTTTTGCTTTTTTAAGACGAAATTCTTTAATAAAATTACTGGGTGTTATTCCTGTTAATGCTTTTATTTTTCGTTGTAGCTGTCGCTCACTCATCGCCATCTCGGCTGCTAACTGGATAATATCTAGGTCGGTATCCGTATACATTTTTGCGGTAATAGCTTCTAACTTTTCTAAAAATTTATTATCAAGCGTATCGTTATCGCCATGAACATGAGCGAGTTCTGCAACATTTTCAAAACTGCTATTTTTTCTATTTTCTTGCAAATCTTTATTGAAATTCTGTAAGTAAAGTTTTTGCAATTTTTCTCTATTACTGATCAAGTTTCCAATCCGTGTTAATAGTTCTTGATGATTAAACGGCTTACTAAGGTACTCGTCGGCTTGCAAATGCAAACCATGTAAACGACTGTCTAAATCAGAACGGGCAGTTAATAAAATAACGGGTATATGTGAGGTCAGTTCATGACTTTTAAGTTGCTTTAATACAGCAAAACCGTCGATACCTGTAAGCATAATATCACAGACAATTACATCGGGGATGTACTCCTTAGCTAATGTTAAACCAAGCTCACCGCTACCCGCTAATAGGCTATGATGATGTTGTTCTATGACTTGCTTTATATGGCTTTGCATATCTAAGTTGTCTTCTATGACCAAAACAACTTTTTGACTATGATGCCTAATATCTTTAACTGGATTATGAGGTTCCATTAATAAAGAAGCGACTTCTGAGTGCGAAATACTCAGAGGGGTTGCTTTTTCTTCAGCTACCGCTTGTGCGCATGGAATAGTTAAAGAAAATTTACTGCCCTTATTATATTCACTAACAACATTAATTTGCCAATGATGTGCTTTAACAAGTTCATTAACTAAAGATAAGCCAATACCAACACCGAAGACTCCTTGATTTTTTTCATCATCCGCACGTTGAAAACGTTCAAATATTTTACTTTGCGAAGCACTATCTATTCCAATTCCTGTATCAATAATATCAAGCGTGAAATTGTCATCATTACTATGGGCAATGACTTGAATACTACCACCAGCTGGCGTGTATTTAATAGCATTAGCAATTAAATTAAAAACTATTTTTTCAAAGGCTTGAGCATCGCAATCAAGCCATATATGGTCTGGAATATCACAGGTTAATGTCAGCATATTTTGCTCAGCTAAACGCGAAAACGAATCGGCAGGCATCGACATAAGTGTTTGTAAACGGTAGGTGGCCATTGCTAATTGTGGGTTGTCTGATAAACGAGAAAGCTCTAAAAGTTGTTCAACCATACGCACTAAACGTAAGCCATTGCGCTTTGCCGTTTTTAGCTCTTTACCTTCTTCTTCTGTTTGAGCCTTCTCAAGGTAGCGATCTAGGATGCCATTAATAATAGTCAGCGGGGTTCTAAATTCATGAGAGATGTTAGCAATAAATTTATCTTTTAAATCTAACGCTTGTTGTTCGGCCAGTTTTCTCGCTGTAAGGTTAATAAAGGTGATCACTACCAAAGGATGATCTTCTCTTTCTGCCCATTGTAACTCTGCTTGTACAGGGAATTGAGTACCGTCTTTACGTGTAGCTGAACATTCTATTGAAATACCTGCATCTTTGCGTTGTAGAGTATAAACATTGCTTTTGAAATCGAAAAAATAATGCATTTGATCATCAGATGAAAAAAAATCGCTAACACGAGTGTTTACAATCTCTCGTTCAAGACATTGAAAAAGTTGTACCGCAGCAGGGTTGGCTGATAACACCGTACCGTCAGTACTAGTGGTTAATATCGCATTGCTTGAGGCATTAACAATAGCTTTGTCTTCACTGTTAAGCATAGCGCTAGTTAATAATTGGTTAAGTTTAACTAACTCTTGTTGCGCTGAGTTTTGCAGTTTAATTTGTTGTCGTTTTTTATTTTCTAAACGGTGCTTTCGATAAATAATCATGGTTAATAATGTCAAAGCAATACCAAGCCAAGTGATAATTAATAACGATTGTAAAGGTGACTGAATATTATAATGTAAGTTTAATTCGATACCGGCTAAGTGAATTAATATTGAACTAGTTATTAATAATATTAAGTAGAGCTCTGGCATTGAAGAATGAATCTTTTCTACTGGAGGCTCTGATGATTTTAACGAATTATTGGCCGCAATAATAAGAGCACAATAGGGGATCAGTACTAATAAATTTTGTAGGTATAAAGGTAATGAAACGGGTGTCCAATTATTCAAGTAATTTAAGGCGTTTGCTATCAGTAAAGCTGCTGAAGCAACGGTAAGAGCGTTGTATATCTGGCGCCAAAATGTAGTTTTACACTGGTAATTATTTATTGCTAACCGAATAAATATGAGTGCAGCTATTAGCAAATGAAAAAGTTGAGATGAAGCTACTTTATCTTCTAGGTTATTTGAAAATTCAATGGGAAGTAAAACGAAGTAACTAAAACATATTAGCGTGAAAAATATTGCCGCAATACGGCTACTAATATGTTTATTTTTTTTCGTATCATGCGCATGAGGGTTCGTCTCTATAGCCAAAATAATAAAAAAATAGCTGCAAAGCGTGAAAAAATCACGCCATAAAAGGTCATGACTGATAATCGTAAAACTAAATAATACATTTGAGGTTAATGATGACAGTAAAGCTAAGGTGATAAATTGCCAAAACAGTTTTAATGAACGTGTTTTGGTACGCAGATAACCCACCGTTAGAAAGCAAACACTTAAAAGCTGTAAAAGTAATAAAGGTGCCTTTTCTAACCATATAGGGTTAGACGGAAAAATATCACCCATTAAGAAATATGGCAGTAACGTTAAAACAATACTAAAAGCTAATAATAATTTTGTGTTTTTTATTTGCAAATTTACAACCTAAGGCCTGATGACAACGCGTTTATGGGGATATAATAGGTTGGCACTTATTTAGTTTTTAGCAGTATACATTATGTTAAAAACTTGTAAAACAACCCCCTCATTTTTATCTTTTACTCAACAAAATAGAATCATTAGTTTACTTGTTTTTATTTGTTAAGGTTTTGATAATAAAGAATAATTTGTTGATGGAGAATCAGGCGGAATAAGTGTCAATGCAGATAAAATAATGACACATTTTATTTACCTTACTTTATCTCAAATAACCCAACGTTGAATGCTTAACGAATGACGAATATTAAATATCATAAAAAGGCGCTTAATATGGGCGTTTATGAATAAATACTGCCGTTATTTTCAAGTTCGGTGAGGTAAATACGCGTCATTAACTCTAATTGATGATAATTAGGCAGCATGTGCTGGCAAAGTTTATAAAACGCTTTGTCATGCTCTTTTTCTTTTAAATGCGCGAGTTCATGTACTACGATCATGTTCAATAGTGCTTGAGGGGCTTTTTTAAATATACTGCCAATTTTGATCTCATTTTTACTCTTTAACTTATTGCCCTGTACGCGAGAAACATAAGTATGCAAGCCGAGTGCATTATTAATAATATGAATTTTATCATCGTACTTTACTTGGCTAAGTGGGGCTGATTTTTTTAAAAACTGTTGTTTCAGTGCTAGGGTATATTGACGCAGTGCTTTATCCGTTGTCATATCATGAGGGGTAGGAAACTGGCCTAATAAGTAAGATTTTAATTTCTTTTCTTCAATCAAGCTTGATACTTGCTGTTGTATATCAGTTGAATAGTGAGCTAAATACTTTAAATGTGCGGTCATTTTACTAAATATGTTCTGTATGGTTAATGAAAGTAATAAGAATGATGATGTATGCAGTTTACGCTATTTAACTTTCATAATTCATTATTTCTTAGTTTTAACAAGGCATAAATTGATAAAGAATAGCGAATATTATGTCCGCTATTCTTATTTTAATTATTCTGATTAAATCGCTGTTTACTTAGTATAGCTCTGGTAAAAGTTAATTAAGCCCGTAGTCGAGCTATCATGCTGATCACTAATATTACCAGAAGACAGCTCTTGTTGAATATTGTTGGCTAAACCTTTACCCAGCTCTACGCCCCATTGATCAAAAGAGCATATTTGCAAAATAATGCCTTGTACGAATATTTTATGTTCATACATCGCAATTAAGCTGCCTAATGATCGCGGTGATATGCGCTTCATTAAAATGGTATTCGTTGGTCGGTTGCCTTTATGTACCTTATGAGGCGCAACTTTATCAATGTAATCTTGTGTCCGGCCTTTTGCTTTTAAGTCGGCGCGTACTTGGGTTTCATCAACGCCTTGCATCAACGCTTGAGTTTGCGCAAAAAAGTTCGCCATCAAGGTTTCATGATGGCCCTGAACAGGCGTTACACTTTCAACTGAGCCAATAAAATCAGCAGGCACAATATTATTACTCTGATGTAAGTATTGGTAAAAAGCATGCTGACCATTAATTCCTAATTCGCCCCAAATAGAGGGGACTGTAGGATAGGAAATAGGCTTTCCGTCCCAAGTTACTGACTTACCATTACTCTCCATCTCAGCCTGTTGTAAGTAAGCTGACAACATATGTAAAGATTGATCGTAAGGCAAAATAGCCTGTGATTGCGCGCCAAGAAAAGTACAATTCCAAACACTGAGTAAAGCTAATATAACGGGGGCATTCTGTGCTAATGGTGCTTGGCAAAAATGCTGATCAATTTCATAAGCGCCTTCGAGTAGTTCAATGAAGCGCTCAAAACCTAAATCGATAGCAATAGGCAAACCGATAGCAGACCAAAGTGAAAAGCGACCGCCAACCCAATCCCACATATCAAAAATATTTTCTTCAGCTATACCAAACTCAGTAGCATTCTTTTTATTAGAAGATACAGCAACAAAATGTTTAGCAATCGCTGACTGATCAAAAGAAGCTGAAACTAGCCATTTCATCGCAGTTTTAGCGTTAGTCATGGTTTCTGTGGTGGTAAAGGTTTTACTTGAAACAATAAACAAGACTTTTTCAGGGTTCAAAGGTCTCAGTACATTGGCTATTTGTGTACCGTCAACGTTAGAAACATAATGAACATTAACACTGTTATCGCTGTATTGGTCTAGCGCTTCGGTGACCATTTGTGGCCCGAGATTTGAACCGCCAACACCAATATTAACCACATCAGTAATGCGCTTTCCTGAATAGCCACTCCACAAACCTTGGCGCACTTTTTCACTGAACACTTTCATTTTCTCAAGTGCGAGTTGTACATCAATATTGATGTTTTTGCCATCAAGCATAATAGGCTTTTCGCTGCGATTTCTTAACGCAGTATGTAATACCGCTCTTTCTTCTGTGCGGTTAATTCGCTCACCGCTGAACATTTTTTCACGCCAAGCTTCAACATCACACTCTTTAGCTAAATTGATCAACAGTTCCATAGTTGATGCTGAAATAAGGTTCTTGGAATAGTCGACGAGAAAGGGCGCAAGTTGAATAGAAAACTGCTCAAAACGCTGAGGATTTTGCTTAAATAATTCGCTCATATGTTGTGACTTCATCTCTATGGCGTGATTTTCTAACTTCTTCCAGCTAGGTAATGAGGTTCTATCTTGCATTTTTTCTCCAGTCGGGCGTTGAGGATTTATCAACGCAATAAAATAACTATTCTTGGGATACTGCTACTTACTATTTACTATATTTCACTCAGTTACTAATAATTAATTAGTCTATGGAACTGCTTATTGGTTATTTAATTGACCATGTGGTCAAGTTTTATAGATATCGTTAACTAGAGTTTATTTACTTTCTTGTAGATCGATATCCATAGGTATAAATAATGGTGCATATATAAGGAAATACATTTATATACCGGTAACAATAAAGTGAAGGAAGTTAACGTTATTAAAGTGTTGAAAAATAATGGCAAAGTTGACTATTTGATACATTATTGATTTATCAAATGAAATGACTATTAATAGCTATATTTCTAATTCATTTTTTATTCTATATAGAGTGCAGTGTTATAGCATACCTATGTTTGCTACTTTATAAGTAAAGCAAAATTTTAAAAGATCACAGGTAACGTGTTAATACTATTAATAAAAGTTTATCTATACATATTTAAATGCTAATTTGATTTTGTACTAATGACAGATGTGTATACATACATTGTTAGGCATTTATGAAAAAGTTAATCAGTTTACTTTATATTCGCGTTATTTTTTTCCCAATGCATCTATCGAGCATGAGTAACTCAAAATTCCTCTGGGAATAGCTAATGCCAAACTAATTTTTAAACGTATGTTAATCAATGGTTAATCTATTGGTTACTATTGTAGATAGCCATTTAAATTGCTTAGCAAAGTGTTAGGCTAATAGGAAATAGATTGGAACATTTATGGAAGCCTAAAGGTTGGCTAAGTATTATTTATGGCTTTGTTATGCAGCCATTTACTTTTTTGTACGTTAATAAAGTTAGATTGTTTTGGCTTTATTTGATTTTAGTTGTGTTTTTTTCATTACTCGATAGCAAGTTACATGCAATCCAACATAAAGAATCTTGGTATCAAAATATATATTTTACTTGGATATTTTTGATCATTTGCCCTCTTCATGCATATCTTGTTTCTAGAGGGTATGATGAAGCTAAAGTAAGAGGGTGGTACGCCAGTTGGTGGGCTACATTATTGTGTTTTATGATGTTCATTACATTAATATTTGCAGTTAGAACATTTATGTATGAGCCTTTTACGATCCCAGCAAAGTCAATGAGTCCAACCTTAAATCCCGGTGACCAGGTAATAGTTAGTAAAAGAGGATATGGAAACTATCGATATATTGGATTACAAATAAGCAAAGTCGAGCCTACTAAAAAACTTCAAAGAGGTGATGTTGTAGTCTTTCAATATCCCCAAAACCCTCAAGTCGATTTCGTTAAAAGGGTTGTTGGTTTACCCGGGGATATAGTGATTTATCGTAATAAAAATATTTATATTAAACCTTCTTGCTTGAATGAATCAGCAGATTGTCCCAGTTTTAAAGAAATTGCGAAAGTATATAAAGTGACTGAAAGCGCAGGTGATTCAAATCACGAGTATTACCAGGAATCCTTAGGTGATGCTTCGTACGATATTCAGTTGAACAGTAGCCACATCGATTTGACCAATCGATACTTTTATCAAGTAGGCACTCAACGAGATGAATGGTTGGTTCCAGATAACCACTATTTCGTATTAGGTGATAATAGAGATAATAGTCTAGATAGTCGTTATTGGGGGTTTGTCCCTGATAGCAGTGTCGTTGGTATAGTGACGTTTGTATGGTAATTCGCAATAAAAGTTACTTAAAGGGCACATCAAATTGCTTTTTCTCATCTTTTTTAAAGGATTTATATGGCTAGTAAGTTAGATATTAAAGAACTGGAGTCACTATTCGTGACTGGTCTTGGTGACGTTACACCTGGAATGAAATTGGAACATACTCTGTTTGGATTAGGCGAGGTTGAAGCCATTTTTGAATTCATTAAATCTGGTGATAATACTATTCGTATTAATTTTGATAATTGCGGTTCAAAAACACTAGTTCCGGAGTATGCAAATTTAGCTGTACCCAAAGGTAATTTATTTTCAGTTTTTGGAAAACTATTCAAAAAATGAAAAATTTGCATAATAAAAACATTATTAATAGCTCGAAAAATTGTCGGTTGGCTTAAAGTTACATTAGATAGTTATGAGTGGATTTCTTATTTTAGCCGTTTCAATCTTTTTATTTTGGCCTTCTGTCAGAAAAACTTAGTAGGATCTTTAGGTCTAGCAGAAGTGACATCTGGTTGAGTCGCAGGCATCGTTCGGTATTTTAAATCTCTATTACTGAACTAATATACACAGTAAAAAGAAAAAAATAGCAGCGAAGCAACGACCTAATTAAAACTTTAACAAGAGATGAGTCTTTTTTTGGGGGCTTGCCTTGCTTTATTTAATAAGCAACTCTATTTGAGTAACTTCCCTTGATTGTTGAACGTAAAAGCTAAGATCAGTTAAGTAAGATTAATGCTAGAATCAACGCGCACTGCTGAATAAATAATCTTACAGCGGCAGCGTTGATGCTTTAAATACCGACAGTAAGTTTTTTACAAATACGACATTGTCTTGGTTTGATACCGATACCGTAATACCAAAAGGGGCAAAGTGCAGGGTTTCAGCTAATGCTTCTGCCGATAAATTTACTCTTATTAAGGTTAAGCGATTTTCGGCTATTTCTTTTTCAATTCTAGCTTGAATATTTTTCTTAATGAGCGCTTCTTCGGCTTGAATTAGATCTTTGCAAAAAGCCTGACCCGCATGTAACAAGTTTGCTCTAACTAAACTACTGGATACATCATTAAATAAACCTTCGCAGCGTTGAATTATTAGCTCATAGGTTTCCTGCCAAAAATTACTTTCTGACCTACTATAACTATTAAGAAGAATATTATGTTGTTGAAAGTGCTGTTCTACCACAGCCCTAAATAAAACTTCTTTTGATTTAAATTGTTTATGAATAGTGACGCGAGATATGCCAGCATAACGGCTTACCATCGATATATTAGCGGTGTCGTAACCATGTTGGAAAAAACATTCCGTGGCAGTATTGAGTATTTTATCGGTAGTACTTTGCAAAGTATGCTCTCTTAATATGGCTGACAGCAATATGTTAACGTGAGCGGTGACAATAAACAACAGGTTTACAGTAGTTGTTAATGTGTAAACCTGTGCTATAGTTGCGCAATATTTTGTAGTTTACTATGTAATGGACTTATTTTTGCGCTCGACGGGTGCTTATCTAGTCTGATTTTTACCTTTTATGTCTTGGAGTTAATGTGAATCGAATTTTTATACTCGCGGTAGTTTTTATATTACAAGCTTGCTCAGAACCAGCAGAAGAGAAGAAGGCGTTACCTCCTGTAGTTGTGCAACTATCGACGGCTAGTTTAGCCGATTTAGCGAATGATTATGAGTTTCCTGCCACCATTTCAGCGGTGAAAAGTGTTGATCTTAAATTTGAAGTATCAGGGCGTTTAATTTTTGAAAGTCTTGTTGAAGGTAGTACCGTAAAAAAAGGTCAAATTTTAGCTAAGATAGATCCCGCACCGTTTGAACGTAAGGTGAAAGAGAGTCGAATTCGTCATGAAGATGCACAACGAGATCTTAAACGTATTAAAGATGTTTTTGAAAAAAATGTCGCATCGCAACGTGATTACGATGAAGCTAAATCACAGTTTTCGATTACTAAGATAGCCTTAGAAAACGCTGAACAAGATTTAAGTTATAGTACGATAAAAGCACCGTTTGATGCTGTCATTGGCGCTCGGTATATTGAGAACGATAGCTTAATTCGTACGGGTGATACGCTTGCTAATTTACAAGACAGATCAGAGCTTTATTTCACCTTTGAAGTACCTGAACGCATCATGACGGCTCAAGCGGGTAACCGTAACATAAAAGCCACCGCTCATATCATTGGCCAAGCAGATAAAGTTTTTGATATTCATTATGTTGAACATGAAACTACGCCCGACCCAATCAGCCAAACCTATGGTGTAACATTTGCACTTGATGGCCAAATAACGAATTTGTTTTATCCTGGCTCAAGAGCCATCGTCAATGTGAAAGATAATGCTAGTTATTCGCAGGCGTTAATTATTCCCTTAAATGCCATTATGGGTAGTAGCGATGCTGGTTTTAGTGTTTGGCGTTTTAATCAAGCGGATAGTAGCTTGAGTAAAGTAGAAGTTACGGTGTCTGAGCTGCACGGTGAATATGCTTTTGTCTCTAAGGGGCTGAATGAGGGAGATAAAGTTGTTTCTGCCGCCGTTGGGCAAATGCGTGAAGGACTAATTGTTAGAGAATATAAGGCGACTTATTAAAATGGATATAGCACGTTTTTCGTTGACTAAGCCGATTAATATTTGGCTTTTATCAATATGCTTTATTATTGGCGGTATTGTTGCAATGAGTAAAATAGGGCGATTGGAAGATCCTGCCTTTACTATAAAACAAGCGGTTATTTTTACCTATTATCCAGGTGCAAGCGCAGAAAAAGTTGAAAAAGAAGTTACTGAGCAAGTTGAAATAGCGCTACAGCAAATGTGGCAATTAGATATTTTAAAATCAGTAAGTAAGCCCGGATTTTCTCGTATAACTATGGAAATACAACCTTATATTGATGGCCCATTGTTGCCACAAATTTGGGATGAACTACGTAAGCGCCTGCGCGATATTCAACATGATTTGCCTCTAGGTGCTAGTGCCCCGGTGGTTATTGATGATTTTGGTGATGTTTATGGTATCTATTATGCGTTATCAGCACCTGACTTTAGTGCCGATCAAATGCGTGAATTTTCGAGAATTATTCGCCGTGAAGTACTCACGGTTGATGGTGTCGCTAAAGTTAAAGTTGGCGGCATTTTAGAAGAAGAAATTGTAGCCACCATCGACAGTTATCAAATTGCAGGATTAGGGTTGTCTTTTCCTGATATTCAGCAAGTTCTGGCAAGTAATTTAAAGCCTTTTAGCGGCGGTCGATTATATGTTGGCGATAAACAAATTAGAATTCCTGTTGAAAGCTCGACCAATAAAATAGCGGAAATAGAAAACTTATCTATTGTCATTCCGGGTAAAAATGCCTCAATTAAAATTAAAGATATTGCCAAGTTAAGTCTACAACCGGTAGAGATACCTAGTGGTTTAAAACGTTTTAACGGTGAGCGAGCAATCACACTAGCGGTGTCTGCGCAAAATGATATTAATATTGTCGATGTTGGTGAGCACATTGAAGCTAAGTTAGCTGAAGTGTTAGCTAAGTTACCGACCGGTATTAAAGTTTCGTCGATATATAACCAAGCGAAAATTGTTGATGAATCTGTCGATGGTTTTATTCTAAACCTTGAAGCATCTGTTGTTGTTGTAACATTGGCGCTTTGTCTTTTTATGGGCTGGCGTTCAGGTATTGTTGTTGGTGGAACCCTTCTGATCACGGTTTTAGGTACGGTGCTTATTATGTGGTTGTACGACTTGCAACTTCAACGTATCTCTCTAGGGGCGATGGTTATTGCAATGGGGATGTTGGTTGATAATGCTATTGTTGTCGCAGAAGGTATGATGCTGCGCATGGAAAAAGGTAAGTCGGCGATGGAATCTGCCAGTTTCATTGTCAAAAGAACGCAATGGCCTTTATTAGGGGCTACTGTTATCGGCATAGCCGCATTTTCTGGTATTGGCTTGTCAGATGATGCGACCGGTGAGTTCTTATTTTCATTGTTCGCTGTGGTGTTAATTTCTTTAATATTGAGCTGGATACTTGCTGTTACGTTAACTCCTTTGTTAGGTAAATATTTTTATAAAGTTGGTGATAAAGCTGGCGTGGAAGATTCGCACTCTTTATTTCATAAAGCTTATTTAGTCGTTTTACGTAATGCTTTACATTGGCGCGGCGTTACATTGGCGATATTGATTGCTATTACCATTGGTGCTTACGCGAGCTTTGGCTTCATTAAGCAAGGTTTCTTTCCTCCGTCCAATACACCGGTATTTTTTGTTCATTACTGGGGCGCACAAGATTCAGATATTCGTTCAACTGAAAAGTACATGAAGCAAGGTGAAAAGTTGATCCTTGAAACCGAAGGTATTGAGTCTTTAGCCACTTTTATCGGTGAAAGCTCAGAACGTTTTACATTGGTATTTGCCCCTGAATTACCGAACGAAAGTTATGGCCTGTTTTTAGTGCGTGCACATGACGCGTCTGAAATTCCTCGTTTAGCACAAGAAGTATCAGATAAATTACGTGCTGCAAATCCTAAAGTTAACTTTTACGCAGAAATTATGCAGTTTGGTCCTGGCGCTGGCGCTAAAATTCAAGCACGTTTTTCTGGTGAAGACCCTATCATTTTACGATCGTTAGCAGAGCAAGCAAAAGCGATATACTTTGCCGATGGCACCATTCGAGATATTCGTGATGACTGGCGTGATAAAGGTATTGTTTTAGCGCCAGAGTATGACGATATTGCAGCGGGTACTGCTGGGGTTTCAAGAAGTGATTTCAGCCAAGCAATTGAGTTTTACACTGATGGCTTACAAATAGGTCAACTACAAGATGGTGATTACCTTTATCCTATTATTGCAAGAAACAGTAATACTAATCCTGATCAATTAGCGGGATTAGAAAACAGCTTAGTCTGGAGTAGTAGCCAACGTACTTATGTGCCATTCAAACAAGTCAGTGGCAAAATGAATTACTCAAGTGAAGAACTACTGATTAATCGTCGTGATCGCGTACGAACAATTACCGTTAAAGCTGAGGCAGGTTACAGTGAAACTACCGGTGAAGCTTTTAATCGCACGCAAGCTAAGATAGAAGCTATTACCTTACCTGAAGGTTATAAACTTGAATGGGGCGGCGAATATGAGTCATCACGTAAGGCGCAAGCTGCACTAGGGCAAGGTTTACCACTAGGGTTTTTGGTGATGTTTTTGATCAGTGTTGTGCTGTTTGGCCGTGCCCGACAACCGATTATTATTTGGTTAATTGTGCCAATGGCAGTGGTTGGTGTTGTTGCTGGTTTATTGATCGCTGATTTACCTTTTGGCTTTATGTCATTACTCGGCTTTTTAAGCTTATTTGGTATGTTAATTAAAAATGCCATTGTTCTACTAGAAGAAATTGATTTACAAATTATTGAAGGTAAAGAGAAAGCCATCGCTATTGTTGAAGCAAGTTTAAGTCGTTTACGACCCGTTTCATTGGCGGCTATCACCACGATATTAGGGGTTATGCCATTAATACTCGATCCTTTCTTTGCTGATATGTCAGTCACTATTATGGGTGGTCTCGCTTTTGCTACCATTTTGACTATGATCGCGGTACCGGTACTTTATAGCGTATTTTATAAAATTAAAGTGACGAAATATTAGCGCTGAACAGTTAACAATAAATTTGTGATTTATATAAAAGCGAACCGATTATGGTTCGCTTTTTTTTATCTTCTTTTTTATCTTCTTTTTTATCTTCTTTTTTATCTTCTGTAACTACGCATAAATATTGATATTAGTCTCATTTACGGTTGATGGTTTTTAAAGGGATACAGCTAAAGTGGCTTTTTTGAAAAGGGGACTTTCAATCATAATGTTTGAAACTCAATAGGCAATATTTAGTATCACTTTGTGCGCATTGAAAACATTAGCCTAAAATTTTTAGACCTAGGGTTCCTAATGATATTAATAAAAAAGTACGAATAAAGGCAAAGTGATCTTCCCTCGATAAAACGGACACCAAAATCTAACTAAAGATGAGGTGTCTTATGCCCAAGTACAATAATCCAAGACGAACTTGGAAGTATTCAAACGTAATTTTAACAGGACACTCATCATTGAATTTTAACAGGACACTCATCCTAAATTGAAATTGCCTAACGCTACGCTAAACTAAGAAAATCCTACTAGGTAAGTTACCTCAGTTGAGTTGTGGCTACGCATTCAACATGAATATCATGTTAAATTTTTAAGAAAAATAGAGCTTATATATTTATCCTTTTTATTTTTTTATCTCACTAATTCTACTGTGCATTTATACAGTTCATGGCAAAGTCTCGTATTACGACAATAAAAAGGATTTATTCTCGTTTTTGTCTGTAGCATATCGAAATGTATTATTAGTAACTTATTGTATATATTGAATAAATAAGGTATGTTTTGATTATTTTAAAATATGAAAGAAGGATTTTTTCCTTGTTTAAACAAGGATTTTTTCTTCATAATAAGCTGTTAACTGACTGAGTCTATGAGCATACAAGTTACATGGGAAATAGTTTCACAGATCGCTGATAAGCTTCTATTTTCCACGGACAAATATTTTTCTGAGTTATCTGCTTCAGAAAGAGTAATTTACTGTGCTTATATGTTCATGCTTGAGGTGAATAATGGTGGGTTGCATCAGTTTTTTTCCAATGACTCTGGTAAGTATTCACATGAAACACTTCTTGCCTTAAGCGAGGCTGGCTCCGCTGATTCATCGGCAATCCTTAAACAAGCGGTATCTCTATTTCCATCGGCTAGTGTATCTATGGACAAATCAGAGAGACGTGAGGATCTTGAAAAAATAGATATAAATAAACTAAGAAAGCTTGATGAAGCTTTCTATAAAATTGATGATTCGTTTGATTCTTGCCTCATAACATATGCCCAAAAGCATCTGATTGAACTAGTTATTCCAATTACAATGGAATCAGCATTATCTAAAGCGGATATAGAGTTTCGAAATAAGAATTTTAAAGCAGTAATCGGTATACTTGAGCCATATGAGCAGTCTCTTCCAACAGCTAAAAAAACTAAGCTAAAAATAGCTCGGAAAAAGAATGCCGTGGTATAAATCAGTTAACAAGACGCTCAAGAATGGACGCAGTAAACTGCGCCCCTTAGCTGAGCGTTATGAGTTTCGAGGGTTTCATGGCAATCAGTGAGTTTGAAATTTTTAAAGTAGAGAAAGCTGCAAAGCAATTCTGTGTTAATAAAAACAAGCCTTTTCCTCCTGAACAACTCTATATTGATTATAGAATGGACGATCAAACTTTATACTTTTTGGAGGTTCGCCCAAGGTGGAATGACCCTACTAAAAATACAGAAATTTCAGTTGCTAAATTTATGTATATTAAAAAGGATAGAGTATGGAAATTATATTGGCCTCGTCAAAATTCAAAGTGGCTACAATATCAACCTGATGGCATTAATCAACATCTAGAGCCGTTGTTCAAAATTGTTAGTGAGGATTTAAAAGGCTGTTTTTGTGGCTAAAATTCATAACAAGCCAATCAAGCAGGACTAAAAATAGTTTGCTCGCTTTCGCTTCGCTACACATTTTAGCAAACAATTTTTAACCCCTTATTGGGGCGTTGAGGCTGTAGAATTTCTCCAAAGTGTAAAATGACGGATGAATTTTATGTTCAGAGAGCCTGTAAAAGTCATTTTATAGTAGAATATTGCCTAAGATTTCACGTAGCAACGCGTTTTAGGCTTTATTGTTAATAATTTTTTGAGTCTGAATTTTCGAAAAGAGAAATTCTACAGGCTCGTTATGAGCTAGTGCAAAATGGAGTTCGCATTGAATTTTAGTTTTAAATCAAAATTATTAATTAGCGCAAGTTTTATTGCCGCAGCTTCTGCTATTTGGCATTTACTGTGTATCTGGGGTGGTCCTAGCTGGTTCGCCTTTGCGCGAGCACCTCAACAAATTATAGATTCCGCAGAACAAGGAACTTTACTTGCTCCAATTGGTACAGTCGTAGTCGCTGGATTAATGTTCTCATGTACAGTATTTGCTTTTTCAGCCGTTGGTTTAATTCGCAACATACCTTTAGTTAAACCAGCATTAATTACTATTGCTTTTCTTTGCACATTACGTGGTTTAATTGGTATACCTACATTTACTAATCATACAGGCTTAGACCTTTGGCAAATTATTGCTAGTACGGTTTGGTTTTATGTTGGTATTTGTTTTATCGCGGGTAGTATAGAACAATATAGACTTGGTAAATCAAGCATATAACAAGCAAATGAACAGCAGGCTTTTTTTCGCTTCGCTCATTTTAGCCAACAATTTTTTGCCCATTATTTGGGCGTTAGTGCGTCAAGCGAAGCTTGATGCATCTTGCAGGGTGTAAGTCCCTGTCAGGTAAGGTTTAACCAACCACCTGTATCGAGTGTTGCGCCTTTGGCGGAGTGTGAGATTAGCAAGTGCTTTTCAGCAGTGAGGACTGCATCACACGAACAATATTGGTGAAGCGTACACAGAGAATTATATAGGCCATAGGGGCTGTCGTGGCCCTGAAGTGCTGGTATCGCTCCGATAAATTTTAGGTCTGACTGACGAGGTTTGTAACGCCATCGAAGTCCATGCAAAGCAACCGTATTGGTTAGGTTGTGGCGAGTCAGCGGAGTTATTAAGCCGTGGCATGTATAAAGAGATGTATTAAGAACTTGAGAGATCCAAAGGTGTTCCATAAGGATAATGGTAGGGACGCTTAGCCAAAAGCAAAGCCAACGATGACCTTTTGGAAGTCAGATCAGCCCATAGTAGTCTGCGCAGGGGAAAGCCTTGTACATGGCAAAGGAGCTGACAGTTATATTCGGTATTAAGCCGCCACATAGTCCGGACAAAGTAGGGCTGGGAACACTATGACAACAACACTTAATACCATCGCATTTAAAGCACATACCCATCCCAAGCACAAGTTTCAGAATTTATATGGATTGCTAAATACTGACAGCCTGTATCAAAGTTGGGGACAACTCAATAAATTAGCAAAACCCGGTATAGACGGTATCACCATGCCCCAGTACAAGGCGAAGCTAATAGAAAATATCGATCGTTTAGGTCAACAACTGAAACAGAAATGTTACCGAGTTAACGACATTAAACGCATCTTCATCCCAAAATCTAACGGTAAACAACGACCTTTAGGTCTGCCAACGGTTGATGACAAGCTAGTGCAACAAAGTGTTAGTCAGATCCTGCAAAGTATCTGGGAGCAAGACTTTATGCGCAATAGCTATGGTTATCGACCGAATAAAAGTGCGCATCAAGCGGTGCATAGTTTGACGCTTAATCTACAGTTTCAAGGTTATGGCTATATAGTAGAGGCTGATATTAAAGGCTTCTTCGATAATCTAGATCATGAATGGTTGATGAATATGCTCAAACAACGCATCGATGATAAGGCGATACTTAATTTAATTAACCAGTGGTTAAAGGCGCGGATAAAATCCCCCGATGGTGTCTTTACGAAACCATCGAGTGGTAGCCCACAGGGCGGTATTATCAGTCCTGTGCTCGCTAATATTTATCTACATTATGCGCTAGACCTGTGGTTTGAAAAGAAGGTAAAGCCAAAGATGCGCGGCAGAGCAATGATGATACGTTATGCAGATGATTTTGTTTGCGCGTTTCAATATGCGAATGACGCAGAGCGCTTTTATAAGGTACTACCGAAGCGATTAAAGAAGTTCAACTTAGACGTTGCAGAAGACAAAACATCGTTAATGCGCTTCAGCCGATTTCACGTTGGTCGAAAACGTCATTTTGTCTTTCTTGGGTTTGAGTTTTACTGGGGCACAGATTCAACGGGTAAACCAAGACTGCGGCGGCGCACTGGCGCGAAGAAGCAAAAGGCAACGCTAAGTGAATATTACCAATGGATCAAAGCGAAACGCTCATTTAAGTTGAGGGATTGGCTGCCACAATTAAAACGTAAACTAGTAGGGTTTAGAAATTACTTTGGGCTACCAGACAACAGTCGAAGTTTAGCGAGTTTATATGATTATGTATTACATAACTTGTACAAATGGCTAAATAGACGCAGTGGTAGGAAAAGTTATAATTGGCGTAATTTCAAGAAGATGATAGAGTATTTTAACATTGAGAGTATCAACGTCAGCAAGCGAAATATCCTTGTTGATTGGTACTAGGGTCGTGTGTTTTACACGAGTGAATATATAACTGAAGAGCCGGATGCGGTAGTTCCGCACGTCCGGATCTGTGTGGGGTCGGCTCAGTAATGGGTCGCTCTACCACGATTAAGCCTCTATGGTTTGGTGTATATGGAAGTAGATGTGGAAAAATCAAAAGGAAAAACTATCGTTTACAAAATTATGAAGTTCTTCGTTTTACTTTCATGTATTCCATTTTTCGGAATCGTATTTTCACCGCTTCCTGTAATATATTCCATTTTTAATAAACACATTAAAATGATAAAGGTATCGACAATTTGCTTAACCCTAAATTTACTTTTGGTTTGGTTTATATACGAAGCTATTACAGCAACAGATCCATTTACCGATGATCTTTACATTCCAAACGATATCGAAATTTCTAAACCTATAAGCCTTCAATATGATCGGAACAATCATGAATATATTTGGGAACCTCATATTAATAACTCCATAAATCAAACAAACTTTGATTTAGTTAATTCCCATCAGCCAGGTATCTATGAGTTTGCTTTATGGTATAAAAGCAATGTTAATGGGTATTTGTATATAAAGGCATATGAAATAACTAAAGGTACCCGCCTTTCTGTTTCACGCCTAAAAGAAAGAAGCCTTTTAGAAGTTGAGAGTAGTAGCAAACTTACTTTCTATCACAATGACTTTAGTATTTATGAAGGGGATTGGGGATACCCATATGCCGCAAAGATTGAAATTTGGTTCTGTGAAGACCCATCGACTGAAGGCTTTAAAGTAATGGAAAAAAATTATATTATTGAAGGCTGGATGCGATAAGGCTTATAACAACAGCCATTCAAGCAGGACTTTTAACAGTTGGTTAGGTTCCGCTTCGCTTCACATTTTAACCAACAATTAAAAGCCTCTTAATGGGGCGTTGAGGCTGTAGAATTTCTCAAAAAAAGACGTTTTCATGTCTTTTTTATATTTGACGAATTGCTTGTTTTTTAACCTTGAACTGAGTTTTCGTCTGTGATCTAATAGATATTATTCACCGACAGCAAAATATCATGGCGAACTATAAACCTGATTTATCTTGTCAAAGTAAGTTCATTCCCATCGACTTCTCACAACAAATAATTCCTGGTACGTTTGAATATGCGCTCGCGCATATTGTTGATAATCATCTTGATTTATCAGGCTTTGAACAGTGGTATCAAAACGATAATGGCGGCGCAGCCGCCTATTCACCGTCAGTGATGCTAAAGATTATTCTCTTTGGTTATTCTCGCGGCTTTATCAGCAGTCGCCGTATTGCTAATGCTTGTGAAACCAATATTACCTTCATGAGTTTGTCGGGCGATGTTCAACCGCATTACACGTCTATTGCGGCGTTTGTCGCGAGAATGAAAGACCAAATTGAACCGCTATTCACCCAAGTATTACTGATATGTGATAAAGAAGGTCTCATTGGCCGCCATATGTTTGCTATCGATGGTTGCAAGATAAAATCCAATGCGAGTAAGGAGTATAGTGGGACGTTTGATGAATTAATACGCAAAGAAAATAAGCTACGCAAGGCTAGCCAGCGCATTTTGGCAAAGCATCAAGCACAAGATGGCTTGAGCGATGATGAAGTCAGTCATGACTTACTGCAAAAAGCGAAGCTTGATAACAGCGCCACTAAAATCAGCGAGTTCTTAGCTACTCACCAAGAAAAACGTGGCAGTACAGGTAAACCCGTTAAGAGTAACGTTACCGATAATGACAGCGCTAAAATGACCACGAGTAAAGGCACTATTCAAGGCTACAACGGTATTGCAATTAACGATGATAAATATCAAATTATTCTTCAAGCCCAAACATGGGGCAGTGTTGGTGAGCAGCAAACGTTAAAACCTGCAATAGAACAACTCAACAATCAATTGAGTAAACTCGGTACGCCAAAGGCATTTGAAACGGCTAAATTCACGGCGGACAGTGGCTTTCACAGTGAAGCTAATCTGGAATACATGGTAACAACCGGGTTAGACAGTTACATAGCTGATACGCAATTTAGAAGCCGAAATCCACTCTTTAAAACCAGTGAGACATATCATACCGAGCAAGAAAAACGGCGATTAAAACGCAGTAAAGGTAAGCCGAGACTCTTTACACAAGACGACTTTAACGTTGACCCCGTCAGTAATCACTGCATTTGTCCTGCGGGCAAAACGCTCTGGCGACAAAGTAAAAGCATCATCACCCGAGGTAAAAGCTACATCCGATTCACTGGCTATTTAAAAGGTTGCCGAGTTTGCCCACTACAAAAGCAATGTATGCGAAAGCCGCCTAAATCAACCGGTCGACAAGTCCAGTTCTTAACGAATCGAGTACAAAATGTCAGTCACAGTGACCGGATGAAGATAAAAATAGACAGTTCGATAGGACGACGGCAATACAGTAAAAGGTTAGGCGCAATTGAACCGGTATTTGGCAATATTACCGTCAATAAAGGTATGAATAGATTCACCTTGCGTGGACAAGATAAAGTGAACACTCAATGGCAAATGTATTGTCTTGTTCATAATATTGAAAAGTTAAGAAATAGCCTGCATTAGGGCCTAAAAACCCAACATCACACGAAAAACCAACCTGAAAACTATATTAAAAGCTAAACAATCACCATTCAAAAATGTTTAACGATGCAAAAATTAAAATCGTCCAAAAACGTAAACGTTTTTGATTGTTAAAAGAAAACAATCCAGTTAGAGTATTTTGATTAAAAATAATATAAAAAACGAGTAATTCTACAGGCTCGTTAGGGTTACCGAGATATGGAAGTCGCATCAATCAATCTAAAATCATCTACTGCTGATTGTGAAGATAATCCAAAGGTAGAATGGAATAAATTTGATTTAAGCATTAGCTATAAGAATTGGAGCAACGAAAACGTCATTCTTAAATTTTTTGATGTTCCTCACTTCAAAATGGTGGGTAGCGATGAATGCAGTGTTTCAACTTTAAGCGATGACTGTGTTTATGAAGTCAAAAACTCTGAGCTTATCGCAAGCTTAATCAAGTGCGGTGAAATTACAAAAGAAGAAGAGTTTAAACATTGGTTTGTGGGTTTCAACCAGATCGGTTCTTTCATTGAAGTAGTCTTCAGAGGCTTTGATGAAAAGTAACCCTAATCGGGTAGCCGGAGGTCTCTAACCTCCAGCCCCCACACCACCCTGCATGCGGCTCCGCACAGGGCGGTTCACTAACCATGATGTACTTTTATCCAGATATCACGCAGTGCAATTAACCCCTCA
>JBAROR010000090.1:0-2085 GCA_049642265.1 Cognaticolwellia sp. | reverse complement strand
TATAACCCACCAAACGCAATGGCTCGTTCGACCGGCTCAATCTGGAAGTAAGTTTTCTTGTCTCCAAGCCCTTCAACGAACCCCGAAGCAGGGATGATACAACGGCTCTCTCGGTAGGGTTTATATGCAATAGACTCAGAGGCATTTAGCTTGTCATATCGAGAATTAAAGGAAGCATAGCGGTAGTTAGGTTTCAGTGTTTTATTATCCAGTAACAGCCACCAGATTGCATCACTTATAACTCGGGCTGATTGTGCCTGGTGAATAATCGACACTTTGGCTCCCGGGGCAATATCTTGAGATATATTAACAATATTTTCAGGTAACCTAATCACCGTCATTAAATCTTGCATAAAAGCGTTATCGTTGACATACATTCGCCCACACATGTTTTGTCTCCAGTAGTGCATACCAAATTAGAGTTTTGAAGGAAATTGAAAATAAATCAAGTTATAAGAAGTCTATAGCGACAAACATTGTGTATTAAGTGCCGCAATTAATACAAAATGCGTACATGTATAGACATCAAGGTGTTTCTTTCTCTTTAGATCCCAATATAACGTGACAATTTTCATTTCTTTCAATGCTTTGTTGCCAAAATTCATTGGTTTGTTTTTTTATCCAATGAGCAAAGTTCATGACTTTATCTCGTTTGAAATAAGCGGGCGGGGCACATAACCAATAGCTGTAACTTGAACGTACTTCAACATCACCAATTTTAACTAGCAACCCCTGCTTAATATATTTCCAAGCCAAGCTATGGCGAACTAAAGCAACTCCTTGAACGGCTAGTGCGCCTTCTATCACCATATGTGCACCTTGATATTTAAGGGATGGAATAGCAATGTTCACTTTAGTACCGGTGACCTTTAACCAATGCTCCCAGCTCATATCTGGGCGAGCGTCTTCAATTAACCGCACATTATGTATATCTTCAAGTGAGTCAATGGAATGTTCTTTTAAGTACAAGGGATGGCAGACTGGATAGAGATGGTCTGCCATTAGATATTCTGACTGGATACCTTCATATTTACCAAGGCCAAATCGAATACACAAATCAACTTGCTCCTTAGCAAAATCCACCAGAGAGTTTTTTGGCATCATAAGAACAGTTAAATCTGGAAATAACTCACTAAAATCACCCAATCTAGGAACTAGCCAGTGTTGGGCGAATGAGGGTAATGCCGACAATGCTAGGCTATTGGGGGTCGCATCAAGGCTTATTTGACGAACACCTTCTTGCAATGCGGTGAAGCCTTGCCGTGCATATTGATGTAATACCTTTCCCTCCTCCGTTAAAACAATCTTTCGATGCTGGCGTTCAAACAATTTAACTTCCAGCTGCTCTTCTAATTGCCGTATTTGCTGGCTTACCGCTGCGGAGGAAATATACATCAGCTCAGCTGCTTCCTTAAAGCTACCAAGCTCTGCTGATTGATAGAAACTGTATAAATTTTGGAAGTGCGGCGTTCTAATCTTCACTTAAGCTCACCTTAACTGTGTGTCAGGGAATATCATTTGTCAGTTTACGCTAATCAGCATAAATTTCACCTACTGAAACAACAAGAAAAATGTGGGGAGATACATCATGGCTCAATTAATACACAGTCACAGTGCATTACATACAGTAATAGAAAATTTAAAATATGGGTATAAAAACTTTGCTAACAACATGCGACTAATTCTGCAAAAACGACAAACACGTAAACAATTAACGGAGTTGTCTGACGACTTGCTCAAAGATGTCGGCCTTAATTATGACGAAGTGCAGCATGAGATTAATAAATCATTTTGGACTTGGAAATAACCTAAGATGCCGAGGGGTAATAGTTTTAAGGCGCTTTCGCCCCCATTATAAGCCTTACAAATTAAAAAGTAGTGACCAAATTTATTTTTCACTATTTAGCTCACTCCGGGAAAAAGCGAGCGTGGTAATTTTACTATCTGAGACGCTTAGAGGCACAAAGCGCCCTAGCTTTTTGTTCTTTAATATCAATTTGAACAATCGATATTATCTTATATGCCGGTTACTGCTATAGTGCGGTTTTATTTACATTGATAAAGAGAGTGTCTTAATGAGTATTT
>JBAROR010000033.1:0-2336 GCA_049642265.1 Cognaticolwellia sp. | reverse complement strand
AAAATTTCGCTATGGTATATTGCACTGAACCGACCAGATCGGCATCTTTATCATAAAATCGAGAGATACGGCGGTGTTGTTGTACAGTCCCTTTGCCAAAACTTTGTTCGCCAAGAATAATTGCACGGCCATAATCTTGTAAAGCTGCAGCAAATATTTCCGATGCCGAGGCACTATTGCGATTAATTAGAACCGTTAATGGTCCTTTATAACTTACGGCTTTATTTTCATCTTCATGGACCAGAATTTGATTACGTCCGTCCCGCACCTGCACAACGGGCCCGGTTTTGATAAATAAACCGGTTAATAATGTCGCTTCGCTTAATGCGCCACCGCCATTATTGCGTAAATCAATAATAATGCCTTTCACATTTTCTTTTTCTAATTCGGCTAATTCTTTATCAACATCTTCACTTAATTTCATGTAAAAGCTTGGGATAGTAATAACACCAATTTTCTGACCATCGATAACTTCTACGGATGATTTTGCTTCCCTGTCTTCAAGATGAATTTGTTCACGGGTGATGATCACAATATGGCTTTTATCACCGGCTTTACCCGCTAAAATCTGTAATTTAACATCTGTGCCTTTGGGCCCTTTTATTAAATCGACAATATCATCTAAGCGCCAGCCAACCACATCGACAATTTTTCCATCTTCTTGTCCGACGCCTATTATTTTGTCATCTTTGAATATTTGCTTGGAACGCTCTGCGGGGCCGCCAGGTACAAGGCTTCTGATAACGGTATAATCATCTTCGAGTTGCAGAACCGCACCTATTCCTTCCAGAGACAAGTTCATTTCCATTTTAAAACGTTCAGCATTGCGCGGTGATAAATAACTGGTATGGGGTTCAATTGCTCGCGCATAAGCATTCATAAAGGTTTGGAAAACATCTTCACTTTCAGTTTGGGTCAAATGTTTAAGTGCGTAATTATAACGTTTACTTAATAATTCTTTGATTTCTGTCCATTTTTTACCGCTTAATTTAAGCACTAAAGCATCGGATTTGACTTTTTGCTGCCAAATTTTATTCAATTCAACGTTATCTTTTGCCCAAGGTGCCTCACTACGATCAAATTGAAATTGATCGGCAGTGTCAAATTTAAGCTCTTTGTCTAACAAAGATAAAGCATAGCTAAAACGTTCATAGCGACGTTTTAGACTCAGTTGATAAATTTTATAAGCAGGCGCTAATTGACCTGTTTTTAAATTATCATCGAGCGAAAACTGATATTTTTTTAAATCTTCAATATCGCTTTGCATAAAGATTTGTTTATTATAATCAAGTTGCTCGATATAACGCTCAAACACTTGTTGCGAAAGAGCGTCATTCAAGGGTATATACTTGTAGTGAGAACGACTGAATAAGTCACTCACCCTTTTCGTCACTTTTGCATGTTGCGCTTGTTGCTCTAATTGAGGAATCTCTACGCTACTAACACCTGCTGGAACAGCGTAAACGATACCAATATATAAATAACTAGCTATAACTGCTATGTGTCGAAAATATTTTTTCATCTATGTTCCTTTAAACAATTAAATGTTTGGCTTTAACTTTGACCATCATTCCGGAAGCCAGCTGTACCTGAACATCATCTTTTGAGATTTCAACAACAACGGCTGAAACGGGTGATTTACCCAACAAAACTTTGACAGTTTGTTGTAACGTAAGTTCAGAGTGCGTCGCCTCTTTATAACTACTCAGATCAGGCGAAGGTTCTTTTTTAAGCACTTTTTTCTCAGCGCGTTTAGGCACATTAACTTGCTTAGCGGCTCGGGCCGGTGCGGCTTCTTTCTGCGCTTTTTTCTGTTTAGCAAACACTTTATCTTTGCTTTCTTTGAGTGTTTTTAAAGCATGCTCTGCATGTTCAGCTGAAACGCTGTCACCCTCGTTACCATCTAAATCAACACGTTTTTCGGATTCTTTTATACAGTGCAGATAACGCCAGCTTAATGTGTATTGACGTAACGCTCCACGTAATTGCGTTTTACTAACCCGTTGTTCATTCTCTAAACGTACAGCAAGATCTTGAAATATACCAATTTTCAATGGTTTTGCAGGATTATTAGCCGTTGTAAAACATAAAGGAAACTGTTCAGTTAGAAAGTTAATTATTTGTTTGTTGTTAGTAAATTTTTCTGTGTTTTCCATGTAGAACCTAATTAGTGATGCCAGTAGCTCAATGATTAAAACGTCGTCTTAAGTCATTGGGAGTATAAAATTATTCCATAGTATAGGGATGCGATAGTAAAATGTGAAACTTAATTTATGTTTGTTAGCATTTTACGGCTTGTTAAGGGCCGAAACCAAGCCGCATGCGGGTCTATTTTT
>JBAROR010000032.1:0-121502 GCA_049642265.1 Cognaticolwellia sp. | reverse complement strand
ACGGAGTTAGGTTATTGATGATACCGGACTTATCTTTATCACTTATAACGGTACTGGAATAGCATTGCTCTACAGCATATTTGTAATATGTGTAATTTTTACTATTAAATAATGGATAAAAGAATGAAAAAATATTTACTAATTTTGTCAGCACTGTTGATGTTTATGGGCTGTAGTAAGGTAGTTGATGTACAACTTGATCCTGAAGTGACGGTATTTTTGAGTAGTAGTGAAGAGAAAGTCCATTTAACTTCGAGCGATGCCGAATATATAATGTTGAAACAATGGCTAGAGCAGCACAAGACTAGTTGGCTTTCTACCTCAGGAAAATACTCAGGTGGTATCTACCTAACATCAGGTAACTACGGCATTCAAGTGACTGATAGTAAAGTCGTGCTGTATTCAAGTATCGAAAATAACCCAACAGCTATTTACGCACAAGAAATTGAACGTAGTGAGCTTCGGGCCTTAAAAGATTTAAGTAAGCTGTAAAAAAGTCGAAAAAGTAGTAAGGAAGCACTTTAATATCGTTTAGCTATGCAGAGAAAATGAAGTGATTGATTAACTAAGCAATGGCACCTTACTGCCATTGCTTTGCTCTATTTAGTTTTATTTATTGATAAAAAACAGCAATGAGAATCTAATTATTAGCTGTTGATAACTCGGCATATTGTTCAAGTAACAACTCACGTAATCTCAGTGCTCCTTTGCCTTTATTAACAATTTTCCAAGCAAGAAATAACTCGGTATTTTGTGGCTTTTTCTCTGTTGTTAAGGCAACGAGTAAACCTTGATTTATAGCACTTTGTACTCTGTCCTGAGGTAAAAAACCAACGCCAATACCAGCGACAATCGCTTGGATTTTATGTTCAACACTCGCGACATAAAAATGTCGACTTTGATCAATCAAATTAGCTGACCAAGGGATAGCACTTTTCGATGAATCATGGACAATCACGGTACGATAGTCAGCAATGTCGCTATGGGTAATTGGATGGGTAAAGTGACTAAGTTCATGGTGCTTAGCAGCAACCAACACACTGTTAATTTCTGTGATCTTAATTGCTCTAATACCTGCATGATTCGGTACTGGCGGCGGTGCGCCAACCAGTAAGTCAACTTTGTCTTCTATTAACGCTTCCCAAGATCCGTTCATCACATGTTCGCTAACGTCAACTTCAACATTAGGGTGCTGATGTAAAAACTTTTGTAAGCATTGCATGATTGGCTCAACGGCGATGATTGAATCGAAGGCAATATTAATTTTTGGCTCCCAACCATGAGCTAAGGTTTGTGTTTGTTCGGTTATTTTACTGACCGCGGCTAAAATTTTTCGACCTTCTAGTAATAAATGCTGCCCAGCTGGCGTAAGTACAGAACGTCGACCTTGCCTGACAAATAAAGTGACAGACAATTGCTCTTCAAGTTTTTGCACAACATAGGATAGTGCTGACGGTACTTTATTCAATTGTTCAGCGGCAGCGGCGAAACTGCCTCTATTATCAATAGCGTCTAGTACCAGTAGTGCTTCTAGAGAAAGTGGTGAACCCTGCATTTTATCGTCCTAATGTTATCGTGGTGTCAATATTACTGTTCGAATGATGGGGCATGAAAGACTGTTCAAATTTTTTGAATGAATCAAACAAATGTTGGGGGTTATTCAATTGTAACTCAACTCGTAGAATACTCACATCTTAAATAAGCAGAGCAAACGAGACCACAATGAACAATTCAATTATTAAGCGTATATTTACAACACAAGCTAGCATTTCAACCTTACCTTTACGTATTATCGCCGGCATTATTTTTGCCGCCCATGGTTCGCAAAAATTATTTGCATGGTTTGGTGGTTACGGACTCGATGGAACAGGGCAATGGATGGAATCGATTGGTTTAGCCCCAGGTTTCTTAATGGCGTTAACGGTAGGCAGTGTTGAATTTTTTGGTGGTTTGTTGCTTATTATAGGGTTATTAACCAGACCAACCAGTGCGGTATTGGCGATTACAATGGTCGTAGCCATTTTGAAAGTGCACTTAGCTAATGGCTTATTTATGGCCAACAATGGTTACGAGTTTGCTTTAGCGTTATTAGCGATTAGCGTGGCATTAGCCATTCACGGTGGTGGTAAGTACTCTGCCGATCAGGTGATTAGTCACAAGCTATAAGTGTTTCAGACAAGACAATAGCCAGTAAATACCTTGTTTACTGGCTCCAGCACATAAAAAAGATCGTAGGAAAATAGATGATTAAACATTATCCACTTCAAGAGCTTGGCAAAGCTAAGCATGGTTGGCTGAAAACTCATTATCATTTCAGCTTCGCGAACTATTATAATCCAAGAAGAATGGGCTTTGGCTGTTTACGTGTTATTAACGATGACTGGATTGCGCCTCATACTGGTTTTCCTGAGCACCAACATAAGAATATGGAGATTATTAGTTTTATTCGTACCGGCGCTATTTCTCATCAAGATAGTCGAGGAAACCAAGGAGTAACCGGAGCGGGTGAAGTGCAGGTGATGAGTGCGGGCAAAGGTATTTCACATGCTGAATATAACCGTGGCGATACACCAACAACTATGTTTCAGATCTGGATTGAACCTAATAAACAAAATGTTGCGCCGCGCTGGGATAGTATGAAATTTCCTAAAGCTGAAAATAGTACAAGTTTACCCATGGTGGTTTCGGGTTATGAAGAAGATCGTCAGCAGGCTTTATTCATTCAACAGCAAGCGCGTATTTTTGCCGGAAAAGTAAAACAAGGCAGTGTGATAAGTCATGAAATAAACCATCAGGCCTATGTTATCGCTTCGCGTGGTGAGTTTACGGTAGTAGACAAAAAACAAAGCGTTAAGATGTTAAAAGGTGATGGCGCAGAAGTAACTCAAACCAAGTTAATAACGATTAGCACATTAACAGACAGTGAGATTATCATTATTGATACGCCATAGTGTCGTATTACCTTTATTAAGTTTTTTGTTGGTTTATCTGGTCATGACATATTTAATGTATGTTTACGCTTATGTTCAACCTCAACCTCGAGCTTAACTTATGCCAATACATCGCTCGTGATAATGTTTTTATCAACCAATTGCTGCAAAATTGTTTGGCACTTTGTGCGAAAAGTATTACGTAATAAGCGTACCGCTGGTGTTATTGATTGTCGGCTAGGACAAATAATCCATAACTCAGTGGCTGTGGGGTGATAATCAGGTAAAACATTGACGAGCTCACCTGTGAGTAAGTTGTTCGCAACGTCTAATACCGACTTTGTCGCGAGGCCATGTCCTGCAACACACCAACGTCTAACAAGGTCGCCATCGTTACCCGCACGATTACCTTTCATTTTAACTTTAAACTTCTCTTCATTGTGACTAAAGTGCCAAACGTCGTGAATTATGTCGCTAAGTTGATAGAATAATCCGTTGTGTGTGACTAAGTCATGTGGATGTTGAGGTGTGCCATTACGCGCTAAATAATCTGGACTTGCACATAACAAGCGTGGAACATTACAAACTTTAAAGCCATACATATTTGAGTCGGTTGGTGAACCGTAGCGTAAGGCGATATCGATAGAGTCACGATAGAAATCGATATTGCTATCACTAAGGTTAACTTTCAAACTAACCGCACTATGAGTTTGCATAAACTCGTCTAACCAAGGGATGACAAGGTTACGGCCAAAATCTGACGATATACCAATACGCAGTTCGCCGTCAACAATATCAAGGTCATCTTTGACGTGCTGCTTTGCTTGATCAAGCATGCCTAACGCTTGCTGACAATGAGGAATATAGCGTTCTCCAGCACTACTTAAACGTAAGCTGCGAGTTGTACGGATAAATAAGTCTGCACCTAATGCGCGTTCTACACGTTTAATTGCAGCACTGGCTGTTGCGGTTTGCATGTTTAAACTTGCTGCTGCTGCGGTAATACTGCGAAACTCTGCTACTTTAAGAATAATTTGAAGGTCAGCTAAGTTCATATTGTCAAATTTTTATTGATAAAGATTCAACTATTATGCTGTTTATCTCTGGCAAATCAAGCGCTATTATATTCTCAAGTTAGCGTATTTACGCAAACCAACAAATAAGCGAGATAAATGATGAAAGCTATTGGATATACTCAATCGTTACCTATAAATAACGTAGCGTCGTTAATGGATATTGAATTACCACAACCGGTTGCTAGCGGTCGTGATTTATTAGTGAAAGTATCAGCAATAGCCGTTAATCCTGTTGACTACAAAGTACGTCAAAAATCAGTACCAACTGAAGGTGAATATAAAGTTTTAGGTTGGGATGCTGTCGGAGAGGTGGTTGCCGTAGGCAATGATGTTAGCAAGTTTGCTTTAGGCGATTTGGTTTATTATGCGGGCGATATTACACGCTCAGGCAGTAATGCCCAATATCAGTTGGTTGATGAACGCATTGTCGGTAAAAAACCGAAAAGCTTATCTGATGCCGAAGCCGCTGCGTTGCCATTAACGGCGATTACAGCGTGGGAAATGTTATTCGAACATCTAACGATTAAACAACAAGCGCCAACAAGTATCGATAAATCTAAAGAAGTTCTGTTAGTGGTTGGTGCTGCAGGTGGTGTGGGCTCTATTTTAGTGCAATTGGCAAAAGCAGTTACCGGTGCAACCATTATTGCTACGGCGTCACGTGAAAGCTCAAAAGATTGGGTGAAAAAATTAGGTGCTGATTACGTTGTTGATCACAGTAAACCATTACAAGCGCAAATTGATGAATTGATCGCTAATGAAGGTATCGGACAGGTCACTCATGTAGCGAGTTTAAATAGTACCGGCTCTTACTTTGATACTTATATTGATTTATTAGTACCATTTGGCAAAATTGCTATTATTGATGATCCGACAACGCCGCTTGATATTATGAAAATTAAGCCAAAAAGTTTGTCGTTCCATATTGAGTTTATGTTTGCTCGTTCAATGTTTAATGCTGCTGATATTCAAGAGCAAAGTCATTTATTGAATAGAGTCGCTGAATTGATCGACCTTGGATATATTCAAACAACCATTGGTAAGAACATGGGCACTATTAACGCTGAAAATTTAAGAGCGGCACATCAAGTATTAGAGTCAGGAAAATCAATCGGTAAACTTGTTTTACAAGGCTTTTAATTACACGCTTGCTGAAGTACAGATGGTGATCAGCGTCGAAAATTTTATATGAAAGTAAGAGCAGAGGTTGTCACAGAATTTACTTCGATAAAATGACAACTAAGACTAACGTTAAACTATTCATAAAAGTAAAACAAAAAATCTCCTAGCAATAGGAGATTTTTTTATGTCTGGTGCCAATCCTCCTACATCGCTCTTCTTTGTAAGCACTCTTAATTATTAGCACTAGGCTTTGCGAAACTTAATTTATCTAATTAATTGTTAAGCATTTTTAATAAAAAACGGTCTCATCCCAAGGAAGCCGCAGTTATTTGTCATGTTGTGGTATGCTGTTCGATATAAAGAAATATTTTGGAATGAGTAATACGTGACGTTGTTGTTTATATACCTAGCCATTGCCATTGGCGTGTCATTTTTGTGTTCAGTGTTAGAGGCCGTGTTACTTTCGATAACACCGAGTTTTGTAGAGCAAATGAAAACCAACAACCCTAAGTCTGGGGCAGTGTTAGCGAAGGTAAAAACACGCTTAGATGAGTCACTTTCTAGTATTTTAATTTTGAATACTTTTGCTCATACTATGGGAGCGGCAGGTGTTGGTGCGCAAGCTATTCACCTATTTGGCGAGCAGTGGGAGACCTTAATAGCCCTCTTGCTAACCTTAATAATATTATATTTATCTGAGATTATTCCTAAAACGCTAGGCGCCAATTTTTGGCGTGCCCTTGCTATTCCTTCTGCTTATGTCATTTCTTGGTTAATAAAAATTGTTTATCCATTAGTGTGGTTAGCTACAAGATTAACGAGCTCGTTTAAGCAAGGCAAAGATAACGAAATTACCCGAGAAGAAATTATTGCTTTGGCATCTTTAAGTCATAAAGATGGTAGTTTGTTCTCGCAAGAAAATGAATACTTGTCGAATATGCTTAAATTACGGGAGTTACGCACGGGCGAAGTTTTTACGCCTCGTACCGTTGTCCATATGTTACATCAAGATATTACGGTAACTGAGGCATTAAATCATGAACAAACCGCGCAATTTACTCGTATCCCGATATATGGAAAAACAGTTGATGACATTAAAGGTAAAGTCATCAAAGGCCATTTATATGAAGCCGAGAGAAATGGACGTGGTGATGAAGCCGTGATTAATTTTGCTATTCCATTAGCCTCTGTTTCTGAAAAACTTCCCGTTCAGCAACTACTCGATATGTTTATCAAAAATCATGTGCAAATGTATTCAGTTGAAGACGAATATGGGCAAACATCAGGCGTGGTGACACTCGAAGATGCTATTGAAACATTACTTGGCCGTGAAATCGTTGATGAAAGCGATGTTGTAACCGATATGCAAGCTTTGGCGCGTGATAAATATCGAGAACGATTAAGAGAAATAAAGCAGCAAGATAACGAGCCGAAAGAGTAATCGGAAATGGATTTTTAGCTTATTAAATTATGCTTTATTTAACGAACATGAGTTATCAGTTACTTGGATTATTCATCGATTTTTTTATTTTAGTGAACTAAAGACCATTGAGTTACGTAGTATTTGTAAAGACATATACTACGGGACTCTTTAAATGAAACTAATCACCTTTATCTTCGCACTGCTCATACTAACCGGCTGCAGTACGGTATATCCCAATAAAGATATTACCGGGCAAACATTTCCAACGGTTACGGGGCAATCATTAGCAGAAGAAACGTTAACAATTCCCACCGATTTTGATGAAGACTTAACCTTACTATTGATTGGTTATGTGCAAAATTCACAGTTTGATATCGACCGTTGGTTAATCGCGTTAGACATGACACAAACGCAAGTCAGCGTTTATGAAATACCGACAATTCAAGGTTTATTTCCTCAAATGTTCAGTACCTTTATTGATAATGGTATGCGAAAAGGCATTCCAAAATCCTTATGGAAAGGTGTTGTGACGGTTTATGGTGATGGTGAGCAAGTACAAGAATTCACCGGCAATGAAAATTCGTCAAATGCCCGTGTGGTTTTGTTAAATAAAGCCGGTGAGATATTATATTTTTATGATCAAGGTTTTGCTGTAGACGCTTTAAATAATTTAAAGGCGAGCTTAGCAACTCAGGATTAATTCTTGTTATGTTTTGTAAACGGGTTAGACACAGTTAACTCAGTATTACCTTTCAATATACTGGTTTAAAAATCGTTTGAAGTTTTGCTAGATATTAATTGTGTTAGATATAGGTCGTGCTTGAAGTAAACAGGGCATGACTTAAATCGTCATTAAATGCTCAAGCGGTAATTATTTTTTCTATAGTTAATTTTGCGTCATAAAACTTTTAAAGCTAACAACGCTGTAGCATAACGAAATAAACCCAAGCGAAATATTCTTATTCGCTTGGGTTAACAATTTTATTTTCAGTTACTTATTTAACAGCAGCTTCTAAAATCTCACGACTTTGCGTTAAGGTAATCGCTTGATGCTCACCTAATTTCGTCATGTTATGTACTTCTAATTGCGCAATAATTTTATCAATAGCAGCGGCTTTATCGTCGCCATGTTCCGTTAATTGTGTTGGTACATTTAAGCTATGATAAAAAGCTTCTATCGCATCAATTGTGCGCTCTGCTAAGTCATCACCTTCAGTTAAGGCGAAAACATTGCGCCCCATTTGCTCTAACTTATCTTTTTTCACTGCTAATTGATTGCGTAGTAATGACGGTTGTACAATCGCCAATGAACGAGCATGGTCAACACCATAAAGTGCCGTTAATTCATGACCAATCATATGCGTAGCCCAGTCATGTGGTACACCAGCGCCAATTAAACCATTAAGTGCCTGGTTTGCTGTCCACATTAGATTTTCACGCCATTGCAACGTGTCATGTTGATCGTATTGCTTAGTCAATGTTAGCAAGTTTTTAAGTAATGCTTCTGCGTAACCGTCTTGTACCATTGCACCTGTTGGCATCGTTAAATATTGTTCACAAGTGTGCACCCAAGCATCAACCAAGCCATTAATTAACTGGCGCTCTGGCAATGTTTTCATAGCATCGGCGTCAAGTACAGCAAACTGTGGTTGTACTGCTGGCGAGAAGAACGGTAGTTTATCTTGTGTTGATGCGCGGGTTATAACTGACCCAGCATTAGACTCTGAACCTGTTGCAGGTAAAGTCAAAATAGCACCAATTGGAATCGCTTTAGTGATCGTGTGTTTACCTAATAATATATCCCAGCCAGCACCGTCATAACATGCAGCTGCGGCAACATATTTAGCGCCATCGATAACTGAACCACCGCCAACAGCAAGGATAAAGTCAACGTTTTCAGTTTTAGCGACAGCAACCGCTTTATCTAAATTCTCCATCGTAGGATTAGGCTCGACACCTGAAAATTCAATCCATGTATGATTGCTTAATGCACTTTCTACTTGTTGGTAAACACCATTTTTCTTGATTGAACCGCCACCGTAGATAACCAATACTTTGCTAGTGCTTGGAATAGCATCACTAATACTGGCAATTTTACCTTGGCCAAAATGGATTTGAGTTGTGTTAACGTATGAAAATTCCATGAGTCACCTTAATTTAGTCTGTATCTAATAAAATATGTATCGAATAAAAAGCACATCGATTTCTATAAGTTGCATATTACTGTAATACCTATTGCTTAAATAGCCATATTTGTCGATAATCATTGCCTATTCCTGTCAAAGTTGCAGGGCGTTATTTTTAACCGTTGAGTGCTTTATGAAAACAATAGCAAAAATTATGCAGTCGTACGTTGATATCAAAGCACTTAATGACTTAAATGGCCCTTATCAAACGGCAACACCAGGGGTAAAGTTTTATCGAGCTAGTTCAAGTAGTGAGCGAGAGCCTCTACTTTATCAGTCGGGTATTATTGTGATGGGGCAGGGGCGTAAAAATATTTATATTGCCGATAACTGTGTGCAATATGGTCCGGGTGATTATCTCGCACTAGGAGTACCAATGCCGTTAGAGTGTGAAGCGTTTGCTGATAACGGCCTACCTATTTTAGGCTTAATTATTGATGTTGAAGCCCATACCTTGCATAAACTCGTTAGCCAAATAGATGAACAGGACAAAGTGCATAAAATGGTGACGCACAGTGATAAGTTATGTTTTGGTGTTAAATCAAGCAGCTCAAATGATCAATTCAATAGTGCCATTATTCGATTAATTAGTGTCTTACACAATGATGTAGAAGCAAAAATACTTGGCCCTGCGATTGTCGAAGAAATCGTTTATCGGGCGTTAGTAGGAGCTGATGGTCATATATTATTTGATTTGGCTCGTCATGACGGACATTATGCAAGAATTGCCCGTGTGCTTGATATACTTCACAAAGAATATGCCAATGTTATCTCGATAGAAAATTTAGCTGAACAAGCCCACATGAGTGTCTCAGGTTTTCATCGAGCATTTCGTCAAATAACGCGCGAAACACCACTGCAATACCTCAAAAAAATACGTTTAAACAAAGCTAAGGAACTTATTGTTGCTGATGGTAAACAAGCAACAGAGGCTGCAATGTTAGTGGGTTATGCCAGCCCCTCGCAGTTTAGCCGAGAATTTAAACGTCACTTTAATGCGACACCTAAAACCATCGCGATTTGATTTTCTATTGAGATTGAGTATTGATTGCCGCTAATGACGATATTATCAGCGGTTAATCAGTACAACACCAGTATTCGAGTCATAATCGACCGTTAATGTGGGCTGTTTATTGTAAGTGTAGGTGCATGCGCCACCGCCATTATAAACTGCTTTGAAATCGCTTGTATCATTACCCTCGACTAAGGCATCTTGAGAATCAAGTACCGCTCGCCAAACATCAATACAGTCATTCTGACTATTCAATGTTAAGCTAACACCTCGAGTATCTGCAGGGAAACCCGCAGCATTAACACTTAAATCGCCACCCGCTTGAGTATCAGAAATTTTAATAAAATCTAGTACTGCCTGGTTGTTTGCCCTAATTAACCAAGCGATGTGAACCTGATAAACGCCACTTTTAAAAGCACCAGAAATACCTGCAAATACAGCTTCTTCGGCGTCCTCTGTTAAATTGATAAACTTAGGGGCAGCTGTGGCAGCGAGGATGCCCAAAATAACGATAACCACGACTAATTCGATTAACGTAAAGCCTTTGTTTTTATGCATTAATAATTATAATTTATTTAATATTAGCGCCAATCTATCACCGCATTACTCGTTTGGCAAAAGAACCGAGCAATCATATGGTGATAGTGGATAAGTAAAAGGAGCTTGGTTTGGATTCCCCCAACTTGAAAAATATTTCTTTACGCGCACATCATGAATAAAGCGTATCGCCATTTATTGAGGCAAGTCAGGTTTTATGCGGAAATAATGCCAGTGTAGACTTATGTTCTTGTCCAACCTTATATGAGAATGCTAAAACTAACCTCTATAGTATCGTGACTTCATTTAAGTCATGAATTCCTGATGATCAGGCTAATTTAAGGTAATGGTTATGACAAGATTATTTATATTAGGTAGTATTTTATTCTCAACAATATTTTGGCAATCACCTGTAAAAGCGAATGAGCAATTACTTGAAAAACTAAGTAGAAAAGTAACCGTTCAGGTAAGTATTCAGGATGCTTTAATACCCAAAGATGTTGATGAATGGGTGTTGTATGTCTATGCGTCTCAGCCGGGTACTCGACTACCTTTGGCTAACTTTAAGGGCCGCCTGTCAGATCTTCCAAGAGAAGTGGTGTTACATCAAAGTATGTATTTGCTACCGCACTTAACATTACAACAGGCAGAGAGCGTTGTTATTATTGCTAAAGCCAGTAAAAGTAAAAATCCGCATCAAAAAAGTTCGCAAGATATTATCGGTTATTCCACTGCGGTGAGTTTTAAAAGTGGTCCAGAACAGATGGTTAGTATGATCATAGATCAACATGATAAAACAGTATTACCGAAGTAACTGTGCATTGACTAGTCGGATAAATCTTGTGCCGATGGACAGTTTTACTGGCTACTTATAGGTAAAAGTAACGCTATCCATTTTTGCCACGATACCTTGTTGCGAAGGTATAAAAGTGACTTTTTGCGTTTTAGCTACAGCGTTATTGAGAATGATTTCTACATCACCTTCCATTATCGTTTTGCCGTTTTGAAAAGAAGCATGACTAGACTTCGTCGACAAATTACCATCAGAGAAAGCAATTCTGACATCACCGCTATAGGTACGTAGTTTACTATCTTTTGATATTACTTGAGATTTTGCAGTGATTTCCATTTCATTTGCTGACGTAAAGCTCGATATAACAATGGCTAATAGTGCTAATTGGTTAAATAATTTCATCTTGATTCCCTGCCTAGATTCATTAAATATTGTTTAAGCTCACAGACACCATACTAAATTTTTTGTTGATTAACACCGTTAATTTACAATAATCATAATTAATTCACATTAGCAGAACGTGTACATTTTTCTTATTCTGCGCATTAAAAAATAATGACAATAGCAAGGCCAAGAAGCGCGTTAGTAAAGCGTAATGAAGTGAGATTTAAAAAAATCACGACCAATTACGGAATAAATAATCGTATTATTTTGTCTTGGTAAGTTTAACGCTTAAACTTACCTTGTTTTAGATAACATATTACCTGCTCTATCACAGCATCATTTCGCATCATAAATACATGTGTGGTGGGTATCTCGATATGATCATTCATGCCATCAATTTTAGTACTTTCAACGGATACTTTACCGTCATCGGTATCCGGAATAAGCGATGACAATAGTAAGTTAATACTTTGAGTACCGGCAATAATACCGACATCAAAATTAGCCTTGCCGAGTTGATTTGGTACGCTCAATTCACTTGTGCCTAACTGCATACCGGCATCACCGTTAACCAAATGAAAACCAGGTAAATGACCAAGCTTATCAACAATTTCTGTTCCTTTATTAGGCGGTCCAAGCATGACAACTTTATTGAGTTTCTTTATGCTGTGGTTGCTGAGAAATTGTCGCACCAAAATTCCCCCCATAGAATGGGTAACAAAGCTGACGGGCATATTTTTGCATTGCACCAATGCCTCTGAAATAGTTTCTTCAGCGAGTTGCTTGATCGGGTGAGCACGCGAAGGGTAGTCAATATTTAGTACTTTATAACCTTGCTCGGTTAAACGCTGTGCCATTTTATCCATCGAGTGTGCAGAGCGTGCTAAACCATGTAATAAAATCACACACTCTGTTGTTGATTCATTCATATTAGTCACTTTAATTCCAACTTTTTACAGTATGCTTTTCGGTACGACACGACGTAATTTCACTTTCAGTCGTTTCATTAAATTGACTTCACTGTCAGGGTTCCAATCGAGTGTAATTGGCCAAGCATTTTCTGGCTGCATCTCTTCTAGCATACCTTGCTTGATTTCTAAGGCGATTTTTGTTGATGGGATAATAACAAAATTCTCAGTATTGAGATTAGCACTACGAGGATCAACATTATAAGTGCCAACGACAGCTGTATGATCATCTATAACCATCGATTTAGCATGCAAGCCAAAAATAGGCGCTTCAGTTAGTTGTTTTTGCATAACTTCAGACATCACCTTTTGGCGAATTTTAGCGTCAGGTTTGAACTCAAAAATCTTCACGCCTGTTTTAAGCAAAGCTTTACGGTCGCGCTGGTAACCACTAAATGCTTCTAAATTGTCATTTGAAGCTAGACTGTTGGTCAATATATGAATGCTTATGCCTTTATCTACTATGTTTTTGAGGATTTTTCGTGTTGCTTTTGTGGTAATTAAATAGGGCGTTTGAATAACCACTGATTTCTTCGCGCTTTGTAATAATGCTACTAGCCTTTCAGTAGATAAACCGCCACCTGCTAAAAATTTATTAGCATTGTTTTTACCGGGTAAATCGGAAACATATTCAACATTATCTAACCATTGCAGTTGCTGCTTTTGCTGTATTGCGGTAATCGCTTTTGGAATGTCTTTAATCTTATTTCTTACTGAAGCTACAAAATTTAAAGGGTTACAAGCATATTGATGTAATGGTGCAAAATTTGGCACATAACCTTCAGGATTTTTTTCTTTTATTAAATCGACGACATCAACACTTAATTCACTTTGCCAAAACTGTTCAAATGAAGCTTGAACTTTGTCGGTTATACCACCAACTAGCAAGACATCGCGATCACGAAAGTTATACAGATGATCATAGCCAAAATACTCATCTGCAACGTTACGTCCGCCCGTGATAGAAACTTTGCCATCCACCGTAAAGGTCTTATTGTGCATACGTTGATTTAATTGATGAAAGTTAGTGGTTAAACTCAAAAATTTATCTAAAAGGTTTTTACCAATATTGGCGACAGGGTTATAAATTTTTATCGAAATATTTTTGTGTGCTGCTAACGTTTGTAGTTCACTACCGCTGGCTTCAACCATAATATCATCAACCAATATACGAACACGTACACCACGTTCTGCTGCTTTTACCAAGTAATCAATAGCGATTAAACCTATGTTGTCCGTAGAAAAAATAAAATATTGTACGTCAATAGTTTGTTCAGCGTGCTCAGTTAACCATGCACGTGACAACATGGCTTCTATGCCTTGTTCTAATATATAAACGCCAGTCTTATCACCCATGTTGTTTTCAACGGGAGCTAGATATTCAGATAACAATTTATTTTTATTTTGTGGAATAGCAGCACAAAAATCTTCAGAAGATGCCGTAAGTCTATCGCCTTGTGCGCTACAAGAAAAAAGCCCGAGGCTGAGCGTTAAAGTTAAAATAGCTTTTGTAATCGTCAGTTTTTTCGATATAAGAATATGTAGATACGACAATGATAAATTCCTTATAAAACATTATGATATTTTGGTTTTTTTCTTAGTTTCTGAACGTGTAGCAATACTCATAGTTACAGGGCTCATAGTAACCTAATATACTGACGACTTTCTAACGATAATGAAGTATCTAGTTGATTTTATTTTGTTACCTATGGTGAAATTGATAGGGCTTACGTTTATTAAAATAGTTTGAAGTGCGGAACACTTAAGAAGAGGAACTGATGAATTATCAGGTGTGTTTATTGAGTCTAACAGCTGAAAAACACTAAATAACGCAGTATTAGTGGCTAATACTGCGTTTATAAATAGTTTACAACGCTAACTCTACAGAAATAGGGCAGTGATCACTCAATGTTTGGCTAAGTTCTTTCGTATACTTAGGTTCAAAAACTAGTTGATCGAATGAATTGTCAACATAACGGGCTTTGGCTTTAGGATCAAAAATTATATGGTCAATATAATCTTTGTAATACCCGCCCCAACATTTAGATTCAGCCATAATTGTCGGTGCCCAAAGTGCTTCTGCTCCTTGGTCATCGATTGCTTGCCATAAACCTTGCGTTTCTGTGTGATTCAATGAAATATCTCTTACAAAGCGACGGTTAAAGTCACCCAATAAAAGAAAAGGAATACCTTCTTCGGCACGAGCATCAACCCAAGCCTCTAATGGTACGGCTTGTTTAGCAAGTTCAGCACAGGCTGTTTTTGCATAGGCTTCTTTTTCATTAGTGTTTGGCATTTTCGCAATACTGGCTTGATCAAGTGCTTTATCAAAACAGCCTGATTTCATATGTACAGCCAACAAGCGTACGCTCTTACCATCTTTGGTTAAGGTAACATCCATGCCTCTGCGCGCAAGGCCTTGATCAAGTTCAAGGTATTCGATAGCTTGGGCTTTATAACCACTGCTTTTTTTAACCGCTACGCCGACACGTTGAACCCAGTCTTTAGTGGTGAAGAAATAATCATATTCATCACCGAAAACTTTCTTTGCCCACTTTTCATTTTCAACTTCTTGTAAGGCGATAACATCAGCATCTAATTCTCGTGCGTAACGCGCTAATTTTTGGTAATCAGCGTCTTTACGTTGATTATATTCATGAGAGCCCAACCAGGCTATGTTCCATGACGCTACTTTTAGCGTTTCGGCAAAAGTTGCCGTGCTTAAAAAGCTCAGAGCGATGATAAGGAGACTAATAAATTTTGTCATTTTGTTATTCTAGGTTATTCATTGGGCAGCTATAGTAACCGCTAGCATTACAAATTCAAGTAAAGTGTTACGCATGCATAGTAGTCTTTATTAAAGGTATTATTTTCGTTTAACTAAAATGAGTCAACATTCTATCTAGGCGCTTGACTGTGTATTTAAGCGATCATCATCAATGGTATTAATACAATTTAGGGACGCTTTTAATATTATCCTCATCATTTCAATTTAATTTAACCCCATTTACTTCATTGCATCGTTTTACTTATAAGTCAGGAATTGGCCACTGGCTTAGCGTGTGATCACACCTCTTTAATTGACATGATTTTTTAGTCACATAGACACAATATTGAGGAAATAACATGAAAAAAGTAATAACGATAACTATGCTAGCGAGTGCAACAACATTTGGTTTATTCGCATTTATGTCTTATTTAGTGAGTAATGACCAAGTCTTACCACCAGAAATATTACCTGATTTGATTGTTGAAGTGGCACAATTGCAAGAAGAAAAGCCTGTAAAGGTGATGACACGATTTAAAATTGTGCCACCGCCAATGCCTAAACCTATGCCGAGAACATTTGAAACGGTAGTAGAAACTAATGTTGAAGGTGGTTATGATTATGAAAGTCCGGTTATTAAGGTTAGTAATGACGGACCCGGTTTAACCTTAGGTAATAATACTCGTGATAACGATGCTCGCCCAGTTGTTCGTATTAATCCTAAATATCCTATTGTAGCGGTGCGGGATGGTATTGAAGGTTGGGTGAAATTACGTTTTGATATTAATGCACTCGGTGGGGTAACTAATATTGAAATAATTGATGCAGAACCTAAGCGGGTATTTAATAATGCGGCAAAACAGGCCTTGAAAAAATGGAAATATCGAGCAAAATCAACCGCTGGAAATTCGGTAGCTCAACAAGGCTTGACCGTGCAGTTAGATTTCAATATCGATCAACAAAGTTAGGACAATAATTTGCAGTTACCCTCAATGATCAAAGGTTGGTATAACCCCAAAACTAGTCCTGAAAGGTTACTGACAAATTATAGAGCAACTGGTAAAAACAAGTATTTGTCTTTGCTGGTTGCGCAATTTAATTTGTCGTTATATCACTATTTATTGAGCCAGTCGAATAAAGAGTTGGCAGAAGATGTGGTGCAAACTACGTGGCTGAAAGTGATGAAAATCCCTGCGAGTAGTCAACCACAAACTAATGTTAAAAGTTTGCTGTTCACTATTGCACGCAATACCTTGATTGATGAATTTCGTCGCCAACAAAAATGGCAAAGTCAGTTGTTGGATGAAAATAAAATGCTAACAGTTAACCTTGAAAAATCTATACAAGCGTCGGACAGATTAACGCAATTTAATGCCGCACTGAAGGCATTGCCATTTTTACAAAGAGAGGCCTTTATTTTTCAACAAGAAGGTTTTTCTGTGTTGGAAATATCAACATTAACTGACGACAGCTTTGAAACTATAAAAAGCCGTTTACGTTATGCCCGTAATAACTTAAGTCATTTGTTAGGAAATCTCTCATGAGTGCCGATAAATTTGATAATGAGCTCTCTGATCTTTATCAGCAAAGCAAACAACAAACTCAAGTACCAACATTTGTCGCTGAAAATGCCAATAAGCAAGTTACTTCAACTCGTTCACCATGGCATATTTTAGCGCTATTGCTAACAGGGGGAGTTGTTTCATTTGGCATTATGGCTGTGGTAACTCATTTTTCTACACCGTCAGTGCACGGTGTTAGCGAAAAATATAAACAACACTCAGTGAGTGTGGTCGAAATAATAGAAAGTCAGGATGAAGCCATCGCTGTGCCAACAATTAAGCCAGCTCTGCCGCCAACACCCGCAAGCCTTGCTCCTAAGTATTCCGAAAATAGTCGGTTAAATCAGTCAGATCTTACGGTAGCTCAACCTGAATTATCGATAAATAAGCCGTTAAACCAAGGAATTAATGTACCGAAAATTAATCAACCTACGATTGCTATAGTCCCTATTCATCGTGTTATGCCTGAGTATCCTAAGTCAGCACTTTATGCACGTAAATCAGGGACAGTGAAATTGCAGTATCGTATTTCTGAAGAAGGTAAGGTTATTGATATTAGTGGATTGAATCAGCATGGTGATCGGGAACTGGAGCGGTCAGCAAAACAAGCATTAATGCAATGGCGCTATCCAGCTGAAAATAGCAGTGATACGTTACTCGAAATAGAGTTTGAATTTAACTTAGCCCAGTAACACATCATTAACACGGGGGAACGGGTGCTTGTTAAGCTGTAATTAATGACTGTTGTTATTCGCAGCTTATACCCCAACACTATATTAAGTTTTAGGTGTATTAGTTTTACTGTAAAGCCATTTTACAATATCTCGCCAAGTTAATATGCCCATGGGTTTATTTTTATTATCTATAACAGGTAAGCAAGATACGCCAGTATCATGGAATATTTTTATTGCTTCACCGAAAGAGCTAAATTGCTGTATCGCGACAAGCTTTTTAGAGACTATTTGATGAACTCGCTTGTTTAGCATCGCTAAATCTTTGCTATTTGCTGTAGGTAGTTCTTGATTAGAATTTGTTGCTTTTAAATAATCTCGTTCAGAAATAACCGCAACAAGCTCATTATTGTTATTTACCACCATTAAGTGATGAAATTTATGCTTAATAAATAATTCTCTTACAACAACGAGTCTTTCATCCATATTGATACAAGTGACATTGCTAGACATTATATCTTCAACTTTCATCTCTTATTACCCTGATATTTTTTTACTAACGTGTAGATAACATAACGCTACAGACCTAATAGTCTGAACTATCGACGCAAAACTAGCACTACATTTGAAAAATTATTGTCTCTAATCTTAATAGCGTTATGGTTTTTTATCTATAAAATAACTTAACCTGTTTTTTTAGCTCTTATCGATAGTATGAGTAATCCAAGTGAAATAACTAGAAAATAATAGGGCATACCCGCTTGCCAACTTGCTGAGCTATTAACACCAAAAAAGTCGACGTATAATGCCGCTTGAATTGGCCCTAGATACCAAATTGCAGGATAGAGCACTTCAAACATGCGCTTTGTTCCTGTGAATGTGCCACAAAAATAAGCAAGTGCGACAGTAAATGCAATAGCAATACTTAGCTGGATGAGTAGAAGCCACTCTGTCAAAGCGGTAAAGCGAATTATCCCTCCTAAACTGACCAATACTAATAATAGGTATGCAGAAGAATAGCTAGCTAAGCTTGATAATACTAACGTTTTTCTGCTGTAGGCGACCAACTCTAAAGTGTTCGCTTGCTTTTCCATTTGCCCAAGCTGCGAAATAACTAATGCACACCACAGCCATGAAATAGGTAAAACAATGCTGATGAGTAAGTCGATACTGATAAAAAGCTGGATAACGTTGAGCGTAAATAAACCTATTAACCAGTAAATTGAATGGCCTTTAAGGAGTAATTTTAGTTCTAAACGTAATAAGCGTGTAAAAGAAAAATGTTGAGTTAGTGTGACAAATAAAACGTCGAGACCACTCATTACTTTTGTGGTTAACAGACGGTTCAACCATGATGTCTTTTTATGCTTAACGAGGCTAGTTTGGCTAAAGCGATCAAAAAATGTAAAGGCAAATATAAAACAAAGTAAGGAGATTAATAATAAAGGTAGTGCTCCCCATAAATGAGCCGTTGTCGGCTCTATACCTTGCCAAACAAAGGTTTTAATCGATTCTGCATTATCAACGGCGCTAACGCCTATATTTGTTGACCCCGTATTCAGTGGAAAGCGTTCTGCGACTTCAGCATCTAAATTATTAAGAAGCATACCGATGCCAGAAACGCTTTCAATGGTTTGTACAATAGAGCCAACCCATAAGAAGAAATAAACCAGATTACCTAGCCCACCTTTAAGCCATTTACTGGCTTCAAACATAATCGCAATAGATGATATTGCTAATAATACCGGTAGCACAAAAATGATTTGCGGCCATATTAATGCCCAAAGGTCGATGAAATAACTTTCGCCGTAGTAAAGCTGAATAACGATGCTACTTAACAGCATTGTCAGCACAATAGTCATTAAAATAATGACATTTGTGCACCATTTGGCAAACAAAAAATTAAACTTACTGACAGGTGTTGCAGCAATCAACTCACAGGTCATGGATGTTCGATCCAACTCAAGTGCATTTTTTACCAGATAAAAGCAAATAAGAGGTAAGAATAAAACATTTAACATGGCTAAGCAGATACCTATCCATGCGCTATTATAAATGCCGCGATAACCGTTAATGACTAATGTTTGATAGTGAGCATCGGGTGCGGGAAAAAATAATAATGTTAATACTGACATGGCTAATAACGTAACCACAAAGCTTTGTTGGCGACTGCGCTGTTTAAAATCAGTGATAATACACAACCATATTTGAGGCATTAACTTACCCTCACAATGTCAGTTTGGCTTTGTCGAACACTGGTAAAATAGAGGTAAGCATCTTCTAGTGAAGGAGGTCTTGAAAGGGCTCTAGCATCTGGGCAATGGTCAGCAACGATATTCAACTCAACCATGTTACCTTTGCGAATACTATGGCTAACAATAAATTCATGTTGGATTCTCGTCAGGTCACTAACATTAGTGATTAAGTGCCAACATTTATTGGTTACTTTATCTAGTAACTCGCTAGGGGATGCTGATTGAATTAACTGTCCTGAGCGCATAATAGCGATGCGGTCTGCAATGGTTTCAATATCGCTCACGATATGTGTTGAAAATATGATGCAACGCTCATCGGCTAATTCGGTTAATAGCTGGCGAAAGCTTGCTCGTTCTTGAGGGTCTAAACCTACAGTGGGTTCATCGATAATCAATAATTTGGGATCATTCAATAGTGCTTGTGCGATCCCTATACGTTGCTTCATGCCGCCAGAGTAATTTTTTAATGGCATGTTGGCTGCGTGTGTCAGATTAAGTTTATTGAGTAAATCGTTGATTTTGTGATTAGCGGTAGCTTGTTTTATGTCTTTTAATCCTGCTATATATTGCAAAAATTCGATGGCAGTTAATTGCTCATAGACACCAAAATATTGTGGTAGGTAACCAAGTTCGTTGCGCAATGCCTGTGGCGAATGAGTGATATTTTCACCGCGCCAGAATATTTCCCCTTGGCTTGGCTGCATAATGGTGGCAAGTATGCGCATTAAACTAGATTTACCAGCGCCATTGGGACCTAGCAAGCCTAAAATTCCCGGTTCAACTTTTAACGACAGTGACTTGATCACCCAATTAGTATCTTTGTTGTTTTGGTATTTGTAACTAAGTGATTGAATATCCAATAACATTATATTTCTCTTCCTGGCTAAGATGATAATGAATTGCAAATACCACGCCACGAATAAATGATTAAAAATCAATCTCTTGTGTTTTTGTTGTGTTTGAGGAAATAAGATGTGTATCGGATTTGGCTAAATGTTGGTGTAAAAAGTAACCGTGATAAGTGTATTTCAGAGTTATAAAAAACAGTTTTAATGCTTATTATGATGCTAGAAAATACCGTGATTTGATAATAAAAGCAGCGTCGAGTTAGTCAGGTGCTTGATGCCTAGTTGTCGAAATTAGTTGGCTAGCGCTTTATACGATAGTTACCCTTACGCAGCATATGAATAGTCCATATCAGTCCAGAAAGTGCCAGCCACAAGGTGACAAAAGCAAATAAGATCATTTGGACACTATTGAAACTGCCTGCTTCACCATAATCCATAAAGTGCAACATAAAGAAAAAATCAGCAAAGCGTTTATCGCTATTACTATGGCCTACTAAACGGCCTGAGCCTTGTTCGACATAAACACTAGTGGCTAAATCATCAGCAAAATTAATTTGCCAAGTGGGATTTCTTTGTTTGTTATAATCCGCGATTGGGGGCGTTAATAGGGTTGTCGATATAATATCGCCACTGCCGCTGTAACTTGCTTTAGCAATAGCACTAGCGAGTGCTGCATCAACCACAATTAACTCACCTGTAATAGCATTAACTAGGTGATAGCTATTAACAAAATGACGATACAAACCTTGCTGTTGAGTCAGAAGATAATAGGGCGTTGATAGCAATTTTGTTTGTTTAAGCGTGAGCGTATCCGGATAGCGTTTCAGGATCTTTTCGACCGGTAATAAATCTTTTTCTGCAATAATTGGTGGCTGTGCAATAACCGCTTGGCGATAAGCATTACCGCGTGCTTTTTTGTGATCCATCACGTTAAACACTAAGCCACTGACAATCCAAATCAGCAATTGTAAACCGACAAGTAATGAAGCCCACTTGTGAATTTTACGAGTCCAAAACATCATGGTGGCTCTCCCGATGATAAGGTTTTATTTTGCTGGCTTAACTTGATGGTGTTATCAGCATCAGAGCTTTTTTTGCGTGGTTTAAATTTTTGTTTAGTTATTGGCTTCATGACTTTGAAATAGGTCAGCACTAAACCGCTGAAAGCGGCAAAAACGGCAAGTAAGGCAACAATAAATAATAACCAATTGCTAGCATCTGCATCATCACCATAGTCCATAATATGGAGACGGAACATCCAATCAAATAAACGCCAAAATTCGTGACGTTTAGTCACTACTTCACCACTACTTGCAGAAATATATAAAGCAGGAGCGCCAAAGTTATCGAAATTAATACGCCAGGCCGGTAAATGACGAGTACTTAATTCAAAAGGGGGATTGGTGGTAATGAGTTCAATATCAATGACTTTGCCATCACCGGAATAATAAAATTTTGCTAAAGCTAGGGCTTGCTCCTGAGCTAAAGGCGACAGTAATTTACCGTTACTGGCATCAACCATCATTTGCTTTTCAGCAACGCTAAAGCGATAGACTTCACGATTAAGTAACATGCCAACACTTACGTTTTTTGCCGCAGGGTATTGTTGAAATAGTGTTTGTGAAGAATAAGTTAAATGCGCTGCTTTTATTTTACTTTGGTGATTGATAACAAGGCTATCACCGTGAATATAGTCAATATCAAAAAAGACCATATAAGCACCGGTGACAGACCAAATAACAAATTGTGAACCAATAAGTAACATCAGCCATTTATGTAACTTATGGCTGATGTTAAACAGTTTTAGCGATTTTCTTCTGCTTTTTCTTGCGTTAATTGCGTCGTTCTCCACAATAAATATACTGCTGGTAGCACGAGTAGTGTTAATACTATCGCGCTAACCATACCGCCTACCATTGGCGCCGCTATACGACTCATAACTTCTGAGCCGGTACCATCACCATATAGTATCGGCAAAAGTCCAATAATAACAGTGGCAACTGTCATCATGACCGGACGAACGCGCATGCCAGCGCCTTGTATGATTGCTTCCACTAATGCGTTAATTGTAAAAGGTTTATTATCATTTTTGTGCTGCTCGACAGCCTCATTATAAGCCTGATTTAGATACACTAACATGATGACACCAATTTCTACGGCGACACCTGCTAAGGCGATAAAACCAACGCCAACAGCAACTGAAAAATTAAAGCCTTCAAGGTACATTAACCAAATACCACCGATCATGGCTAACGGTAAAGTGGCAATAATAATGGTAACTTCAGCAATATTACGAAAGTTGAGGTACAACAAAATAATAATAATCGCTAAGGTTAGCGGTAGGACATAAGTGAGTTTTGCTTTTGCTCGCTCCATATATTCATACTGACCTGCCCAAGTGATCGAGTAACCTGTTGGTACAACAAGCTCTTGTGCTAGGCGTTCTTTTGCATGTTCAACATAGGTACCAACATCGATATCTTCTATATCTATGAGGCTCCAACCATTAATACGGGCATTTTCACTTTTGATGCTCGGTGGTCCATCTTCAACATAAACATCAGCAACATCGGCTAAGGCGATACGTTGTCCAGCGGGCGTGACTATCGGCAGTAATTTTAATTGCTCAGGAGAATCACGATAATCTTGAGGATAACGTAAATTGACCGGATAACGCTCTAAGCCTTCAACCGTTTGGGTAACATTCATACCACCGATAGCGGTTGCAACAACTTGCTGAACATCGGCAATGTTTAAGCCATAACGTGCTGCTCTATTACGATTAATATCGACTTTAATGTAGCGTCCACCAGCGACTCGTTCGGAATATACTGATGCGGTTCCGGGCACATCTTTCAGTATTTTTTCAATATCTAAGCCTATTTTCTGGATAACTTTTAAGTCAGTTCCTGCTATTTTAATGCCCACGGGGGTTTTAATGCCTGTGGCGAGCATATCAATACGCGTTTTAATCGGCATAACCCAAGCACTCGTTAAACCGGGAAAATTCACCACGGCGTCCAATTCTTTACGTATGCTTTCCTTGGTGACGCCCGCTCGCCATTGCGCTTTGGGTTTAAATTGAATAAAGGTTTCTATCATCGTTAATGGCGCTGGATCCGTTGCGGTTTCTGCTCGTCCCAGTTTACCGAAAACAGTTTTTACTTCCGGAATAGTGCGAATTAACTTATCAGTTTGTTGCAGTATTTCACGAGCCTTACCAATTGATACGCCAGGATAAGTGCTTGGCATATACATTAAATCGCCTTCATCGAGTGGTGGAATAAACTCACTACCAATTTTATCGAGTGGTAAAAATCCAAGCCAAGTAATGAAAAAGGCAGCTACCAAGGTACTTTTTGGAAAGCGTAGTACCGTTTTTAGCAGTGGCATGTAACCGGCAATTAATGCTCGATTGACTGGGTTTTTGCGCTCTGAAATAACCTTGCCACGAATAAAGTAACCCATCAGTACCGGTATTAAAGTGATCGCTAATCCTGCCGATGCCGCCATTGCATAAGTTTTTGTGTAGGCTAGCGGCGCAAACATTTTTCCTTCTTGCGCCTCTAAAATAAATACCGGCATAAAACTTACAGTAATAATTAATAAGCTAAAGAATAATGCGGGGCCGACTTCTGAGGCCGACTTAGCAACTATTTGCCAACGATTCTCATCGGTTAGCGGTGTTTTCTCCATATGTTTATGCATATTTTCTATCATGACTATCGCGCCATCTGTCATGGCACCGATGGCAATAGCTATACCGCCAAGTGACATGATATTGGCGTTAATGCCTTGAAAATACATGATAATGAAAGAAACTAAAATACCAACGGGTAAGCTAATAACCGCCACAATGGAAGAGCGAACATGAAATAGAAATACCACGCAAACAATGGCTACTACGGCTAGTTCTTCAAGGAGCTTTGACCATAAATTGTCAACGGCTCGTTCGATTAAACCAGAGCGGTCATAAACCGTGACCACTTCAACACCATCGGGCAAGCCTTGCTGTAAATCTTTTAATTTTGCTTTCACACCGGCAATCGTTTCTTGCGCATTAGCGCCGAAACGCATAACAACAATACCGCCTACCGTTTCACCTTCACCGTTAAGTTCGGCAATACCGCGGCGCATTTGTGGTCCTAAACTAATATCAGCGACATCTTTTAACTGTAATGGCACGCCTTTAACATTCATCCCGAGCGGAATAGCAGAGAGATCGTCAATGTTTTTAATGTAACCGGATGCCGTGACCATATATTCTGCTTCGGCCATTTCCACCACCGATGCTCCAACTTCTTGGTTACCTTGCTTTATCGCTGTTTGAATTAAGCTTAATGGAATACCGTAAGCTCTTAATTTATCAGGATTAACTGATATTTGATATTGTTTGACCATGCCGCCAATTGCCGCGACTTCTGAAACACCTGAGACGGTTTGTAATTCAAATTTTAAAAACCAATCTTGTAGCGAGCGTAATTGACTAATGTCATGCTGACCGGTTCTATCAACTAAGGCATAAAGATAAACCCAACCGACGCCTGTTGCATCAGGCCCTAGCTGAGGTTTGGCATTACTTGGTAGATTTGGCGCAACTTGTGACAAATATTCCAGCACGCGACTACGCGCCCAATATAGGTCAGTTTTATCATCAAAAATGACATAAACATAAGAATCACCGAAAAATGAATAGCCTCTAACGGTTCTCGCACCAGGAACAGATAACATGGCCGTCGTTAATGGGTAAGTGACTTGATCTTCAACCACTTGTGGCGCTTGTCCAGGGTAACTGGTTTTGATAATTACTTGCACATCAGACAAGTCTGGAATGGCATCAATCGGGGTGTTTTTAAAAGCAAAAATACCTGCGCCGACAATGACTAATGTCAGTAGTAAGACAAAAAATCGATTGAATACCGACCAATGAATAATACGTTCTATCATAATAAATTCCTTGGGCGCGGGTTAATGCATTTCACTGGCATTAGGATGAATGGTAATAACAGTGAACTCACCATTTTCGATAGCAAAAGTGAAGTTTATCTCCATGCCTTCACTAAACTGAGACAGCGTAATATTGCTGGCAACATAAAAGTCTAAAGTGGCTGCAGGGCGTTGCCATTTTTCGATTGGTCCACGGCTGATATTGACTATGCGATTGCTGACATCAATGCTGTTAATTGTGCCGCTGACTTGCGCCTGAGCAACCGGTTGTGCAACATTTTCCATATCCATATCCATATCCATATCCATATCCATAGCAGACATGCGCTTGAAATCGGAAGTTTTGCTGGATTCAGAATCTAATAAAAATTGTGCAGAGGTTACGATAGTATCGTCTGAAGATAAACCGGATAAAATTTCAATTTTCTTGCCGTCACTGCGACCGACATCAACAGCGATAGATTTAAATTGTCCTTCTCCTAAGGCCAACACTACCCGGTCTTGTGTACCGGTTCTGATCAACGCTTCTTTAGCTATCACGATGGTATTTTCAGTTGGTTTGCCATGAATAATCACTTGCGTAAACATATTAGGTTTGAGGGCTAAATTTTTGTTATCGAAGCGCAAACGAACTTTCATTGTACGAGTTTGGCTATCAAGTGTCGGATAAATATAATCAACAGTACCTTGCCAATCTTTGCCCGGTACAAAATCTAAGGTCATCGATACTTGGTCATTTAAGAAGACAAAACCTGCTTGGCGTTCTAATACTTCAGCCTCGACCCAAACCTCGGTTAAATCTCCAATTGAAAATAGCATAGTGCCAGGTTGCACATAAAAACCTTCTCGTATTGATAAGTTTTCAACTACACCCGATTGCGGGGCGTAAAAAGTTACCTGTTGCTGCACTTTATGGCTTTCTTGTAATGCCGTAATCGCACTATTAGGAATATTTAATGCTAACAGTCGATTTTTTGCGGCCTTAATCAAGCGGGTGTTTTTCCGGTTTAGCGCCAGAACAAACTCTTCTTGCGCGTTAACCAATTCAGGAGAATATAAAGAATAAATGGCTTGGCCTTTTTCGACAGTATCGCCCACTGAATTAATATTAAGTTTTTCTACCCAACCACTAACGCGTGGATGTATATGTACCAATCTGTCTTGATTGTAGTTTACGTAACCCACTGTTTTTATTTCTGTTTCAAGTGGTGCTAATTGCACCTTCTCGGTACGCACACCAATGTTATTAACAACACTGGGGTTGATTTTTACAGTGCCGGGGCCTTCACCTGCAGTATTTTCGTTTTCATATACCGGCACTAAATCCATGCCCATAGGTGATAAGCCGGGTTTGTCACGACGAAAGTTCGCGTCCATCGGAGCAACCCAGTACTTTGGTTGTTTAGTTTCATTTGCTGCCGCCATTGTTTTGTCATGATCAGCACTGAAAAAATGTAAAGCGAGCCAACCGCCAATGAGTAAACTGCTCAAGCTAAGCGTGATGCCTTGAATAAGCGAGATATTATTTTTTTTCATGATGCTATTCCTGTCTCAGCTGAGCTGATTTTATTTGGCGGTTTGAAAGAGGCGCCTGTGCTTGGCTAAATACATAATTAAGTGCGAGATGAAGCTTTTGCTGCTCAACAGTAATGGCGATAAAATCGGTGGCAGCATTGAGTTCATCTATACGGGCACGAACAATATCGCCAAAATCACCGGTGTCATTGGTATAAGCATTCAGTGCAATGTCAGCTTGTTGATGAAACTGAGGTAGCAACTTGTCTTGATAGAGTGCTTTGCGTTTAATAAGTTGTAATAAACGTCCTTTAGTCGCAGAAAAAGAACCCAGTAATTGGCGTAAACGCAGCTGCTTTTCGGTTTTAACTGCTTCAGTTTTCGATACCGCGGCCTTGAGCTCTTGATCTTGTTTATTCTCAGTGAACAGCGGCACATCAAAGGTAATGCCAAGCGAGAATAAGTCGGCACGACTATTATTAAAGGCATCGTCACCGCGATAACCATAACTAGCGCTAACTCCCCACTCAGGCTGATACTTTTGTTTTGCTAGTGCTTTATCAAACGCCGTGGCTTTGATTTTATTATCCAGTGCGATCACCGAAGGGTGTTCAGAGAAATAACCTAGTAGCACAGTGTTAGCATCATGCGCAGGAGTCATAATTAACGTTTTTTGTTGTAACTCTATTTCAGGAAGTTTCGATGAAAGTTTAATAATCTGACGATTGAATTCACTTGCATTGGTTGAAGTTAGCCACTGATCTAACTGGCCAAGATAGCTACTTTTTAACTGATTAAACTGGACGAGTTTATCGTCAATGCGGCTGAGTTCTAGCTCTGCTCGAACAATATCTTGTTGTTGTGCTTGACCGATTGTTGAGGAGTAACGCGCTTCGGCGACATCAATTAACTGGGTAAATAAACTTTTATTCTGTTCAATTAACGTGATGCTTTGCTGCATTTGATAAGCGTTAAGCCACAGTGTTCCTACCGTTACCGCGACCTGTGCTTGGCGGTCTTGGCGTAGATACGGATATTGCATGCTTTGGGTTTTTAATTGTTGATTCATGAGCGCTAAGGTATCGCCACGAGGAAACAACTGGCTAACACCTACTTGAAATTGCGTCATGGGCTCTTGCGAAAAACTGAAACTATCGGCAGCAATATTGGCAATGCCGATTGATACTTTAGGATCAGGCAAAGTATTAGCGGCAATACTCAGTGCTTCCAATGCTTGTTGTTGATGAATATTGCCGGTTAACCATGGGTCCAGTGTTTGTGCCTGCTTTACTGCTTGCTCAAGACTTAAGGGTTTAAGATTGATTTTTGGGCTATTGGCATGAACACCAGAGCTAAATATTAATGGTACGGTCATCAAAAGTAGTCGAGATGAAACCTTAACAAGCCGAGTTAATTTATCGGTAGTTGTGTATTTACACTGTAAATAGTGGGGTAATGCTCGCATTGTGTTGCTCTTATCAAATTATCTATTTGAAGGTGCGTTTAATAACCTCTGAGCAGGCCAGATTTAGGTTATATAGTGAATAAACGCTGAGTATGTTATCGAAGTTTGTCTAAATTTAGACGCACTGATCCTAAAGAGTTAAATAATAGGAGGTTTGAAAAGGTAGGTAAGAAATTGTGTTTCGGGTAAAGCAATATTTGGGTGGTTACTGTTAGTACTGAGATAGATAGCGTTGAGTGTTGTATAGCTATTTGTGAAAGAATTAGCATGGCATCCGCTGATGGCGCAATCGCAATTTTCCTGACAACAATCTGGCATTGTATTTTCTGATGACATGTCGTCCATCATCATACTCATATTGTGCTCTTGATTTGTCATGTCATCTGACATCGACATGCTAGACATATTCATCATATCGCAAGGCATAGTGACACTTGCTGATGATTGGCCAATCAGGCTCAGCATCAACATAATGACAACAATGAATTTGTGAGAGAAATATGTTTTCACAATAATATCTAATCTACCAAAGGGTTAATTTAAGCGGTATGAATAAACTTAAATAAGCATAATTAATATAGCAGTAGCCTAATTGTCCGTTAGCTTCGTTAAAAACGCAAGGGCTTAAGCATTTGCCATCATGTTTGTACTGTTATCGATTAGGCTTTATTATCTTCTTTATAAAGCATCCGTTATTTATAAACGATGTTATCGATTAAGTTACCTGCGTTATCGACTAATTAAAGGCTTGAATACCTATGAACATTATGACCGAGCAACTGCCAATTTCTATTCAAGTGAGTGATGATTTAATTGTTGAAATAAGTCATATCGCAGCGATCAGTAATAAGCTCGAAGCGCAGCTAAACTTTCACACAATGACCGCTAATTGGTATGGTGATGAAGATAATATGCTAGAAATTAACTTCTTCCTACTTTGTGTAAATGAGCTTGAACATCAGGAAAAATCTAGAGATGGCGACTTTAATAACGAGTTTTTAGCGGATGATGTCATGATAACTTCGCCATTAGATAAACTGGTAGATTGTTATGTCGCAATAACCGAGTCAGAGTTATTGTTATTGCAGAAAACGCCTAAGTTACTATCGGGTTATTTAGGGAAAAAATTGACTAAGGTACTTAACTTGATTGCTGAGCGTTACGATTTGGAAAAAATTTAACAATGGTTACCTTTATCACTATGAGAGGTAACAAATAAATTTTATTGTCATCACTGTTCTACTTTTTAATCTTTTGATTATAGGTAAATAGGTAAAGCGAGTGCTCTGTTTTTGAACTCACAAAGTTTATTTTATCTATTGTTGAATTATTTTTTAATAAAAGTGAACTAACGTCTACGAAGGCACTCATACTTAATAAGAGACTCCCCCTCGGTTTTATTTTTATTAGTGTTTTTATATTATTGTTATACGCCACTCATTTGAGTGGCGTTTTTTTTACTTGTGAATTAATGACTTCAAGTAGGATTTTTAAGTGCTGTATCAGCATAATTGAATTTATTTTTAAATATTTTGAACTTATCTCAGAAATAGCGCTCTGACTTAATAAGAGATTCTCCCCTCGGTTATTGTTTTGTAAATTTTATGTTTTGTAAATTTTATGTTTTGTAATACGCTCCTAATTATAAGGAGCGTTTTTTTTGCCTGTTTTTTAATTTGGTATAGCTAAATTGTGAATAATCAGTGTCAGCAACTGAAGTTGTAGTAATCATTTGTATAGCTAGTCAAATTCTCCCGATAATAGTAATTAACGATTCATCACCCACCTGTACGGTTGAAGCCTTTATCATTACTTTTACGATCGATGGGTAGATTAATAGCGATTAAAGTAATAAATGAAAAAATCATGTTAAATATCAACTGGTTGAGCAGTTGATGGCGTCAAGTTATTTTACAGACCACTATTCTTCTTTTATTTATCTTTATAATTAATCTATGTATATCAACGTTATGTGAATATTGGCTTATTTATTGCATTAATTGCTTGGCGAGAGATAACTTGTTTTAAGTTGTATTCATAAAATTCGATAGAAGTACGTATTAAGGTAATTAAATGAAATTTAAAATTTTAGTAGCTTTACTAGCAGCTACACTGACATTTGCTAGTACGGTAGTAAACGCAAGTCTTATACTGGGTACTGGTACAGGAGCATTAGTTGGTGGTGACTTGACCGATCCAGAAAATGATGGCGCCAGAAATGCTGATATTAACTATAACGCTACTTTTAATTCAAATAGCGAGCCTGGATTTGGTGGTGGCGAATTCTCATTTAATGTTTTTGATAATGTTTTAACCGGTGGCAACGGTAAATGGTGTTGTGAAAGTGTTGGTACCGCAGCAAAAAATCTTAACGATGCTAACGTATCTGGCTTATGGGTAGAAGCTAACTTTGGCAGCACACAATATATTTTAGATGCATTTACCCTGTCATCAGCAAATGATGTTGCAGGAAGAGATGCTGACCAATGGCGCATTTTAGGTTCAAACGATGGTGTGAATTACTCTTCGATATTTACTTACGATAATAACGGCCAATCGATTTGGGATAAGCGTTTTCAAGTTGTTGAATTTTCAGTTGCTGAGAACGATTTTTTCAGTCCTCAGGCCTATAGTATTTTTCGATATGAAGCATACTCAACAGTTAGTGCTAATGCACATCAGTTAGGTGAGCTTGAGTTTTTTGGTACTCAATCACTAGCAGCAGCTGCACAAGTACCTGAACCGTCAACTTTAGGTATTTTTGCACTAGCACTTATTGCTTTTGGCGCTCGTCGCTTTAAAAAATAGTTAAATAGCTATGATAAAAAAAAGCTCCTGAGGGAGCTTTTTTTTTGGTTTTTTGTAAACTGAATGATTTTCTCTAAAATAAGGTAATACTTTCCAACGATAATATATCAATGGGAAAGCTCATAAAGTAGTGCTACTCATTATATGAAAATAAGTATTAGCTTATCCGTATTTAGTCGCTGTACTGGCGATTTAAACAAAAAAACTATTAACCACTAACAAATGGGAAGCTTAAATATAACTGTATAATCAGAGCATTAGTGATATCAATAAAAAAAGCACCAACTAAAGGTACGACTAAAAAGGCTTGCGGTGAAGGCCCGTGTCGTGAAACTAAAGATTCCATATTCGCCACCGCCGTAGGCGTCGCTCCCAAACCAAAGCCACAATGACCACCAGCCATAATAGCTGCGTCATAGTTTTTGCCCATTGCTCTAAACGTGATGAAGTAAGCAAAAAGCATTAACATGACAGCTTGTAGTAAAATCATGAAGATCATTGGGCCGGCTAAACTGACTAATTCCCATATTTTTAGTGACATTAACGCCATCGCTAAAAATATTGATAATGCCATGGTGCCCCATAAGTCGATACACGCGCGACTCACTTTATAAAGCTTTGTAAATTCAGTCAGATTAGTGATAACAACACCAAATAATAACGGGATCAAAAATGCTGGCAAAATAACATCAATAGTTTTTAATGCCTCGTAGCCCACCCGACCTAAATACATACACAATAGAATGACAAACAAAGTCTCCATCATTTTTCTCGGGGTCACTAAATCATGATCTTCAGGGTCGAATGTTACGGTATCGTCGAGTTCTTCATGATATGAACTATCTGCTTTTAAATTATATTTTTTAATCAATCTTTTGCTAACGGGTCCACCAACTAAGCCACCAAGAATAAGCCCAAGTGTTGCTGCGGCCATTGCTAGTTCAAATACACTACCGTGCATTCCGTATTCGTTAATAAATAAATCGGCATAGGTTGCGCCACTTCCATGTCCACCGGATAAGGTGACTGATCCTCCGACTAAGCCCATTATCGGCTCCATTCCTGTTGCGATCGCTATTGATACACCAACGGCATTTTGTACCAGTAAATATAATGTTGCGATAGCAAAGAAGATCGCTACTTTTGGTCCACCTTTAATTAATAAACTAAAACTCGCACCAAGTCCTACTGTTGTGAAAAATACCGTCATGAGTGGATTTTTAAAGGCCATATCAAATTGAAAGTTAATATCAAAATAGCTATGTGCAATGGCCGCGATAATAGAAAAAGCGATGCCGCCAACGACGGGCTCAGGAATGTTATTGTTTTTAAGAAAAGCTATTTTACTATTGAGGTAATAGCCAGAAAAAAGTATGACTAAGGCAACTAAGAGGGTCTCAGTGGTCGAAATTTCAATATTCATATGAGTACTGTATCTTTTTAAAGGGAAGTTATTATTATTCGCACATAAAGCTAAGCCTAATTGAAAAGGTGGACATAAGATTAGCAGGTAACAAATTAGCGAGTGTTATTAACAGAAGCTCTCTTTTGTAATCAGAGGGTTCACTTGTAAAAAATAACTGGAAGTATATTTTAGCGCCGGAGCTTAGCATATACCTGCGGCCAATCAATAAGCATGTTGTAACATGAAACATTATGAACAGGTACTTACCATGTAAGTTATCATCTAAGTCAGTTGTTTAGGCTGTCACTGTAATGAACTATCTAATTGAAATTTATGTAAAATAAATGATTTATAATTTACTGCGGCGGACAGATATCTACTGTTAGCTGTCAAGCAATATTGGTATTACAACGGAATGATTTTAACTAAATTATTATTACTAAGAATAAGATCTCAGAATAATTTTTAAATAAAATTGAACTATGCTTAATTTAGAGGTTCTTACTTAGCAAGAGATTCTCCCTCGGTTTTGTTTTTATTAGTGTTTTTATTAGCGTTATAAGCTCCTCAATTGAGGGGCTTTTTTTTTGCCTCATTTATCAATTCGGGTGATTCATCGCTCTCATTAACCCGCAGCACTTTATCTTTTCTTTTATCATGACTCCTTATAACTATATCTAGCTATTACAACTTTAGCTGCTGTGGTTTAGGGCTTTCTTTATGCATTATTACCATCACGACTCTTCTATATTTTTGCATTTATCATACATTCATAGGTAAAAGCTATCGATATGATAAATTCAAACGATTGTTTCTATTTCAAGGTTAGACGTATCATTATCCCAACTTAACAAGTACACACATTTTTAAAAAACTATTGGAGATAAACATGTATAACTCAATTATCAACTCAACGATTCAACCTTTCAACGCAACAGCATTTAGCAACGGCGAATTCATTGAAGTATCAGAAGCAGATGTTGCAGGTAAATGGGCAGTATTTTTCTTCTACCCAGCTGACTTTACATTTGTATGTCCAACTGAGTTAGGCGACATGGCTGACCATTACGCTCAACTACAAGAAATGGGCGTAGAAGTTTACTCAGTATCAACTGATACACACTTTACTCACAAAGCATGGCACGGTAGTTCAGACACTATTGGTAAAATTACTTACCCAATGATTGGTGACCCAACAGGTAAAATTACGCGTAACTTTGGTGTCATGATTGAAGATGACGGTTTAGCACTTCGTGGTACGTTTGTTGTTAACCCTGAAGGCGAAGTTAAAATTGCCGAAATACATGACCTAGGTATAGGCCGTTCAGCAAAAGAGTTAGTGCGTAAAATTCAAGCCGCACAATATGTAGCTGACCACGACGGTGAAGTATGTCCAGCAGCATGGCAGCCAGGTGCAGAAACGTTAACACCATCATTAGACTTAGTTGGAAAAATCTAAACGACAGCTAACATCACCGCGGTATGGTTGAAAATGTCGCGGTACTTTCAAAAAAATAAAAATCATATTCATCAGTATTCTCGAAGGAATAAACCATGCTAGATACGAACTTAAAGCAACAACTAACGACCTATTTACAAAATTTAACCTCGGCTGTTGAATTGTCAGTATTTTTAGGTGAAGACTTAAAATCAAAAGAATTAAAAACCTTGGTGACAGAAATTGCTGAAATGTCAGCATTAGTAACGGTTGTTGCAGCAGATGCTAGCAATGAACGTGTGCCATCAATGTTAGTGAAATCGGTAAAAACTGGCGGCGAAATGCGCTTTGCTGGTGTACCGATGGGGCATGAATTTACCTCATTAGTGTTAGCCCTATTACATAGTGGCGGACACCCAATTAAGCTTGATAAAGCGGTTATCGAGCAAGTAGCTGCACTCGAAGGCGAGTATAGCTTTGAAACTTATATTTCGTTAAGTTGCCAAAATTGTCCAGACGTTGTGCAAGCGCTTAATATGATGGCGGCGATTAACCCACAAATTAAACATGTGATGGTTGATGGCTCACTATTTCAAGAAGAAGTTTACAAACGCGATATTCTTTCTGTGCCTGCTGTGTACTTAAACGGTAAAGCTTTTGCTCAGGGCAGAATGACAGTAACTGAGATCTTAAATAAAGTAGATACAAATGCTGGCGCGAGACAAGCAAAAGCAATAGACAACAAAGAAGCTTTTGATTTATTAGTGATTGGTGGCGGCCCAGCGGGCGCGGCATCAGCAATATATAGTGCCCGTAAAGGCATACGCACCGGTATCGTTGCAGACCGCTTTGGTGGTCAAGTGCAAGATACGATGGCGATTGAAAACTTTATTTCTGTCAGTGCTACCGAAGGTCCCAAACTTGTAGCGAGTTTAGAAAACCATGTTAATGACTATGATGTTGATATTATGAATAATCAACGGGTCAAAAATATTATTGAAAGTGATGTTGAAGGTGGCTTAATTACCGTTGAATTAGAAAACGGAGCGACATTACAAACACGTTCAACCGTTATTGCAACCGGTGCAAGATGGAGAGAAATGAACGTTACAGGTGAACAAGAATACCGCGGTAAAGGTGTGGCTTATTGCCCGCATTGTGACGGCCCTTTATTTAAAGGAAAATCAGTCGCCGTTATTGGTGGTGGTAATTCAGGTATTGAGGCTGCCATTGACCTTGCTGGATTAGTTGAACATGTAACCGTCTTGGAATTTGATACCGTATTACGTGCTGATGCTGTATTACAAAATAAAGCGCGTTCGTTACCTAATGTCGAGATTATTGTTAATGCGCAAACGACAGAAGTATTAGGCAATGGTAAGCATGTAACGGGGCTTAATTACCTTAATCGAGCAACAAATGCGCAAGAAACTATCGAACTTGCCGGCATATTTGTCCAGATTGGCTTAGTACCTAATTCACAATTTTTAAAAGGTACAATTGACTTAACTGAACGCGGTGAAGTTATCGTTAATCAAAAAGGTGAAACTAATATCGCTGGTGTTTATGCGGCAGGAGATGTAACTAATACACCTTTTAAGCAAATCATTATTGCGATGGGTAGTGGTGCAACCGCCGCTTTAGGTGCTTTTGATTACTTGATCAGAACACCAAACCCTTTAGAAAACACTGAAAGTGCTAGTGAAGCTGCCGCATAGTTCACGAGGAAAAATCTATTTAAAGGTGGTATTGAAAGTCAATTACTACCAAGATTGAAAATACGCGAAAAAAAACGCTATCGTCATCAACGATAGCGTTTTTTGTTTTAGTATTAATCAAAAAGGCCGTTTACTGCTTGCCTGACCTCACTGACAATTGCTCTGACACTTTCCATTCTGGTGTAACCGGCACGACACAGTAAGGCTATTTCACGTATGGGTTGTGGACTATCAAACGGAATATAACGAATGTGCTGCTGGGGAGCATAATTAATGGTGGCCAATTGCGGTAACAAAGTAATGCCCATATTACTTGCCACCATATAACGCAAGGTTTCAAGACTGGTAGCACGAAAGCTATGATCTTCTTCTGCACCGGCACTAAAACAATAACCCATCGCTTGATCTCGCAAGCAATGACCATCTTCTAAAGTAAGAATTTTTTGATTGTGTAAATCATCAAAACTGACCTTGGTTTTATCTGCAAGTGCATGTGAAGGTGACGTTGCCATTACTAAAGGCTCGTTAAATAAATCATAACGCTCGAAACGAGACATTTCAGGCAACCAAGGCAGAATTAAGATATCGAGCTTGCCAGTTTCTAATTGTTGCAGCAGATCTTGTGTTTTATTTTCATGTAAATAGAAGTTTATTCTCGTTAGCTTACTATTCAAGGCGGGCATGATATGCGGCAATATATAGGGCGCTAAAGTGGGAATTAAGCCAATATGTAAGTCACCTGAAAGCGGATCAAGTAACGCTTTTGCTGCTTCTTCAAAATTATTTGCCGCGTTCAAAACCTGCATAGCTTGTTGAACAAGCTTCTCGCCAGCAGGAGTAAGCATAACATTGCGCGGTTGGCGCTCAATTAACGTTAGCTTTAATCGTTGCTCTAGCTTTTGGATTTGACCACTTAATGTTGGCTGACTAACAAAGCAGGCGTCAGCGGCATGACCAAAATGTTTATATTCAGCAATAGCGGTGAGATATTCTAAATCACGTATTTTTATCATAGTTAATATCTATTGATATAAGTATATTGATTGTTTTATCGATATTAACCTGTGTATTTGGCTTTAGCTAGCATCATAGTGCGTTAATTTTTATGTTCACTATTAAGAATAAATAGGTAATTAATCAACTTGAACTCAGCATCAAGGTTAGACTTTAGCGTGTTATGGGACTCATAATAGCGTTATATCTGATGATAGATAATGCAGAATTTATGCTATTTTACTTAGCTTTATTAAACAATACTTTTATTTTTAATTTAATAAAATACTCGATTGAAATATAGCGGAGTATCGAAATTGATTTTATACTCATGTCAGATCCCGCCATTACTCTAATTGTTGAAATATTATATGAAGCTTACCATTAAGCAAAAATTGTACGTGATTGTCTCTTTGGTTATATTTGGGCTGTTTGGCTTATATCTTGAAAATGCAGCCAATCAAAGCAATGTTAATAATTTGATCGAAATAAAATCAGAACTGAAAGATTTGCAAATATCGACGTTGCAATTACGACGTACTGAAAAAGACTTCCTGTTACGTAAAAACATTAAATACCGAGAAACGTTTAATATAATCTTTAAACAATCTTTACAGATGGTTAGCGATTTGGAGCAACGTTTAATCACTGCAGATATATCTGCAAAAAAATTATCGGTTATTAACACTAGTCTCCAAGGTTATCAAAAAGCCTTCGGGCAACTAGTTTCTGTGTCAGTAGAAAAGGGATTAGATAAAGATTCGGGCGTGTATGGTAAACTCAGAGCTGCAACTCATGCACTAGAGTCTAATCTCAAAACTGTGAGTGATTTTGAATCAACCACGTTGTTATTAACATTAAGGCGCCATGAAAAAGATTTCATTTTACGTAGTGATGAAAAGTATCTTGGTCGTTTATTAGCAATTGCAGACAAACTTGCTGCACGTTTGGAAGATCCCAGATCGAAAAAACTATTAGTAACTTATAAAACAGAATTTACTAAGTTTGTTGATATATCTAAACAAATTGGACTAGATTCTAAAACGGGTATTCGTGGTGATATGCGTGCTGCCGTGCATCTTGTTGAGAGTGCTCTCGATAAAGAAATTATCATTTTGAATGAGCATATCGGTGAAGAAATTGAGCAAAGTAACACCCAACATTTGATTATAACGCTCATCGTCTCACTATTAATTGCCGTTATTGTTAGTATTGTTGCTAAGCAAATAATTACACCGCTAAATAATTTTTCAAAGCGTATATCTGAAATTAGAAAAGGTAATGATCTGACCCAGCGTACAGAAGATAGCCATGATGAAATTGGCGCAATATCGAAAGAATTTAATATCTTTATGGCACATTTTCAAACCTTAATTCAGAGTATTAATCAAACCGTGGATGCTCTAAGTGCTTCATCTTCTGTCGTATCAAGAAGTGTCGCAAAAACGACTGAAGGTATAATTAACCAGTCACTTGAAAGTGATATGGTTGCTACCGCGGTCACTGAAATGGGGATTGTTGCTAATGAAATAGCAAATAATGCCCATTTGACTAAAGACAGAACCGATGAGGCATCAATTAAAGCTATTGAAGGTAAAGAAAAACTTGATAATACCGTGGTAAATATTAACCAACTGTCTGAGCAATTGATTAATGCAGGTGAAGAGATCGTTCAATTACAAGAGAAAAGTAATGGGATTTCTTCAGTACTTGAAGTCATTAAGGGCATTGCTGACCAAACAAACTTGTTAGCTTTAAACGCCGCTATTGAAGCGGCTAGAGCTGGTGAACAGGGGCGTGGTTTCGCAGTTGTTGCTGATGAAGTTAGAACTTTAGCTGTAAGAACACAAGATTCCACCGCAGAAATAACTTCTATTATTAATGAGTTACAAGTCACCACGTCAGATATTGTTAAAACGGTGGGGATCTGTAAAGAGCAAGGCTTAAACAGTGTTACCCAAGCACAAGATACTGAGCTGGTACTCAATGAAATTATCACTGATGTTGATGCTATTGCAGAAATGACTGTGTTGGTGGCAACGGCAGTTGAGCAGCAATCTATTGTGGTAAAAGAGGTAGATGAAAATATTATTCGTATTCGTGATATTGGCGAGCAAGTAGCTCAGGATTCTCAGGAAAACTCACGCGCCAGCGAAGATGTTGCAGCCCTTGCGAGTGATCTTCGTGAAGAAGCGAGTATTTTTAAGATATAACTTCTCACTAACATAATTAAATTTAACTAAACTCATCATGAATAGTATTTTCTGATGAGTTTTTCTATATATGGGCATAAATTATTTTATGTTACTTCTCTCTTGTATTTAGAATGCCTTTTGAGCACAGCATAGCGGTTACTTGTTCTACAGGAACTACTTGCGTTTATTTACAGCCTGTATACAATGACAGTTATACTGTTTAAAAGTACAGGCTTGCACTTAACTGGCTTAAGGAAAAATTATGCGCCCTTTAACACCCCGACAACAACAGATATTTGATCTGATCCGAGAAAAAATTTCTGACACGGGCATGCCACCAACACGTGCAGAAATAGCGAATAATTTTGGTTTTAAATCAGCAAACGCGGCAGAAGAGCATTTAAAGGCGTTAGCGAAGAAAGGTTATATTGAGATGTTACCGGGCACGTCACGTGGTATCCGTCTTGCCGAAGAGTTTATCGCAGAGGATGGTTTGCCACTCATCGGTCGTGTTGCCGCAGGAGAACCTATTTTAGCGCAAGAGCATGTAGAGCAGCACTATAAAATTGACGGTAGTTTATTTCATCCTGCAGCTGATTATTTACTGCGCGTTAATGGTGAAAGTATGAAAGACATCGGTATTTTAGATGGCGATTTACTGGCCGTACACCAAACAACTGATGTTAAAAACGGGCAAGTAATTGTTGCTCGTGTGGAAGACGATGTAACCGTTAAGCGTTTTAAGCGTGATGGTAATATCGTTTATTTACATGCAGAAAATGAAGAATTTTCACCGATTAAAGTTGACTTAACTTCTCAAAACTTCAACGTTGAAGGGATTGCAGTAGGTGTTATTCGAGCAGCTGACTGGATGTAATGAACTTCTATTTTTGTTGAGTAATTCCGATAGCGCAGCGTAAACAATATTCAAGTTTGCAGCTGCGCTAGCACGAATATTTATCACTTTACCCTGCCTGTTTTTGATATTCACATTTTCTTATCTAGTTTGTATTTAAAAATAAAATAGCTGGCTATTTTATTAAATTAAGTCACGTCCCCCATTCCTATAATTTACGCTTTTATCTCCTTTATTAACTATCCACTATCATAAGCGTTATTTGTTTAGCGTAATTATCATTCATATCATCACATTTAATGGGCAGAGTGTTTTTTGTACAAATAATTTGTGTTTTGTTTATTTAATGTTCGGTGTAATAAAATCGTATTGAACAAAAAACAAACATCGCTGTTATCCTTTTAAAAATGCACTGTTCGTCCTTTTTAGGGTTATTACTCTATTGTATTTATTAGCTTTTATTTTTCATGCTTTTGAAATTTTAAATTGACCCAGATCAACTTTTAAGTAATTCTAGTCTAGAAAACGTACAAACATAACAATAGGGTGCATTTAATAGCTGTATAAAAATGCGTCACTTAAATAATAATAAATGTATGCGCTAAATAGCCGGTTTTCATTATGTAGTAGTAATTAAACCGTGTTACTTGGCCTTAAAAGGGTGAAGGAGATGTCGAGTGAAAAGACGTAACCTAGGTTTGTTGTTACTGGGGGGATTGCTATCTAATTCAGCTTTGGCAGATATGTCGCTGAACTTGACTAAAGGTGTGACGGAAGTAAGTAGAGACGTATATGATTTACATATGTTGGTGCTCTATATCTGTACAGCCATTGGTGTAGTGGTCTTTGGTGCAATGTTTTGGTCTATGGTGTTTCATCGTAAATCAAAAGGCTTTAAAGCCTCAACTTTCCATGAAAGCACAAAAGTTGAAATTCTTTGGACAGCTATTCCTGTCGTCATTCTAATTGCTATGGCTGTTCCTGCCACATATACGCTCATTGATATGGAAAATAACGATGATGCAGATATAACTATCCAAGTGACCGGTTCTCAGTGGAAGTGGCACTACAAGTATTTTGATCAAGATCTTGAATTTTATTCTGTCCTTTCTACCCCACGTGAACAATATGAAAACCAAGACGGAACATCCGCTGAAAAAGGCGAAAACTATTTGCTTGAAGTTGATCGACCTTTAGTCATTCCAATCAATAAAAAAGTCCGTTTTGTTATTACTTCTGATGATGTTATCCACGCTTGGTGGGTACCGGCATTCGCAGTAAAGCAAGATGCTAATCCTGGTTTTATCAATGAATCGTGGACTAAAGTAGATAAACCCGGCGTATATCGTGGCCAATGTGCTGAGTTGTGCGGTAAAGATCATGGGTTTATGCCAATTGTTGTTGAGGTAAAAACTGAAGAAAATTATGCCATATGGCTTGATGAACAGAAAAAAATGAAAGCTAACGCAGCAGCCGCAGAAGCGGCGTCATTAAATGCTTCAGTGCCACTTGAAGAACTTATGCAATTAGGTGAAACAACCTACACTGCTTATTGTGCGGCCTGTCATCAAGTTAGTGGACAAGGTTTACCGCCAGCATTTCCTGCGCTTAAAGGCAGTGCAATAGCAACTACTGGACCAGCAAGTGAACACATTAATGTGGTCTTTAATGGTCGAGCAGGTACGGGTATGCAAGGTTATGGCAAGCAATTAAGTTTAAAAGAAATTGCTGCAGTAGTGACTTACGAACGTAATGCTTGGGGAAATAATACTGGTGACGCTGTGCAAGCTGCTGATGTCAATGCTGCCTCTGGCGCAACGGCAAGTATTACAGATACTGTTGAGCAAGCAGTTGATGATGTTAAAAGTGTAGTTACGGATAAAATTGCTGAAGTCGTTCCTGAAGCTAAGGTTTCTGAGGATCTTGACAAAACTTATAGCAAAGATGAATTAATGACCATGGGTGAAAAAGTTTATATGACAGCCTGTGCGGCATGCCATCAAGCAGCTGGTCAAGGAATGGCTCCCGTTTTTCCTGCCCTAAAAGGTAGTGCTATTGCCACAGGAGATGTAGCGATACATTTGGATATGGTACTTAACGGCAGTAAGAAAAATCCAGCGATGGCCGCTTTTGGCAGCCAATTAACGAAAACGCAAATTGCTGCGGTAGTGACTTTTGAGCGTAATGCTTGGGGTAACAACACCGGTGATTTAGTCCAGCCAGCAGATGTTGCTGCCAGTGCGAAGTAGGGAGGCGTTATAATGACTACAGATGTAATTAATGATCAATCCGAGCATGATTCACATGACGGTGATCACCACGATCATAAAATGACTGGCCTGAAACGTTGGTTGTATACCACTAACCATAAAGATATCGGCTCGATGTACTTATGGTTCTCATTTATTATGTTCTTGACTGGCGGCGCTATGGCGCTGGTTATCCGCGCTGAGCTATTTCAGCCTGGATTACAGATAGTTGAGCCTGATTTCTTTAACCAAATGACCACAGTCCACGGTCTTATCATGGTATTTGGGGCGATCATGCCGGCCTTTACGGGGTTAGCTAACTGGATGTTGCCTATGATGGTAGGTGCACCGGATATGGCGTTGCCGAGATTGAATAACTGGAGCTTTTGGATTCTACCTTTTGCTTTCGCTATTTTGTTATCGTCTTTCTTTATGGAAAGTGGCGCACCAAATTTTGGTTGGACCTTCTACGCACCATTATCAACTACTTACAGTAATGGCAGCACAGCGTTTTTCGTGTTTGCGGTACATATAATGGGGATTTCCTCAATTATGGGTGCAATTAACATCGTTGTTACCATTATGAATATGCGTGCACCAGGTATGACTTACATGAAAATGCCATTATTTGTTTGGACATTCTTCATTACAGCTTACTTGTTAATCGCAGTGATGCCGGTGCTCGCGGGTACCGTCACGATGGTATTGACCGATACCTACTTTGGTACGAGTTTCTTTGATGCCGCTGGTGGTGGTGACCCTGTTATGTTCCAACATATCTTCTGGTTCTTTGGTCATCCTGAAGTGTACATCATGATTTTGCCAGCATTTGGTATTGTATCTACGACCATTCCTGCTTTCTCTCGTAAGAAACTATTTGGCTATAGTTCAATGGTTTATGCGACAGCATCGATTGCATTTTTGTCGTTCATCGTTTGGGCGCATCATATGTTTACCACGGGTATGCCGTTATTTGGTGAGTTATTCTTTATGTACTGCACCATGTTAATTGCTGTCCCTACAGGGGTAAAAGTTTTTAACTGGGCCGCTACCATGTGGCGGGGTTCTATTAGTTTTGAAACTCCAATGCTGTTCTCAATTGCCTTTGTTATTTTGTTCACGATTGGTGGTTTTTCTGGCTTGATGCTCGCAATGACCCCAGTGGATTTTCAATATCATGATACCTATTTTGTTGTTGCTCATTTCCACTATGTATTAGTAACTGGTGCGCTATTTTCTATTTTTGCTGGCGCTTATTACTGGTTACCAAAATGGACGGGCTATATGTATAACGATACGTTAAGTAAATGGCACTTTTGGTGTTCACTTATTTCAGTAAATTTATTGTTTTTCCCAATGCACTTTTTAGGTTTGGCGGGCATGCCTCGTCGTATACCTGATTATGCTTTGCAGTTTGCGGACTTTAATAAATGGGTCAGCATCGGCGGCTTTGCTTTTGGTATTTCACAATTAATATTCTTAGTACTGGTTATCAAGTGCATTAGAGGTGGAGAAAAAGCACCGATGAAACCTTGGGATGGAGCCGAAGGCTTGGAATGGACGGTAGCTAGTCCTGCGCCATACCATACGTTCACAACACCACCAAAAATTGATTAATCGGGGCTAAAATGACTAACGGTGAATCGCAAAATAAGATATCGAAACAAGCGCAATCAACAGTGCATGATGCTTCAGTGAAAAAAACAGTAAAAAAACTGATGTTAATTGTTGTTGGTATGTTTGGTTTTGGTTTTGCGATGGTGCCGTTATATGACGTGTTTTGTGATATCACCGGGTTAAACGGTAAAACATCTAATGTTGCTGCAAGTTATGACGCAGTAACAATAGATACCGAACGTACCATTACCGTGCAATTTTTGACTCGAACTGCGAAGGGGATACCTTGGAAGTTTGAGCCAATGATCAACGAAGTAAAAGTACACCCAGGTGAACGAAAAACCGTTAAGTTTTATGCTAAAAACGAGTCTGTAAAAGATATTATTGGGCAAGCAGTTCCGTCAGTATCACCTGGTCGAGCGGCAATTTATTTTCAAAAAATAGAATGCTTTTGCTTTAATAATCAGCCGTTAAAAGCGAGTGAAGACGTTGAAATGGGATTGCAGTTTTATGTCGACTTAGACTTACCTGATGACGTTTCTACGATCACGCTATCTTACACCTTGTACGATATTACAAGCTCAGTTGATTCTTAAGTGCTTGGCACTTAAATGAGGGGAACAACAATGACGACAAAAGAATACGAAAGTTATTACGTACCAGCGCAGAGTAAATGGCCAATAGTGGGGGCTATTGCATTGTTTTTAATTGCGGTAGGTGCCGCTAATTATGTTTCAAATTTAAATAATCCTGAAGCCGCCGGTGGTGGTTGGATTTTACTCGCTGGTATAGCGCTGATTATTTATATGGTATTTGGTTGGTTTAACAATGTTATTACTGAATCAATGTCAGGTAAATATAGCCATCAAATGGATAATTCATTCCGCCAAGGTATGAGTTGGTTTATTTTTTCAGAAGTGATGTTTTTTGCCGCTTTTTTTGGCGCATTACTTTACGCCCGTACCTTTTCTGTACCTTGGCTCGGTGGTGCTGGTAATAATGCCGCGACTGCCGCGATACTATGGCCTGAATTTACTGCGACTTGGCCATTAATTAAAACCCCAGATGGCACTGAAACCACTGCGATGGGTTGGTACGGCTTACCACTTATTAACACTATTTTATTATTAACATCGTCAATCACGGCACATTTTGCCCATGTTTCATTAGAACAAGAAAAACGTGGTCTATTGAAGTTTTGGCTAGGTCTCACCGTGGTGTTAGGTATAGTATTTTTATATTGTCAGGGCCTAGAGTATGCGCATGGTTATGCGAATGAAATGAAGCTGTATTTAGATAGTGGCATTTACGGTAATACTTTTTACTTGCTGACAGGGTTTCACGGTATGCATGTTACTTTAGGTACCATTATGCTGCTGGTCATGCTGATTCGAGTATTTAAGGGACATTTTACACCTAAAAATCATTTCGCTTTTCAAGCCGCAAGTTGGTATTGGCATTTTGTAGATGTAGTTTGGGTTATTTTGTTTGTTTTTGTATATATTATTTAGCGCGATTGTCTATAAACTGCACTAAGTGATTATTTAAGGTACGATATTTATAGTGATAAATATCGTACCTTTTTGACTAATATGGTCGAGGGTTAGGGCTTATTACCCCTGTGAGCATTCCAAGTAATAGCAACAATATAAGTACAACCGATGTTAGCACTCGTCGTCCAATAAACTTGGACATAGGTGGTTTATTTGGGTCATTTTTATTCATAGTAAATAACGCTCTAAAGAGGTTATAAATCATAAAAGCCAATAGGCAAACTACGATAATTTTAATTAACACAACATTCTCTCTTTTTAGTATTTTTTTAGTTAGTGAATATGCGGTAGTTTATGAATTTGGTATCACTTCAGCACAAGTCAAAGCAGTTTAATTGGCCGATGGTAATCTTTACCATGCTAGTATTTTCATTATTAATCAAGTTAGGTTTTTGGCAAATAGACCGAGCACTTGAAAAAGAACAGCGCCAACAACGCATTAGTGAGTTAAGCCAAAGACAAGCGCTTTCTTTGGCACAAGTAGTCGCACTAACTGACATGCAAGATGGCATTAATGATTTACCGATTCAGCTAAAGGGTAAATTTGTCGGTGATAAGATATTTCTACTCGATAATCAACCTGACAAAGGGCGTTTGGGTTATAGGGTCTATCAGCTTATTGAAAGTAATAACAATATGGTATTGGTTAATTTAGGTTGGGTACAAGGTTCGGTTGATCGTAATGTCTTACCTCAATTAACGCCAGTAAGTGGGTCACATACAATTATCGGTCATGTACGAGAAGTGGAAGTTGGCATCCAGTTACAAGCACAAAATTTAACTAATCCAACATGGCCATTACGAGTACAACAAATAGAAATAGATAAATTTTCACAATTAATTGGCAAGAAAATATTGCCCTTCGTTGTCTACTTAGATAAAAAAGAAACTATTGGTTATAAAAAAAATTGGCAACCCATCGTTATGCCACCAGAAAAACATCGAGCTTATGCCTTTCAATGGTTTAGCTTGGCATTGGCCTGGATAAGTTTGATGATTTGGGCAGCAATAAAAATGAGTACAAAGGATTAGACTCAAATAAACACAAGTACTAAATTAGAAAAGTACCGAAACCAAATAATAAGAATAAAAGGCTGAGTTGTATGAGTTCTTCAGAATTAAATAAATCGCGCCGCAGTATGCTAATTCTTCTTGCGGTGTTTATCATTCCCATTGTGTTGGCTAAGTTAGCGCTGAATCAACAATGGTTTAATTACGGTGTGACTAATCAAGGGGAGCTTATCGAAAATGAGTTAACCTTAGCTAAACTTGGACTCGATGTTAGTGACTTTGATCATCAATGGCTGATGTTATACACCTTGCCAAAAAACTGTGATTTACAGTGTGAAAAAGTCTTCGTCAGTGTAAATAATACGTATATCGCTTTAGGGAAAGAAATGCCTCGTGTTAAGCCCGTGGCATTAACTCAGCAAGATCTAAGTACAGTACAAACTGATAAAATACAGGTTAAAAAGTGGCATATTCAACCAATGCCCACTTTGGCAAAAGATGTTGTAAAGCAATCACAAGTGTTAATTGTTGATCCATTGGGTAATGTCATTCTTAGTCATATACCCCCGTCAGATGCGGAGCAATTACCAACATTTGGTAAAGCAATATTGGCAGACTTTAAAAAATTATTGAAATACTCAAGGATTGGCTAAATGAGAACACATAGCTCTTCTGATATTAGAAAACTTGTTTTTGTCAGTATTTTATTAGCCATTGTAGTTGTCAGCTTAGGTGCTTATACACGATTAACCCATGCTGGACTTGGATGTCCTGATTGGCCCGGTTGTTATGGTTTTATTGATGTGCCAAAGACCGCTGAGCAAATTGTTGCCGCTGAGCAAGCGTTCCCCGATCGTCCTGTTGAACCACATAAAGCATGGAATGAAATGATTCATCGCTATTTCGCCGGCGCCCTAGGATTGCTCATTCTTATTATCGCGTTAATATCGCTAAAAAGAAGAGCGCAAGGCGGACCCGTAGGCTTACCTATTTTGATATTGTTGGTGGTTGTTTTTCAGGCGGCACTCGGCATGTGGACTGTCACTATGAAGCTGATGCCAGTGGTGGTCATGGGGCATTTGTTGGGCGGCTTTACTACGTTGTGTTTATTATTTTTACTGTATTTACGTTTGAGTCATTATCGGGTGCCGGGAGAAGATTTTGCGGTAAAAAAATATGCTAAATTCGCGGTCATCGGTATTTTTATTTTAGCCGCTCAAATTAGTTTGGGTGGTTGGACATCGTCTAACTATGCTGCGCTTACATGTACTGAGCTACCTATTTGCCAAGCTGGTTGGGCAGAGCAGATTAACTTTGAACATGCATTCGATTTGGTACCACCAGAGAAAGACAGTTATGAATTCGGCCATCTTGACCATGCATCACGCGTGACCATTCATGTTATGCATAGATTTGGCGCTATAATAACGACATTATACTTAATGTGGTTGGCGATCAGTATTTTTCGCAAAGCCCAATCACCATTTTTTAAAAAGGCAGCCATGAGCTTAGGGTTTATCTTGAGCGTACAAGTTGGCTTAGGTATTAGTAATGTTTGGTTTTCATTACCACTGAGTGTTGCGGTAAGTCACAATGTGGTTGCTGCAATGTTGATGATGTCATTACTTTCCATGACATATAGTTTAAAACGTAAAGTTTAGGAGCATATTATGAGTCAAAGTAACGCAATAGTATCGAGTCATAGCGCACCTAGCACTCCTGTTTGGCGTGATTATTATGAAATAACAAAACCAAGGGTAGTGGCATTATTAGTATTAACCGCGCTTGTAGGAATGTGCCTATCCGTACCGGGTGTTATTCCTTGGCAAGTATTAGTGCCCTCTATGATAGGCATTGGGTTTTTATCCTCTGCAGCAGCGGCAATTAATCATATTGTTGATGAACGTATAGACAGTGTTATGGGGCGTACTCATAATCGTCCGTTACCTAATGGCCGACTAACTTCGCGTAAGGCATCGATCTTTGCGATGACTTTGGCTGTAACTGGCTTTATAGTTTTATATGGCTTTGTTAACCCACTAACTGCTTGGTTAACTTTTTCTGGTTTAGTTGGCTATAGTTTCGTTTATACGATGTATTTGAAACGTGCAACGCCGCAAAACATTACTATTGGTGGCTTAGCTGGTGCTATTCCTCCGTTATTAGGCTGGACAGCGATGACAAATGAAGTGCATCCTAATGCCTTGCTTTTAGTTTTGTTAATTTTTACGTGGACACCGCCACACTTTTGGGCTCTAGCTATTCATCGTAAAGACGAATACGCGAAAGTTAATATTCCTATGTTGCCAGTGACTCACGGAATTGATTTCACTAAAACTCAAATTTTGCTGTATACCGTTTTATTATTTGTAGTTGGCTTACTGCCTTACTTGGTAGGTATGAGCAATTGGTTATATTTAATTGGCGCTGTGGTATTGAATTTAGTATTTTTTGCGTATGCTTGGAAGTTGAAATTTAATGCAGATGAGAATACGGCTATGGACACCTTTAAGTTTTCTATTGTTCATTTAATGGCGTTATTTATTATTCTCCTGCTTGACCACTATCTATTACCGGTGACAGGATAATGAACAAAGTAGTAACTCTCATTGTGGCGTTAGGGGCATTAGCAGCAGGCATAATGTTATTTAGTCAGTTAAGTAAGAAGTCCCCTGTTGAATTTGCCTTACATTATCAACAAGCAAGAGATGTGAAAGCATTTGAATTAACCGATCATTTGGGTAATAAATTTAATAATGAGTCGTTAAAAGATCATTGGAGCTGGGTGTTTTTTGGTTATACATCTTGTCCTGATGTTTGTCCGACAACATTACAAGAAATGAATTTTATTTATGATGATTTAAAAGCTATTGCTAACAATAGCCAAGTGCTTCTAGTTTCTGTGGATCCTAAACGCGATACTCAAGAGAAGCTTGCAAGTTATATTGGTTATTTTAATGCCGAGTTTAAAGCTTTGCATGGCGATCATGGCACATTGTTTCCTTTTGCGCGTAATTTAGGCTTAATGTACGCTATAACTGAGCCAGAATTTGATAGCAGTGATAAAGAGAGCGATAACACGCAAAGTTATTTGGTTGATCACAGCGCATCATTAGTGTTGATTAATCCAGCAGGTAAGGTCGAAGCTATTTTTAAACCGAAACAGGCACTTGGTGAAATACCTGTTATTGAAGGTGATAAATTAGTAAGTGATTTTGCTAAAATTGTCGCTTTATATTGAGTGAAATAATAGCTTTAGCAGCATGATATCGTGCTGAGTTTTACTCTTTCAAGTTCAATGTGAAGGCAGACGTTTTACAAAAATATATATTATTTACATGATGCTAACGAGGATTTGAATAATATTAACGAGAGTGCTTTTAGCTAAAATGCTAATCGCACGCTCAGATTAACCTAGTTGAAGTCTGGGCTAGGCGGTCGACCATTTCTTCTTATCAACGGTTTACAGTGGATACCATTGACGATTTTCTTTCAAAATAAACCAAGGTTTTGAAAACCAGTAGTAACGACCCGGCTCACTAAGGCTTGGCGCGGTACAATTACAACGTACTCGACCGGCTGGCAAAGGTGCACTGTAATTAATGGTAAACATATCATCTCCTTGCCATTGTATTTTCTGACGACCTAAGCTAGAAATGTAGCAATGTAGTTGTTCAGGATCAAAATCATCTACATTAATATTAAAGCTGACTGAGGTTGACTCCCCTTGTTGAAAAATGGTTTGTTGATTTTCGGCGTCAAGACGAATACTAAACGGTAATGAATTGAGTTTATCGCGTAAGCTTGATAATTGATCATAAGGTTGCGATACAGGAAAGCGCGGAATAGTCGTTAGGTCGGTATCTAAACCAACAGCACCTGATTGCTGGGTGAAAGCAATAAAATTATTAGCTCGGATCCATTGCTGAGTATCAGGGCTATACTCTCCATAAGGATAAGCGAAATAACGCCAACTCTGGCCCGTTTTTTCTTCAATAATTCTTTCTGCATTTAATAGTGATTCTGTATTTTGCGTTAACCAATCTTGTTGACTAACGCCAGAGGGAATTCGGGTTAATGAATCATGAGTCATTCCGTGGTTAGCGATAATCACCCCATCGTCCGCCATTGCTTTCAGTTGTTGCCAAGATAAGTAATGTGAGGAATTTCGCTCCACAATACTGGGGTTAATAAAGATGGTGAAAGGGAAATCATGCTTATCTAAAATAGGCTTACCATTAGTTAAAATATCTAAGTAAGCATCATCAAAGGTGATGACCACAGATTTACTCGGTAGTGCTTTTTGTTGTTTGATCGAATCCATCAAAGTTGATAATGCAATCACGGTAAAATCATTGTCGTCAAGATATTGCATGTGCAGTGAAAACTGCTCAGGAGAGATACTGGTACTAGCGGGAGTGGTATCGCTAACATGATGATATTGTAGAACGACAGTGGCAAAACTGCTGATGTGAAGACAATAGCACAGTGCTGCCAACAAACGGTATTTCATGGTAATCTTCCTAAAATATTTATAGGGCGTTAGGCTCTCACCTAAAATAGCTTTTTTCCTACTATTTATACAGCCCATTTGTTAACAAAGGTCAGCTTTTTTTGAAATTCAATGATATAGAGCGCCATAAGCAGTTATTCATTCTTGCTTTACCCATGATTTTATCAAATATAACCGCACCATTATTGGGTTTAGTCGATACAGCCGTTATTGGCCATCTAGAATATTCTTACTATTTAGGTGGTAGCACAGTGGGTGCTATGTTAATTACGGCTATTACCTGGTTGTGTGGTTTCTTACGTATGTCGACAACAGGTCTTTCTGCACAAGCTTTTGGTCAAAAAAATGATGAATTGAATTTTTTGATCTTACTGCGTGGGCTGATTGTGGCGTTTAGTATAGGTTTGCTAATAGTTCTATTTCAAAGTGTTTATCTTGATATTGCTCTATCTTTAGCGGGCGGTTCAGCACAAGTGCAGTTTTATGCTCGAGAATACAGCGCTATTCGAGTGTGGGGCTTACCGGCAGCATTGGCTAATTTAGTCATTCTTGGTTGGTTGCTCGGCAATCACAAAGCTAAAATGGTGATGTGGTTAATTATTATCACTAACTTGATAAATTTAGGGCTAGATTTACTGTTTGTTATCGGTTTTGATTGGCAAGTGAAGGGTGTTGCAGGGGCAACGCTAATTGCTGAATATAGCGGTTTAATTCTTGGCCTTGTCTTTGTATCTAAAAACTTTAAAGAAAAGTTTATAGGACTATTTTCTAGTGCCCAGCAAATACTTATCAAAGTGCTCGAACGTTCGGCTTTGTTAAGTTATTTCAAGCTAAATCGGGATATATTAATTCGGACGCTATGTTTAGAAATATGTTTTATTTTTATGACTTTTCAAGGCGCTCGATTAGGTGATGATGTTATTGCCGCCAATGCCATACTGATGAATTTTTTGTTACTTATATCCTTTGGTTTAGATGGTATTGCTAATGCGGCCGAAGTGATGGTAGGCAAAGCAAAAGGAGAAAACAATAGAAATACTATGTTTATTAGTGTCAATATCGCATTGTTTTGGACGGGTATATTTGCGTTAGGTTATAGCCTGCTGTTTTATTTTTTAGGACCTTATTTCATTTTAACGATAAGTGATATTCCTGAAGTGGTCGATTATGCCCAACAACATATTTTGTGGATTGTTGCTTTACCATTACTTGCTTGTTGGTGTTATTTGTATGATGGCGTATATGTTGGCTTAATGCAGGCACACATTATGCGCAATAGTATGTTGCTCGCAACTTTTGGTTGTTTCTTTCCTGTTTGGTGGTTATTAAAAGATTATGGTAATCATGGTTTATGGGCGGCATTTTCTATATTCATGCTAGCTCGTGGCGTCACATTGGCTTGGCACTATCAACGTAATAAGCAAGCTTTGTAATATTGTGGCTAAGGTTTAGTGCGATTTAAAATGTGGTACAAGCGGTTGGCAAACAATCCAACGTAGCCGTAGATAGCAAGCAAGCAGCCTAGCGCTATAATAATTATCCCAATGATCTGCCAAAGATGGCTTTGATACAAACCAAGAAATATAAATAATACGCCGATAATAAAAAGGCCAAGTCCACTGAGAAAACGCTGCATGCTGCGTTGTGGATCTTGACCTAGCTTTTCTAATAGTGACATTTCTATCGTTATTTTATGTTACAAGGGCTTAGTAATATGAGTGCTCACCGCGTTCGTGTTCAGTCATATCTTTTACACCTTTAATCTCATCGCCCATCATGTCGATTAGTTGCTTTTCAATGCCGTCTTTAACTGTAACATCGATTTGAGCACAACCATTACAGCCACCACCAAATTGTAATACGGCATAACCGTCTTCGGTAATTTCCATCAATGTACATTCGCCGCCATGGCCAGCGAGTTGTGGATTGACTTCAGCTTTTAAAAAGTAATCAACACGTTCAAATAACGGAGCATCATCACCGACTTTACGTAACTTAGCATTAGGTGCTTTCAAGGTTAACTGAGAACCCATTTGGTCAGTAGTAAAATCAATTTCAGCTTCTTCTAGAAATGACTTACTGTCAGCATCGATATAGGCCGAAAATTTTTCAAATTTTAGTTCAATATCATCCGCTTCTACGGCGTCGGCCGGACAGTACGATACTCCACATTCTGCGCTTGCTGTACCCGGGTTTACAACAAATACGCGGATACTAGTACCTTCAGCTTGCCCAGAAAGTAGTTTTACAAAGTGTTCTTGTGCAGTTTCTGAAATATTAATCATCATACTATTTTACTCTCACTTCTGGGATTGAAAATTTCAATACCCGACTATATTACTCAAGTATAATCATTTTACTCTGCTCTGTCATTTGGTGCTAGTCCTAGATAGCATAATTTAGATACAGGTATTCTTAAAACGTTAAAGCAAAGCTAAAAGTTGTCAATTAATGCGAGATAACTAGTTCATTTGCCATTATTTTGTTATTTTATCGATAACTGAATAAGGAAAAATTATATGTTGTTATTGCTCGGTCGGATTTTAGTATTCTTTTTATTAAGTATTTCGTTTACTGCTTTTAGTGCCAAGGTTAGTGAATATTTGCCTGATGGAGCGACTTACAGTGCTAAAATACCAACACCAGAATCGATTTTGGGTTTTGGGGTAGGTGAGCGTCATCCTCGCCATGACCAAGTGTTAAGTTATTTACAACAAGTAGCAGCATCTTCTTCGCGCGTTAAGATCGAAGAAATGGGCCGAACTACACAATTTCGTTCGCAAATGCTATTGACCATCTCTAGTTCAGAAAATATAAGCAATCTTGATGATATTTTAGCGCGTCGTTCTGATATAAAAGCGTCAGCGAAAGACCCTGTGGTTGTTTGGTTGGGTTATAGTGTCCACGGAGACGAAATTAGTGGTACGAATGCCGCTATGGTAGTTGCTTATCATCTGGCTGCAGCCCAAGATAAAATCGTTACTGATATGCTTAACGATACCATTATCGTGATTGAGCCGAGTATTAACCCTGATGGCATGGATAGGTTTGTTAATTGGGTAACCACACATCGTGGCATAACGGTGAATCCCGATCCAAATCATATAGAGCATCATCAAGGCTGGCGAACAGGCCGTACAAATCATTTTGGTTTTGATCTAAATCGTGATTGGTTACTCTTATCGCAAAAAGAAAGTCAAAACCGTTTACCATTCTTTCATCAATATCAACCTAATGTACTTGGCGATTTTCATGAAATGGGTGCCAACGGCAGCTATTTCTTTCAACCCGGAATACCAACACGAACACATCCTCTCACACCATCGAAAAATACTGAATTAACTCGATTACTCGCGACTTATCACGCGAAAGCGCTCGATACTAAAGATCGCTTATATTACAGTGAAGAGAGTTTTGATGATTTTTATTATGGTAAAGGTTCTACCTACCCAGATATTAACGGTGGTATTGGTGTGTTGTTTGAGCAGGCTAGTAGTCGAGGTCTACAACAAAGCACGGTTAATGGTTTACTGACCTTCGAATATGGTGTTCAAAACCATGTCTTAACGTCGCTATCTACTATTGAAGGAACTTGGAAGAACCAAGCGAAATTTAAAACTTATCGTGAAAATTTTTATCAACTTGCGAAAGATCAAGCCAGCGATGAGAGCTTTAACGGTTATGTTTTCACTGAAAGCCAAGATAATTATCGTCTACAAGCCTTTTTAAGTAAGCTGCAGCAACATCAAATTAAGGTTTACCCGCTTACTAAAGACTATAAAATTCATGACAATACTTATCGTGCCGAACACAGTTATTATATTCCGTTGGCACAGCCGCAATATCGAGTGATTAAAGCCTTATTTAATCAACAGAAAAACTTCCAAGATAATACTTTTTATGATGTTTCTGGTTGGACATTACCCTTAGCAATGAACATCAAATTTTCAAAAGTAGGGCAAGCTTGGGGCTTAAAAACGGCTAAAAAACATTGGCAAGCCAGTGCAGAAAAAGCAATGGCAATAAGTGACTCTGCATACGCTTATGCATTTGAATGGCATGATTTTTTAGCGCCTAAATTATTAAACAAAATTGCTCAAGCTGATATTAAAACAAAAGTGGCAACTAAAACGTTTTCAGCAACAGTTAATGGCGCAGAAAAAATGTTTGATGCTGGTAGCATTATTATTCCAGCGGGTAATCAAACAGTAGAAAGCTGGCGTGAAATTCTGATTGCTTTAGCTACTGAAAATAATATTACCCTTAATGCTTTAGCTACCGGATTAACCTCGAAAGGTATTGATCTTGGTAGTAGTTCATTTCGTCCAATCACCACTCCAAAAGTGTTAATGGTTGGGGGCAAAGGGGTATCACAATACGAAGCAGGCGAAGTACTTTATTATCTTGATAATTTATTGGAAATACCGGTTACTGTGATTGAAATGCCGCGCTTAGCGTCTATTGATTTAGCTGATTATAGTCATATTATTATGGTTGATGGAAAATATGCTCAGTTGAGTGGCAGTGTGTTAAGTAAAATCAAAGCATGGCTAATCAATGGAGGTGTGCTCTTTGGTCAAAAACGTGCGGCTCGTTGGATGTCGGATAAAGAACTATTAAATATAGACTTTGTTAGTAAAAGCCATATTGACCAATTATTTGAAACAGAAAAATTAAGCTACGGCGATAAAGAAGCATTAGCTGGTAGAAAGCGTATAGCGGGAGCTATTTTTCAAACAGAATTAGATATCACTCATCCGCTAGCTTACGGCTATCAAACTAAAGAATTACCCGTCTTTAGAAATAGCACGGTCATTATGGAGCAAACGAGCAAGCCATTTATCAGTGTTGCAAAATACAGCCATGCTCCTTTACTTAGTGGTTATGCCGATCAAAATTTGGTTAATCGCTTAGCTAACAATCCTACACTAGTAGCGCATAATGTTGGTAAAGGACGTGTTATTGCTAGTACCGATGATTTGCTTTTTCGCGGTTACTTTTTAGGTAGCATGAAAATCATGGCAAATAGTTTGTTTTTTTCAAAAGCATTTAATGTCAGTTTAGCAGAGTGAAATAGCGAATTTAGTTTGGCAATGCTAAACAAATACTAAGGAGTGTGATGGTTTGCACTCCTTGCTTTTTTAGCAACTGACAGACTTCATTTGCTGTAGTGCCCGTGGTGACTACATCATCAATTAAAATAACATGTTCAGGTAAACTTAGTTTCAAATCTCGATTGAAGCCAAAAGCGTTTTTCAAATTTTTTCGGCGTGCGATACCAGATTTACCCACTTGATTTTCTGTAAACTTTTTCCGAAAAATAAGTTCTGTTTGATAATCATAATTAAAACTTTTAGCGAACTGTCGGGCAATAAGATGTGCTTGGTTGAACCCTCGCTCCTGCCATTTTTTGATATGCAATGGCACGGCTAATATTAAGGTGTTTTTTTGCTTAATATTTACTTGTTCAACATGCAGGTATTGTCGCCAGAGTATCACCAATAAATGTGATAACAAGTTAGCCACTTCTGTTTTATGTTGATATTTTAATTGGCTTATCCAAGTATCGAATGGCCATATGTAAGGTGCTATTGATAATAAATGATCAAACTTTTTCGTTGGAATAATTTTCGTAATCGCGGGCCATGATAATAAATCATAGCCAATTATTTGATGATTGAAATAAGGTAAATCATCTTGGCAATATTGACAAAGTAAAGGGTGCTGCTGACAAGCATTACCGCATAAAACACAGCAACTAATTTGTAATCTTAAGTGCTTAATAAATTGGTGTAATGTTTGTTTTAAAGATAACAATATTTCATTATTATTTTTACTGCCAAATTCCATTTTTAGCATCCTTTCGTTAAACTATCTACACACCCGATACCGAGTACATTAAGTATGAAAGAAAGCATGGCAGAAAGTTTGAAAATTGCGAGTCAAGGCCAAGGCATTCCATTAGTATTTATTCATGGCTGGGGGCTAAATTCAGCTGTTTGGCAACCATGCTTAGCAGAGTTACAAACAGACTTTGAAGTTATCACTGTTGATTTACCAGGGTTTGCTACAAATAAGTCGTATGATCTTAAAGAATATTCTTTAGTTGAGTTGGCTGACATTATTAAAACAACGGTAGCTAAACCTGCGATATATGTTGGCTGGTCTTTGGGTGGTTTAGTGGCGAGTCAACTATCCATTAGGCATCCAAATCAAGTTTTGGGGTTAGTCACTGTAGCTAGTTCACCTCAGTTTGTAGAATGCGAAAATTGGCCAGGCATCAAAGCCAGTGTGTTGGCGCTTTTTCATCAGCAACTTGCGCAAGACACCACCAAAACTATTAGTAATTTCTTGAAAATTCAAGCAATGGGCAGTCCACATATTCGCCAAGATATTAAAAAAATGCGTGATTTGGTGATGCAGCATCAACAACCGAACCAACAAGTATTGGATGACTCTCTTAAGTTATTAGAAACTTCAAATCTGTCTGCTAAATTAAAGAATATTCAACAACCTTTTTTAAGGCTTTACGGCAAACTTGATGGCTTGGTGCCAAAACAAGTTATTCCATTCATTGATGAGCTAGCACCTAATAGTGAAAGCTATATATTTGAACAAGCATCACATGCACCATTTATTTCACATCAAGCGGAATTTTTATCGGTTTTAAAAGCTTGGCTGACAAAACAATTCATTTAGTGTGCTTGTTTACTTTTATACGGTTTTGGTTAATAATTAATCAATGAGTTTTGCTAATATATGAATTACTATGAATTTCGTTATTAACTTCATAGTGAACAACTAAAATGTAGTTAGAAATACAGCTATAAATGTAATTAAAGAAATAGATCATAAGTGTTTTAGGAGGGGGTATGGAGATTCAATCAGCTTTTAATGCTGGCGTTCAAGGCTTCGCAAAAGCGACAGAAGACGCCACTCAAGCAGCAGCTAGTATCGTATCAAACACAACTATTAGTTCTGATGTTCAGAATACGAGTCAATCAAATAGCGTTAACGCGCAAAATGCCAATACTGTTGAGGGTGCAAGTTTGACTCAATCTGTGGTTGATTTACGTGTTGCTGAATTTCAAGCTAAAGCTTCTGCAAATGTTGTTGAAGCGGCTGATGAGAACTTAGGCACACTATTGGACGTACGCGTTTAATCTGCCATGAATATCACCCCACAAAGCTATAACCTACCCATACAAACTGCAGTAAACTTGCAGACGGAAAGCTTACGTCGTGATAATCAGCAACGAGAAATTATTACTAAACCTGAAGCCTCTGGTCAATCATCGGCCGAAAAAGGTGTTGCCTCTGAGAAAGAGCGTGGGCGCTCGCCAGCACAAAACAATGAACATGTTGATTTTACTAGTTTGCGTAAACAAGCACAGCATGCAAGTGAGGTTATTAACACAGGTTCAGAGGGTAATGAAGGTTCTGGTCAAAACGCTCAAGACGACTCATCACAAGCCTCTTTAGAAGGTAAAGATGGAGAAAAAGAGAGTAACGGCACTACGGAGTCATCAACCCCAGGACAAGAAACATCGAGTAGTAGCCAGCAGGAGAGTACTGAAGAGTTTGCAGAGCAGAAAATTATTCGTAGTTTAGAAGGTCGCGATAAAGAAGTACGTAATCATGAGAGAGCCCATGCTGCTGTCGGTGGAGCATTTACCGGCTCTCCTTCTTACTCATTTGAAATTGGTCCTGATGGTAAGAAATATGCTGTTGAAGGGGAGGTTTCTGTTGATGTAACACCGGTTGCTGGCGATCCGCAAGAAACCATTGCTAAAATGAAAAAAGTACAGGCTGCTGCTCTTGCCCCAGCCAATCCATCAGCGCAGGATGTACGTGTTGCTGCGTCAGCCTCGAGTATTATTGCTGAAGCTCAGGCAGAGTTGCTTACTGCAAATTCGGAAAGCGCTGAAGCAAAACCAAAAATAGATAACTTGTACCGTGATAAAGAATTATTGCAGCAAAGTGATGACAATCTTGAAAGTAATGACAGTAGTAATGCTTTTGATCGCCATATGGCACAAACTTTATCAGCACAAGAAGCGGTTGTGCCAAGTAGACCAGTCGCGGTTGATGAAAGAGCAGGTCGTATTGAACAATTTTATTCAAATATTAATCACGCTTATGAAAAACCACCTAGCTATCAATTTGATTTAACTGCTTAACTATTTTCTAATTGAATAACCTTTATAAAAAAAGCCTGCAATTGCAGGCTTTTTTACGTTTATTTGTATCGGTTTTTTACTTCAAGTGTTGCTTCAAATTGCTAAATACCGTAACTCTCTCGGTACTTTTTAATGCTAGCTAAGCTATCAACCATATCTGGTTTTTCTTCCAAATAAGTGATCAAATCTGCTAACGTGACAATAGAAATTACTTTGGTATTAAAATCACGCTCTACTTCTTGAATTGCAGAAAGTTCAGCTTTGCCTTTTTCTTGGCGATCTAAAGCGATTAACACACCTGATAGCTCAGCACCGTGGGCTTGAATAATTTCCATAGACTCACGAATAGCAGTACCTGCGGTGATCACGTCATCAACCAGCATGACTTTACCTTCAAGTGCAGAGCCTACTAGGCTACCACCTTCTCCGTGTGTTTTTGCTTCTTTGCGATTAAAGCAATAAGGCATGTCAATATCGTAGCTGTCAGCGAGTGCTACTGCTGTCGTTGTCGCAATTGGGATGCCTTTATAGGCAGGGCCAAACAACAAGTTGTAATCAATTCCTGAATCTTGCAATGCGGCAGCGTAAAAACGACCTAAACGGGCTAAATCACGGCCGGTATTAAATAAACCTGCATTGAAAAAGTAAGGACTCGTGCGGCCTGACTTTAAGGTAAACTCGCCAAAACGTAATACTTGTTTAGATAAAGCGAATTCGATAAATTCACGTTGGTAATCTTTCATTATTAGCTCCTAACAGTGGCTTAGTTTAAAGCGGCTTTTTGAATATCAAATAGTTCGTTAATACTGCTTTTAGCAAGTGCTAGCATTGCTTGCATCTCGTCAAAGCTAAACGGTTCTTCTTCTGCAGTGCCTTGAACTTCAATCAACTTACCTGTTTCAGTCATCACCACGTTCATATCAGTATCAGCAGCTGAATCTTCGAGGTAATCTAAGTCAGAAACCGCTTCGCCCTTATAAATACCAACAGAAACAGCAGCAATCATGTGCTTAAGCGGATTATTGTTGATAATGCCTTTAGCGCGCATATGATTTAATGCATCCACTAAAGCGACACAAGCACCAGTAATTGATGCAGTTCGAGTGCCGCCGTCAGCTTGGATAACATCACAATCAATGGTAATAGTATTCTCACCCAGTGCGACTAAATCAACCGCTGCACGTAACGAGCGGGCGATTAAACGAGAAATTTCTAACGTACGGCCACTTTGTTTGCCATTAGCTGCTTCACGACGCATACGCGTGTGAGTAGAGCGAGGTAACATGCCATATTCTGCGGTTATCCAACCTTTACCTTGGCCTTTCAAAAAGCGCGGTACGCCAGTTTCAACCGTTGCGGTACATATAACTTTGGTATCACCAAACTCAATAAGCACTGAGCCTTCTGCATGAGCTGTAAATTGACGAGTAATGGTTACAGGACGTATTTGTCCTAAAGTTCTGCCGCTTGGACGCATGTTGAATTTCCTATCGTAGTATAATTGCTGCGCATTATAATCGTTCGTATGACAATTTGACATAATGACGTATCAAGTATTTTGAAATATAGTTAATTAAAAGAAGGTCATTCTATTAAGTATTTGTCGTTAAAAGACATTGAATGCATCTAAATAGAGAGTATTTATGAAATTTCAGTTATTTATCGTGTTGTTTTTATCAAGTTTACTGATCAGCAATCAAGCTAATGCACAACAGTCTGTATATTCGTCTCCAATAGATACGGCGAAAGGCTTGCCGCTTTATAGCAAAGTATATGATGATAAACGCGATCCTTTTAAAGATGCGCAAGCCGCTATTGTTTTAGCGCAAAAAACTAATCGAAATGTCTTAATTGAAATTGGCGGAAATTGGTGTACTTGGTGCCATAAAATGGATGCATTCTTAGCAGAAAATCCAAAAGTTTATCAAGAGCTACATGATAAATATGTCTTATTAAAAATTAGTGTCAGCGACAGTAATGAGAACGAAGCCTTTATGAAGTCGTTGCCGCCAGTGCAAGGTTACCCGCATATGTATGTGTCGACGAATACCGGCACCATGTTATTGTCAAAAGATACCGCAGAGTTACTTAATGATTTAGAGTATTCTACTGAATACTGGCTGACATTTTTGGCGAAATGGCAGGTAACAAATAATGAGGGAAATATTGATGAATCAACTGCAAAAGGCTAATCCATTGACTGCAAAGAAAGTCACTCGAAAGAAAATGCTTGGCAAAGCCGTATCGCAAGTGAATTCATTTTTTGATGATAATTTCCGTACACCTAAATGGCTACAAAAAAAGGTATCGCGTCGCAGTGCATTAAAGTCTGCAGCAGGTGCGACCATGGTAGCTGCTATGCCAACGAATGCTTGGTCTGCACTAGCCAATGATCAATTTACTGAGGTGTTAAAAACAGATCCATGGTTAACGCTGAATGCCGTACTCGACCATTTACTTCCGGCATCGCCAACAGGCCCAAGTGCTAAAGAAATTCAAGCCAGCCAGTATCTCTATAATGTTGTGTTTCAACAGCCTACGGATAATGATGAAATTGAATTTATTTATAAAGGTGTCGGTTGGTTAAATGGATTTAGTAATAGCCAATTGCAGAAAAATTTTGTCGCATTAACCTTCGATGAAAAAGAAAATATATTACAGGCTATTAGCAAGTCTACAGCAGGTGAAAACTGGTTGAGTAACTTAGTTGGTTATATTTTCGAAGCTATGCTCACACCACCAATTTATGGTGGTAACCCTAATGGTATAGGCTGGCAATGGTTAGATCACCAAGCAGGATTTCCGTTGCCACCAGCCGGTAAGCGTTATTACGAATTACCAGGTCAACAAGCGATTAGCAAGAAGAACAAAGCTGCGCTTTCGAATGAAATAAGCACCGAAGTGGTTAGCCACCAGCAATACACTCGCAAACAAATAGGAACTCGAAAAGCATGAAATATGATATTTGTATAGTGGGTAGTGGTGCCGGTGCATCACCAGTGGCTTATACCTTAGCTGAAGCAGGCGCGAAAGTGTTAGTGTTAGAAAAAGGCGCTTGGCTAACAGAAAAAGAATTTTATAAAGATGAATTAGCGATTAGCTTACGCGATGTTTACAATCCAAAGCTTGAAGACGAGCAACACGTTATCGAGGAAGAATACATCAACGAAGCGGGCGAAACCTTTTGGGACGGTGAAGCGACGAGTGAGTCAGGTTGGAGCTTCTGGAATGGTACGGTGGTTGGTGGTTCGTCAAACTTTATGAGCGGCTATTTCCATCGTTTAAAACCAGTAGATTTTCGTTTAAAAACAGAGTTTGGTGCCATTGAAGGCGCTAATGTTGAAGATTGGCCAATCAGTTATGACGAACTAGAGCCTTACTATGCCATGGTTGAAAAAGTCGTTGGTGTATCAGGCAGAGTTGCTGAACATCCACATCAAGAACCTCGCTCAACTGATTTTCCTTATCCCCCAGTGGCAGAACACGCTATTTCTTCATGGATAGATAAAAGTTCGAAAGCAATCGGTTATCACACGGTACCGGTACCACGCGCTATATTGTCACAACCTGCCATGGGCAGAAATAGTTGTGAATACTCAGGTTATTGCAGCAGTTACGGTTGTGCATCGGGCGCTAAAGGTAGCGGCCGAGCGGCATTATTAAATCACGCCGTTGCGACAGGTAATTGCACGATAAAACCGCATGCTAAAGTTTATAAAATTGCCACCGATAGCGAAGGTGAAATATCTGGTGTGCATTACTATGACCAAGCTGGACGCAAACATAGCGTACAAGCGAAATATTATGTTGTAGCGTGTCAAGCAGTTGAAACATCACGTTTGTTGCTAGCTTCTAAAGGCGAAAAATTTCCCAATGGTTTAGCTAATAATTCAGGGCATGTCGGTAAAAACTTAATATTTAGTGGTGGCGGAACGGGTCGTGGTGACTTCTTTTATAAAGATTTAACGACAGAAAAGCAGGCACAATTGAAACAAATAGGTCCTTTCATTAATAGAGCATTACAAGATTGGTATCAAATTGATGACAAAGCTTTTACAGGTATTAATCGCGACGGTAAAGCTAAAGGCGGCACGATAGATTTCTTGTTTTATCAAAACCCGATTTCACGAGCACAAAGTACAAAATGGCAATACGATGCAAGCCAAGACAGTGAAAAACTCTTGTGGGGTGAAGCACTTAAACAAAGTATGAAAACTGAGTTCACTACTTATAAAACTTTACGTTTCGAAGTGTTTAACGATTGGTTGCCAACGGACGACTGTTTTGTCAGCTTAGATGATGAAGTCACTGATAAATGGGATGACCCTGTAGCGAAAATACGCATTGGGGCACATAATCATGATTTAGATGTTGGCGAGTATTTGGCTGAAAAAGCAGAGAAACTGTTAGGTGAAATGGGCGCAACAAATATTTCATCATCAGTGAGTAGCGCACCGGCCTCAAACTTGATGGCTGGCGGCTGTCGTTTTGGTAACGATCCTAATACATCAGTACTGAACAAAAACTGCCAAGCACATGAAGTTGATAACCTTTTTGTGACTGATGCTTCATTTATGCCAACCGGTGGCAGTGTACCTTATACGTTTACCATCTACGCAAATTCGTTTCGTGTTGCCGACCATATTAAAGCGCGTTGGCAGCAAGCAAAAACTTAATTTGATAACTAGATACTGCGAAAGGATTTATTTTAGTTTAGCGTTTAAATCGCCTTCACAGTTCGGCTATATCGATGAAGTTAACCAGATTATCACGGCATAATCTGCTTAACTTCATTTGATTAAAGTAGATACCAAGTAGTAGCTAGGGCATAATTCACCATAATGTTAATTTTAACTAGTTAGGCGATTCTATGATCCATAGTATGACAGCATTCTCACGTCATGAAATAAAAGGCGATTGGGGCAATGCAGTATGGGAAATTCGTTCTGTAAATCAACGATTTCTTGAAACCTATTTCAGACTTCCTGAGCAATTTCGTAGTATTGAACCCGTCTTAAGAGAGCGATTTCGCAAACAATTGAATCGCGGGAAAGTTGAATGTAATTTACGCTTTAATGCCAATCCTGCCGCAAAAAGTAACGTTACACTAAATGAAAGCTTAGCTGCAGAATTAATGAAGCATGCTAATACCATTGCCGGTTTAGCGGATAACGCGACAGTAAACCCGGTAGAAATTATGCGCTGGCCTGGTGTTATGGAAGCAGAAGAAGCTGACATGAGCACTATTCAAGCAGAAATATTAGCTGGTTTTGACCAAGCATTAAAAGATTTCATTGTTTCTCGTACTGATGAAGGTGAAAACCTTAAAGTACTAATAGAACAGCGCTTAGATGGTATTATCGAGCAAGCCGATATCGTTAAAGGCCACATGCCAGAAATCATCGCATGGCAGCGTAAGCGCATTACCGACAAGTTTGCAGATGCCAACATTGAACTAGAGTCTTCACGCGTTGAACAAGAACTGGTATTACTAGCGCAGAAAATGGATGTTGATGAAGAAATTGACCGTCTATTTAGCCACGTAAAAGAAACTCGCAGCATCTTGAAAAAAGGAGGCGCACAAGGCCGACGTTTAGACTTTATGATGCAAGAGTTCAACCGCGAAGCGAATACTTTAGGCTCTAAATCTATTAATGCTGACATCACTAATTCAGCGGTAGAGTTAAAAGTACTAATTGAGCAGATGCGTGAACAAATCCAGAATATCGAATAACGTTTTAGTTTATTTTAAATCACTGAAAGCCATAGTTAACACTTAAGTTTAGCTATGGCTTTTTTTATGCCGCATCCGTTATATTCAGATAGAAAAACCTTAGATTGCTTGGTATAACTTACTCTTAGTTTACGTTAACTCGCTATTTTCAATTGGGATGCCTTTATATGATCACACTATCCATAGAGCAATGTCGCATTATTGGTGTCATGCTAGAAAAAGAAACCACCACACCAGAGCAATATCCTCTTTCAATCAACGGCATTACCACAGCCTGTAATCAAAAAAGTAATCGTGAGCCCGTAATGTCGCTTAGTGAAGCCGACGTGCAAAATAGCGTTGATGAACTAGTGAAAATGAATTTACTAATGATAGACCACACAGCTTCGGGCCGAGTCAGTAAATACATTCATCGCTTTTGTGATACTGAGTTTGGCAATTTAAAATTTACGGCCCAACAACGAGCTATTATCTGTCTGTTATTGCTCAGAGGGCCGCAAACGCCGGGCGAGTTAAGAACACGCAGTAATCGCCTTGCTGACTTTGCCGATGTCAATGAAGTTGAAAAGGCTTTAAGCCAATTACACGACTTAAATAATTTAACACTGGTCAAAAAGCTAGAGCGTTTGCCCGGTAAGCGTGAGTCACGCTATGTGCAGTTATTCTCAGATATTGATGAAAATTACCTAGTTGAACCTAGTGTTGCTCAAACCGCAGTAGTCAGCTCAGAAAGCACTATGTCAGAAAGTGAGCACAAACTTACGCAAAGAGTTAATACGCTAGAGCAACAAGTAGCGACATTAACAGAGCAAGTCGCTTGTTTGACTGAGTTGCTTGAAGATAAGTGATGATTGATTCAACTTATGTGTTTATCTAATCTGATTCGTATTTATTCTTCTAGAACAGTGACAAATTCACCGACGATTCGCATATTCTCACAATCATCTTCACGAAGAACAATATCTTCAAATTGTGTCTCTGTGGAGTTTGGCTTCAGTAAAATAACAGAATGCTCCCACTCGCCATCATCAGTGACTCTTTTTTCACTAGCATACGTCTTAATAGTGAATGATGAATTATAATCTTCATCATTTTTACCATAGTTTTCAACAAGAACGATTTTACCATTTCGTGAACCACCAAGTGGTTCCTTGAAGATACATATAGAGTTGTTTTTAATTCTACGGTTCATAGACTCGCCAATAACTCTACAAGAGAAATACTTTTGATCTGTTGAGTATCGTAAAGGTGCTTCAATCATATTAAAATCTTTGTTTTCTTGCATCTCGCTGAAAGAGCCTGCTGCAGCATAAAAATCATAAAAAGGTATGAGATTTCGTTCCTTATCCTCTTCAATGCTTTCAACCGTAGAAGAGGGAACTACTTGCAGAGTGGGCGGCTTCTTAATTTCGACTATTTCTTTTTCCCTGAGATATTGATACATTTCGTCTGAAACGGGGGGAGATAGACTAAAAATAAATCGGACAACTGATACCTCTTTCCCAACACCTGAGTTCATCAACGTTTGTTCAACTTTATTTTTTTCTGGTTGAACATCACCCATATAGTAAAATTCAATACCCTCATCGTTGCTCTTTTTAATAAACAACGGAAGTCTAATTTTGCCATTATTACCCAGTATTGATTGAACATCTTTACTTACTAATTTTCGATTAGACTTTGACATCCATGAAAATTCTTTGTTGTTGATAAATTCATCTTCATATTTAATTGAATCAGAGATATCTTCATCTTTATGATAATTAACGAAGATAGGACAATGTGTATTGTCAGCACTGACCAGATAACCACCCACATTTTGAGCCACAGGGTTTGTTTCTACATTTAATATGCGAAAAACATCTTTTCTGGAATACTTTTCATACAAAGAAAAGCCCTCTCGCCAGTTTTCACTTTCGTACATCCTATTAAATTTATAAATAGAATAATTAATTGAGTCTTTTAGATAGTGTCTAAATAATCCTAATTTAAGTAGGGATTTGAACTCTAAAGTTAACTGAAAAACACCGTCATTAAGCGTCAAAATATTTAATTCATAAATCTCATTAAGCGTGAGCAATTTCCCTGAACTCTTTTCTCGAATGAATTTAAAATTGAGATTATTTAGACACGATTCTATTGTCTGATCTGAAACTTCATAATGGTATTTATTAGCTACCATGGTTTTTAGATGTGAAACTGTAAAAATATTCCCCTGTAATAATTCGTCAAGTACTATGCTTTCTTCGATCCTTTTGGCGTTATTGACTTCATTAGAAAAAAATTCAAGCAGTTTTACCGCTTTTTCGGGAAGTGAGTGAGTAAAATCTTTTTCAATTTTACATACAAAATTAAAAAATGATTTTGAGTAATCTATGTATAAGAAGGGATCTCGGGAACCATGTTCAACGAAATCCATCATCATAGGTATTCGACCGAGCTTATAACTTAAAAGAAAGTAATCTTTTTTTAAGTCCGTAAGTCTTTTCATATTCGCGGAATCAATTGATGCAAAAATTCGTTCTTTTGTTATAGCATCAAAATTAATTGTGGAACTACCTGGTATAAGCCGACTGCCACTTGATATTGATCTACGCAACGCGTCTTTGTTATATGAAGTATCACCGTAAAGAGCAACCGGAATGAGATAATTGTTACTATAATTTCCAATGAAATCAATAACGGTAAGGTAATCTTTACCATTTATTTTACGTAGTCCTCGCCCTAACTGCTGGACAAATATGATTGCGGAATCTGTAGGTCGAATCATTATTATCTGATTCACTTTCGGAATATCTATTCCTTCATTAAAAATATCTACGGTGAAAATATAATCTAATTTTTCTGCTAAATTATCAGACTCTAATAGGTCAATAGCATTACTTCTTTCATCTTCAGTACTGTCTCCCGATAGTGCTAAAGAACGAAAGCCACACTGATTAAACATTTCGGATAACTTCTTCGATTCATCATTTCGCGAACAAAAAACTAGACCACGTGTAATGCCGTTATCAGAACCATAAAAGCGAGCATGCTTAATAATATTCTTAACTCTTCCATCAGATGAAAGAAGTGCAAAGTCTCGTGCACTTTCTTGCACAACATCATCAACTATGAAATCTGTAACTCCATAATAATGGAAGTCACTCAACATCTCTTCTTCCATGGCTCTATTTAAACGAATCTCATAAGCAATATTATGATCAAACAGACCAAATATATCTTCGCCATCAGTTCTTTCCGGAGTCGCTGTCATGCCCAGTAAAAAGCACGGTTGAAAATGAGCAATAAGCCGTTTGTATGAATCAGCACCGGAACGATGAGATTCATCAATGACTATATAATCGAAATAGTCTTTATCAAATTGATCTAAATGATTTTTTTTTGCAATGGTTTGCACTGTAGCAAATAGAAAATCTTTACCAAGCTCTTGTTGGGAGCCTGAATATTCACCCATTGTTTTACTAGCTCCAAAAATACTTTGAAATGTTTCCAGTGCTTTTAGTGCAATAGTCCGTCGATGCACGACAAATAATAATCGTTTGGGTTGAAAGTTGACTGCATCAAAAGCAGATAAATAGGTTTTACCTGTACCTGTTGCAGATATAAGTAGCGCTTTTTTAGCTCCTCTATCTCTTAAAGCCTTAATATTCTTTAATGCTTCTTCCTGCATAGAATTTGGCGAAACTTTAGGTTTAATAAATACTTCTTCATGCGCTCTCGATAGAATTTTTTGCTTATTATAAATATCTTCATAGGTATCGATAAACGATGACGTAACAGGGGAACCATTGTGAAAATCAGTATCAAATTCCCCAATTATTTTTTCAACAATGCTACTTGAATGAAGCGCTGATACTTTAAGGTTCCATTCTTTATTTGTAGTCAAGGCGGATGCGGTAAGGTTGCTACTCCCAATAATGACATTATGATATTCAGGTTTTCTAAACAAATAGCCTTTTGAATGGGAGTTCTCTTTGATGACAATACGTAGTTCAATATTAGTGAATTTTAAAAGTTTTCTAAGCGCCTCGGGTTGAGTAAAGTTTAAGTACTGTGAAACAACAACTTTACCTTTAACACCTTTTTCTTCAAGGTCTTTGAGGGTGTTCATTAAAGTAGCAACGCCACTTGTTGTTACAAAGGCTACTGAAATATAGAATTCATCACAATGCCGTAATTCTTCTAAAATTGTAGAGAGCACTTTTTGTGGTGGACTCTTTTTATTGACCAATAATGTCGGTTGATACAACTTTTCGGAAGTTAAACCTTTATCAATAAAGCCAGTTTTTAAGCTTTTACTTAATTCATCTAATATCATAGAGTTTTAATTCTTATGTCTGATCATTTTGAAGTTGTTTAACTACTGGAATATCAGCGGCAGCCCAATCAAGTAGATGTAATTCGGAAATTTTAAGCCATTTTTTATCAATGTGTTCAGTTAGTGTTATATCTCTATGTCTGACTGGACAAATGAAAGAATGCATCGTAATGAAAAAATCAGGATATTGGTGCTCAACAGTATTAAAAAACTTGGGTTCGATAATATCTAAGTGTAACTCTTCTTTAATTTCTCTAATTATTGCAGACTCTTTCGTTTCCCCTGTTTCAATCTTACCACCAGGGAATTCATATTTTTTTGAAATGTATTCAAGCTTAGCTGGCCCACGTTGAACACAAAGCGTTTCTTCACCGCATTGTATAATTGCTGCTACTACATCTATTTTTTTCAAAAATACTCCTATCCTGATAATTTTCAGAAAAATAATTAGACTCTAGATATGTTTAACTTACATATGATAAAAATCAATAGTACACCTAAACTATAAAGGCTCTATGCTAATGAAAAATATAAGAAATCACCACAAATGATCTCAAATAAAAATGGAACTCAATAATATTAACTCTTTCAATATACTTAGATAGTACTATTTACGTTAAAAAATGTGATTAATGGGGGTTGAGTACGACATATGATCTATTTATTAAGATTGAGTCCAAGGTAATACATGAGCGATATTCAATCACGAGAGAATGTAAAAATTTACGATATATAGTCAATTGGAATATAGGGCTAAAAGCATACTAGCTATTTCTAATGTTATTTTTCATAAGAAGTTAACTGCCGAAAGTCATATGTGTAAAGAGAATGAGTAAATCAGCTTCCTTTCGCATCATAATACTCATTGTAAATTCACAAAGTGATTGTTAGCTTTTTGGCTGGCATATACATGAATCGCGATGATGAGCTTAAAATATGAGACAACACGTGTCGATATAGTTTGATTTGTTCGACACATGATCTTGACGTGTAGATTCTATCAACACATTGTAAGTCGCTTCTGTTTATTTAAAGCCATCTGCGGAATATAGGTGTATTACAAGTAATGCAGCTTGGTCAAGAAAGAGCTTTTCATGTTGAATTAATACGCTAAATGTTCCAAGTCGATAATAGCTTCCAGTCTTACACTTAAAAGTTAAATAACAATCGCCTTTGCGCTATGACTTATTTATTGTCTACAATGGTTTTATTACAGACTAACAAAAATATTGTCATGAGCGATATCATTCCCGAGTTAAGTAAATTCAGTGCTGAAAATGAAAAAAATAAGCCGTCAAGTACGCTGTCTTCTTTGTGGATAAAAATAGAAAAACATCAAAAGCGTAATGCTAATTTCACTAAAAAAAGAACAAAATTGTTTGAACAATTCAAACAGGAAGCACAGCCTTCTGAACAAAAATTAGCTGATGCTATTACTGCGCAAGTTGAGCATTTAATACATTTTCTGTCAAAAAAATCATTAACCGATAAGCAAAGAAATGAACTGCTAGAGTGGATTTCATCTGATATTGACTATTTAGCTACACATCCTTTTTCTGAAGGTATTGATGTTGCTGATTTACGCGAAAAAATAAATGCAGAGTTAACACTGTTGGCTGAAAATCTAGATCAAGCAGTAGATGAAGAGAGTATTGTCGAATTAGCTGACATGTTAGATGAAATGTTTGACGGCGAAATGCAGTTTGATCGTGAGGAGCTCATTGAGTTAATTAAAAACCCTGCTATGATCCAAGAACATATTCAACGTTTTCATGAAAAAATGAATGAGGAGGAATTGTCAGAGGAGGATGAATATAATGCAAAACTTGATGAAGAATTTGATGAAGACATCTTTGACGATTTTGACTATCAGCATTACAGCGATTTTTCAGACAGAGAAAATAAACATGAGCTAGGTATCCTCGAAAAATTATTTAAAGGCAGCCAGTTAAATAAAATGTATAAGCGCCTTGCTGCTAAGTTGCATCCAGATAAAGAAAGTGATGCAACTAAGAAAGTGATTAAGCATGATTTAATGCAACAACTTGCGAGTGCCAGAGAAAGCAAAGATGTGTTTACACTACTAACGCTTTACCACGAGCACATTGACGACGACTCTTTCAACTTTGATGCTGAAACACTGACAGCAATTGAAGCTTTGCTATCGAAGAAGGTGAGTGAATTAAACGCTGAGCTTAGGGATTTAAAGTCGGCCGATACGCCTGAAGCTATTGTTTGGGATCACTTTCATGGTCGCAGCAATAAAATAACCACAGAGAATATCGTGATACATACTGAACGAATAGAAGATGAAGTGATGTCTATTAACCAGTTTATTGTTAGCACTTCAACGTTAAAAACCTTAAAGACTGAGTTAAACACCCGTATTAAGCAGCGCGAGGCGTCATCTTTTTTTAATTTTAATAGTGATTTAGCCTCAATGCTAGACGTGCCATTTTAGGCTGTTTAGCTGACATATTGATTACGTTTAAAATAGCAAAACTTGCCGATATTATTTACTGGCTAACTTGTTGATTAGTTTGCAAGTTAGCTTAGTTAATAACTTAAATTTATAGCCGTTATTGTTATTGTGTATTTAAATGCATCGAAATATATCTTTTATTGTAAATGCACCAACTCAGTATCATCATTTTCAAAACCATGACAAATATAACCCACTAACTGGCGTTTTTTCTTTGATATTTGATGAAAATGCTCAAAGCCGACTGAAAAGGCAAATGGATTGGCGTTGTAGTCGGCATACGATTGATCATTGCCGTTCTTTGCTTCCCTAACGCCAGAAGCGAATGAGCTTAAAAAGTTGTATCATTTTCTGTGTATGTTCGAGTAAGGTGTAATACCAATTGAAATAAGCAATCGATCTTTTTAAGGCGGTTTAAATCGTCAATAACTGCGTTGCCTTCAATCACACACGCCCGCTATTACTCGGCATCTCCTGCATTGCGCTAATGACTTACATCCATGTAAGAATCAATCAAGCGCCTTGTTCTTGAACAATTTATCCGCGCTTAAAATTGATCAATAACTTATTACATTTGGTGTAAATGAAATGCAGCCGAATAGTCATAGAACTCCTGTACCTTCAACGAGTTTTAGTGTAGCCAGGTTGTTGGTTTTTGTACCTTTACATTATTTAAAATACTAATGACGACTTTCAAAGGTTAATTTATTTTTTGTGTATTGTTCATTTTTTTAGTGTGTTCAATGGAAATGAACATATGAGCCTTCTTGCCTTATTTTGTTCGTTGTCTATAATGTTCATTATTATTGAACATAAGATTAAGACTGAACAAATGGTAAATATCAACCTTATAGAAAAAGCCGTTAATGCACTGAATGAGCAAACAGGGTTGAATGCTGCATATCAAAAAGATACTGGTGCAAAAGCCATTACAGAAGGTGTGATTATCACTATTCCAAATACAGGCATTGGCTTGTTTGTTGAGTGTAAGAAGTGGGTGAATCGCATCTGGGCTGCGACATTGCCGCACCCAGCTAAAAAAATTGAGCATAAGACCATCATAGTAAGCGATTATATAAACCCTAATGTGGCAAAAGTGCTTAAAGAAAAAGGTTGTTATTTTCTTGATGCGGCTGGTAATGCTTATATAAATAAGCCGCCAGTATACATCGATATACAAGGACGAAAGCTCAGTAAACCTCATAAAGATATTTTGCAAATACAGCAAGCGGGTAAAGCTTTTCAACCTAAAGGTATGCAGGTTATATTTATGCTGTTAACGCAGCAAGAGCTTGTTAATAAGACATTTCGTAGTATTGCTGACCAAGCAGAAGTTGCACTGGGAACCGTGAAGCAAGTCATAGATGATTTGAGCTATCAGGGTTTTGTGCTAGATAAAGGCATAAAGAATAAAACATTAGTTAACAATGAAAAGCTATTAGCAAAATGGCTTGAAGCTTATCCTGCTAATATTCAAGCAAAACAAGTGTTAGAGATTTATACAACAAGCAATCTTGCTATGTTAACGGCGTTGGAGCTTAAGCCTTATAAAGCATTATGGGGTGGTGAAGTTGCCGGTGAGCAATATACTCACTACTTAACTCCGAAAGACTTGTTGATATATGTCAGTGCAGAACATAAAAATGATCTACTCAAAGCAGGTAGGTTGCGTAAGCTAAATGCCAATGAACAGCCAGCTCACCGTGTAATACTCGCCGAGCCATTTCTTGATATTACGAAACTGAAAGGAGTAAAAGCGGGCCTAGTGCATCCGTTATTAGCTTACGCAGATCTAGTGGCAAGTAATGAACCAAGAAATATAGAAACTGCCAAGAGACTTTATGATGAATACCTCACTTAATATTTCGGGTTTATTATTAACAGGGCTTGTTGAGCTATACCGTGATATAGAGAAACATACCAGCGACTTAGCAATACCTTATTTGATTATTGGTGCGACAGCGCGAGATATTGTTCTAGTTCATGGTTATGGAGCCGCGATTGAAAGGGGTACCAGAGATATTGATTTTGGTATTCAAGTGCGAACGTGGCAGGAGTTCGAAAAGTTAAAGGCCAAATTAATTGAGTCAGGTTTTGCGCCGCATAAAGAAAAAGTACATCAACTCAGTACTATTGACTCAGAAAGCATGCCCTGGGAAATAGACATCATTCCTTTTGGTCTAATTGCAGGAGAACAGCAAGAAATAGCTTGGCCACCAAAATATGAATTTATAATGCGGGTTTTGGGTTTCGCTGAGGCTTACGAAAATGCATTATCCGTTATCATTGCCGAAAACCCTGTATTAAAAGTACATGTTGCTTCTCCTGCAGGTATGTTGCTATTGAAGTTGATCTCTTGGTTAGAAAGACCAGAAGATATTAGGCCTAAAGATGCAGCTGATATTTATTACCTCACTAGTCATTACGCAAAAATTCCATCTGTGATTGATGATATTTATGATGGTGGTTACATGGAACAACATAATTTTCACGAGCACAAAGCAGGAACGATGAAGCTTGCAGAAGATGCGGCGAAAATCGCAAGGCCTGATACGTTAAGGTACATAAAGGAAAGGCTTTTTGCGCAAGGAGATAAATTAGATAAACTTACGCTAGAAATAAGCCGACTTACACATGCTTCTTATCAGGAAGCTGAAAATTTATTGGCTATTATTAATCACGTATTTCAAAAAGACTAACAGTCGACAGTGGCATGGGCAATGAGAATGAATACATGAGTTTTTTTGCATATTCACACTTATTGCGAATGCACTAACCCAGTATCATCCCGCTCAAAACCATGACAAACATAGCCCACTAGTTGGCGTTTTTTCTTTGATATTTGATGAAAATGTTCAAAGCCGACTGAAAAGGCAAAGGGATTGGCATTGTAATCGGCATACGATTGATCATTGCCGTTCTTTGCTTCCCTAACGCCAGAAGCGAATGAGCTTAAAAAGTCGTCGCGATTATTGAGTAGAATAACCGTAGCGCCGGTATCGCTTTCAACAAGCTCTAATGCACCTAGCTCAATATACTTATCAACTACAGTATTATTGAAAAAACCACTGTATTGTTCGGTTTCATCATCATAGGTAACGGCAGAGTCGTCAGTTGCTTCCATTAAAGAGACAAATAACTCTCTTACTTTTTTTGAAATCACAAAATCTACCTTTTTACTTATCAATTGCCTGATGAAACGCCTTTATAAAAACTTCATAATTTTCGAAATGCGGCATATGTCCTAGGCCTTCTAATTCAATTAATATCGAGCCTTTAATTTTATTTTTAGTCTCAATTCCTAATTGTTTGAAGTTACCTAACTTTCTTGTTTCGCCTTTTTTCAACCAACCTCTACCTGGACCTGTTTGATCTCTTGTGCCAATAATGATGACAGTGTCACTTTTGATCTCTGAAAATCTATCTACGATGTTTTCAGAGAAAATTGGTCCGTAAGTTAAGGCATTATTCCAAGCAACTATTTCCCAATCATCACCTGCGAGCATGCCTTTTAAAGGTACTAAAAGATTTTCATATTCGCTAGACCATTTGCCATCATAATAATTTTTAATCTGGTAATTTCTGGCTTTATCTACTGTTTTAGCAAGCTCATTTTTATAGAAAAAGTTTATGTCTTTAAATTCGGTATACTTACCGTAATCTTCTAAGCCAATAGGGTTAATTAAAATCAGTTTGTTAACCGTCGGTGCATAATTAGCAGAAAATGTTGTTGCTACCATACCGCCCATTGAATGGCCGACAAGGTCAATTTTTTCAATCTCTAAGTCATCTAATAATAACTTAGTATTTAAGGCAAGTTGGCCAAAACTATACTGATAATAGTCTGGTTTTGAAGACTTACCGAAACCAATTTGATCAGGGATGATAACTCGGTAATTTCTTTTGAGTAGATCGTTCGCAACTCGCTCCCAGTAGTAACCTGAGAAGTTTTTCCCGTGGAGTAACACGATAGTTTTTTTCGCGTTTTTATCCCCAATATCCATATAGCGCATTTTTAAGGTTTTATTTTGAGAATTAAAATTAAACGTTTTTACTTCAAATGGATAAGTAAAACCATCTAATTCTTTATTGTATTTAACCGGAGGTGTTTCAAATGCTTGTGACACTAGGGCAACAAGAGAAAACAGAATAAAACAGAACTTCTTCATATCAATCTCACTTAGGAAGCAGGTAAATCTATAAGGTTGTGATTAGCATATTACGTAAAAATAACAGGTAAAACATCATATTTTCGTACATATTCCCGTTAGGGTTCAAGCAATTTCTATAGTGGCTTGAACCCTAACGAGTGCATTATGCTAACTGCCTAATATTTTAAGCGGCAGTGACAAGGCGTCGTTGCCCGTTTGACCCACAAGCCAAATAATAGCGCTTAAACCACCAACGGTAACCACATACCATATTGCAGATACTACTTGTGCATAGCGATTAAGGGGCAGTAATTGGCTAAGGTGTCGACGTTTATATTCAAAGAATATTTCAATACTACCAATTGCTAATAAAAAGCCTAATAGTGCTAAACCAAAGGAATAACTGATATAAATACCTAGTACTGCGCCTAACGCACAGGCAATTAAACCGATTTTAGAATTGATGGAGAAAGCGATACTTTTAAGTACGTGCCCACCGTCTAATGGCAATATAGGTAACATGTTGAATAAGTTGAGTAGGGCATTAAATACCGCTAAACCGGCCAATATTTCAATGTCGGTCAGCCAATAACCGATTAAGCAGGCAATCGACAGTATTAAGCCGAAGAATGGACCCATAATTGAAATAACAATGTCTTGCCAACGCGTATTAATTTTGTCATCGCTTAATGCTAAGCCACCAACAAAGGGAATGAGGTATATACCTTTGGTTTTTAGGCCAAAGTATTTCATTGCTTTGATGTGACCATATTCATGAAAAACTAAACAAAGAATGAGCGCGATAGCGAATTCGATAGAAAATAACCAACTATAAGCCGCCAAACTACCAGCAGCAAAAAGCACTTTAATCACTTTGGCGCTTTTTAATAGTTTTAAACCCAGGCCTGCCATACCGACCAAGCTAAATTTAATCGGTTGTTTTTCACCTGGAGTAATTTGACGTTGTTCTATGTCTTTTTCAAGCAGTGTATTGTCGTGTATTAACTCGTTATTAACTAATAATTGAAATTGCAGTGCAAAAGGCTGCCATTGCAATGAGCCGTTAAGTTCAATGGGCAGCTCGCCTTGTTCATTTTGTAGGGAAAATTTATGTGAAAATACATCACCGTCGGCATTGGCATTAATTTGGGAGACACATTGGTCGTCCCAAAACAATTCTTGCCATCCGGCCATTGAGCCTTCTAATCTTAGTTTTTTGCCTAAACACTCTATTTCTAATAATTGCACTTCATTACCTTTGCACTCAAAACCTTGCCCGATTATCGCTATATTTATGGAGGCGGCAAGGTTTATCGACAAAAAATTACTGAATTCTTATTATGGTCATAAATTTATCTCTTACATCAGTGTAGAAGTCCATTTCGATGCAGTCTTTATTAGGGGCTTACTCTATACCCATGCAGTTTGCGTAATAAGTGACTGTTGCTGGCCAATCAGAAAACACACCAACGACACCCACATCTTTTGCTAAAACGTCTAATAATATCAGTACATCAGCTTCGCTATTTATCGCATCCGTTATGCTTTGGTAGTACCAACCTCCACCGTTCGCCAGTAAACCTGAGCGTTCAAGTGACCACGCTATAATATTAAGTTCAGCTGCTTTGGCGGCATTTGCGTATGCAGACGGGATGATTTTACCTTCAGAGTTTAAGGTAACTAGCATCCATAATGGCGGTGCAATGTACTCAACGCCTTGGCTTTTTAGTTGTTCCATACTGGGTGTCCAAGTTGCTGAATTTTGAGGGTCAAAACCGGCATCGGTATTTCTACCGTCAAGAAATACTGCTTGTTTGCCAAATTCGGCATTGTTGGCTATCCAGTATTCAACATCTTCTAGGTTAAAAGATTGTGGAAAGACTTGTGAAGCGGGTACGCCAGCGGCGGTGTATTCGTCTAGCATTTTTTGCGCATAATCGGCTTGGCTAAAACCGTCAAATGGCATTGATACACTGGCCGACTTTAATTCTGGTGTCATTTTTACCCCAGCATTTTTAAACATTTCGATACTTTCGGCATGGGTCATTACCGTACCATCACCGGAATATAAGTCAGTACGCCAATCAGGTGTGCCCGCTAAATAAGCCGCTATTGTGGTTGCTTGCAAGTTCGCACCATCCATTTTACCTTTCAATGTTTTAAATTCAGCAAGTGTAATATCACTTGTACAACATTGAGCGTTTGCTGTTATGCCATTAGCCGGATCAGCAGGCGAAAATGGTACGGAGCATTTTTCAGCAAGCTCAGGAATAGCTAATATATTAGTTGTGGTCGCTAAGTCACATTGCGAGTGACGACACACTAAGGCTTGGTCTGCGGTAAATGTAACGTCGCATTCGACAATGCCTGCGCCTGAATCTATTGCAGCTTGGTAAGACTCTTTCGTATGTTCAGGAAATTGCATGGAGGCACCACGATGCCCGATAGAGAAATCTGAGCGATAAAAGGTTTTGTCTTTACATTGTTCTAGTGTGGTTTTTAGTGTGCTGTCTTGCATTTCGTTAATCAAAAATAAGGGTCTAACACCAACTTTAGCCACAACTTTATTTGTAGTATCAACAATTGCTTTAGCCGGCGCTTCAACAATAGCGTTATCGTTACTGTCATTATTGTTACAGCCTACTTGCAGAAAAGAGGCGGTTAACACGAGTATAATCCATTGCTTTTTGGGCAAGTTAGTTTGCATATCAGTGCCTTATATTTACCATCACAGGAAAGTGAATCAGTTAACTTAAAAAATAATGTAGAGATGCACGATGCTAGATGAGGATTATTACAATTTAGCGATGTTTTTATGGCGAACTGATGATTATAAAGAATATTGCTGATTAGTTTACAGTTGATCGCAGCATGAGGTGTTTGAGAGAGGAAAAGTTATTTAGAAGATATTTATAAAGTAGATAAAGAAAAAATAATGAGGTTTTAAATGGAAATCACCACGCCACAAGCAATAATGACAGGCTATTTTTATTTGTATGAACTCTGCGCTCAAAAGGCAATAAAGCACTGATACGCAGAACGACTGCTTATGTGGCAGTTGTTCTGCGCTTATACCCGCACTGGCTATGAACAGATAAACGCAGCGGTGAAGGTTATTGCGCTATTCAAGTTCAGAATGGCCAGCCCAAATGTCAGCATTGATTGTGGCTTTCTTTTTACGCTTTTTCTTACCGGTGCCTTCAGGTTTGGCCATTGGCTTGCTCTGTGCTAAAAGTTCGGCAAGTAATGTTTCATTTTCAGCTTCGTCCACTTCGAAACCTTGCACTTGTTCGCGTTCAAGTCGAATTTTGTTCTTCTTCTCGATAACGCTAAAGTGAGGATAATCTTCATAGTCGATTAACGATAAAGCTAAACCCACTTCACCAGCACGACCACTTCGGCCAATACGGTGCATATAGTCTGATGGACTTCTGGGTAAGTTAAAGTTGATCACGACGGGCAGTTTTTCAATATCTAAACCACGGGCAGCAATATCGGTGGCGATTAACACCTCAATTTCGCCTGATTTGAATCCGTCAAGAACTCGGCTACGTTCGCCTTGGCCTTTATCGCCATGAAACACAGCGGCGGTAATCCCACGTTTAGCAAGCTTTTCAGCTAAATGTTCACAGTGGTGCTTAGCATTAACAAAAATCAGTGCTTGTCGCCATTGGTGTTGTTGAATTAAATACGCTAACACCGCTGTTTTATCACCTTTGTTAACGGTAAATACACGCTGTACTAAGGTGCTAGCATCAGCGCTTTGTACTTGTATCTCAAACGGATTGTTCAATAATTCTTGCGTTAATGATTTTACTTGCTCAGGAAATGTAGCTGAAAAAAGTAAGGTTTGTTTTTTCTTTGGTAATAAAGCTAACAACGCGGATAGTTCTTCGGTAAAGCCTAAACTTAGCATTCTGTCGGCTTCATCAAGTACTAAGGTCGCTACTTTATCGAGCTTAATAGCATTGCTAGAAATTAAATCGAGTAATCGCCCGGGGGTTGCCACCAAAATATCGGTGCCACCACGTAATGCCAGCATTTGTGTGTTGGCCGAAACACCACCAAAAACCGCGACGGTCTTAATTTTACCATTAAGGTGTGCCGCATAGGACTTAACACTGTCAGCTACTTGCTTAGCAAGCTCGCGGGTAGGCACTAAAATTAGCCCGGTAACATAATTACCTTGGGTACTTTTATCAGCAGAGGCTTTTTTAGTTTCTAGTTGTTGAGACAATTGTTGTAATAGTGGCAATGCAAAAGTGGCTGTTTTACCTGAGCCTGTATTAGCCCCTGCAATTAAGTCACGTCCGGCTAATACACTTGGAATAGCTTGCGCTTGAATGGGCGTTGGCTGTTGATATTCCAGTTCAGTTAAGCGAGCTAACAAAGGGGGAATAAGGCCAAGTTCTGTAAAGTTGGCTGGCGTTGCGACAGTGGTCATTAATATAAATGGCTCAAAACAAAAATAAGAACCGACTATTTTAACTCATTTATGCCTTATGCGGTTAGTGAAATCGATCAAAGTTTGTCTTAAAGTTATACAATTTGATTCAAGGTAGTCATAGTTCGATATTTATACCAATTCTATGCCGATTCTATAATAAGCTGCATTGAAGGTTTTAAGTCTCAGTGGTATTATTCAGGTGAAATAATGAGTGACCCGCTGTTAGTAGTAAATATTGAAGGTGCTATTGATGTACTTGATATTTTCATCTTATTTGAGAAGAGAAAGCGACTTAACTTTTCAACTTACCCATCTATTTGAGTTCTAAATAATTAAAACCTTATGGCTAAAAACACGTTTACACCTGAATTACTCGAACAACACTTTAGCAAAAATGAATGGAAAAAAGGCTCGAGAATTTTTCAAGCTAATGGCATTAAAACTTGCGCTCTTGATGGCGAAACAATTCGAGGTGTAGTTTTTAGTGAGCGCTCTCGCGAAGTTAGCTATTTAACTCGTTTAGTATTTGATGGTAAGTTTGATGATATTTCCAGCTATTGTGACTGTTATGTCGGCCGTGACTGTAAGCATGGCGCGGCTTTAGCGCAGTGTTTTATTGGTGAGCATTTTGATCAAAACAATACCGCCTCATCTGAAAAAGTGATTGATAAATGGTTGAGCCGTTTTCAAGCTCAGCCTAGTCGATATCAGTCTAACAGCCAGCATAAGGCGTTGTTGTATTTTTTAAAGCCCAATAGTTATAACGAGGACGATTATTATACTTTAGGTATTAAGTCAGCTAGAGCAAAAAATAGTGGTGGTTGGAGTCATGCGCTGAGTGGCGAACATTCTGCGAGCACTTTAATTAATAGTGCCTATGCCACTAACGAAGATGTTGATGTACTTACTGAACTTATGCGTACCAACCAGTTTGGCGATAATATTAAGTATTTTGATTTATTTGAACGTATTATTAAGACCAATCGTTGCTTTTGGCATACAAATTATGACTTAAATGAAGCGATGACTTTAGGTGAACCATTAGAAGCGCAATGGCAATGGCTAGCATTGGGTAATCAATTACATACTCTACAGCTTATTTTTATGGAGCCATCAAGCAGCATTATCATTATTAAAGCGCAGCCGCTTTGTTATTATGATGAAGAAAAAAACTGCTTCGGACAAATCAATACCAATACACAATGTAATTTTGAAGCTGACTTGCTCAATTCTCCTGTCTTTGAAGAAGACAAATTACCTTGGATCATGAGTAAGTTGTCTATGTCGTTAGGTGAAGCTGTGCAGCGTTTACCTAAGCCAAAAACGGAATTCTCTCAAGAGTTAACAAAACCAGAAGTCTATTTACATTTTTCTACCCCGGCAGAAGCTAACCCTCAAACGGGTACCGTGCGAGTTAACTTTTCTTATCGTGGCACGTTAGTGAATCCACACAATGAGAGTTTGACGGTATCACCAGCAAACTTAACAGATAACAAAGTAAAACTGTATCGAGACTTAGCCTTTGAGCAAACGGTAATCGATAAACTAACAACGTTAAAATTTAGCGCTCAACCTAAGCCTAAACGTTACACTTTTACCAACGAAGACTATTTGAATAAAGATAAAACACCTAAATATACTATGTTGATGCAAGGACGTTATTGTTGGCATCACTTCCTGCATCAAGAAGTACAAGTGCTAAAAGATTTAGATTGGCATATTAGCTTTACCGATGATTTTTACTACAAAGCACTGGCTACTGATAGTGTATTTGACGCTGAAGTTATTGAAACAGACGATCATGATTTTTTCTCATTAGGGTTAAACTTAACCATTGATGGTAAAAAAATGCCAGCGTTTCCTATTCTGCTTGGTGCAATTGAACAATTACCAAAATCGGCACTTGTTGATCGCGAAAAAGAGCAAATGATTGCACCCGACTCGCCTATTTATGTTGATTTAGATAATGGTGACTTTGTTGCTTTGCGTTATCAAAGTGTTCAGCCGATATTAAAACAATTTATTGAACTGTTCATGCCAAATGCTTTGAATAACGATGGCACGTTAGCGTTGTCCCGTTTTCAAGGACACCAAACATTATCGATGTTAGATGACCAAGGATTAATCGCAACAGGTACCGATAAGTTAAGAGCATTAGCTGATAAGTTAAGAGATTTTCAGCAGGTTACTACGGTGCCGGTTCCAGAAGGTTTGAATGCGACTTTAAGAACTTATCAGCATCAAGGGTTAAACTGGTTACAGTTTTTACGAGAATATCAATTAAATGGTATTTTGGCTGATGACATGGGCTTAGGAAAAACGATTCAAGCTCTGGCACATTTGTTAATTGAAAAACAGCAAGGCCGTCTCACTAAACCGGTACTTATTGTTGCGCCTACCAGTGTTATTTTTAACTGGGCGAATGAAATAGAAAAATTTACCCCACAACTTTCTTACCAAGTTCTACATGGTAGTAAACGTCAGCAGCACTTTGATTGCTTAGAAAGTATGGAAGAAGGTAAAAATAAAGTTGATATTATAATCACTAGTTATGCCTTAATTATTAAAGATTTAGAGCTTTACCGTGAACAACAGTTTTATTACCTGATTCTTGATGAAGCGCATTATATAAAAAACACTAAAACTAAGTTGTACCAAGCATTTCTATTACTTAAGTCACAGCATAAGTTGTGCTTGACCGGCACACCTATGGAGAATCATTTAGGTGAATTTTGGGCGCAGTTTAATTTTTTATTACCTGGTTTCTTAGGCGGACAAAGACAATTTACTAAGCTTTTTAGAACCCCAATAGAAAAGCACAGTGATCAAGAGCGTAAGCAGTTATTAAACCAACGTATTAAGCCGTTTATTTTACGTAGAACGAAAGATAAAATAGCGACGGAATTGCCAGCGAAAACTGAAATTATTCAAACCTTACGTATTGAAGGTAAACAGGCTGAACTTTATGAGTCAGTCCGTTTAGCTATGGATAGTCGCCTGAAAGATATTATTGCTGATAAAGGCTTAAAACGTAGTCAAATAGAAGTATTGGATGCGTTATTGAAGCTGAGACAAGTATGTAATCATCCTAAGTTACTGTCACTTGAAGGTGCTAAAAAGGTTAATCAGTCTGCTAAACTCGACTATTTGATGGAAACGCTACCTGAGCAAATTGATGAAGGCCGAAAAATATTAATATTTTCACAGTTCACCAGTATGCTTGCATTGATTGAAGAAGAGTTGGTGGGTGCAGGTATCGACTTTGTTAAATTAACGGGTTCAACAACTAATAGACAAGCGGTGGTGGACAAGTTTCAACAAGGCGAAGTACCAGTCTTTTTAATTAGCTTGCGAGCCGGCGGTGTGGGCTTAAACTTAACGGCTGCCGATACGGTTATTCATTTTGATCCCTGGTGGAATCCTGCGGTAGAAAACCAAGCCACTGACCGAGCTTATCGTATTGGTCAGGACAAACCCGTGTTTGTTTATAAGTATATTATTGAAAATTCAATCGAAGAAAAAATTCAAAAAATACAACAGAATAAAGCTGCGCTAGCAAAAGCGCTATTATCTGAAGAGGTCAGTGATAATAAGCTGAGCTTAACAGATGATATATTAAGCTCATTGCTTGCGCCGTTAAGCTAAAGGTCAATCAACTCATAGCTTACTCTATATTTTACTTTGAAAATAAAGCCCTGTTCTCAGGGCTTTTTTTTATTTACGTACTTTTGAACATCAACCTTTGCTTGAAATATTGACATAGTTTGTAAAAATTAACGCGATAACGACCTAGAGTGATTGCTGATGATATAAATACTAACTTAACGGTGATTTAGTCTTAAAGCAGACTAGCGTAGTTTTTATGATTGTCATACCATGGTGCTACGTTCAATCTAATGACATTTTTTATGCGCTTTTGTGTATCTTTTTTAATATCCCTATTTTTGATCTCGAGTGGCTCTGTGAAAGCAGAAGCGTTATTTTTTAATCTCGATAAAACCCCAGAGCTAGATACAATGGCTAGCTTTAAAGCTAGCGCTTTGTGCGATGTTGCAGAGAAAACTAAAGATTACTTATCTAAGTTTTCTGCAGATAGTTTTGCTGTACATGCGGGTAAAGTATTTGATGACAGTGTCACTATTGATCGGGTCGAGCAAACACTTGCCTTTATCTGTCAAACTTATCGTGAAGATGTTCGAGAAAAACGTCAAAGCAGGCTTCACGATAAAAAATTCCTAACTGATAACTTTGATTTTTACCGCTGGACACCCGACAACGAAACTGCGAAAAAAATAGCAACTAAGAGCACTAATAGTAAAAAAACAGCGATGTTAAATGCTATACCTTCAGACAAGATATTTTTAACTAAGTATTACACTAAACTGTTAACCGCAAGTAATGTTAAAACCTCATTATATGACCAAGCATTGTATGCATTGCCTTATGATGAATTAGCGCTGACACAAGCCGCAGCAAATGCTGATTTAACGCTTACTCGTCATAAATATACTCGCCAAGAGGTTATTGCTGGCGTTTTAGAGCAAAAAAAATTAGCTAAAGCGTTGATATGGTTAACCGAAGAAGCTTTGCACGATGTGCTGTTGCAAGGTACTGGTGTCGTTGAAGTGAATGGTGAACTTCGTTATTTTAATGTTCATCGTAATAATGGTATTGCTTATGATTATGCCATTGGAAAACGTGATCAAGCGCGTTATTGGTATTTTTCCGAAGTGCCGAGCATTATGGGCTATGGGGAAACTCTTGAGAGCAAAATAGCGATTACGCCACAAGTTTCTTTTGCGGGTAATGTAGCAGAGCTGGGTTTAGGAAAACTATTTATGGTGAGCTATCAACAGGCCGATCAAGCAATATCACGCTTGGGCGTTTTATCTGACCAAGGTGGGGCTTTTGATAACAACTTATTTCAGCTTGATTTACTCGTGGGGAGTTACTTCGGCTGGGAAGATTATCATCAAGCGAACAAGCAGCTACCAGACTACGCCAAAGCGTGGTTAATGCTAATAAAGTAATAAAGATTACAGTTAGAGCAACATTTATTCTCAGTAATAGGATGGTTCATCACTAGAATAACGGCTTAATGCATACACGCAATGCCAACTGTTTTTGCAGAGACTATAGCTATATTTCATATAGTCTCTGGGACAATAGCGCCTATTTTATAACACGATGAATATGCTTAAAGATAAGTCTAATGTGTATCAAGTTAACTTGATTATTAGCAACATTATAGTGCTTTGAAATTAATAAAACTGCCGGTGACTTATAATTTGTTCTATATCAATTTAGAATGATAAATAATAGTAATGATATTGATTATCATTTAGTCTCGTGATTTAATGCGCGCAATTCAATTTATTGTTTCTTTATAGGTTAAGTATGCAAACTTTCTCTTTTCGACCAGCGTTGATCGCTTTTTCTGTTGCAAGTGCTATCTCTAACTCTGCAATAGCAGCTGATGATATGGAGCATTTAACTATTCTTGGTAGTGCTCAAGCTGTTAATGATATTCCCGGCAGCGCACATATGATTTCGGAATCGGAATTAGAAAAATTCGACTTTACCGATATTATGCGTACCTTAACTTCAGTACCGGGTGTTTATGTTCTTGAAGAAGATGGTTATGGTCTTCGTCCTAACATCGGTATGCGTGGTACCGGGCAAAATCGTAGTGAAAAAGTTACTATTATGGAAGATGGTGTTTTAGCTGCACCAGCACCTTACTCTGCACCATCAGCATATTATTTCCCTACTGCTGGCCGTATGCAGCAAATTGAAGTACTAAAAGGCACATCAAGTGCAATGTATGGTCCGCGTACTACGGGCGGCGTGATCAATATGTTGTCTCGCACTATTCCACAAGAAGCATTAGCAGGACAAGTTAACTTAAGTGCCGGCGAAGATGGTTTTGCCAAAGTACACGCATACGTAGGTGGGGCAGGCGAAAATGTCTCTTCACTTGTTGAGATTTTTCGTTATCAAGCAGATGGCTTTAAAGATGTAAATCACACGGGTGATGATACGGGCTTTGTCAAAAATGACATCATGGCAAAAATGATGATCAACAGCGATGCTGATGCGAAATATTACCAAGAGTTAGAATTTAAATTAAAATATTCAGATGAAGACTCAGACGAAACGTATATGGGCTTAACTGAAGCTGATTTTAAAGCTAATCCATATTCTCGTTATTCGGCATCGCAACTTGATAATATGGCTACTGAACATAAGCAACTGCAAATTAATCATCATATTAAGTTGTCTGATCGCTTCAGCTTAGGTACTACGGCTTATTACAATGAGTTTAGCCGTAATTGGTATAAAACCAGTAGTGTCGGTACTTGGGCAACTGATATTGATGGCGACTATATTTTCGATAGCAATAATGAACATGTTGTTGATAAAAGTAGCTTAGGTCGCGGAGGTATCGAGAAAGCCGCGGCTTTTGATCGAAATACTAATGACGAAGTACTTTATGTCGATGTTAAAGCTAACAGTCGAGACTATGAATCAAAAGGTATTCAAACTGTTTTAGATGCTGATTTTGGTGCTCATCAAGTTAAATTTGGCGCACGTTACCATGAAGATGAAATGGATCGTTTCCAGTGGGTAGATAACTATAGTATGGACAATAGTTATGAAATGACGCTAATCCAAGCGGGGATTCATGGCACCGACTCTAACCGTATTGATTCAGCAGAGGCTGTAGCTTTATTTGTTCATGACGAGTTTACTTTTGGTGATTTTATTATTAATGCCGGTTTACGTTATGAAGATATGACCATTTCACGTAAAGATTGGGACAAAGGTGTCATCGATCGTAGCCAACCTCTAAAGAAAGATGTGAGCAATGATGTTGATGTGTTGTTACCTTCATTAGCCATAACGTACCGTGTTAATAATGATTTAGTTATTATTGGTGGGATACAAAAAGGTTTCGCGCCACCAGCACCAGGTAATGACAAATCAGAAAACGAAGAAAGTATTAACTATGAACTAGGCTTTCGCTATAACAATGAAGCCTTAAGAGCAGAAGCATTATATTTCTTCTCTGATTACGACAACATGCACGGTAATTGTACTGCTAGCCAAAACTGTAACGACGATAATATCGGTGACCAATACAATGCCGGTGAAGTTAAAGTTTCAGGGTTAGAAGTAAAAACAGGTTATAAATTTGAAGCCGGCACATTGATGATTCCGGTTGATCTAACATATACCTATACGGAAACTGAATTTCAAAATTCATTTGAGTCCGGTTTAGATGTATGGGGATCAGTACTTGCTGGTGATGAATTACCTTATGTACCTGAAAATCAAATACAATTTAGTGTTGGTGTTGTCGGTGAAAAATGGCGTAGTGATATTTTAGTACGTTATATGGATGAAATGCGCACGACTGCAGGCCATGGTAGCTTAATTTCTGATGAAGCTATCGATAGCCGTACCGTGGTTGATATGGCTGCACACTATAATCTTTCGGATAACCAAGAAATTACTTTTAGCGTTGATAACTTATTAGATAAAGAATACATGGCGACACGTACGCATGGTTCTATCATGGTGGGCAAACCACGTAGTGCGACTTTAGGCTACAAATATAGCTTCTAATGTAAAGCGTATATAAAAGGTCACAGCCTATTAAAAGTATAAAAAGCGAGCAATAGCTCGCTTTTTTGATCTACCAAATAAGGTTTTTACAGCTATACTATCGCAGAATTTTACGATAAAAATTAGAATAATAAACAGGGATATATTATGGAAATGAATGCGAGTACTTTTGAAAGATACGCAACTATGCTTGGAGACTTAACGGTGCAATTTGGTACCAAGTTACTTGTTGCCGTTATTGTCTTGATGGTCGGGCTTTGGATAATTAAGCGTGTATTGAAGTTATTTGATCTAGCGATGTTAAAGAAAAAAGTTGAGATCACTTTACACCAATTCATGTTGAGCATTATTAGCATTCTGTTGAAGGCCATATTAGTGATTATTTTTGCTTCCATGGTCGGCGTGGAAACTACCTCATTAATTGCAGTTCTTGGTGCAGCAGGTCTTGCTATAGGTTTAGCACTGCAAGGCAGTTTATCTAACTTTGCTGGCGGTATTTTGATTTTATTCTTTAAGCCCTTTAAAGCGGGTGATGTAATTGATGCTCAAGGATATGTTGGCGTAGTGCAAGAGATTCAAATCTTCAATACCATATTACTTACCTTAGACAATCAACGAGTCATTATTCCTAATGGTTTGTTATCAAATGGCTGTGTAAAAAATGTTTTTGTCGAAACTACACGTCGAGTAGATTTAACTTTTGGTATTAGCTACGGTGACGATATTAAAAAAGCAAAAACGGTTTTACAAAATGTACTTGATGCAAACGAGCATATCTTGAAATCACCACAAGCGGATATTTTTGTTTCAGCTCATGCGGACAGTTCGATTAATATCCTTGTTCGCCCTTGGGTCAACTCAGAAAATTATTGGCCGGTGTATTTTGGTGTGATGGAAGAAGTTAAATTAGCATTTGATAGAGAAGATATTACTATCCCGTTCCCACAACGCGATGTACATATGATTCAACCTAAGTAAGTGAATCTAAGTTAATGGCATAAACTTATTTAGAAGAAATATATTCGTTATATCAAGCAGGATTTACGCTTTGGAGATGCTATCCAGACGACCAGCTTGATATGGCGAATACTTTACAGACACTAATACATTAGCAGGTAAGTTGTAAAATTTTGAATCGATAAAAAGTGAAATTTCTTCTACTCTTTTGACTGATAATGTTGAGATGCAATCACTACTATAAATGCCAGTAAAGTTAAAATTAGAGTGGCAAAGCTATAGTTAATGGGGTTCAGAAGTTATTAAAGCTTTAAGCTCTTGTTCATAAGTTAATTTTTTTTCTTGATTAAAACCAACATGAGCACTGACTATTTCACCTTGTCGGTTGACGATGAAGCTACTGGGCATACCCTGCAGTTTATACTTTCTTGCAATGAGGCCTTTAGGATCATAAATCACCTGGAAATTTGCAGGGGTTTTCATTAAAAATTCATCAGCTAACGCGCGACTATGGTCTAAGTTAATACTTATAATGGTTAAGCCCTTGGTTTCATACTGTGCTTTTAAGTCGTTCATCCATGGAAATGATTTACGACAAGGGATACACCAAGATGCCCAAAAATCTATATAGATAATCTTGCCTTGTTCTTTGGTTAACTGCTGCTCTAATAACTCAAGCGAACTTAAATTAACGGTCTCATTTGCTAATAAAGGGCAAGTGAAAGTGCTAAATATGAGTAAAAAAAAGCATGTTTTCAAATTTTGCATTACGATACCATTATAATTAGCTAACACTGAGTCAGTATTTAATCATGTTAGCCTGTATTCGCAAAGTACAGAGACAAATTTAATGTCACTATTGTACTATTAGGTTATCAAGTCAGGAATAGAGCCATGACCATCAAGATTTTTAAGCAGCAAATACACCGTAGCTATCTAATTTTTGCTTATTTTATAGCGGCTGTTTCTATGAGCACGCCATTATATGCTGAACAGGACCAACAAACCCTCGAAACGAATCAATGGTTAAAAGCACGTTTTGGTGAGCAACATCAGGCACTGATCCCTATTGTTGCAGTGGCTGATATGGTGTACAGCTGCCAACAAGACAACAAAATTGATAACAGTTTAACGATAAAAGCTTTAATTACGCAATTGGATAGAAACACCTTAGCAGAAAAATTAATAAGTTGTTTGGCTGGAGAATCAGCTAAATCTGATCTGGCATTAAATTATGGGCTAAAGGGGTGCTTTCATGAGCAACTTGCCGATTTGTCGTTAGATGAGAGGCAGCAAAAAATGAGTTTAGTGACTAAAGCTATTGCGGCACTTTCAAGAAGTGAGAGACAAAAGAGTTTTACTCAATGTGTAACAGAGCAAGCTATTCATTATTTACGCTAGTTACTGTGGTGGCTTTTTGTCACTAATAAATGAACTAGGAAGTATTTCAACGCCAACCATGCGAGCCACTTTTATCATGATAGGTATCGTAATAGGTGCAAATGGAAGAATGGCAAAAATACCAATACCAAGACCCTTTAAAATATCAACAAACTGTCGATTGGCTATACGCATTTCTTCGGCGCTTGCATCACGCTTTGTGTAACGCTTGTATGTATTCAGCATAGCCTTGGTTTCTACTTTTTCTTGCGCTAGAGCAATTTTTACTTTCACCATTGTCCGTTTAAGTCGGATGATATTACGCCTTTTACTAATGCGTAAAACACGTAAGGGTACTTTGTGAAAATGGAGCCAAATTCTCATTTGCGTATTCTCCCACAATAACTAACCAATGTAAGTAATTCAATTAGCTTAGTGACGTACTAAATATATAACTAATAATAAAACGCCTGATTCTTCTTATATGTCACTGTATTTGTTATCACTAGATATATTTGGAGGAGGAATTGACGTTAAGTATTGCAATGATATGCATATAATTATTTGCTTTGATAAAGCTGTAACATAATTTGTAACAAATACGAGGAAACTGACGTTGAACAGTTTTTTATATTTGCACCAATATGAATTATAGTAAAGCCAGTATAAAAATAAACTATGGAACAAGTACTATGGGACATGAAACACCGAAAGTTTTGGTCGTAGATGATGATATGCGTTTACGCGCACTACTCGAACGATATTTAGTTGAGCAAGGGTTTGTTGTTCGCAGCGCGGCCAACTCGGAGCAAATGGATAGATTGCTTGAGCGTGAAAACTTTCATTTATTAGTACTCGATTTAATGTTACCTGGTGAAGATGGTTTGTCTATTTGTCGTCGTTTACGCCAGAACAATAATGATATTCCAATTGTGATGTTGACCGCCAAAGGTGATGAAGTTGATCGTATTATAGGTTTGGAGCTTGGCGCGGATGACTATATGCCGAAGCCTTTTAATCCGCGTGAATTATTAGCGCGTATTAAAGCGGTTTTACGTCGACGTGTGCAAGAAGCGCCAGGTGCACCATCACAAGAAGAGAACGTGATCTCTTTCGGTGATTATCAACTAAACCTTGCGACACGTGAAATGCTTAAAGGTGAAGTTAATATGCCATTGACTAGTGGCGAATTTGCGGTGTTAAAAGCCTTAATCACACACCCTAGAGAGCCATTGTCGCGGGATAAATTAATGAACTTAGCGCGTGGTAGAGATTATTCCGCATTAGAGCGTAGTATTGATGTACAAGTATCGCGCTTGCGTCGAATGTTAGAAGAAGACCCTACAAAACCTCGCTATATTCAAACCGTTTGGGGACTTGGCTATGTTTTTGTTCCTGAAGGAAAATCAGTTGCATAGCAGTGCTGAATTCTTTGAGACGTACGGTTATAGAATACGATGAAGATATTACCACGTAGCGCTTTTGGGCAAACAGTGCTGTTAATTGGCGTCTTATTGCTAATTAATCAGGTTGTGTCTTTTATATCCATGTCGATATACATTATTCAACCTAATGCGCAGCAGGTAAATCAGTTGCTGGCAAAACAAGTAAGAGTTGTTTTTATTGATGTTGCTGATGAAGTATGGAGTCCCGCTATGGGAGAAGCATTTCAGCGAGAGACAGGTATTGGTGTTTATCGTGAAGCGGCAGCAATGAAATTGGGTTTGCAGGAAGCGGTATATTATTCTTTTCGTTCTAATGAAATGTCTGAGCTATTAGGCGGACCTGCTGAAGTAAGAATTTCGCAGGGAGATGAATATCTTTTTTGGATCAGACCACCTCAAGCTCCTGATTATTGGGTTAAAATTCCAATTAATGGTTTGGAAGAAGAAAACTTTTCTCCACTCATAATCGTTCTCATTATTTTGGGTGTTCTCAGTGTTATGGGCGGCTGGTTGTTTGTTCGACAGTTAAATCGACCGTTAAGTGCCTTGCAACATGCGGCACACGATGTTGGACGAGGTGATTTTCCAGAGCCATTAACAGAACGAGGTACTACTGAGATTGTTGCCGTAACCCGAGCTTTTAACCACATGTCGAAAGGAATTAAGCAACTAGAGGAAGATCGAAACTTATTAATGGCAGGTATATCTCATGATTTACGTACACCATTAACTCGTATTCGTTTGGCTATCGAAATGCTATCTCAGCAAGACGAGTTTTTAAAAGAGGGTATTGAAGGTGATATAGATGATATGAATACTATTATCGATCAGTTCATCGACTATATTCGCCATGATAGTAAAGATAAGGCTGAACTGGACGATATTAATATATTGATCGAAGAAGTTGTGCAATCCGAACGTATTTTAGCGCGAGAAATTATTTTCAATGCACAATATTTACCAAAAATTCCGTTACGTTATGTTGCGATGAAAAGAGCTTTAGCGAACTTAATTCAAAATGCTTTACGTTACTCCGATGGTAAAATTACGGTTAGCACTGCATACGATAAACGGAAAAATGAAATTTACTTTTGTGTTTGTGATGAAGGTCCTGGTATTCCTGAGGCTGATGTCGAGCGTCTATTTCAACCCTTTACTCAAGGAGATGAGGCAAGAGGAGCTGAAGGAAGTGGTTTAGGCTTAGCTATTATTAAACGTATAGTCGACACTCATGGTGGTCGTGTTAAATTGTCTAATCTGATAGAAGGTGGCTTAAAGGCAACGGTGTACTTACCGATTAGTCACAACTAACCAATGATATAGAACTAGCTGTTAACTATGGTAGCAAGTATAAAAAAGCCGTCGTATATACGACGGCTTTTTAGTTTAAGTTGTGATTAAACTGTTTGTAGGATTAATTAAAGTTTTGGACCAGCGTCAACTAACGACTTACCATTTTTAGTATCAGTAAACTTATCAAAGTTATTTACAAAGCGCTCAGCCAAGTCTACAGCTTTACCCTGCCATTCTGCTGCTTCACTATAAGTATTACGTGGATCTAAGATTCCATCATCAACACCTTCAATGCTGGTTGGAATATCTAAATTGAATAATGGTAAAACTTCTGTTTCGGCATTATCAATTGAACCATCCAAAATTGCATCGATGATGGCACGTGTATCTTTAATTGAAATACGTTTACCTGTTCCGTTCCAGCCCGTGTTAACTAAATAAGCTTCAGCACCAACTGCTTGCATACGTTTACGAAGTACTTCAGCGTATTGTGTTGGGTGTAAGCTTAAGAATGCGGCACCAAAACAGCTTGAGAACGTTGGTGTTGGCTCAGTAATACCACGCTCAGTACCAGCAAGTTTCGCAGTGAAACCTGACAAGAAGTAATATTCTGTTTGTGCAGGTGTTAATTTTGCAACAGGAGGTAATACACCAAAAGCATCAGCCGTTAAGAAAATAACTTTTTTCGCATGACCAGCACGAGAAACTGGTTTTACAATATTATCAATATGATGAATAGGGTATGAAACACGTGTGTTTTCAGTATTTGAACCGTCATCAAAATCAATTTCACCTTTTTCGTTAACCACGACATTTTCTAGTAAGGCGTCACGGCGGATAGCATTATAAATGTCAGGTTCATTCTCTTTACTTAAGTTGATGGTTTTTGCGTAACAGCCACCTTCAAAGTTGAAAACACCATTTTCATCCCAGCCATGTTCATCATCACCGATAAGTTGGCGTTTAGGATCTGTTGATAATGTTGTTTTACCGGTACCTGAAAGGCCAAAGAAAATAGCAGTGTCGCCATCTTTGCCAACGTTAGCGCTACAATGCATAGAAGCTATGCCTTTTAGCGGTAACAAGTAGTTCATCATTGAGAACATACCTTTTTTCATTTCGCCGCCGTACCAAGTGCCACCAATAAGTTGCATTTTCTCGGTTAAGTTGAAAGCGACAAAATTTTCTGAATTTAAGCCTTGTTCTTTCCAGTTAGGATTCGTTGTTTTGGCACCGTTCATTACGATGAAATCAGGTTCATAACTTTTTAGCTCTTCATCACTTGGACGAATGAACATATTTTTAACAAAGTGAGCCTGCCAAGCAACTTCCGTAATAAAGCGAACTTTTAAGCGAGTGGCATCATCAGCACCACAGTAGGTATCAACAACAAATAAACGTTTACCTGATAACTGCTCAGTAACTAAACCTTTCAGGCTAGACCAAGTTTCTTGCGTCATAGGTTTGTTGTCATTTTTTCCTTGATCAGACCACCAAACGGTATCACGAGAAGTGTCATCACGAACAATATACTTATCTTTTGGAGAGCGACCAGTGAAAATACCTGTGTCTACTGAAACAGCGCCAAGTTCGGTGACAACGCCTTTATCAAATCCTGAGAGGTCAGATCTTGTTTCCTCAGCAAAAAGTAACTCATAAGACGGATTGTAAACGACCTCAGTCACATCTGTGATGCCGTATGAAGATAAATCGATTGAGTTTTCTAAAGCTGCCATTGCGAATTCGCTCCTAAAAGTATGACGATTTTTAAATGATTAGTTTCGGTGTTCCGATTTTGGAAGGCAATTTTAGGCGATCATCGAGCAAAACGAAAGTTTTTTTTCTTTCGTTGTGAAAGTTTTCATAGTTACTTTCATTTTTTTTTAATAAAAGGTTTACCTTAACGCATCATCAATTCTAAATGATAGTGTTTTTGAACTCAGCATTTAATTATAATTTGTTTTAAAACAGTCGCTTGTTTTTATTTCTATGTTGACTATTTGGTCAGGAAAGTGACCTTTAAATTGATGGGTAGTGATATAATAAAATTTAAAAAAAGTAATGAAAATTGCGAATGAAAAGAAAATTTCCATTCGCAGAGTTATCTAACGAAACTTTTAGTTGTTAATCGAATATGTTGCCTTCAATAGTTTCATCAGCATTAGTGCCATCAAGAATTTCACTACTAACATCATGGCTAATATATTCTGTTGGTGCGGTACCAAGTTCAAAATACTCAAAACGGCTGGATCTATCCGTTTTTTTCGTTAGCTTCCCTGATACTTTATCTATGCGAACAGACATCAAAGCTTGAGGTTGTTCGAAAGGTTCAACGTCAAGTTCGGCTAGTGCAACCTTCATAAAATTGATCCAAGCAGGCTGAGCCGATTTAGCGCCAAACTCTCTGCCCGTTATTTGTTCTTTACCTAAATTGCTATTATAAGTGGTTTGGCCGAGATTATGACTAGGATTATCAAAACCAATCCAAGACGTTGTGACAAGTCTGCGGCTATAACCTGAAAACCAAGCATCTTTTGCCTGATTGGTTGTACCCGTTTTACCTGCAATATCTCTTCGTTTAAGCGTACGTGCTCGATAGCCAGTTCCTTGCCAAAATGGCTTGATATTCCACTCTGCACCCCATATAGCGGAGTTGAGTGCTTCCGTAATGAGAAACGCATTTTGAGCACTAATAACTCGCTCTGCTTTATTTATCATTACTGGCTCTAGAGGTAGTTCTTGATCAGTATCGAGTGCATAATATTCACTCTCTTCACTAATTACACTTTCCTCTGATGTGTTTACAAGTTCACAGTTGTCGCATGCGATGGCAGGATTAGCTTGAAATATGATATTTCCAAATGAATCTTCAATACGTTCTATTAAATAAGGTTTGATTAAAAATCCGCCATTGGCGAACGTTGCAAAACCGGTAGCAACTTCCAAAGGAGTCAAAGATGCGGAACCTAAGGCTAGCGATTCATTGCGTGGCAAATCATTAGGGTTAAAACCAAATAGACTTAAATAAGGGACTATTTTATCTAAGCCAACATCACGAAGTAAACGAACAGCCACGACATTTTTTGATTGTGCTAATGCCAGGCGAAATCGAATTTCACCGCTGTAAATTGGAGGTGAATTTTTTGGACGCCAGACTACACCAGAGCTTCTATCCCATTGATTAATTGGTGCGTCATTTACTATTGAAGCTAAAGTATAGCCACTATCTAATGCTGCGGAGTAGATAAAGGGTTTAATATTAGATCCCACTTGACGCTTTGCTTGAGTTACCCGGTTAAATTGGCTTTGAGTAAAACTGAAACCACCAACCGCTGCTTTGATAGCGCCATTGTCCGGTGATAAAGATACTAATGCAGCGCTAACATCAGGTAATTGGCTAAGACGGTATCCTGACTCTGTTGATGTCACCATAATAACATCGCCAATATGTAGAATTTCACTGGCAAGACTAGGCGGTGCTGCTTGTTTATCATCATTAATATAAGCGCGTGCCCATGATAAACCATGCCACTCTATTTTTTCATCGGAGCCATCTGCTAATTTTATTTGAACAGAACGTTCAAATACAGCGGTGACAACTGCGGGCACAATAGAATGATAGCTGTCTACAGAGGCGAGAGTTGCAGTGACTTCTTCGTTAGTAATTGGTGTAATAACTATTTGGTTTGAATCATCAGATGTAGTGTTATTACTGGATTTCTCATCGATTGGTCGCAAACTATTGATCGGACCACGATACCCATGGCGTTGATCATAAGCAATAATATTATTAACAACCGCTTGCTGAGCTGCAAATTGTAGTTTGGAGGTGACGGTCGTAAAAACTTTATAGCCACGGGTATATGCGATTTCTTTACCAAAACGCTCAACCATTTCTTGGTGAGCCATTTCAGCTATATAAGGAGCACTTAATTCAATTTCAGCGCCATGTTTTATGGCTGACATGGGGGCTTGGTTTGCCACTTCCATTTCTTCTGCTGTGATGTAATCTGCGACATACATACGCTGCAATACCACTGAACGGCGTTGCATTGCTCTATCTGGTCGACTGATTGGATTCATCGTCGAAGGTGCTTTTGGTAAACCGGCTAAAACAGCTATTTGCGCTAAAGTAAGTTCATTAACATCTTTACCGTAGTAGACTTGGGCCGCTGCGCCAAAGCCGAAAGAACGATGCCCCAAAGCTATTTTATTCATGTAGAGCGTGAGTATTTCGTCTTTTGTTAAAAGGTGCTCAATATGAAAGGAAATAAATATCTCACGAATTTTTCGAACATAGGTTTGTTCTCGTGATAAAAAGAAATTTCTGGCAACTTGCATGGTAATGGTACTTGCACCACCTTTATTTTTACCCATGATTTGGCCTAAGACGGCTCTGCCCATACCAATAGGGTCAACGCCAAAGTGAAGGTAGAACCGATCATCCTCTGTCGCAAGTACCGCATTAATTAATTGCTGAGGCATTTCATCTAGCGTTAAGGGGATACGCTTTTTTTCACCAAATTGTGAAATTAGTTTGCCGTCAGCACTCATTATTTGCATTGGCGTTTGCCATTGTAAATCTTTGAGTAATTCGACACTTGGTAAACTTGACCGCATCGACAAGTAAATTCCAGCAAGCGCCAAAATTCCGAGAATTATTAATACAGATACGGCTTTAAATAGGTTTTTTATAGAAAACACAAAAAAAATCTCAATAAAGTTATTAAAATGACGTAATATTACTAGTATATCCTGTAAAAGCATGTAATAAATGTATTTATACGAATTTTATGCCCAATGTTATAATAATAAAAAGTTTCAATAGGATTCTATGTTAAGTAGTTTATGGAAAAAAAAGACCTCTTTAGTCGTTGGAATTGATATCGGTTCTCACTCGGTTAAAGCAGTTTTACTAAATCAAAATGATGCCGGCTATATCCTTGAAACCGTTGCGATTGAATCTATGCCAAGAGGTGCAGTTGTCGATCGGGAAATTCAAGATATTGATGCGGTTGGTAAAGTGGTAGCAAAAATTAGAAAAAAAATCACTTCCTCTGTCAAGCACGCGGCATCTGCTGTGTCTGGGCAAACGGTTATCACCAAGATCATTTATATGGATGTTGCATTAAGTGAACAAGAATTGGCAAGTCAGATAGAAATAGAAGCTGACAGTTTAATTCCGTATCCACTCGATGAAGTCAGTTTAGACTTTGAGTCACTCGATATTAATGAATCAGACCCAAGTAAAATTAATGTTTTGCTTAGTGCTGCACGGACAGAGTCTGTTGAAGCAAGGGTAGCTGTTCTTGAGACGGGTGGTTTTGAAGCTAAGGTGATCGATGTTGAGTCATACGCAATTAGTCGTGCTTATGACCTAACATTAAGTCAATTACCTGATGATGCCGCTGGTAAAGTCGTAGCGACAGTAGATTTAGGAGCCGCAATGACACTGTTTTCAGTGACAGAAGCTGGCAAACATATCTATAGTCGTGATCAGCTATTCGGCGGAGAGCAATATACTCGATCAATCGTTTCTTATTATAATAAATCGTTTGAGGAAGCTGAGTTAGCTAAGCTAGTAAATGATTTACCGCCTAATTACACCTTTGAAGTTTTAGCGCCTTTTCATACGATAATGGTGCAACAAATTCGTCGCGCAATTCAAATGTTTCTTACCTCTAGTGGTAAAGAAAAAATTGATTATCTTGTTATATCAGGAGGTAGTGCGTTAGTAGAGGGCGTTGAAGAGTTATTAACAGAAGAATTAGGTATTCACACAGTGATAGCTAATCCTTTTGCTGGTATGGAAATCTCTAATAATATTAATAAAGAAGAATTAGCGAAAACAGCGCCTCGTTTTATGGTGGCAGCAGGTTTAGCATTAAGGAGTTTTGTGCCATGGCATATATAAACTTATTACCATGGCGTGAAGAAGCAGAAAAGGTTAAAGAAAGAGAGTACTTTACTGCTTTAGCCGCAATAGCTATAACTGCTTTCGCTGTGGTATTTTTAGTGAATATGTTTTATCAAATGCGTATTGACGGTCAAAATAGCCGTAATCAATTTTTAAAAAATGAAATTCAAATTTTAGATATACGTATTGCAAAAATAAAATCGCTTAATGGAAAGAAAAAAGAGCTTGAGAAACGTATTAATGTTATTGAACAGCTGCAACGTAGTCGTAATGTTGGTACAAAAGTCTTAGACGAAATAGCCAAAATAGTACCTAACGGTGTTTATTTAACTCGTTTAGAAAAGCTGGATAATAATTTAAATATTATCGGTAAAAGCGAATCTAATAACCATTTAGCAAATATGATTAGAGAGATAGAGAGCTCTGACTTGTTTGATGATGCCATACTTGAATCTATAACGTCTAATGATGCAAAAAGTAAATTACTAAGTGACTTTAAAATGCGTGTTCGTATTAAAGGTCTAACTAGTTTGCACGACTCGACAAGTCAAGGAGCACCATAATGAATTTTGACTTATCGGAATTTATGGATCAATTTAATGGTCTAGAGCTTGATAATATTGCTCAGTGGCCGAAGGCAGCAAAAATTGTTTTATCAATATTTTTGGTCGTACTAGTATTAGGCTTAGGATACGCTTTAATGATCAGTGATCAAATTAAGCAACTTGAGCGAGTGACAGCAGAAGAGATTACTTTAAAGCAGCAATATGAAGCAAAATATCATGTTGCAGCTAATTTAGAGTTATTTGAGCAACAAATGATTGAAGCAGAGCTAATGTTTGCTAATCAATTGAAAAGCCTACCTGAAAGCCATGAAACTCCAGGTCTACTCGATGATATTACGTTTGTTGGTACAACGACGGGACTTGATTTTGTTAAATTAAATTGGCAACCGGAAATTGAGCAAGAAATTTATATCGAATTACCTATCGATATTGAGGTTTTGGGTTCATATCATGAATTTGGACAATTCGTTAGTCAAATAGCGGGCTTACCACGTATCGTTACTTTACATAATTTTGTCATAGATCTACAAATGCAAATGTCTGGAGACTTGAAGTTAAAACTGCAAGCTAAAACCTATCGCTACAGGGAGGCAGAGGAAAAATGAAAAAACTAATTTTGTTAACTTCCGTCCTTTTGACTGGCTGTTTTAATGATACTGATGATTTGAAACAACATGTTGCTGATGTACAATCAAATGCGACAAGTTCGATATCGCCGATGCCTAAAATGATGGTTTTTGATCATTTTGATTATTCAGCTCAGTCACTTCGTAGTCCATTTGATGCGCCAGAACCAGAAGCTATTCAACAGAAAATTCAACAAATGTCAGGCTGTTTAAGCCCAGACCCACGTCGAAGAAAGCAGCCTTTAGAAAAGTTTGCGCTGAGTGATTTGATGATGCGCGGTACATTAGGCGAGCTAGGCGTTACTTGGGCATTAGTCGAAGCATCAGATAGCACTTTGCACAGAGTAGCAGTCGGAAGCTATGTCGGTTTATACCACGGACGGATTACCACCGTTAGCCAAGATAATGTAAAAGTATTAGAATTAATCCCAGATGGTGCTGGGTGCTGGGTGGAACGTGAAACTGTCGTTACCATGACCGAGACAAGTGCAGAGGGGCAAACAAAGTAATGTTGCTATTTAATAAAATAAAAAACGATAATCTTATGACACATTGCAAAAAAATAAAATTAATAACAGTCGCCTATTTATGCGTATTTTCCACTTTTTCGTGGGCTAACGAACTAACGGGAATTTCTTATAACACCATTCAAAAGGATGAAATTGAACTGGTGTTTGAATTGTCAGAAAACATTGTCGACCAACCAGAAGTGACAACGTCAATGACACCTGCACAAGTTAAAATAAGCTTTGATGCAGATCAATTTGATCCTGCGATTACTAATACACTTATTGAACACGCTGGTGTAAACAATATAACGGTACAAAAAATGGCTGGAAAAGTTGTCGCAAATGTTAATTTGCAGCAGCTGTCAATTTTTGATGTGAGCCTTAAAGATAACTTTTTTACCCTGACCTTAAATACTGGCCAAGTAAATAAAACGGTAACGCAGTTAATTCCACTTGGACACGGTTTTATTAATCAAATCGAAAATATTGATTTCAAACGCGGTCAGCAAAATGAAGCACAACTATTAGTTAAGCTTATTGACAGTAAAGTTGCTGTTGATGTGAGCGATAAACTAGGGAAGCTTTATATTGAATTTCATAATACTGAGATTATGGAAGACTTCATTTATAAATTAGATGTTACTGATTTTGGTACGTTAGTGACCAGTATTGAAACTTTCAAAGAAGGTCGAAATGCACGTTTAGTTGTTGATGTTAATGGACCATTTGAATTTAAACATCAGCAGTTTAATGATGTTTTCTCGCTGACGGTTAATACCAAAGAAAAAGAAGATGGCTACCTTGGCGAAGAAGAAAGTTTTACTGGTCGTGCAATATCATTAAATTTCCAAGATATTGCCGTACGTACAGTGTTACAGATTATTGCTGACTATAACGGCTTTAACTTAGTAACTAGTGATACTGTTGCCGGCAACATAACTTTGAGATTAGATGGAGTTCCTTGGGATCAAGCGCTTGATATCATCTTAAAAGTTAAAGGTTTAGATAAGCGTATGGATGGCAATATTCTTATGGTTGCGCCAAGCGATGAACTGGCGGAAAGAGAAGCTCGTGACTTACAAGCAATGAAACAAGTTGAAGAGTTAGCGCCTTTATATTCTGAATATGTACAAGTTAACTATGCAAAAGCTGCAGAGTTTGCGTCACTGATTAAAAGTGAAGAAAATAGTATTTTATCTCCTCGCGGCAGTGTCAGTGTAGATGAAAGAACAAACACGTTATTAATCCGTGATACAGCTGCAAGCATCGAAGATATTAAACGCATGGTTTCTGTGTTAGATATTCCAGTTCGTCAAGTTATTATTGAATCTCGTATGGTTACGGTTAAAGATAATATTAATGAAGAATTAGGCATCCGTTGGGGTGTAACGGATACTGATGGCGAATCTTCTACATCAGGTTCTATATCAGGTGCTAATACTGCTGGTAATGGCATTGTGCCAGATATAAGTGATAGATTGAATGTAAACCTACCTGTGTCAACTCCAGCTGGTAGTATTGCATTTCAGATTGCTAGATTAGCTGACGGTACCATCCTTGATCTTGAATTAAGTGCGATGGAAAAAGAAAATAAAGGCGAAATCATTGCCAGTCCTCGTATTACTACAGCGAATCAGAAAGAAGCATATATTGAGCAAGGTGTTGAAATTCCGTATCAAGAGGCTGCTTCTAGTGGTGCTACCACTACTCAGTTTAAAAAGGCAGTATTGAGCTTAACAGTAACGCCTCATATAACACCTGATGATAGAATTATTCTAGACCTATTGATTACACAGGATACTGTTTCAGATGTTACTAATGGCTCTGCACCAGCTATTGATACACAAAGAATAGGTACACAAGTGTTAGTTAATAATGGTGAAACTATTGTACTTGGTGGTGTTTATCAGCAACAAATTATCAGTTCAGTGTCTAAGGTGCCAGTTTTAGGCGATATTCCATATTTTGGTTGGATGTTTAGGAATAGTAGTAACTTTAATGAGAAAAAAGAGCTATTAATATTCGTTACACCACGCATAGTTACGGAAAGATTTTAAGTTAATTTGCATGTAAGGTGGTGTTTTCACCTTACATGCTTGCAATTTGTACCCAACAATTGCGATAATTGCGCCCTTAAAATTTTCGAGGGAGGTTCCCTCTTACCTGTTCACGTAATAAATAAACGAGTATTAATTAATCTAATGGCAGAAAAACGTAACATTTTCCTTGTAGGCCCAATGGGCGCAGGCAAAAGCACCATTGGTAGAGAATTAGCTGATAAGCTACATCTAGAGTTTTTTGATTCCGATCAAGAGATAGAGCGTCGCACTGGTGCAGATATCGCATGGGTTTTTGATCTTGAAGGCGAAGAAGGTTTTCGTACAAGAGAAGAATCAGTTATTGAAGACTTAAGTGAAAAACAAGGTATTGTTTTAGCCACTGGTGGCGGATCTGTGATCAGCGCTCAAGTGCGCAATCGCTTATCAGCGCGTGGAATTGTAGTTTATCTAGAAACAACTATTGATAAACAAGTGGCTCGTACTCAAAGAGATCGACGTCGTCCACTTTTACAAACTGATGAAGAACCTAGAACTGTACTTGAAAACTTAGCTGTTGAACGTAATCCGTTATATGAAGAAATTGCAGATGTTATCGTACAAACGGACGATCAAAGTGCAAAAGTTGTAGCAAGTAAAATAGTAGAACGTTTAGACTTTTAAACGACGTATTTATGACTACACTTCAAGTTCAACTTGGTAATCGCAGTTATCCAATCTACATAGACAGCGGACTATTAACAAATAGTAATCTGCTGTCTAGTCATATCCGAAGTAAACGTATCTGCATCGTCAGTAATGACATTGTTGCTCCTTTATATCTGAAGCAAATCAAGCATACGTTACGAAATTTCGACCTTGATGAAATTGTCTTACCTGACGGAGAAGCTGAAAAAAGCTTAGCAAATTTTGAACGGATAATGTCACACCTTTTGGCCGGTAATCATGGTAGAGATACCACATTAATTGCATTAGGTGGTGGCGTTATTGGTGATATAACTGGCTTTGCGGCTGCCTGTTATCAACGTGGTATCGATTTTATTCAAATACCGACTACTGTGTTGTCTCAAGTGGACTCATCAGTAGGAGGTAAAACTGCTGTTAACCACCCTTTAGGCAAAAACATGATAGGTGCATTCTATCAACCAAAAGCTGTATTTATCGATATAGCTAGTTTATCTACTTTGCCAGTAAGAGAGTTTAATGCTGGAATGGCCGAAGTTATAAAGTACGGTATATTAGGTGATGGAGACTTCTTTTCCTGGCTTGAAGCGCATATTGTAGCAATTAAAGCGGGTGATAAAGATATCCTGATGCAAATGATAGAGCGTTGTTGCCAATGTAAAGCGCATATCGTTGCCGAAGATGAAACCGAAACAGGTGTACGTGCCTTATTAAATTTAGGCCATACCTTTGCGCACGCAATTGAGGCTGACCAAGGTTACGGCAAATGGTTACATGGTGAAGCTGTTGCTACTGGCATGGTACTTGCTGCTAAACTAGCAATAGCAATGAATTTGCTTGAAGTGTCAGATCTTCGTCGTATTGAAGCTTTACTTTCTGCCTTTGATTTACCTTTGATTGCACCAGAAAATATGGGTTATGATGAATTTATTTGTCATATGCGTCGAGATAAAAAGAATTTAGAAGGTAAACTACGTTTTATTTTACCAACGGCTATTGGTCATTCTGAGATTCGTGACGATGTTAGTGAGGCACAACTTCAACAAATTCTGTGATTTTATTCAGCATAGGTGAAGTATGTCGGCATCAGTAAAGAATTTTGGTACATCAAATGATACTACTAGTGTCACTAAAATTAGTGCCCATGCACGAATAGACTATATTTTACGCTTTTCGAAACAAGCCATTTTGGTTATTGATGAAAGCATCGAACAAAGTGCAGCTATTTCAGGTCAGTTTCTGGCAAGTTTACCTGAGCAGCACAACGCGGCTTATATTTCCCCTTCAGCTCAGTTGAATAATATTCAAATTCGTTGCCGTGTTATCGAGCAATTATATACTGGTGAGTTATTTGATCCCGAAATTTCTTTAGCAGTAAGCGTTATCAATTTAGCTAAAAAAACGCCACAGCCTATTAGTATTGTCTTCGATAATGCTCAACATCTTTCTTTACAAATATTACATGAGTTGTCGCAGCTTGCTGCCATAGCAAAAAAAGCAAAGTTAGTAGTTAATATCGTTATATTTGGTTCGCCACGCGCCGGAAAATTGATTGCTGATAATAAAAGTTTATTCGACAATAAATTGGCATTGTTATCAGCACAATCAGGCCAGCTACTGTCAACGAACTCTATAATATTTAAAAATTTAGCACCGAAATCGCATTTCATTAAGCAAAACAAGTGGTTGATTAGTACAGTTGTTTTTCTCCTTGGTCTTACAGCTATTGTGATGGTGACATTACAGAAAAATAGTTTCAATTTCTCTCAGCCAATAATTGCTCACAAACAAGAGAAAGTGTCTTTAATAAAATTACCAATGCAGAAAGACATTGAGAGCATTGCTCATGAAGTTAAAGCCACTTCTACGGGCTCTGAATCAGTAAAAATAATAGCGGGTAAGCAAGAAGCGGCTATACCAGAAGATATTTTCTCTTTATTAACCAATCCATCATCCGAGATAGTGAAAAAAATACCATTACTAGCTGCATCACCAGCAGATATCATTTCGGCTATGACAGTAGAGAATGCATTGGTAAATATTGAGCCTGATGGGGCTAAGGTAGTGCCAGATGGTATACCTGTAATAAGAGAAGCAGGTAACACTGCAAAAAAAGTTATGATAAATAATGACTATTATGCTGAGAAAGAGGGGTATGTCATTCAGCTTGCTGCATTTCGTGATTTAGCACTACCAATCGAATTTTTGAATAGCCTATCAGTTATCGATCACTATGCTTATCAACGTACACTCACTAATAAACCATTAGTGGTTATTACAAGCGCTATATATGCTAATAAATCTACAGCAGAATCTGCATTGGCAGGCTTACCGAAAAGCCTATTAGCACGTAAGCCATGGATAAAGCCTGTTACGGTAATTAATAACGAAATCAATGTATTTCTAGACTCCCAATAGAAGCTAATTCAGGATACAATCCCCGCTTACTTTGCAGATGCTAACTATCTGTTGTTAAAATTTTAGGTTTGTAGGTACCATGAAGAAAAAACATCGAGCGTTTCTAAAATGGGCGGGTGGAAAATACGCGCTAAGCGATGTCATAAACTCCATGTTACCAAAAGGTAATCGTTTGATTGAACCTTTTGTTGGTGCCGGCTCTGTATTTTTAAACAGTGATTACGATGAATATTTACTTAGTGATATTAATCAAGATCTCGTTAATTTATATCGTATTGTACAACGCACACCTGAAAAATTTATAAATGATGCTCGTCGATTTTTTTCACCTGAAAATAATCAAGCAGAAACTTACTATCAGTTACGTAAAGAGTTTAACGCAAGCACAGACCCTTATTTTAGATCTTTAGTTTTTCTCTACATGAATCGACATGGCTATAACGGTTTATGCCGTTACAATAAGTCTGGCGGCTATAATGTGCCTTTTGGCAAATATAAGCGACCGTACTTTCCAGAGGCAGAACTGTACTATTTTGCTGAAAAATCAGCAAAAGCAGTTTTTATTTGCGATGGCTACCGACAAACCTTTGCCCATGCTAAATCTGGCGATGTTATTTATTGCGATCCACCTTATGTACCATTAAGTAAAACCGCAAGTTTTACGAGTTATTCTGGTAATGGCTTTGGTCTGGATGAGCAAGCAGATTTAGCTAATGCGGCAGAAGAAGTGACTCATAAACGTAACATCTCAGTATTGATTAGTAATCACGATACTATTTGGACGAGAAAAATATATGAGCATGCAAAAAAGCAGCATTCGATAGAAGTTTCACGCACAATAAGTCAAAAAGCGAATAAACGAAATAAAGTTTCTGAGCTGCTGGCACTCTACTAACTGAAGCTCTAAACAAACGTATGAATATCGTCGACAGCATATGTTTAGCGTCGTTTAGATTAAGCACACAATGGTTAGAAATAGTTATCTTGGACCAATGGTATCAGAATCGAATTAGCTTAGACCTTGGTTGAGTATTCCACTCTTGATAACTTAATTAGAGACTAGCTTGGTATAATTAAACTCACGATGGCAATTAATGTCCCTATAAATAGTACGACGGCAAGTAAGCCAGCTATAATGAAATGACTAAACTTACCTTGCTTGAAATCTCGCTCTCTATTTTTATCACTTTGCACACCGAAAAATGCCGAACCAACACTTTTTAGGGTTTCTTTAAAGTTGTTTGAACTCATCATTATCCTTAACTATATATGGCCAGTTATATGTTCTGACCAATAACTGTTGTTATTGAGTATGTGCTAATGCTCAATGTTGATCAAGTAGCGAGAGCTTAATAACAGATGCCTCCTTCCGTATAATAAAAATAGTCTATAACGCTACTTTAATCTTGACCTTTGAAATAATTTGCTTAATGTTAGCAAGCTAATGGAGATTGAATAGCAGATGATTTAACACTTGATAGCATACGAAGAAGTTGTAAAATAAAATATCTAATTGCTACAATATATTGTTAAAAATTACATTTGCCAGCATCATTCAAACAAACGGAATTCATGTCTAAAAATTCAACGGGCGATACAAAGTTTACGACACAGGTTAAAGTTTTATTAAATAAAATTTATGGCCGCAGTCCTTTAAAAGATTCAATTTTAGAAAGAGCGATTGCTTTCTATGATGATGAATCTTTTGCTCAGCGTAAGCTCGATAAACTAAAAGTAGATATTGTAGAGCTCACTAATGTAGGTAGCGCTAAAAGCCAATATAAAATTGCTAACCTTGAAGACGAACAAAAAAAATATTTACAAGAGCTCGCTTTAGAGCGACATGAACGTGCTGAGCATCTCCAGCTTGTTTGTCGAGAAGTTATCGAGCTTTGTGAAGGAGAAAATCTTTCCGAAACAAATCGAAAATCAGCTGAAGTCTTAGGTACTATTCAATTATTGGCGCCGACTGAAGGCCGCAAAGTTGCAACGATAAATGAATACAGTAAACCTCTTTATAAAGCGGTTCTTGCCTTAAGGTTACTTGATCAAATATGTTTAAAACAATTATTACCTGATTCTTATTTAGCACAGGAATTAACAGAAATCAGTGCCTTTGATTTTCAAGAACTCCGAAGCGAGAGTGAAACAGCATATCGTCAGTTTGTTGATCGAGTGAAAATTCCAATTGTCATGGCAGTATTATTACAAGATATAGGTAACAATCATCCAGAAGCAGAGAAAATTCTGTTTGGTGCTGATGGTAAAAAAGATAATTTTCGCACATTTAATGTTGAAGAGCGTAAGGCTTTATTACAAATAAACTATCGGGAAACACTTAAATACTTACTTAACGGTATCGGTATTACCATGTATGTAGGCAATTCAAAGGCTGAACGAGATACTTTTAATAAAGTAGAGAGTAATAAATTACGTTTTGCCAAACAGCTATTAAAAAGTAGTGTTCATCCTAAACTTGGCATAGGTAATTTATTAAAAGTGCCACAGATATATACCTCAATTGTTCTATCAACTAAAGATAGTTATAACTACAAGCTCATACCCAAGGTATATCAAGTCCTTAACCAAAATGCAGAACGTGGCAGTTGTAGTCGAAGTATTGTTGATACTTTATATCTAATTACGGGGGATTTTCCACAGGGTTTTGGTATGGTTTATATACCTAAGGATATCGATCAAGAAGTTCGCTTCGAGTACGCAATAGTCACTCAGTTATATCCGGAAAATCCGGAAGAACCGATATGTCGTATGACCACCAGATATTTAACCTTTATAGGTTACGGACATGATCTTGTTGTAAAGAAAAATCGTAATCTTTATTTTGCTCAAACAGCAAAAGCTTTTTCAAGTATCAGCAAAGAAAGGCTTAATGAAATTCTTGCTTTGTTGTCATCAAACTATTTAGAACGAGAAAAACTCGACTTATTGCCACGTTGTTGGTTTCCTGATGAGTATTTCTCGATGAAAGCGCATCAAAAGCTTTGGAATCGCATTCGATAGTTTATAGACTTTACTCTACTCCTGATGCTTAAATGGTAGATGCATTAGAAACAATAATGATGAATTATTTTAGTAAGTAACATTTCTGTTTTTACAATCTCACTATACGCTAAAAATTCATTAGGTTGATGTGCTTGATCGATAGAACCGGGTCCCATGACAATCGTTTGGCAACCCAATTGCTGAATAAAAGGCGCTTCTGTAGCGTAATTGACTGCGCAACAATGATGCTCTGAAAGCTTTTCAGCGGTTATTACTAATTCACTTTCTGATGTTTGCTCAAAACTAGGTGAACTTGGGTCAAGCTCGTTTATTGTTAAGCGTCCTGGATATTTCTCTGCTATTGGCTCTAGTGCCTTTGCTAACCATGCTACTAATTCTTCATCTTTCATACCCGGTAAAGCGCGCATATCAATATCTAACTCGCAATGGCCGCAAATTCGATTCGCATTGTCTCCACCTTTAATCGCACCTAGGTTGATGGTTGGTGATATGACATCGAAAGCTTCATTTTTATAATGCAAGTTGAGGTTATCTCTAAGTTTAAATAACTCACCAATTACTTGATACATTATCTCAATCGCATTTACGCCACTAGCAGGTTTACTTGAATGTCCGGCTTGGCCTTTAATACTAATTTTATGTGACATGTGACCTTTATGCATAACCACAGGCACTAAATTGGTAGGCTCACCTATGATAGCGACATCAGGCTTTATCATTCCGCTGTTAGCAAAAAAACGGGCACCTGCCATGGTTGTTTCTTCATCAGCAGTGGCTAATACATATAGTGGCTTCTTCAATAGAGTGAGATCAATTTGCTGACAAACTTGTAAAATAAAAGCGAAGAAACCTTTCATATCACAGCTACCCAAGCCAAATATTTTATCATCTCTTTGGCTTACTATTAAAGGATCTGATAACCAACGGTTCTCATCAAAAGGTACTGTATCGCTATGTCCTGCTAATAATAAGCCACCGTCACCAGCACCTAATTTAGCTAGCATATTAAATTTACTCTTAGTACCGGGCACTGCTTGGATAGTGATTGTAAAACCCAGTGTTTCAAACCACGTTGATAGTAAAGCTATGACACTTTCGTTGCTTTGATCCCAGCTTGCTTGAGATGAACTAATACTCGGCTGTGCTATTAATTGACTAATGGCCTGGGTAAACCCTGGCAATTTGTGGCTTATATTTTTCATTATATTTAACAACCTAAAATAATTATGGGTAGTTATGCTGTTTAGTTGCATAATTATATCTATGATGGTACTTTAGCATCACAATGTAAATAGCCTAATTTAAGCACACTATGAAAATGTATGTAATGTATTCAACCTTGCGACGACGATAGAGTCATATATTAGGTCTTGGAAATCATGACTTTTTAGTTAGCTTCTTGAATTTAAAGATAATAGCTTGAAAGTAATTGGTCAAAGTTGAATAGAGTGCGAACGTAGTGTATTAATAAAATACCCGTTGTAATTTCTAATCATAAGTTAAATGGTAAGTAAATGAACGTCATAGTTATTGGTGCAAGTGGTTATGTTGGAGCTGAGTTAATAGGTTTATTAACCCAGCATGATAAAATATCAATTCACCATTTATTGGTGTCTGAAAATAGCTCATCTCATGGTAAAACTTTTGCAGAATTACATGCTCGCTGGCAGGGGATTTGTGACCTAACTCTACAATCTTTTTCTGCACAATGGTTTGAGAAAAATATTAGTTCACTTGAACATAATATTGACGCTGTGTTTTTCGCTACACCACATGAATTTAGTGCGCAATGGGCGCCATTATTCATTGACGAAAATATTAAAGTTTTCGACTTATCTGGCGGCTTTCGTTTAAAAGATGCCGAACAGTACCCGGTGCATTACGGCTTCGAGCATCACGCGTTAAGTGCATTACAACAGGCCCAATATGGTTTAGCTGAATGGCAAGCCGATGAAATAGCCAAAACCGACCTAATTGCGGTACCTGGCTGTTATCCTACCGCTAGTTTATTGGCGTTAAAACCTATTACCAGTAATGGTCTTCATCAAAAGAATGCCTTAATTGTTGTCAATGGTATCAGCGGTGTAACCGGTGCTGGTCGCAAGGCATCATTAGCGACAAGCTTTTGCGAAGTTAGTTTAACTCCTTACAATATTTTACAGCACAGACACCAGCCCGAAATTAGCCAAGAAGCTGATGCGGAAGTGATCTTCAATCCACATTTAGCACCTTATAAACGTGGTTTGTTAGCGACTGTAACAGTGCAGCTCAAAAGCACGGTAACAGCAAAAGAAGTTGAAAATGCTTTTACTCAAGCCTATCAAAATAAGCCGTTGGTTAGAATCGTAAATACGTGGCCTAAGATCGACAATGTTGCTCATACCCCATTTGCCGACATACATTGGCTAGTCAATGAAATTAAGCATGTCGTCGTGGTAAGTTGTGCTATCGATAACCTTTTAAAAGGGGCGGCATCGCAAGCAGTCCAATGCGCAAATATTAGTATGGGTTTACCCAGTGACTATAGCTTAATACCATCGGGGAGTCGGTCATGAAAAAGCCTGTAGTGATCAAAATTGGCGGGGCTATTTTAGATGGCTATAATCAAGGTAATACTTCAGCTTTAACGGCGTTGTTAACTGTTATTGCTAGTTTAAAAAATCAACCTGTGGTGATCGTTCATGGGGGAGGCTGTGTGGTAGATGAAATGCTTGCCCAAGCAGGCTTTATTACCGAGAAAAAACACGGTTTACGAATCACACCTAAAGAACAAATGCCGATTATAAGTGGTGCATTAGCAGGAAATGTTAATAAAGCTATTGTTGCTAGCGCTGCTAGTTTGAAGTTGCCTGCTGTTGGTTTATCTCTGACAGATGGTCAAATGGTGCAGTGTGAATTGAGTCCTTTAGCACTAGGGCAAGTAGGGGTTCCTAAACCTTATAGTAGCTCGCTACTAGATACGTTATTAAAAGCAAACTTTCTACCTATTGTTTCTTCAATTGGTGCTTTGGACAATGGCGAATTAGTAAATGTTAACGCTGATGATGCCGCAGTAGTGATATGCCAGTTACTCAATGCAGACTTGTTATTGCTTACTGATGTTAATGGCGTTAAAGGAGCAACAGGAGAGTATTTAAGTTCACTTAATAGTCAGCAAGCCGAGCAATTGATTAGTAGCGGCGTTATCGCTGGCGGCATGACAGCTAAAGTTAATGCCGCATTGCAGGCTGCGAATAAGTTACGACGAAGTATCGCGGTTGCCAGTTGGCAATCGCCAGAGCAAATTATAGATTTGCTTAACGGGGTCAGTATTGGCACTCGTATACAGCCTAACGGTTGTTAATTTTATATATCTGTACACGTTGTAAACCCATTTTCGCCTAGGATAGAATTTTGATGAACTTAGAACATTTTTTGGCTGATGATCAGCTAAATAAAAAACAAATACTCGATTTAATTGCTTTAGCACGTGACATTAAACAGCACCCTGACCGTTACAATCATGTATTAGCGGGGAAGTCAGTTGCCATGATTTTCGAAAAACCATCGCTCAGAACTCATGTTAGTTTTGATATTGGCATTAATAAATTAGGTGGTCACACCCTCTATTTAGGTCAACAAAACGGTAAGTTAGGTGAACGTGAACGGGTTAGTGATTATGCTAAAAATCTTTCATGTTATGCCGATGCTATTGTTGCTCGTGTATTTAGTCATAGCTCGATAGAGCAATTAGCCGAGCATGGTAGCGTTCCTGTGATAAATGCTTTATGTGATATGTATCACCCGTGCCAAGCACTGGCTGACTTTGTTACTCTTGCAGAAAAATTTGCCGATCTTAGTACAGTAAAGCTCGCCTATATTGGTGACTCAAACAATGTTTCTAATTCATTAATGCTGATGGCTGCAATTGTCGGCGTTGATTTCACGTTAGTCTGTCCAGAAGGCCATGGTCCTGAAGATAAAACAGTGAACAAAGCGCTGAAATTTAGCGAAGCATCAGGCAGTAAACTATTATTAACCACTGATATCGCCAAGTTAGGGCAACAAGACGCTATTTACACCGATACATGGGTATCTATGGGAGACAACACTAATGTCGCCGATATTTTAGCGACCTTTAAACCTTATCAAGTGAATCATGAACTGATGGCGAAAGCAGAGGCTAGTATTGTGATGCATTGTCAACCAGCACATCTTGACGAAGAAATTACCACCGAGTTATTTGATAGTGAGATGTCGGTAGCATTTCAATCCGCTGAAAATCGTATGTGGGCACAAAATGCAGTCTTAGTAACTTTGTTAGCAGATTAATATACTGTTGTCTTTCAACAGATTAAACAAACTAAATTATTAAAAATACCAGTCAAGTTAGCTGACTTCTTATTTTAGCTAGTTGACGATAAAAATTGTTAAGGAATAAAACCATGGCATTAGCAGCAAAAAAAGATATTAAAAAAGTAGTATTGGCATATTCAGGTGGCTTAGATACCTCAGCAATCATTCCTTGGTTAAAAGAGAATTATGATGGTTGTGAAGTGGTGGCATTTTGTGCAGATGTAGGACAAGGTGAAGAAGAACTTGTCGGTATTAAAGAAAAAGCCATCGCATCGGGAGCTTCAGAATGCTACGTAGTTGACTTGAAAGAAGAGTATGTCAAAGACTACATTTATCCGATTATCAAAACCGGTGCTGTTTATGAAGGGCAATATTTATTAGGTACTTCAATGGCACGTCCAGTGATTGCTAAAGCACATATCGAAATAGCGTTAAAAGTTGGCGCAGATGCAGTCTGTCATGGCTGTACTGGTAAAGGTAATGACCAAGTTCGTTTTGAGTCATGTTTTGCTGCCTTAGCACCACAGTTAACCGTTATTGCACCTTGGCGTGAATGGGATATGGTTTCACGTGAAGACTTATTAGATTATCTCGCTGAACGAGACATTCCTTGTGCAGCTTCTTTAACAAAAATTTATAGTCGTGACGCCAATGCATGGCATATATCACATGAAGGTGGTGAATTAGAAGACCCTTGGTGTGAGCCTTCAAAAGAAGTGTGGACGATGACGGTCGATCCAATGGATGCTCCAGACGAAGCTGGCAAAGTTATGTTGAGCTTCGACGAAGGCGAATTAGTTGCTGTTGATAACAAACCAATGTCGGCGTATCAGTCATTAATGTATTTGAATGAAAAAGCTGCCGCACACGGCGTTGGCCGTATTGATATTGTTGAAAATCGCTTAGTGGGCATGAAATCTCGTGGCTGTTATGAAACGCCGGGTGGTACAGTGTTAATGGCCGCTTATAAAGGGTTAGAGTCATTAATTCTAGACAAAGAGTCATTAAAGTATCGTGAATCAGTAGGTCATGAATTCTCACACGTAATTTATGATGGTCGTTGGTTTACACCTCTGGCAAAAGCACAGCTTGCTTCTGCCGCGTCTTTTGCCGAAAAAGTCACTGGCGATGTAGTCGTAAAACTTTATAAAGGTATGGCGCAAGTGACTCAACGCCGCTCGCCAAATAGTTTATATTCAGAGGAGTTTGCCACCTTTGGTGCTGACGATGTTTATGACCAAAAACATGCTGAAGGTTTTATTCGTTTGTTCAGCTTATCAAGCAGAATAACCGCTCTTAAACAGGCAGACACAGTACTTTCTGAAAAGAAATAAAAAGGTAGAGGAATTTAGCCATGGCATTATGGGGCGGACGGTTTAAAGAAAAAGCGAGTGTACAGTTTAAAAAGTTTAATGACTCTTTACCTGTTGATTATCGTATGGCAGTACAAGATATTGTTGGATCTATTGCATGGGCTGAAGCATTGACCACGGTTGATGTGTTGAGCCAAGCAGAGTTTCAAGAATTAAAAGCAGCATTATTAGAATTAAAAGCTTCAGTTGAGGAAAATCCGAAACAAATCTTAGCCTCTGATGCGGAAGATATTCATAGTTGGGTAGAAATAAATCTAATAGAAAAAACTGGCGATTTAGGTAAAAAGTTACATACCGGCCGTAGCCGTAATGACCAAGTTGCCACTGACCTAAAACTTTGGTGTAAAGAAACCGGCAGTGATTTACTCTACGCCTTGGTAAATTTACAACAAGCAATGTTAGACCTTGCCGAGCGTGAACGTAATACTGTTTTACCAGGTTATACCCATTTACAACGTGCACAACCGATAACCTTTGGTCATTGGTGTTTAGCCTATGTGGAAATGTTTAACCGTGATATCGGTCGTTTAAAAGATGCCTTATACCGTGCCGATACATCGCCATTAGGCTCAGGTGCGTTGGCAGGTACTGCATATCCCATCGATCGAGAATTACTGGCCCATAATCTTGGCTTTCGAAGTGCAACACTTAATAGTTTAGATGCAGTCTCTGACCGTGATCACGTGATTGAATTATTATCAACGGCGAGTATCAGTATGATGCACTTATCTCGTTTTGCTGAAGACTTGATTTTTTATAATTCAGGCGAAGCGGGTTTTGTTGAAATGAGCGATCTAGTTAGTTCTGGATCGTCACTTATGCCGCAAAAGAAAAACCCAGATGCTTGTGAATTGTTGCGCGGTAAAGCTGGGCGAGTCATGGGTTCATTGACCGGTATGATGATGACCATGAAAGCTCTGCCTCTTGCATACAATAAAGACATGCAAGAAGACAAAGAAGGTTTGTTTGACGCCCTTGATACATGGCAAGAATGTATGCAAATGGCTGTATTAGTTGCCGAAGGATTAACCGTAAATCGTGCGCGTACATTAGCTGCAGCTCAACAGGGATATGCTAATTCAACCGAGCTGGCTGACTATCTTGTCAGTAAAGATATTCCGTTTAGAGAAGCACATCACATAGTGGGCGAAGTAGTTCTAGCAGCGATAGATGCCGGACACGCACTGGAAGATTTTTCGATTGCACAACTACAAAAATTTAGTGATAGGATTGAACAAGATGTTTATCAACATCTATCGATTGAATCTTGTTTAGATAAACGGGGCGCATTAGGCGGTACTTCACGTCAGCAAGTTGAAAAAGCGCTAGCCGAAGTACAATCGGGTAATCTTTTATCTGACAACCAAGACACCTTAAATACTGAAGTATTAGGAGCACCAAGTAAAACACAAATAAATTTAACCTTAAAACAAGTGAAACAACGTCTAAATGCGCAACGTGCGGCAGCAATGTCGGTTCGTAGAGCAAGAATGTCAGATATTAATAGTATTTCTACTTTGGTTGATCATTGGTCCGAGCGTGGAGAGATACTGCCACGTAGCCGCGATAATATTATTCATGATGTGCAAAACTTTGTTGTCGCTGAGGTTGATGGTGCTGTAGTTGGCTGTGCTTCTCTTTATATCTATCAAACGGGTCTTGCTGAAATTCGTTCAGTAGTTATTGATGAAAGTGCACATGGGCAAGGGCAAGGGCGTGCTCTAGTGCAATATTTATTAGAGTTTGCTCATCAAATTGAATTACAAAAAATTATTGTTCTAACCTATATTCCAAAATATTTTGAAGAACTTGGTTTCCATTTAATTGATAAACATTCTCTAGCAGATAACATCATCGAAGACAGTGAGCAAAGTCCTCACAAAGAGCCAGAAGATGAAGTTGCCATGGAATATGTCGTTAATCGGTGTGCAGCAAAAGTTTAGTGTTTTAACATAAATGTTAATGTTGATTTAAATGATAGATATTAGTGAACAGATGTCATGAATAGTAATGAAAACAATGTAAAGTGGTTCAGAAACGCTGCTCCCTATATAAATGCTCATCGTGGAAAAACGTTCGTTTTAATGTTTAGCGGTGAAGCTATTCAGCATGCCAATTTTGCTAATATCATTCATGATATTGCTTTGCTAAGAAGCTTAGGTGTTAAGTTGGTGCTGGTGCATGGCGCACGGGCGCAAATTGAAGAGCGGGTAAATGAACGCTCAATACCGCAACAAATTGAAGGTAATGTACGCATTACGGATGCTGAGACTTTGTTGGCAGTAAAAGATGCTACTGGTTCATTACGCATTCATATTGAAGCACTATTAACCATGGGTCTTGTAAACTCACCAATGCACGGCGCACAAATCCGAGTTAGTACCGGTAATTTTGTCATTGCTAAACCTATTGGTGTACGCGAAGGGATTGACTTTAAGTATACCGGCTTGGTACGACGAATTGATGCTGAAGGTATTAATACGCAATTGAATTTTGGCTCAATTGTTTTACTGTCACCTGTCGGTTATTCGTCAACAGGTGAAGTGTTTAATTTAGCATTAGAAGATGTAGCGGCTAACACAGCGATAGCATTGAAAGCAGATAAGTTAATCACTTTAACCGAACAAGATGGATTATTAGATACAAAGGGTGCATTAATTCGCAGCTGTGGTGTGGCGACTGTCAGTCATTTACTTGCTGAACAAAAAGATCATGTTCAGCAGTTACTTTTGAAAGCAATCATACAATGCGGTAAGCAAGGTGTTGAACGCTGTCATTGTGTGAGCTACACCAGTGATAGCGCATTGTTACAAGAGCTTTTTACTCGTGATGGGGCAGGAACGTTAATTGCCAAAGATCATCAGGAGCAATTGTCAGCTGCCAATATTGACGATGTAGGTGGCATATTAGAACTTATTGCCCCATTGGAAGAAGAAGGGGTGTTAGTTAAACGTTCACGAGAGTTGTTAGAAATTGAAATTGACCGCTTTACAGTGATCAAAAAAGAAGATGTCATCATCGCTTGTGCTGCACTTTATCCCTTCCCGGAAGCAAAAACAGGTGAGATCGCTTGTCTAGTTATTCATCCAGACTACCGTGGCGGTAATCGAGGACTTCGACTTATTCAGGCTCTAGAACAAGCAGCAAAAAGACAAAATTTAGCCTCTATTTTTGTCTTAACTACGGTCAGTGCTCATTGGTTTATCGAGCAAGGTTATAGTGAACAAGCGATTGATAAACTGCCTGAAGGTAAACAAAAAATGTATAACATTCAGCGTAAATCTAAAGCATTCAACAAAGTTATTTAATTACGTTGCTAGTGTTCGTTGAAAATAGATTATAGGTTAGCCCTACCAGTTAAAATATGAGAGTTATAGTTAGTTCCGTGATGTAACACTATCGCTCTCTTTTGTTATTTATAGAAACATTTTCAGACTAAATACACACCATTAGCTTTACTCGTCCCCCTTATTTATCCCATTTGTTATAACGCGGTTTATGCCATTGTTATTTTTGCGTACAATAAGGCAAACCTTTTATTGTCTCTGTTATGAAAATACGCACTAACTTCTCTTTAAAAGCACTAAATAGCTTAAATGTTTCTGCGGTTACGCCGGAAATATTATTCCCATCAACGATCGAAGAACTGTCTGAAATTGCGTGTAATAAAACAGTTAAGACTTATATTCTCGGTGAAGGTACGAATACTTTGTTCTGCGATGTGCGAGCGCCCATCATTATCAAGCCTAATTTAAAAGGCATTAATATAGTAGAAAGTAAGGAATATTTCGAAATAAGTGTGGCCTGCGGTGAAAACTGGCATGAATTCGTTTTATTTTGTATTGCTAATGGTATGTATGGCCTTGAAAATTTAGCTTTAATCCCTGGTAGTGTTGGTGCAGCACCGGTACAAAATATTGGTGCCTATGGCATTGAAGTAGGCGATTTTATTGACCATATTAGTTGGTTTGATTTTACTGAGCAAAAACTCAAAGACTATGCGCAAGCAGATTGTCAGTTTGGTTATCGAAACAGTATTTTTAAGCAAGCATTAAATGGTAAAGGTATTATTACACACGTACATTTTTTATTGGCTAAGTCTTGGAAACCAGTGAATAGCTATCAAGGCTTGAATGAGCTCGTGGCGCCGGTGACACCACAGAAAATTATGACAAAGGTTATTCAGTTACGAGAGGCAAAGCTTCCAGATCCTAAACGGTTACCTAATGCGGGTAGCTTTTTTAAAAATCCAATAGTAAACGTGGATTTTTTTAATGCCATAGAACTACAGTATCCTGAAATGCCTTTTTATAAGCAAAGTAATGGCGATATTAAGTTAGCAGCAGGCTGGTTGATTGAACATACTGGCCTTAAAGGCTACCGTCAGCAGGGGGTTGGTGTGCATGAAAATCAGGCTTTGGTACTGATCAATTATGATAATAGTGGCGGCCAAGAGATAGTAGCTCTTGCTGCTTTTATTCAAGAGAAAGTGATGGCTAAATTTAATATTTACTTGGAGCCAGAAGTCCGTTTTATTGGCTGTGATGGTGAATTACCTCATGCCAGTTCAGAGGATAAGTGATGAAAGCGATTCGCGAACAACTGATAAGAAGGTTAGTGAAAGGCGATTTTTTGTCCGGGCAAATATTAGGTGACGAACTAGGTGTCAGTAGAGCTGCAATTTCAAAGCACATCAGTGCACTACAAGAGATGGGTTTTGACATTTTTAGTGTTACTGGTAAAGGTTATAGATTAGCTGAGCCAATTGAGTTACTAAATGAAGAGCGTATCGTAGAACAATTACATCAGCAAAATATCCATTCAAAAGTTGAAGTGCACAACCTTATCGATTCAACCAATAGCTATTTGATGCGACGCTTACCTAATCAAAATGTACCGGGTCAAGTCTGTATTGCTGAATATCAAAGTGCTGGCAGAGGCCGAAGAGGGCGACAATGGATTTCACCGTTTGGCTCACACATCTATATGTCAATGTATTGGTATCTAGAACAGGGGATGTCAGCTGCTATGGGATTAAGTGTAGTTGCTGCATTAGCTGTAAGTGATGCGATTAAAGCGCTATATCAGGTTGACGTTGAATTAAAATGGCCAAATGATATCTATTTTAATGGCGTTAAGCTTGCTGGTATCCTGATTGATCTTGAAGGTCAAACGATGGAACCTTGTCATTGTGTAATCGGTATTGGTTTGAATATTAAAATGCCAGTAAAGAGTGCTGAGTTAGTCGATCAGCCCTGGATTGACTTGTCGAGTGCTATTGGTGTTGAAATTGATCGTAATACTTTGACAGTTTATATCATTTCAGCACTACTAAAGCGCTTAAGTACACATCGTGAGACCGGTATTAATACCATGATTGCCGAGTGGCAAGCGCAAGATTTCTATGTCAATAAAGCTGTTGCCTTGATCACGGGTGAAAAAGTTACCCGAGGTATTTGTCGTGGTATTAACGCTCAAGGGGCATTAATGTTAGAAGTTAATGGTCAAGTATCTCCTGTCTATGGCGGGGAAGTAAGTTTAAGGGCGGCGTTATGAGGCTGTTAATAGATGTAGGTAATACCCAAGTTAAATATGTCTCTCAAGCAACAGAAACGTCTTCTCCACTTAGTGACATTGTTTATCTAGACTATCAAGACTTTAAGACGCGATTAGCTCAAGGTTTTTTTTCACACATTTCTGAGGTTATTTTAGCTAACGTATGCGGGAAAGAAATGCACGATGTGATTCAACAATGGGCATCTAATCGTCAAATTGTTTTCAAATCGGTTGCGAGTGAGGCCTTTGCGTTTGGTGTTAAGTCTTCTTACCAACAACAGCCAGAACGTTTAGGCGTTGATCGTTGGCTGGCTTTAATCGGAGCAAAACAGCTTTATCCCTTACAAAACCTGCTTATTGTAGATGCAGGCACTGCGATGACCATTGATATACTTGATGCTCAAGGTCAACATCTTGGTGGCTGGATTATGCCGGGAGTACAAACTTTATTTAATAGCTTGCTGACCCGTACGCAAAGTATTGTTGCAACGCCAAAGGTTGCTGCTGATTTATCCTTTGGTACAGACAGCTCAAGCGGATTGAATCACGGCAGTTGGGCAATGACTATTGGTGCTGTTAAAGAGGCTATAATACAAGCAGATAAATTGTTAACGCTTGATAAAATATTGATCACAGGCGGTAATGGCAGTCAAATTTCTAAGTTAATTAGTGATAGTTGTTATTTAGAGCCTAAGCTGATTTTTGAAGGTTTAAGCTGTTTTCAAGCGGTTAGCACTGCTCATCTTTAGGAAAAAGTTAATCATTATGTGCAAAAAACCATCAAACACATAAAAACATGCTTTTTTTTTGCATTTTCCTGTTGCAAGCAAGAAAACATTACTCTAGAATTCGCACCACTTAATGTAGTGCCGACTTAGCTCAGTTGGTAGAGCAACTGACTTGTAATCAGTAGGTCGCCAGTTCGACTCCGGCAGTCGGCACCATTAATACTTTACTTACTTTAGTAGTAAGAGGGGAATAAAAATATGGAGGGGTTCCCGAGTGGCCAAAGGGATCAGACTGTAAATCTGACGGCTCAGCCTTCGGTGGTTCGAATCCACCTCCCTCCACCATTTTTATTGAGATTTTGACAGAGTGCGCGGACGTCGTATAGTGGTAATACCTTAGCCTTCCAAGCTAAAGCTGCGAGTTCGATTCTCGCCGTCCGCTCCATCTTTAAAAATGAATGCTGATATGGCTCAGTTGGTAGAGCGCACCCTTGGTAAGGGTGAGGTCGGCAGTTCGAATCTGCCTATCAGCACCATCCTAAAGACATTCTCCTATCTCAAAACACTTATTTATTAATTTTCATTAATCTACCCAGAGGTATTTTAAGATGGCTAAAGCAAAATTTGAACGTAATAAACCACATGTTAACGTAGGTACAATCGGCCACGTTGATCACGGTAAAACAACTTTAACAGCCGCTATCTCTGCGGTATTAACGAAAGTTCACGGTGGTGAAGTTAAAGACTTCGCACAAATCGATAATGCTCCTGAAGAGCGTGAGCGTGGTATTACAATCAATACTTCTCACATCGAATACGATACAGAAATCCGTCACTACGCACACGTAGATTGTCCTGGCCATGCTGATTACA
>JBAROR010000023.1:0-38692 GCA_049642265.1 Cognaticolwellia sp. | reverse complement strand
CACATTTCTCTGCAATCTCTGGCGACGGTTTCAAAACTCTTGCTGAAGGCCAAAAAGTACAGTTTACTGTTACTCAAGGTCAAAAAGGTCCTCAAGCTGAGAACATCGTAGCACTTTAATTAATATTCTCTAGTTGGTTATACTAACTAAAATATTATAAGTGTTGAAAAAGGGGAGACATTGTCTGCCCTTTTTTGTGCCTGTAAATAAATATCATGTCAGTGATTAAGCAATATAAATATCTCGTTAAGCAGAAAAAACTTAAGCTAGACAATGAGCAGTACAAAGCGGCTCTTGCTTTAGAAATACTCTCTCAAAAGTTAACATCAGCAAACAATAAATCCCCCTTATTTACCACGATAAAAAGCATATTTAAAAAAACAGAACCCATTCAAGGCATTTATTTTCATGGTCGAGTTGGACGTGGAAAAACCATGCTGATGGATTTGTTTTATCAGCAGCTCAGTTTGACGCGTAAAAAGCGTATTCACTTTCATCATTTTATGGAAAGTGTGCATAAGATGTTGGATGATTTTAGTGGTAAAGATAATCCTTTGGTTCTGATCGCTAATACTTGGTCTAAAGAAGTTGATGTACTTTGTTTTGACGAGTTCTTCGTTAATGACATTGCTGATGCCATGCTATTAGCCGGTTTGTTGAATGCAATGCTATCAAACGGCATCACTTTAATCGCAACGTCAAACTGCTCACCTGATCAGCTCTACAAAAATGGTTTACAGCGAGAAAGGTTTCTCCCGACTATTGATGTTATTTATCAATATTGTCAGATTATTTCTATTGACGGCCCTGAAGATCATCGATTATTGGCTAGCGATAAAGACACGCTTAAATATCGATACTTTTGTATTAGTTCGAAAAATAACCATGACTTCTTGTCGCAACATCTTGAAGTATTGGCTACAACTAACATTCGTTATAACGATAATATTATTATTCATGGCAGAAAAATTGATTTTTTAGCCTGTAGCAGCCCTATAATTTGGTTTGATTTTATGGCCCTTTGTTCTGGCCCTAGAAGTCAGCGTGACTATATTAAACTTGCCGATCTTTATTCTACAGTGCTTGTAAGTGACGTTCCGCAATTTAATGGGGAATTAATTCCTGCTGTTTTTTCCGGTGTTGAAGATAGCTACCAACGTAGTGGTGTATTGATGGGACAACTCAGAGGTTTAGATGATGAAGCTCGACGTTTTATTGCGCTTGTTGATGAATTCTACGACCGAGGAATTCGTTTAATTATTACAGCAGAAGTCGATATTGCTGAACTGTATCAAGGCACCCAACTTGCTTTCGAATTTTCCCGATGCCGCTCGCGACTTTTTGAGATGCAGCGTTTAGCTTACTAATAACTAAATTTATAGCTAATCGTGAATTGTTAAATTAACCATATATTTAGTTATAGCACTATTTTTTAGTTTTTTTATATCAAAGAAATATATTGAGTGTCAGCTTATTTGTTGATATTTAAAGGCTTTCTATTTTGGCATTAGTTTTGTAAACAATAGTATTAGCAAGCGTTCATCCTGACGCTAATATTGTAAAATTAAAAATGGAAGGTAACTATGAAAACTTTGATCGCTACAGCATTAATTATTGCAAGCTCAACAAGCTATGCGCATGATAACTCTTTTTCTAATGATTCATGTGATGTTGATTTAAGTGGCGGTATTAATATTAATGCCAACACTATTACCTTCTCTAAAGATAAAGCCCCTTTGTATAGCATTGTTAACAACGACACACTTGTTGTTAATGGGAAAGAGGTCACACTAACGTCAAGTCAAAAGTCATTATTAGTTGAATACTCTACAAGTATTCGTGAAGTCGTCCCCGAAGTTAAAGGTATAGCACTTGATGCCATAGATTTAGCGATTGATGGCGTTAATTTAGCTTTCAATGAGCTTTTAGGTGCCGGGAATGATGTTAGTGTGAATTTAACCACGCAACTTACTAACATCCGAACTGAAGTTGACAAAGAATTTGATGGCTCAAAAGACTTTTATATTGATGAAGATGGTTTTGCGGGAGATGATTTTTTTGGTGATGACTTTGAACAACGTATTGAATCAGCGGTTGAAAGTACTATTAAGAATTCAATTGGCAGTCTAATGATTGCTGTTGGCCAAGAAATGTTGTTTTCAGGCGGTAACATGGATGCGCTTGAAACACGTATGGATAATTTTGGTGAAAAAATAGAACAGGAAATGGAATTACGTAGTGAAGGATTAGAAAAACGCGGAGAAGCACTGTGTAAAACTGTGATTAACATTGATGAAATGGAAGAGCAGTTAAAGGATGAGATTGAGGAGATATCTAGCTTTAATACAATTACGGCAAAAAAGAATAAGAGCCATAATGAAATTTAGTTAATGCGAAATATGTTGTCATTAGTTCATCGTATTAGACTTTGATCCTGATACAGGGGTTAATATTGATATATTAACGCCTTTTTATTGTCTTTTTTATGGTGTTTTTATTGCTAAGGTAGAAAGTGCACGTTACAGTAGCGCCCCAAAATCACCTGATAGTTCTCCTATGCACGCAGTTCAACGACTTCATCAATACCGTAAAAGTTTAAGTACGACCACTTATAAATCGAGAGGGCAACGTGTGATCCGTTGTGAACTTTGTCGTTTGGCTGATAAGTTTTGTATTTGTTCGTTAACACCCAGTGTGAAGTCTAATGCTGGTTTCTTATTATTGATGTACGACACAGAAGTACTAAAGCCAAGTAATACCGGCAAGCTCATTGGGGATTTGATACCTGATACTTATGCTTACTTATGGTCGAGAACACAAGAGAATCCTGAAGTACTTGCGTTACTAGCTGATCCAATCTGGCAACCTATGATTGTCTTTCCTAAAGCTTATGCAGGGGAGAATCGAGATGTTTTCGATAATGAAGTGGTACTTTCTTCAGGTAAAAGACCATTATTTATCATGCTTGATGGCAGTTGGCGTGAAGCGAAAAAAATGTTTCGTCGTAGTCCTTATTTACAAGACTTACCCGTTGTATCATTTACGCCAAAAATTCCTGAAAATGCAGAAGAAATCAGCTCTCGATATCAAATTCGTTTAGCGGCAAATAATACTGAATTGGCAACTGCAGAGGTTGCTGCCCAAGTTTTAGCATTGGCAGGGGAACAAACAAATGCAAATTTACTTGATTTATGGTTTGATGTTTTTAGCTATGAATATCAACGTGCTGTTTGCCAAGGCAATAAAGGTAATCCAGATGCTGTTGCAGATTATATAGCATTCACGAAACAGCATGGAATTGCTATTGCCAAAGACCTAGTAAAGTAGAAAATATAACGCAGTAAGCGTAAATGTTATTATAAGCTTAGTTTTAAATGCATGAAAACACTGCAGCTAAGGCAAAACTATTTTATAATAATGCACATTATAGAAATGAGGTTAATTTATGAAAATATGTGGTGTTGAGTTAAAAGGTAACGATGCAATTATTTGTATCATGTCGCGGGAAAATGGGTTGTACGACATACCAAATACGCGCGTACAAAAAATTAGTCTTGTTGATGCTGCTGATGCAGAACAAGTACAATATTTTCAGTTTGCTTTTGCCAAACTGATGGAAGATTATAAAGTGGATAAAGTAGTTATTAGAGGGCGTGCTTTAAAAGGTAAGTTTTCTGGTGGCCCGGTTGGCTTTAAATTAGAAGCCGCCATTCAATTGATTAAAGACTTGCCTGTTGAAATACTTGCCGGTACTTTTATCAAAAAAGCGCTAACACGCAGCCAGGTAAATATTGATTTTCGTGATACGGGTTTAAAACAATATCAAGAAGGTGCATTTGAAACTGTGTTTAGCTTTTTTGAAGGCAGTATGTATTTGCAATAACATAAACTCAATTTATGTTAAGTCCTGTAATGTATCAATACGATGTATTTAAGGATAAAAGATAATAAAAAGGGTCGCTAATTAGCGACCCTTTTTTCGTTTTGTTATTGGTTTATTTACTGGTTAAACCGCGACGTTCAAGTAAAGGTTCTACTTTAGGGTCTTGACCTCTAAAACGACGGTACATAACTGCTGGATCGTCCGTACCACCACTTTCTAGTACATGTTTACGATATAGGTCTGCAGTTTCTTGATCAAATATACCATTTTCTTTAAATGCTAACCAAGTATCAGCGTCATAGATATTTGACCAGATATAACCGTAATAACCTGCAGAATAACCACCAGAGAATATATGTGAGTAATAGCCCGTTCTATATCTAGGTGCAATTTGCTCAATTAAGCCAATTTCTTTTAAAACATTTTTTTCAAAAGCGTTAGCGTCTTGTAACTCAGCTGTTTCCAGTGAATGCCAGCTCATATCAAGTAAGGCAGCAGCTAAATACTCAGTCGTACCAAACCCTTGATTAAATTTGCCAGACGCTTGAATTTTTTCAACCAAGGCTTGAGGAATAACTTCACCCGTTTGATAATGTTTAGCAAAGTTTGCTAATACTTCAGGCTCTGTCATCCAGTTTTCCATGACTTGTGAAGGATATTCAACATAATCTCTTGGCAGTGATGTACCCGTTTGTGAGCGGTAGTAACCATCGGATAATAAACCTTGAATTGCATGGCCAAACTCATGAAATAACGTTGAGGCTTGATCAAAGGTTAATAGCGTTGGTTTATCACCAATAGGACGAGGGTAATTTAATACATTGTAGATAATAGGGGTAACGTCTTCGCCATTCATACGGTATTGCTTACGGAAGCTGCTCATCCATGCGCCGCCACGTTTGCTTTCACGTACGTAGTGATCTGTCATGTAAATACCAACATAGCTACCATCACGATCGTAAACTTCGAATGTACGCACTTCAGGGTGATATTTAGGTAGGTCATCACGTTCTTTGAAGGTAACGCCCCATAGTTTCTCAGCAGTAAAGAAAACGCCTTGTAACGTTGCTTCTAGTGAAAAGTATGGTTTAGTTTCTTCAGCGTCGATATCAAAACGTTGCTTACGGATTTTTTCAGAGTAGTACCACCAATCCCATGCCGCTACTTTAAAATCGCCGCCTTGTGCGTCAATCATTTTTTGAATATCAGCAGTTTCTTCTTTTGCACGCTCTAACGCGGCAGGCCAAACTTTGTTTAATAATTCGAAAACATTTTCAGGCGTTTTAGCTGTTGCGTTTTCAAGCACAAAATGGGCATGAGTTTTATAGCCCAACAGTTGTGCTTTTTGGTAACGTAAGCTTGCTATTTCGCTGGCAATAGCTTGGTTATTGTTAGCATTATCGTTGTTACCGCGCATGGTGTAACCTTTGTAAATGGTTTCACGTAGCTTACGGTTGCTTGAATAGGTTAAAAATGGATTTTTACTTGGACGATGAGTGGTAAATACCCATTTGCCTTCGTGACCACGTGCCGTTGCTGTATTGCTTGCTGCGGCAATGATATCAGCAGGTAAACCAGCAAGATTTGCTTCGTTATCGATAACCATTTCAAAACCATTAGTTTCAGCTAACAGATTTTCACCAAACTTTAAGCTTAAGCCACTTAGTTTTTCATTTAACTCACGTAATTTAAGTTTGTCTGCATCGTTCAGGTTAGCGCCACCTCGAACAAAGCTCTTATATGCTTTATCTAATAGGCGTTTTTGATCGGTGCGTAAATTAAATTTATCTTGGTTATCATAAACGTCTTTAACACGTAAAAATAAAGCATCATTTAGCGCAATATCGTCACCTAGTGCTGAAAGTTTAGGTGAGATTTCTTTCGCAATAGCGCGTATTTCTTCATCTGACATCGAACCAGTTAAGCCATAGAAAGTACTGCTGACTTTATTGAGAAAGTCACCCGATTTTTCCATCGCAACAATAGTATTTTCAAAAGTAGGACGTGACTTAACTTTTGTTATAGCTGCTATTTCAAGTTCGTTTTGCGCAATGCCATGATAAAACGCAGGTAAATAGTCACTTTTTTTTATTTTATCAAATGGTGGAATACCGTGAGGCGTATCGTACTTAGAAAAAAATGGATTGTTTGCGGTACTTTCTACTTGCTCAACATTTGTAGCATCAGTCATTACTGTATTTTGTTGACAACCAGCTAATGCGATAGCAATTGCTAATGGCGCGAGATAACGAATTTTCATTAAGTGACCTTTTTAGTGTTATTTGGATAGATGATTTGCTTTATCCAAAGGATAGTAAGGTTTATTCAGTGCGATCAGATCATACTGAAGCTTGCCTCAATTCTATGACGCAGGTGGCGTAGGTACAAGCATCATGGCAAAGAAATTCGATGAGTTGCTCATTATTGTCGTTAAAGTCATTTATTAAAGAGTTAACCACACCTGAAAAATTATTTATGGACAATAAATTAACTTGGTTGTGAGAAGAAAACATTGATGTATGCCATTAATGTTGAATACATAAAAGCATAATCATGCATCATAATATTTTGATTGCTGTTAGCGGGATATCACATGAGGTACATGCAATAAAAAGGTTTTAGTTATTGTTGCTTCGACTATCTAAAGTAGTTAAAGCAACAAGATTATGGGATGATTTACGTTATTTAATGATTTCTTTAACGGCAAGTTCAAGCCGTGGATCCGATATATTTGAACTGGTGTATTTAAATATGACTTGGTTATTTTTATTGATAAAAAATGTGGTCGGCGTGCCTTTTACACCATAAAGCATAGCAACACTATCGCCATTCACAGCTGTAGGAAAATGATATCCGCGAGAAGCTAATTCATCTTGTGGTAGAGCGTCGTCATCTTCATTAAAGCTTATTGCAACTATCTTTACTCCTTGTGCTTTGTATTGTTCTTCAAGTTCAACGAGTTTCGGTTGGAGCTTTTTACAATAAGGACACCACGTTGCCCAAAAGTGGAGGATAGTGGCTTGTCCATCAAATTGACTAGAAGAAATACTATCACCAGATTGAGTCTTAAGCTGCCAAGCCGGCGCTTGTGGTGCTATTTCCTCTTCAGCATTAACATTTATTGAAAATAAGGTTAATGCTATAAAACTGACCGAAAAAATTCTTTTACTTAAAGTTAATAGGTTAATCAATTGCGATACTCATTTAAATGATGGCTTAGGTAAATTGACCTTGCAGGCTAAGATATCGTTTCAAAAAATATTATTTATTTTCACTTATCTTATTTTCACTTATCTTATTTTAGCTTATGTTGATTTATTTACCTTTATCGACAATTACTCTGCTAACTTTTCGGTGATGAATGCTCTGCCAAGATCATATCTGCCGCTTTTGCTGCAATCATCATCGTCGGCGCGTTAGTATTACCGCTTATTAAAGTTGGCATAATCGAAGCATCAATGACGCGTAACTGTTTAATGCCATGCACCTTTAATTGATCATTTACTACTGATAATTCGTCTTGTCCCATTTTGCACGTGCCGACAGGATGATAAATAGTATTACATTTATTTTTTAGAAACTGATGGATCTCTTGGTCAGTAGTACAATTTTCATCAGGAAATATGTACTTGATATGGGTTTGGGATAATGGTGGTGCTGACAATATATTCTTAGCTATTTTTACAGCTTTGGTCATGGTATCAATATCGTCTTGATGGTCTAACATATTGAGTTGAATACGTGGGTGTTGGGCAACTTTATTACTGTTTAATGTTACCGTGCCACGACTTTTTGGTCTGAGCAAACAGACATGTAAGGCAATACCATAAGTACAAAGTAACTTATGATTCCTACCGTGATCATCCATTGCAGCAGGGACAAAATGCAGCTGTAAATCGGGTTGCGCTAGTGTCGGCTCTGATTTGATAAAACCGCCACTTTCGGCAATAACGGTTGTTAGTAGACCGGTTCTTTTCGTGATAAATTTAAAGGCTTCTTTTGCGCCCCACCATAGGGCTCTAGGACGATATGCGAGCACCTGACTTTTGTTATGTTGTGCGACAGTAAGTATATCGACATGATCTTGTAAGTTCTTACCTACACCTTCAAGTGCATGAACTAGTGCTATGTTATGTTTTTCTATTTCCGCTTTTGGCCCTATGCCAGAAAGCATTAATATTTGTGGTGAATTAATTGCACCAGCACTGATGATAACTTCTTTATTTGCGGTTAACTGCTGAAGCTCACCTAGATTTTTATATATAACACCAGTAGCAACACCGTCAGTAATTATCACCTTTTCGACTTGCGTTTCGGTGATAACGGTTAAGTTTTTTCGATGTAAGTTAGGTGTTAAAAAAGCTTTTGCTGCACTGTGCCTTAAGCCGTTTTTTTGTGTAACCTGGTAATAACCAACACCTTCTTGCGAAGCGCCATTAAAGTCATTATTTGCTGGGTAGCCTGCCGCTATTGCCGATTGAATAAACTCTTCATTAACCGCAGGTTTAGAAACCGAATCTGCAACATTGAGCTCGCCATTAATGCCATGAAAGTCGTCAGCCCCACGTTCTTGGTGCTCAAGTGCTTTAAAGTAGGGCAGAACATCATCGAAACTCCAACCTTTGTTACCTAAACTAGACCAGTGGTCGTAATCTTCTTTTTGGCCTCTAACATAGAGCATAGCGTTAATTGAACTACTGCCACCAAGTGCTTTACCTCGAGGCGTAAAGATTTCGCGATCATTGAGTGTTTTTTCTTGGTGAGAGTTAAACTGCCAATTCAAACCGCGATCTTGCATTAATGCGATGATGCCAATTGGTAAGTGGATCATCCAACTTTTATCTTTTTTACCTGCTTCTAACAGGCAAACGCTAAACTCACCACTGGCCGATAATTTATCAGCCAGTACACAACCTGCAGAGCCACCACCAATAATTACAAAATCAAATGTCTTCATGTCATTACCTTAACGCTATTTTTATTATTGTTAACACGTCAGACCACTATGATATAAAATAATTATTAATTCAAGCAGCTAAACTAAGCACCTGACTGAAGTACTAAGTACCAGCCTATTACTCTAAAATATCGTTGATATTAACTTCTCTCATTTCACCATATTTAGCGACAGATTTTTGTAATTCAGCTGCTTTGCCAATAATAACGGTTTGTAAGTTATCTTGAGGAAAGTACTTTTTAATCAGCTGCTGCGTTTTTTCAACCGTTAAAGAGTTGACCTGTTGTTCGAAGGTGTTGATATAATTTTCATCAAAATCGTAAGTGTACATCTGACCAAGTAGGTTACTTAAATCTTGTGATGTTTCAAATTGCGGCGGAAATTTACCTTTAACATAAGCTTTAGCTGAGGCTAAAGTTTTTTCATCAATACCTTGTTGAAATAAGCGTTGATAAGTTTTTAAAGCGAGATCAATCGCTTCTATCGTTGTTGAGGTTTTAGTAAAGCTAGATATAGCGAAACTGCCTGAATGTTTATATGACGTAAAACTACTTTTAGCGCCATAAGTTAAGCCTGAATTTACACGTAACTCATCATTTAACCAAGACGTAAAGCGACCACCTAACACGGTATTAATCACCGAAATCCCAACACGATCTGCGGTATTTCTTGCTATACCTAAACCACCAATAATAAAAGTAGATTCAATTGCATCGGCTTTGTTAACTAACAATACATTCGCCTGTGTTAATTCTTTCGGCGCTTTAACCACTAAGTGTTCTAGTTTTGATTGATTTGTCCAGTTTGAAAATAATGCTTTTATTTTTTCCAGCATATTTTTGCTGTCAAAATCACCAACGATGACTATTGCTGAATTTCTTGGTTGATACCATTGTTGATGAAAGCGCTTTAGATCATCAAGTGTAATGTTGGCGACTGACAACGTATTACCTGCCGTTGTGACATTATAACTGGAACCCTGAAAAACTAAGTTATTGAAGTAATCTTTTATCACCGATTTTGGGCTTTCTTTATTTTGCTCTAGCGTTAACAAATGTTGTTTTTTAAGCTTGCTAAACTCTTGATCTGAAAACTTAGGCGCAGTAACAACATCTTTGATAAGGCTAAGTATGACGTCTTGATCTTTCGCCGCGAATGAACTTTCAATAAATGAAGATTCAGTACTTGCCGTCGATGAAATGTTAGCGCCGATAAAGTCGACGGCCTCATCAATCTCTGATTTTGCTTGTCGTTGAGTGCCAAGCATGAGGCTTTCAGCTGTTAGGTATGCTAAACCTGATTTTTTGTCGTTGATGGCGCCGACTTTAACAACAACGTTGACATCAATGAGCGGAACTTCATGTTGTTCCATGAGATAGACTGTTAAGCCATTGTCTAAAGTCGTTTTTTGATATTCAGGTAAGGCATAACCCGCTTGAGCTTGTAAAGTTAGTGCTAAGAAGCTAGCAGAAACAAGCTTTATTAATCTGTTATAAGTCCGCATCATTGCTGTCCTTTTGAGAAGATAAAATACCGACAGTACGGTTTGATTTGATTAAATATTGCTGGGCGACACGTTGTACATCGGCAATGGTGACTTTGTTATATTCTTGTGGTGCAGAGAACAGCTTTTTATAATCACCAAAGTAAAGTTCATATGAGCCAAGCGTATTCGCTTTACCATTAATCGTCGCCATGGTGCGATAAAAGTTGACGAGTTTAGCGTTTTTCACTTTTTCTAACTCTCGAGGTTCAACACCATTTTTTATAATGTTATTAACTTCTTTTATAACAGACTGTTTCAATGACTGTGCAGTGACATCTTTTGCTGCAACCGCGTAAATGTAAAAGAGGTTAGGATCTATGCTCTCAGGTAGGTAGGTAAATAAGTCACTGGCGACTTGTTGCTCGTCTACTAGTGCTTTGTACAAACGTGAGCTTTTACCTGTAGCAAGGATGTCGTTAAGAATATCTAGAGCATAATAATCTGCATGTTGTGTGTTTGGCACGTGATAAGCAAACATAATGTTTGGTGTTGTTACTGAAGCTTTATGTACATAAACAGTACGCTCACCTTTTTGTTCAGGCTCAACCGTACGAACAGCTTGTGGTGGTTCTTGCGCTGGAATAGGCTCAAAATACTTTGCTGCGAGTTTTTTAACTTGAGCCGTAGTGACATCACCAGCGATGACAACAACAGCATTGTTAGGTGCATAGTAGGTTTCATGATATTGCTTTAAATCTGCTAAAGTCCAATTTTCGATATCGGAGGCATGTCCAATAACTGACCAACTATAAGGATGTGCTCTAAAAGCAGAGCCTTTAACTTCTTGCCATATCGCTCTAAAGTTAGAGTTTTCAAGGCCAGTGGTTCGTTCGGATGAAACAACACCACGCTCGCTATTAACACTGTTTTCTTCAATGGCCAGATTGGCAATACGGTCTGCTTCTAAATCAAAAATAGTTTCCATGGCATCGGTAGGAAACCAATTAGTATAAACAGTTAAATTTTCTGTTGTATAAGCATTGTTTGAACCGCCAGCAGCTTCCATCGTGCGATCAAACATTTTCGGACCATACTTTTTAGCGCCATTAAACATCATATGTTCAAAAAAATGTGATAAGCCTGTAATGCCAGGCGCTTCATTACGCGAGCCGACTTTCCAGAATAAATACATATTGGCATTAGGGATTGATTTGTCCTCTAAAACAATAATTTTCATGCCATTTTTAAGTGTAAAAGTATTGATATCATCGACGGTGGTAAGGGCGTTACTCGCACTTGAATAACAGCCAATGAGTAGTAAAAATCGAATAAAAGTCGATTTGAATTGACGTAAGGTCATTGATTAGCTCCAGCTAATTTTGAAAGAAACTTCTATTGTTAATAATAAGTTAGTGATGAGTTGTTTGCTAGGTAATATTTAGGGAAGTTGTTGTTATAAAATAAAAAAATAAAGGCTAAACAAAAGTTTAGCCTTTATAGTATTAATATAAGTAGCAGTTATAAAGGCTGAATTGATTACAGATTAATTTAGCCCAAGTACTTTTTTACCTTGTTTAAAGGTAATATCGACTGGGATTTTAGCTGTTTCTAAGCTGGCTAAGTCTTTAGCTAAATTACTGTTAATCACACCACTTTTGGCTACAAGTTCATCGACACCAGCGTAGTCGCCATTTCCTTGCAGCGTTAAGATAAGCTCTGATAATGAATCAATAGCGGCGGTCATTTTATCAACATTAACTGTATATAGCCCTTGCTCGTTACGAGTGAATGCACCTTGTTCAGCAAAATAATTAAAGCGCACCATATTGGCTTTACCATGTGCTGAACTGGCACCAAATCGAACTGAGCGGAATATACCGGTTAGAAATGTAGTGTAGTAGTCGTCTAGCGTACCTTCCGTGATAACATTTTTAGCTAATAACTGACGAATCATATATAGACCTAAAATATCAGCTTTGCCTTCTTCTAAAGCTGAAGCGTGCTCTTTTAACGACTGACGTACTGTGCCTTTATCATTAATGGTATTTTTAATGCCCAAGCCGTGTGCGACTTCATGAAACATAGTATTGGCGAAAAATGCAGTGAAGGTCACATTTTTACGTTGTTCAGGCACAATAAGTGTCTCAGCAATAGGCGTCATGATGGCATCAAATTTTGCGCGCATGGCATTTTTTAGCTGTAAACGACGGGTGCCTTTTTCTAACTGTACTTGCTCGTCATTAGGTAAGTTAATAGCAATCGTTTTACCACCAGCATTCGCATGACCAGCATAGTAGATAACATCGTAAGCATTTAAGTCAGCGTCAGAGCCAGGCACTTCAGCTTTATACTTTTCACTAACGGGCAAGCCACGTTGTAATTCAGGTAAAAACTCAGCATATTTAGCGAGTTTCTCACTCCATGACATATCTTTGATTAGGACATAAGACTCAAAAGCTGCACGGTAACCAAAGAGTTGGTCTTCATAGGTTTCAATTGGGCCAATAACAATATCAATTGGATTATTTTTCATGTCCATCCAAGCAAAGTCAGATGCTTGAAAATCATCTGTTCGTAAGGCTTTTGCACGCATGTTTAAATAATTGGCGAATTCTTTGTCGTCTGCTAATGTTGCTGCTTTTTCTAAAATAACCGCAATACGATTAATTTCATCGCTATAGGCTTCTGAAAAAGCAATTGTGCTTAGTTCGTTAATATCATTTCTAATGACAAGTGAGTACAAGCCATTTTTGTCATCAGAAGTCGCTTGTTCAAACTCAGCTTTTGTCATGTCGGCAGGATAAAATTGAGCACCAAGACTTTTTTCTGGTGTATCTGTTAAAAAAGCTTTATCACCATTGAGTCGATCCCAAGGGCCGTAATTGATACGAGCGAAATCACGGACCTTTTCATTGCTTATAGAAGCGAGGAAACTGGCTTTATCTTGTCCGAAAGCTTGTTGCCAAAATAGGTTATCAATAATATCTGAGGCTTCAATCAGTAATACCAGCATGCTCTTTTGATTACTTGATAAATGGGATAAATCAGCACTTAATGTCACTGTTTTATAGATGTCTAAGCGGCTCTGATATTCAGGTAATAGATTAACGTTCGAAGACGTTGTTACTGCATTATGATCACTACAAGCTGTTAATGCTCCAGCAAGGATGATCATAGAAGTGAGTTTTGAAAGTTTCATGTAAAGTCTCTCTTAGTAAATACCGGCTAGAGACTAACAAAACCACTGATAAGCGCAAGGTTTGAAATAAATAAAATGCGGGTATTATCAATTTTTAGATATAAAAAAACCGGCCTAAGCCGGTTTTTTAATTCTTTACAAAAATTAAAGCGCTTTAATAGCAGCGTTTAAACGACTCTTACTACGAGCAGCTTTATTTTTGTGAATAAGACCTTTGCTTGCATAACGATCTAAAATCGGTGCAGCAGCAGCAAATTCTGTAGATGCTTTTTCTTTGTCACCGGCTTCGATAGCAGAAATTACTTTTTTAAGTAAAGTACGCATCATTGAGCGACGGCTTGCATTGTGTTGACGGCGCTTTTCAGATTGTAATGCGCGCTTCTTAGCAGACTTTGAGTTAGCCAAGGTGAACTCCTAAAATTGAATAAATATTGCCTAAATTTAAGGCGACGAAATATGCCTGTTTTTAACTGGTTTGTCAAATAGTTTACCGCTTTAATTTGACCGTTCGGATAATTACCCGTTTGTATAAATAAAACCAATGAGTGCATTCTAAAGTTTTTCGTTAAAAGTTGGAAGTGTTGTTCTAATATGATTTAACTAATTTTCAATATATTTGTTATTTAGTTGACATTTTTTACAAAAAAGTTGCTTTTAGGCCTTACACTACGGGTCACTATATTTTTAACAAAATATCCAAGCTAAGATATTAAAGTATTATCTATCAATTTATAAAAACAGCATAATAGGAAAATATCGACTGTTTAGCGAAATTTATTACTGTTTTAATGATTAATCACGATTTATTTTAGATTATTATATTGACATTGATAGGTCGAAAAATACTTAAAATAAGAATTATATTGAGGTTAATTACTTGAGTAAAAAATTAATTAAGTCAGGACTTATTGTCAGTGCGATGACTTTAATTTCGCGTGTGCTTGGATTGGTACGAGATGTTGTTATTGCCAATATCATGGGCGCAGGTGCTTCAGCGGATGTTTTTTTCTTTGCTAATAAAATCCCCAATTTTTTGCGTCGCCTTTTTGCTGAAGGTGCATTTGCTCAAGCTTTTGTGCCAGTATTAAGCGAATATCATGCGCTTGATGAAGAAAATGGTACCAATGAAACACGTAAGTTAATCGCCCAGGTATCGGGCACACTCGGCGTTATTATTACTTTAGTTACCTTATTCGGTATGATCGCATCGCCATTGATTGTCGCGTTATTTGGCCCCGGTTGGTTTTTAGATTGGTTAAATGACGAACCGGCGAGTGAAAAATTCGATCTTGCCAGTACTTTACTAAAAATTACCTTTCCTTATCTCTGGTTTGTCAGCATTACAGCACTATCGGGTGCGATATTAAACACTTACGGTCGTTTTGCGGTTTCTGCTTTTACACCAGTATTGTTAAATGTAGGTATTATCGCTTGTGCTATTTATTTAGCCCCCGTGATGGACGATCCTGCTTTTGCATTAGCTTGGGGGGTATTTTTAGGTGGTTTTATTCAATTTGCATTTCAATTACCTTTTTTATATCGAGCAGGTGCATTAGTTAAACCTACTTGGGCGTGGCATACGCCAGGAGTAACTAAGATACGTAAGTTGATCCTGCCTGCATTGTTTGGCGTGTCAGTGACACAAATTAATTTACTGCTTGATACTATTATTGCCAGTATGTTGATCACGGGTTCTATTAGTTGGTTATATTATGCTGACCGATTACTAGAGTTCCCACTGGGTTTATTTGGTATTGGTATCGCCACAGTGATATTACCGAGCTTAGCTAGGTTACATACGAAAAAAGATACGCGAGAATTTAGTGGCACGATAGATTGGGGACTCAGAATTGTTTCTCTATTTGGTTGGCCGGCTTTAGCAGGATTGATGGTGTTGGCTCAGCCCATTATTATGGTGCTTTTTATGCGAGGCGAATTTAGTCAGCATGAAGTTTTGCAGGTTTCTTATGCGTTATATGCTTATCTTTCCGGCTTGTTAAGTTTTATGTTTATTAAGGTACTTGCTCCAGGATTTTATGCTCGTCAAGATACTAAAACGCCTGTTAAAATCGCTATTAAGGCAATGGTAGCTAATATGGCTTTTAATTTAATGTTGGCACCGTTTTTTGGTTATGTTGGTTTAGCGATAGCGACAACATTATCAGCAACGTTAAATGCGATGATGTTATATCACGGTTTAAAATCCGCTAATGTGTTTCAGTTATCAGGCAAAACATGGTGGTTTATTGCTCGACTTGTTTTTTCGGCAGCGGTAATGGCGTTGATTGTCTATCAAATATCACCAGTATTTGATATTTGGCTTTCATATAGCTTTAGCCAGCAGGTCATACAATTGTTGATTTGCATTACCAGTGGCGTTACAAGTTACTTAGTTTGCCTATTGTTACTTGGTATTCGTTTATCGGATATTAAAATTGCACAAAATAATACAGAGTAAAGGTAACGTTTACCGTAAAAATAACTAGCGCTAAGGGCTGATTCTTATTGTCGACTAAGATATAATTCGACAGTTTTTATTCTTTCATGATTTTATCGATAGCTAACAAGCGTTGGCAGTAGGGTTTAATAGGTTCATGCAATTAACACGCGGTATTCATAATATGCGCTTAACTGATGGTGAGAAACACCGTGGTTCTGTGCTCACCATTGGTAATTTTGATGGTGTTCATTTAGGCCATAAGCAAGTTGTATTAGCGTTAGTTAAAAAAGCTCGAGAGCTTAACTGTGAAGCAACTGTATTGGTTTTTGAGCCGCAACCACAAGAGTTTTTCTCACCAAAAACAGCACCCGCTAGACTCTGTCGATTGCGTGATAAATATATTTTGTTAAAAAATCTTGGTGTGGATCGATTAATTTGTATTAATTTTAACAAAAAATTTGCTAGTCTAAGTGCCGAAATATTTATTGCTGAATTGTTAGTTAAGCGATTAGCTATAAAACATTTGATTGTTGGTGATGATTTTCACTTCGGTAAAAATAGGCTTGGCAATTATAACATGTTGAAAACTGCTGGTGAGCAATGGGGCTTTGCAGTTTCAGATACGGCAAGCCATAAATTAGCTGGCTGTCGGATTAGCAGTACAGCGATCCGACAATTACTTGAACAAGATGATTTAAGCAATGCGGAAACTATGCTGGGTAGACCTTATTCTATTATGGGTAAAGTTTTTCATGGTGATAAACGTGGACGTACCATTGGCTTTCCTACCGCGAATATCAGGTTAAACCGTCGAGTTTCTCCTGTTTCTGGCGTTTATGTGGTGAAAGCGAAAACCAAAAGTGGTAACCATTTTGGTGTTGCCAATATTGGCTCTAGACCGACGGTTGCAGGTATCAGACAGCAACTTGAAGTTCATATATTTGATTTTAATAGTAATTTGTATGGCGAGACTATCGAAGTGGTTTTATTAAAAAAATTACGAGATGAGCAAAAATTTGCCTCAATTGACGGCTTAATGCAACAAATTACTAAAGATACAGAACAAGCCCGCACCTATGTGCAAGACTTAAGCTAAATTGCTTACGATTATATTAGTGAATACGACAACGGATATTTATTTTAATGACTGATTACAAACAAACCCTAAATTTGCCCGCAACTTCTTTTGCAATGAAAGGAAATATGGCAAATCGTGAACCAAATATGCTAAAAGAATGGGCTGAAAAAGATTTATACGGTCAAATTCGTGCCGCTAAACAAGGTAAAAAATCATTTATTTTGCATGATGGACCTCCATATGCAAATGGTGATATTCATTTAGGCCACTCGGTTAATAAAATTTTAAAAGACATCATTGTTAAGGCAAAAACCTTATCAGACTTCAATGCTCCATATGTTCCTGGTTGGGATTGTCATGGCTTACCGATTGAGTTGATGGTAGAGAAAAAGGTTGGTAAACCAGGCAATAAAGTTTCTGCTAGTGTTTTCCGTGAAAAATGTCGTGAATATGCTGCTAAGCAAGTCAGCGCTCAACGTGAAGACTTTAAGCGTCTAGGTGTTTTTGCTGATTGGGATAATCCATATCGTACGATGGATTTTGATACCGAAGCGAATATTATCCGTTCATTAGGTAAAATTGCTGAAAATGGTCATTTACACCAAGGTTTTAAACCTGTGCATTGGTGTACAGATTGTGGTTCATCGTTGGCTGAAGCTGAAGTGGAATATAAAGATAAGCAATCACCTGCTATTGATGTGAAATTTATCGCTGTTGATCAAACTATTGCTGATAAATTTAATCATCCTGAAGATCATGAAGGTGAAGGTTTAGTTTCTGTCGTGATCTGGACGACTACACCTTGGACATTACCTGCAAACCGCGCGGTTTCTGTTAATGCGGATGTAGAATATACCTTAGTACAATGTGAAACAGAGCAAGGAAAAGAACGGTTAATCTTGGCCTCTGATCTCGTCACTTCTTGTATGGACCGTTTTGGTATTAATGAATACCACGCATTAGGTTTTTGTAAAGGTGCAGATTTAGAACTTACACAACTTAAACATCCATTTTATGATTTCACCGTTCCGGTTATTTTAGGTGAACACGTCACTACTGATTCAGGTACTGGTTGTGTACATACCGCGCCAGGTCATGGTGTAGAAGATTTCGTTGTTGGTAAATTGTATGATTTAGAAGTGGCAAATCCTGTTGGTGCTAATGGTGTTTATCTAGAAGATACACCATTATTTGCTGGTCAGCATGTTTTCAAAGCCAATGCTAACGTCGTTGAAACATTAAAAGAGCATGGCACATTAGTACATCATCATGCACTAGAACATTCTTATCCACATTGCTGGCGCCATAAAACACCATTGATTTTCCGTGCGACACCGCAATGGTTTATCAGCATGGATAATAAAGGTTTACGTGCAGATTCATTAAAAGAAATAGCTAAAACTGAGTGGATCCCTGATTGGGGCCAACGTCGTATTGAATCAATGGTTGAAGGCCGTCCTGATTGGTGTATTTCGCGCCAACGTACGTGGGGTGTACCAATGGCTTTATTCATTCATCAAGATACGGGTGCTTTGCATCCAAAAAGCATTGAATTAATTGAAACCGTTGCCAAACGTGTTGAAGAGAAAGGCATTCAAGCATGGTTTGATTTAGACGCAGCAGAGTTGATTGGTGATGATGCTCAAGAGTACGTTAAAGTACCTGATACTTTAGATGTTTGGTTTGATTCTGGCACAACGCATTATTCTGTTATTAATGCTCGGGAAGAGTTTGATGGCATTGCAGACTTATATCTTGAAGGTTCAGATCAACATCGTGGTTGGTTTATGTCTTCAATGATTTCTTCTGTGGCGATGAATGGTAAAGCACCATACAAGCAAGTATTAACACATGGTTTTGTGGTTGACGCTAAAGGTCACAAAATGTCTAAATCTTTGGGTAATGTTATTACGCCAAAAGAAATCACCAATACCTTAGGCGCAGATATTCTTCGCTTATGGACGGCGTCGGTAAATTACACACAAGAAATTACTGCTGGTGATGAAATATTTAAACGTCAAGCAGATGCTTACCGTCGTATTCGTAATACTTCACGCTTTTTATTATCAAACTTGAATGGTTTTGACCCAAAAACAGATTCAATTGCTTTTGATGATATGGTTGCGCTTGATCGCTGGGCGGTAGATAAAGCTGCGCAATTACAAGCAGAAATTATTGCCGCATACGATGAATATGAATTTCACGTAGTAGTGCATAAATTAATGAATTTCTGTACTACAGAACTAGGTGGCTTTTATTTAGATATCATAAAAGATCGCCAGTACACCGCGAAAGAAGACAGTGTTGCACGTCGCTCTTGTCAAACCGCTATGTATTTAATTGCAGAAGCAATGACACGTTGGATGGCTCCAATTTTATCTTTTACTGCACAAGAAGTCTGGCAAGCGCTACCAACAGCATCAGGAGAAACTCGTGAAGAGTTTGTCTTTACCGGTGTTTGGTTTGATGGTTTACCAAAAACATCAACTACCAGTGCTTTCAATAATGATTATTGGAACGAGCTTTTATTAGTGCGTACAGAAGTCAATAAAGCACTAGAAAATGCCCGCAAAGAAAAGCAAGTAGGTAAAACGCTTGAAGCTGCTGTGACTTTATACACCACTGCAAATCTTGCTGAGAAGCTACAGAAAGTAGGCGAAGAGTTACGTTTTGTACTCATTACATCTAAAGCCGTGATTAAAGTTGTTGAAAGTGCTCCGGCAGATACTTTAGCCACTGAGATTGAAGGTTTGTGGTTAACAGTTGCACCAGCTGAAGGTGACAAGTGTGACCGCTGTTGGCATGTAACTGAAGACATTGGTCAAGATGAACAGCACCCAGAACTTTGTGGTCGTTGTATCAGCAATGTTGAAGGTGAAGGCGAAATTCGTCACTTTGCATAAGCAAAACAATAAGTAATGATACTGAAATAAAACGTGCAGCACTTGAATAAAGTCTGCACGTTTTCTAGTTATCAATATAAAAAATCATCGCGTTAATACGTGAAAAATCTAAGAGAAGTTTTCTTGTTATGAAAGAATTATTTACTGAAACAGGCTTACGTTGGTTGTGGTTAACTGCTGTTTTTCTTCTAGCAGATCAAGTCACTAAACAGTTAGTCGTTAGTAATATGGATTTGCATCAATCAATTGATATATTACCATTTTTCAATTTAACTTATGTCCATAATCCTGGCGCAGCTTTTAGTTTTCTTGCTGATCAAGGTGGCTGGCAACGATGGTTCTTTACAGCAATTGCGAGCATTGCGAGCATTATTTTTATTGTTTGGTTAGCAAAAACACCTAAACAGCAAGCATTATTATCGGCAGCATTTGCGCTAATGCTCAGTGGTGCTGTTGGTAATCTTATTGATCGTGTGTTATTTGGCTATGTGATCGACTTTTTGCACTTTTATGGTTTTGGATATGATTTTCCTGCCTTTAACATTGCCGATTCTATGATTTTTATTGGTGCAGCATTGATGATTTTTGATTCATTTAAAAATGGTGAGCCGAAAAACAAAACACAAGACATTAATTCTTAAAGAGAAATATTATGACAAACTTAGTATCCGCTTCATCACAAATTATTGCGCACATTACTATGAAACTTGCTGATGGCTCCGCGGCTGATAGTACTAAAGTTAATAAGAAACCAGCGAAAATCATTATGGGTGACACCAGTATCTCTCCCGCATTTGAAACACAACTTCTTGGGATGTCTGCGGGTGAAAGTAAAGAGTTTACGCTAGCTGCTGTCGATGCCTTTGGTGAACCATTACCTGAGAATATTCATTACATGGATATTAGTAAGTTTAGTGAAGAAGCTCCGGCAAAAGTAGGTAATATTATTACCTTTACGCAACCCGGCGGTGAGTTACCAGGTATAATTAAAGATGTTTCTGGCAGTTCAGTAACGATTGATTTTAATCACCCTTTGGCTGGGCAAGCAGTTACTTTTGTTATCGATGTCGTTGAAGTTATCTAATTTAACCTGTTCAGCAAGTAAACAATAATGAGAATGTAATGGAAATTATTCTAGCTAACCCTCGAGGTTTTTGTGCCGGTGTTGACCGAGCTATTAGTATCGTAGATAGAGCGCTTGATTTATTTGAAGCACCTATTTATGTTCGTCATGAAGTGGTGCATAACAAGTTCGTTGTTAATGGCTTAAAAGATCGTGGAGCGGTATTTGTTGATGAACTGAATGAAGTACCTGATGACAGTACTGTCATCTTTAGTGCTCACGGTGTATCAAAAGCAGTACGCAACGAGGCTAAAAATCGTGGTTTAAAAGTATTTGATGCTACGTGCCCTCTGGTTACTAAGGTACACATGGAAGTATCACGAACTAGTCGTAAGGACATAGAGTGTATTCTTATTGGTCATGCAGGTCATCCTGAGGTTGAGGGTACTATGGGGCAATATGAAAGCGCTCAAGGTGGTATCTATTTAGTTGAGTCAACAGAAGATGTTGCAACACTTGAAATTAAAAACCCTGAAAAACTTTATTATTGTAGCCAAACAACTTTGTCAGTTGATGACACCAGTGATGTTATCGATGCTTTAAGACAAAAATTCCCTTTAATTCAAGGGCCTCGTAAAGATGATATTTGTTATGCGACACAAAATCGACAAGATGCAGTGCGTGCAATTGCTGAACAAGTTGAACTGTTGCTCGTTGTCGGTGCTAAAAATAGCTCTAATTCAAATCGTTTACGAGAGTTGGCCGAAAAAATAGGCACAACCTCTTATTTGATTGATACAGCTGATGATATCGATGTGTCATGGCTTGATGGGATCAAAAAAGTAGGGGTTACAGCAGGAGCTTCTGCGCCAGCTATTTTAGTACAACAAGTTATTGAAGAACTAAAATCATGCGGAGGTAAAGAGGTTATTGAATATCCAGGACGAGAAGAAAATACTGTATTTGCGGTGCCGATAGAATTGCGTTAATCTTATGCAATCCTATTTGCGACTATAGCACTTTTTGATACGTTTTATTTTAATGTAATCATCAATATAATAATATTTATAGCTGTAGTTTTGCATTTTTAGTCGTTGCGGTATTTTAAATATAATGTACAAAATAATACGTAATAATATTTCAGGTATGGGTTAATGGAGTTCATTAATGTGATTTTTAACACATATAAACTCTTTTTATGTAGTGAATCCCTAAAACACCATCAAGATGTTTATTTACTTAAAAATTCCTATGCTAATTTATTAAACTTCTCAGCTATAGCTCCTATAGCTGATTTTACTTATTCTTATTTGAAGGAGATTAAATAATGAATAATTCATTTCTGCGTAAACCCCATCAAAGCCCATCTAAAAGTAAAGGTATGACTTTTCTTGAAGTCTTAGTGGCTTTAGTGATTTTAGTTACAGGGATCTTAGGGGCTGTTGCATTACAAACAGTTGCAAAACAAAGCAGCTTTGACACGATGCAGCGCTCATTAGCTTCAAGTTTAGCTCAAGATATTATTGAGCGAATGAGAGGTAATAACTCAAATAGCATTAGTCTGTATCAAGTGGGGAGTCCTTTTGGCGCTGGAGGAGGTCCTGCACCAACTAATTGCAATTTATTGGCTTCTAATTGCAACCCTGCAGCATTAGCCGCTCATGATCTTTATGAATGGGAACAATCATTAATCGGTACGGGTGTTACAAATGGAGCGTTAAATGTTGGTGGGTTAGTCAATGGTGTTGGTTGTATTAGTGTCGTTGGAAATAGCGTAACCATTGCTATTTCTTGGCAAGGTAAAACGGATATAGCCGATGCTGGAAGCTCAACGACGGGCAATGCCTGCGGAACCGTTGGGAAAAAAAGACGTCAAGTAGTTATAGATGCGTTTATTCTATAATTAGTAGTATCATTAATCAAAAAATACATACATTGTGTGAATAATAATAATATGAAAAATGATTTTAAAAAATATAAATATTCAAAGTTAATACAAGCGAAAACTATAGCTTACCAAAAAGGCTTTTCCTTACTTGAACTGATGATTACTGCAGCGATAGGTTTAGTCTTGTTCGCTGGAGTCTTGAGTGTTTTTGTTGGAATGCAAAGCACTGTCAAAGAAACATCAGGTTATGGTGAACTGCAGGAAAACGCACGATTTGCTATTAGTGTGCTAACAGATGACTTACTTCATCAAAATTTTTGGGGGGATTATTCTGGCTCATTAAACTTGAGTAGTCTTGATCAAGCGCCTAATCCAGCAGGAGTTGAATGCACCGGTGGAGGAGTTAATAATGGTACTTATCCATTAGCAGTTGGTGAATTTAGAACCTTATGGGGGGAAACGTCAGCAGCTGCGGCAGCGCCAGCTACAGTAGGCACTACCACGATGAGTTGTATCAATGATGCAGTACCTAACTCAGATGTAATACAACTTAAGCGAGTCATTGCAAGACCACTAGCGGCTGCCACGGCAAACTTTTCTTATTTCATGGCTAATGCGGATACTGGAGCATTGTATAAAGTTCCCGTTGTAGCTCCCAATGTAGTTCCTGTTATAGCTAATAGTCGAATATGGCAATATCAGCATCATGTTTACTATGTCCGAGAAAGTTTTGATGTTCCAGTACTTATGCAATGGCGCTTAACAAATCAAATGAGCGTAGCGCCAATTATCGAAGGCATTGAAAGAATATATTTCATGTATGGCATCAGTAACGTAATAGACCCTACCGCTGCTGGATATGGTGTTGTTAATGCTTATGTTTCAGCAGCAAATATGACACAAGCGTTATGGGATAACACTAATAGCAACATAGTTGCGGTGAAAATGTATATATTAGCTCGAAGCATTTTACCTGATAACAAATATGAAAATAAAAATACATATAAATTAGGTGATCAAGTGGATTACACGCCAGATGATAATTATCGCAGGCTATTACTTAGCTCAACCGTCACTTTATATAACTCGGAGATTGACGCATGGTAGTAAAAAACAAAGCATTGGTGATGAATAATATATCAACCTCTTTTAAGCAACAACAAGGTGTTGTACTTATTGTTGCTTTGGTATTTCTTATTGCATTAACCGGTGTAGCTGCAGCATTAATGCAAAACACGACCAGTGATATGAAAATGACGGGGGCGAGCAATGAAAAAGTAATTGCAACGCAAGCAGCAATAAGTGCAGTTGATGAGGTGATTAATAATCAACTTAACATCCAAGCAATAAATGTATTTACGCAAGGATTAAATAGGTTTCCTACTTATACTAGTGCTGAATTACTCCCCGCAGTAACTAAAACAGGAGCCACAGCAAGCACTGCTGTAATTAATAATCCACTATCTGAAGAGTTTGCCTGTCCACGTTCTGCAGTAGGCTCCTCTGTTGGTATAATCGAGTGCAATATTTTACAACTACAAACACAGCGTCAATATGGCAGGGGGAATACCAGTACAATAGTGGTTGATGCCACTATAGCCCAACAGTTGCTAACAAATAATTAAGCTTTATTTAGCTAAAACCAAGTTGTGCAACTTTGTTACTGGTAGAAAATTATTTAGGCTAAGATCGCTAAGAATCATAGCCAAATGTATTAATGTTAAGGATGAATAATGAGAAAAATTATATTAGCTACACTCTTTTTGGCATGGTCAAACCAAGTGTTTAGTGACGATATTGATTTATATGTTAAGAATACTTCGGTTACTATTCAACGACCTAATGTGCTTATTATTTTGGATAATTCAGGTTCAATGGGGGATGTGAATAAGACTAACTCCAAAGCTAACAACGCAAGAAAAATTATCATAGACTTAATTGGTGCGAATCCTGAAGTAGACTTTGCTTTACAAATATTCAATTACAACAATGCCACGAATAGACATGGTGGGCGTATTATTTCTGGGTTTAAAGATTTAAGTATTCCCGCGAATAAAACAGCATTACTAAGTCTGCTAGATACTGATAATGATAATACAAATAAAAATTATGTGGTACTTAGGCAAGAACAAACGCCTTTGTGTGAAACACTTTACGAAACATATAGGTATCTTTCAGGAGGAGAAGTTTATTACGGTAAGCAAAACAATAGTACACCTTCAAGCATTATTACTACTGGAAATTACACCAGCCCATTTAATGGGATTGTCTGTAATAAAGAAATTACCATTATTTATATCACAGATGGTTCGGCAACGCGCGATACTGACGCTAATGACCTCATTAAAACGTTAACGAATACTGGAGATGGTGATGCTTACAATGGGAATTTCTTAGGGGTTTTGGGAAGTTGGATGGGGACTAAAAATTGGCTAACATTCAATGATATTGCTGAGACACTTGAAAATGATGTTATCGCTTCGGTAAAAATACATACTGTTGGTTTTGGTAGTGTTACGAGCAATACAGGTGCCGTAGCTCTATTAAAGCTTGCCGCGCGTGATGGTGAAACCGAAGTTGTGAAAGCAGGTTTTCATTCTAAACCTGCGGGCGGAAAATACCATAAAGCCACTGATGCAGCGGCCTTAAAAACTGCACTACAAACAGTTGTTGCTGAAGTACTCGATAGTAGTAGTTTAACGTCTGCTTCTGTATCTGCGAATAGCTTCGATCGTACTCAAACTTTAGATTCTGTATATTACGGCATGTTTGAGCCCAGTACTGCTGCAAGATGGCAAGGGAATTTAAAGAAATATAAAATTGTTAACGGTGTGCAAGTAGATGCTACAGGCGCTGCCGCCGTTAATGCTGCTGGAGAGTTTTACGATACTTCAAAAAGTTTTTGGTCAGCAGCTATTGATGGTAATGATGTAAGTAAAGGTGGTGTTGCTGAAATGTTAAGAACAACAGCGACGGCTACTAGAAGATTTCTCACTGATATAAAAGGCACTGGAGCGCTTACAGACTTTAGCGAAACAGAACTAGGATTACAATATAATACTCCTGCTAAGCTAACCACTCAATTTGATATTTCTTTGGCTGAAGCTACTAACGTTTCAGATCATATTAAGTGGGCAAAGGGTATAGATGTTGATGATATCGATAAAGACGGTAGCACTACGGATATTAGACCAGATGTGTTTGGCGACCCCTTACACTCTAAGCCTATAGTCGTTAATTATGGTACAGGCAATTCACGCATTGTTGTAGGAACCAACAGTGGCGTTTTGCATATGTTTGAAGATGTAAGTGATACTCAAGTTACAGAAAACTGGGTTTATCTGCCAAAAGAGTTTTTTAGTAACATTAAGCCCTTACGTGAAAATGCTATTGCCACAGACAACAAGATTTATGGCCTAGATGGTGAAATAACACTTTATATCGATGATATAAATAATAATGGTAAAGTGGATGTAGCTGAAGATACCGCATGGCTTTTTTTCGGGCTACGCCGTGGTGGCAAAAGTTACTATGCGCTTGATATTACAACGCCGGGCACACCAAAGTTAATGTGGCATATAGATGAAAATACGGCAGGTTTTAATGACTTAGGACAAACATGGTCGACACCGCAAGTTGTTAGATCAGCCTATAATACGGCAGATACGAGTAAACTCGTTGTTATATTTGGTGGTGGTTATGACGAAGATAAAGATGCTGCTGGAGCAAATACGCATACTGATGACGAAGGCGCTGCAGTATATATGGTTAATGCAAAGTTGGGTTCGTTAATAAAAAAATTTCCCACAGGTAAAAATAATGGGATTGCAGCGACCATTGCTAGTTTAGACAGCGATAATGATGCTTTAGTCGACCGATTATATGTTGGGGATACTGGCGGTAATGTTTTACGAATAGATATGCCTGATGCTAATTTAGCTAATAATTCCTTGATTACCTTGGCTAGCATTGGTGGTACAACCAATGCCGATGATCGACGTTTTTTTAATAAGCCATCAATTGTAAGAACTTATATCTTAGAAACGACCAATACAGGAACATCGGCTTTACCTAATATTGTGAAACAAGAAGTTCCTTATGATGCCATTTTATTGGGCAGTGGTGATAAAGCAACACCCACAGATACTGACACCAACGATAAGTTTTTTATGATTAAAGATAAATATATTAAAACTCAAACGTTTGGTGCTAGCCCTGCCACAGCAGTACCTCCAGTTATCACTCTTAATGATCTTTATGATTATACGAATGATCCCTTTAATGGTTACCCTACTTTGAACGCAAGCCAAGAGAGTGAACTATTAGCGGCTAGTTTAAAATCAGGTTGGCATTTTGATTTAACCCAAGGTGGAGAAAAAAGTTCTGCAGAGGCTATTGTAATCAACAATGTAGTCTATTTTACAACTTATACTCCAGCGTCAACAGCTTCGTCATGTTCTGTTAGCCCCGGTGATGCTTGGCTGTATGCTGTTGATTTAGCATTAGGCATTAAAAAGTATAATTGGAATGCGGCAGCAGAGAATAGGGGAGATCGAATTAAGCATATGGGAAGCCAATATTTGGGGATGCCGACATTAATATCGACACCTGTGACCACAACGACAACAACGACAGATCCTGATGGCACAACGACAACGACCACAACAGTCGATACACAAGGTGACATTATAGTCGGTAAAGAAGTGATTCCTGTAGGTTTTAGTTTGCAAACAATGAGAACATCTTTAACGATTCAAGAATAATTAAAAAATAGTTAAAATGTATAGTGATAATAATTGAGGTAAGTTAAATGCACAAAAATAATGATATAAAATCAAAGTACCCTTTATATACGAGCAACAAAAAGACGCTTGGCTTTACATTAATAGAATTATTGGTAGCGGTAGCAATTGTTGGCATTTTGGCCGCGATTGCTTATCCGTCATATACTAGTTTTGTTACCGAATCTAATCGTACTGAAGGGCAGAGAGAATTATTGCGCTATGCAAATATGCAAGAACAATATTTTGTTGATTACCGTACTTATGGTACAAATATGATCGCATTAGGCGAGACAACGAATACTATAGATACAGAACATAAAAAATATAAAATATCAGTTGCCAGTGCGAATGCTACAGGATTTGTTTTAAACGGTACTGCTCAGGGAGCTCAGGCGACTAATGACAGCGCCTGTACGCCTTTAACTATTAATCATGTCGGAGCAAAAGGTCCTGCAGGCTGTTGGGACTAATTGTGAATAAGGGTGGTCATGTTATATTGACCATCCTTATTTTTTGCTAATATTTAAAATTATTAAAAATATCTATTACAAGTTTAAAAACTAAGTGCACGTAAAAAGATTACTTGCTCTATCTGTATAGTTACCAGCCGCATTTCTTGTTCCTATATATGTCCTACCTGAAGCCGAAACATCAATACCATTAGACTCATCTGAATATTGAAATGGACAGTAGCTAAAGCGACTAGCAACACTAGTCAGTGCTCTACCAGAAGGAATATAAATCAAAGGCTCAGTGCTTGAAAATTGCAACTTATCATTAACTTTAATTGCGGACTTAATTTTAATCAAGGTGTCATTACCTTCCATTCTATCTGTATTAACTGTTGTATTAGTGAAAACAGAGATGTCATTTCCCCAATTATCTGTACAAATAAGACTGGTGTTTAAGGGGCAAACCGTCGTATTTAAACCCGTATTTATCGCACTGTTTCTTGCTGTTAATAATAAACGATGCATTTCGCTTACTTCGTTATCTACACGCATAACAACTAAAAAACTATTTAAACTTGGTAATGCAATTGCTGCTAGAATTCCAGCTATTGCGATAGTGACCACGAGCTCTACTATAGTAAAACCTTTTGCTAATTTAGTGACAGTTTTTACTGCAGCCGAACGACTGTTAAATTTTTCCATGCTAATGACCTAAATAATAATGCTTTATAGTGCACTTTATAGCATTTTCCTAAGTCTCGCGCTAGTCAGCTTTAAATACTAAGTAATGACTTCGAATTCAGATTAATTGCAGGTTATTTCTTTATTCATACGGGTTTCATCTTTGCCATCATTATCTACGTCACTGCTTGCGTATATCCGTCCTGAACGAGCAATAACAATACCTCTTGATTTATCCTGATTATTTAATGGGCAATAGCGTAACGTTCCATTACTTAAACCGCTTAAATGTCCAGAGGGCTTATAAGTGATTTTAGTTCGATTTTTACCATAAATAAGTATATCGCCATCTTTAATTGCAGGTTTTTTCACTAACAGTACTTCATTATTTGCTGAGTCATAACGTTTATTATTGTTAGTATCTATAAATACACTGAGGCTATTGCCCCAATCCGTTGTACATGTGCCGCCGTCGGTTAAAGGACACAAAATCACACGTTGGCCGCTATTGATTGCCGAGTTTCGAGTGACAAACAATAAGCGTTTTAGTGTTGATATTTCGTTATTTACACGAAGTTTTACAATAAAGTCACTCATGTTCGGTATGGCGATTGATGCTAATAACGAAGTAATAGCTATCGCTGTTAGTAGCTCTACAAAAGTGAAACCTTTTTGTAGATAGGAAGGGGGATTTGAATGTGATAGCTTTTGGTTATTGGGGCTGCTTTTAATCAGATTAAACATAATAAAATCCATTTTTATTTATTGTCCTGAAAACTAGTTATAGTCAATAAAAATGGATTTTGCTATTAGAGTTGAGAAGGGCGGCGATACTAATCGTAGATTGTAGGTATTGCTTGCCTTTTATGTTGAGTTTTTTTATAGATGTTAATAATGTGCTCCCTGACTGCAGAGGAAACTTCTTTACCTTCGAGAAAATCATCTAGTTCGTTGTAACTTAACCCCAATGCATCTTCATCTTTTTTGCTTGGCGTTAATTCTTCTAAGTCTGCGGTTGGAGCCTTATCAACTAATTGGCTAGGAGCATTTAAAGCAATCGCTATTTGTTTTACTTGTCGCTTCGATAAACCAAATAAAGGAGCTAGATCACAGGCACCATCTCCCCATTTTGTAAAGAAACCGGTAATGTTTTCTGCAGAGTGATCTGTACCTAGTACCAATCCCCCAACTATTCCAGCAATATGGTATTGCATCACCATACGAGCACGGGCTTTGACATTTCCTTTTGAAAAATCTATTTGGTTAGCTGTAGCGGTTAAAATATCTGCATTTTTTAAGGCATTTAGTGTTTCATTGTGAATACCTTCAACACCGTCAAATATATTTGTGGTTAAACTGTTACTCGGTTTTATAAACTCAAGTGCTAGTTGTGCGTCACTTTCATCGACTTGTACATTAAATGGTAATCTCACGGCAATAAATTTATAGTTTTGTTGTGTATCTGAGCTTTCTTGATTTAACTGATCAACAGCTAACTGGGCTAGTCGTCCACAAGTAGATGAATCAACTCCACCACTAATGCCTAACACCAGAGATTTAAGTCCTGATTGTGTTAGCTTATTTTTGATAAAACCGATTCGACGTTCAATTTCAAACGCAGTATCAATTTTAGGTAACACTTTCATTTCATCGATGATTGCCTGGGCGTCCATTATATTTCCTTTTTGTGATATGTGGCATATGACTGTAAAATTGATTGATTACATCAGAATAAGGTTAGTGTATCAAAGTCTATCTTTGATTAGAATTTTTGCACTGTAGCTGTATGAAAATTCTGTGTACAATTACTGATGTTAATGTACTGTGTAGATAATTATTATTGCTAAGACAATTATCAATAAAATGCTGAGTTAAAAATCAACCTATAGGCCGTAAAAATGAAAAAGATAGAAGCGATAATTAAACCATTTAAAATGGATGATGTCCGTGAAGCGCTTGGCGAAATAGGTGTGACTGGTATGACAGTATCTGAAGTGAAAGGTTTTGGACGTCAAAAAGGTCATACTGAGCTTTATCGCGGAGCTGAATACATGGTCGACTTTTTACCGAAGGTAAAACTGGAAATAGTCGTAACAAAAGATTGTGTTGAACGTTGTGTAAATACTATTTTAGAAACAGCTCAAACAGGTAAAATAGGTGACGGTAAAATCTTTATAACTGACGTGGAACGTGTGATCCGTATCCGTACAGGAGAAGAGGACGAAGAAGCTATTTAATTTTACCTTTATATAGATAAAAAAATACCAGCAGATGCTGGTATTTTATGTGCAGAATTAACGCTATGTCGATATCACAAATATACTAATGAACGACGATGTTCGATGTATAACATTGTTGATAATTTATAATGCACTTATTTTTCTACTAGCGAGTTATTTGGATAATTTGCCGCTAATACCTGTTTAGCATTAACACGTAAATCATTTAACCCGAGCTTCTCATAACAAACAATCATAATCTCTAATGCTTCTTCTGTTTCTGGGCTAGGAGAAAAATACTCAACAATATATTTGCCTCTGTTAGCTGAAGATACATAAGCTTCTCGTTTTAAATAATAACGCGCAACTGATAATTCATATTTCGCTAAACGTGATTTTATTGCAATCATACGTTTACGTGAATCTGCGGCATATTTACTTTCAGGGTATTTTTTTAATACAGTTTTTAAATCATTAAATGCATCGCGTGCGGCAGTTGGATCTCTGTCTGAGCGATCAATACCGGCTAAATCCTGAAATAAATTATCTTCAGTAGCCATGTTAATTAAGGCACGCATATAATACACGTAATCTATATTTACATGTGCAGGGTTTAAACGTAAAAATCTATCGGTTAACGCTATCCCTTGGGCAGCATCGCCACTTTTATAATAAGCGTAAATTAAGTCTAATTGTACTTGATGAGAAATTGGACCATAAGGAAATCTAGAGTCTATCGCGGATAAAATTTGGATCGCCTTTTGGTATAATCCATTATCAAGCGATGTTCTAGCATCAGCGAATAATGCTTGAGCAGACTTGTCGGGCACCTTTTCAATTTCTTTTTCGCTTGTTCCTGAACAACCCGCTAAACCTAACATTAGTGCTAGGCACATTATTTTTATTGTCATTTTTTGCATAGACTTCAATATCACTACTTTGTTTTAGTTAAAATAAATATCTTCTTCGCCATAATTACTTAATGTAATTGCTTTAGCAAAGAGGTAAAATAAACACTGGCATTCTAACCTAGCAATCCTGCCTTGCACAGTGCTAATTAATAGAGAGTTTAATGGCTGAGATAATTCAACACCGGGACACGGTTCCCGAATCATGCTTAGGTAAACGTTTCGACCAGACTTTGGCCGAAATGTTCCCTGATTATTCACGTTCACGTTTAAAAGAGTGGATTTTAGCCGGTCATGTTACGGTTGATGGCGTTGTAGTCGATGTACCCCGCGAAAAAATGTTCGGTGGTGAGCTTATTGCCATCGATACTGAGGTTGAATCAGAAGTTCGCTTTCAAGCGCAAGATTTACCTCTAAATATTGTTTATGAAGACGATGATATTTTAGTCATTAACAAACCTGCGGGATTTGTTGTACACCCTGGTGCAGGTAATCCTGATGGTACGGTATTAAATGCTTTACTACATCATTGCCCACAATTAGATGTTGTACCACGAGCGGGTATTGTTCACCGATTGGATAAAGATACGACAGGTTTGATGGTGGTAGCGAAAACTATTGCAGCTCAAACTAACTTGGTTGAATCATTACAAGCACGTGAAATTACCCGTGAATACGAAGCTATTGCTAGTGGTATTATGACTGCAGGCGGTATAGTAGACCAGCCTATCGGACGTCATGCTACTAAGCGTACCCATATGGCTGTGACGTTTTCAGGTCGTCCTTCGATTACACATTATCGAGTGATGGAGAAATTCAGATTACATACACGTTTACGTTTACGTTTAGAAACTGGGCGAACCCATCAAATCCGTGTTCACATGGCGCATATTACCCATCCATTGGTTGGTGATCCTGTTTATGGTGGCCGTCCGCGTCCACCAAAAAATGCATCAGAAGAATTGCGTGAAATGTTACGCCAATTTAAGCGTCAAGCTTTACATGCGGCAATGCTATCTTTATTCCATCCAATAACGGGGGAGCAAATGACTTGGCATGCAGATGTTCCTGAGGATATGGTGGCATTAGCTGATATGTTGCGCACAGATACTAAAAGTAACCTCAGTGATAGTGACTACTAAGTCACCTGATAATATTTTAGATATTAAATGGCCAGCACCAAAAGTGTTGGCCTTTACTACCACTCGATTACCCGCCATAAATTTACCATCTTCTACCAACTCTTCTTGTTCACTATTAAATACAAAACATTTACGATCAGAGTTCACGGCTTTTAATTTAGGTGATCATGTCGGTGATTGTGCTGAAGTGGTTACTCGTAATAGAGCTTCGTTACTTGAATACTTACCAAAAAATATAAGAATTCAATGGTTAGAGCAGGTTCATGGCAATCATGTGGCTGATGTTAAAAAACACGATAAAACTCCTATTATAGCTGATGCTGTAATAACACGTAATCGACATATTGCTTTAGCTATAATGACAGCAGATTGCCTACCTATTTTATTATCAAATAAAGAAGGAAGTGAAGTCGCTGCTATTCATGGTGGTTGGCGACCATTAGCTGCAAATATTATTGAACAGACAATTAGAAAAATGAAAAGCAGCGCAAACGATATTTATGCTTGGATGGGTCCTTGTATTAGCTCTGAAGCTTTTGAAGTTGGCGAAGAAGTAAAGCAGACATTCTGCTTAGTATCAGATGATTTTGAATCTGCTTTTCAACCCGTATTACGACGGGATAAAATAGATGAAAATAAATTTCTCGCAGATTTACAGTTGATTGCCCAGATACAGCTTACCGCATTAGGCGTTAAGAACATTACTAAACTTAAACAATGCACTTATGCCAATAGCAAGCGTTATTATTCTTACCGCAGAGATGGAAAAACTGGCCGTATGGCAAGTGTTATATGCTTAAAGTAGATTAAGTGTGTTGATATGGCTGAGACTTTGTTATTTTTTAACCGTTTCTTTGCGCTAAGTCAATCTTCAGTTTTTATTTGCTTGAAAATTATCCTCGTAGTCCTCATAACATAGATAACCAAACTGTAAGACCAGTAATATGGCATTAGGAGAAAGTTAATGCGCTCAGAACGATTTACCCAAACATTTCAAGTAGCATTATCTGATGCACAATCCATCGCATTAGGTAAAGATCATCAATTTATTGAACCTATACATTTAATGCTCGCGTTATTAAACCAAAGCACGAGTAGCATTATTCCCTTATTAAAAAGCGCCGGTATAAATGTACATACATTAAGAACGCAAGTTGAAGCTTCTCTTGCCGAATTAGCACAAGTATCAGGTACCGGTGGGGAAGTGCAGTTGTCATCAGCAATGGGGAATACTTTAAACCTTTGCGATAAATTTGCACAAAAACATGGTGATAAATTCATATCATCAGAAATATTCATTCTGGCAGCGTTGCAGGACAAAGGTAAGTTAGGTCAGATTTTAAAAGCTTTAGGAGCAAATGAACAACGTGTACAAGATGCTATTGTTCATATTCGTGGTGGTAAAAGTGTAGATGATGTTAACGCTGAAGAAGTACGCCAAGCACTTGATAAGTACACTGTCGATTTAACCGAGCGCGCTGAACAAGGTAAGTTAGATCCTGTAATTGGTCGTGATGATGAAATTCGACGTGCTATTCAAGTCTTACAGCGTCGTACTAAAAATAACCCGGTATTAATTGGTCAACCCGGAGTCGGTAAAACCGCTATTGTTGAAGGCCTAGCTCAACGTATTGTTGATCATGAAGTTCCGGAAGGCATGCGTAATAAACGTGTTTTATCTCTCGATATGGGGGCATTGGTTGCTGGCGCAAAATATCGCGGAGAATTTGAAGAACGCCTTAAGGCTGTACTCAACGAGTTAAGTCAGTTAGAAGGGCAAGTTATCTTATTTATTGATGAATTGCATACTATGGTTGGTGCCGGTAAAAGTGATGGAGCTATGGATGCGGGTAATATGCTTAAACCAGCCTTAGCTCGAGGAGATCTTCATTGTGTTGGCGCAACAACACTAGATGAATATCGCCAATATATCGAAAAAGATGCAGCATTGGAGCGTCGTTTCCAAAAGGTATTGGTTGATGAGCCTAGTGTCGAAGACACTATTGCTATACTACGAGGCCTTAAAGAACGTTATGAACTACACCATAATGTTGAAATCACGGATCCTGCCATTGTTGCTGCTGCTACGTTATCGCATCGATATGTAAGTGATCGACAACTTCCTGATAAAGCCATTGATTTGATTGATGAAGCCGCGTCAAGTATTCGTATGCAAATGGATTCTAAACCAGAAAGTTTAGACAGACTAGAGCGTCGCTTAATCCAATTAAAGTTAGAACAACGTGCTTTGTCAAAAGATTCTGATCCTGCATCAATAAAGCGTTTAGACTTAATCTCTGACGATATCGCTATTTGCCAAGCAAGTCATGATGAATTAGATGAAGTTTGGAAAACAGAAAAAGCGGCATTACATGGCACACAAGCTATTAAAACTGATTTAGAGCACGCTCGTATTGAACTTGAAGCAGCACGCCGTTCAGGAGACCTTAATACTATGGCTGAGTTGCAATACAGTCGTATTCCTGATCTAGAAAAACAGCTAGATCTTGCTAGCCAAGCTGAAATGCAAGAAATGACTTTATTGCGTAATAAAGTTACCGATGTAGAAATAGCAGATGTACTAAGTCGGGCTACAGGGATCCCGGTGGCAAAAATGCTAGAAGGTGAATCTGATAAATTATTACAGATGGAAGATAATCTTCATAAACGTGTTATTGGGCAATCAGAGGCTGTTGTTTCAGTGTCTAACGCTATTCGCCGTTCAAGAGCTGGTTTAGCTGATCCGGATAAACCTATCGGATCATTCTTATTTCTTGGGCCTACGGGGGTTGGTAAAACCGAATTGACGAAAGCCTTAGCGGGTTTCCTTTTTAATAGTGAAGAATCATTAGTCCGAGTAGATATGTCAGAATTTATGGAAAAACATTCTGTTGCTCGTTTGGTTGGTGCACCTCCAGGATATGTGGGCTATGAGGAAGGTGGTTATTTAACTGAAGCGGTAAGACGTAAACCATATTCTGTAATATTACTTGATGAAATAGAAAAAGCGCACCCTGATGTTTTTAATATTCTACTGCAAGTATTAGATGATGGACGTTTAACTGATGGGCAAGGGCGAACAGTGGACTTTAAAAATACTGTTATCATCATGACCTCAAATATTGGTTCCGATATTATTCAAGAATATAGAGATGACAGCCAATATTCGCAAATGAAAGCACGTGTGATAGCCGAGCTCAGTAACCACTTCAAACCAGAGTTTATTAATAGAGTTGATGAAACCGTAGTATTTCACCCTTTACTTGCTGAGCAAATAAAGAGTATTGCCAGTATTCAAATATCAGCTTTAACCAAGAGATTAGAAGAGCGAGATATAACGATGACATTTTCAGCAGAAGCTTTATCTTTTGTTGCTGCTGCTGGTTTTGACCCTATTTTTGGTGCAAGACCGTTAAAACGGTCTATTCAGAAAGAAGTTGAAAATCCTTTAGCACAAAAGCTACTAGCAAATGAATTTTCTGCTGGTGACCATATATATGTAGAGCTTGGTGATAACAACTTAACTTTTACAATCAAAGTTACAGACGAATGATAATTTTCTTTTAGTTAACTTAACAATACAGCCAAGTCGAAGTTTATTGATTTAATCAGCACAATAAACTTCGGCTTTTTTTGTATTCAATGCTAATTGTTGCTGCTGCTCTAAAGCACTTAATACTTTAATTTTACCATTTTCATCTTCATATTTGATTTTATCAAAGTCTTGTAGTGTTTTTATGTTTTTGCGTGCGGCAATGCACTTATCGTTTATTTCATCATTATTGACAAAATTATTTTCATTTGGTTGAAGTTGAGCTGACTGCTTTTCTTTTGCATTATCTATAGGCTCTGCAGGCTTGCTACTACTAACCATATTCATTTCTATATAATTATCATGCGCAGGCTGCTGTTGACTGAAATGAACAACATTATTTTCGTCAACCCAACGGTAAACCGAAATTTTTTCAGCGGCGGAGGCATTGAAACATACAAAAATTACTGAAAGTAGTGATAATGTCTTTATATTCATAACGGTACCTATCCATAAATTAATACATTATTGCCGTTATTATTTTAGTTTTGGCAATAGTTATTGGTGACTATCAAGTAACCACACCAATGCTTTATAACAACACCAAGCTAAGTTTACAAATATTAGATTAATTAAGTATTCATTCTTACTACAACTACCGTTAATAATTAAACTTATGCTAGATTAACATTCCTTATTAATATTAACGTATTTCGGTTTTTCTTATGCCAGATAAACATAATGATGATTCGCTACAAACTCGTGGTATTTACCTTTTACCTAATTTATTAACCACAGCGGGGCTTTTTTCCGGTTTTTATGCTGTGGTGTCATCAATGAACGGACACTTTATTAGTGCTGCAGTTGCTATATTCATTGCCATGATCTTCGACGGTTTAGATGGTCGAGTAGCACGCATGACGAATACTCAAAGTGAATTCGGTGCAGAATATGACAGTATGGCTGATATGTTATCGTTTGGTATAGCGCCAGGCATAGTTGCATATAACTGGGCGCTTTCAAGTTTTGGTAAGTTTGGTTGGTTAGCTGCATTTATCTATGTTGCTTGCGCAGCGCTTCGACTTGCACGCTTTAATACTCAAGTCGGTGTTGCGGATAAACGCTATTTTCAAGGGTTAGCTAGTCCAGCAGCAGCAGGGGTTATTGCGAGTTTAATTTGGGTTGGTAGTGAATATAAAATTGATGGCCAGGAGTACGGCTTGATTATCGGCATCATAACCATCATTCTTGGTCTATTAATGGTAAGCAACTTTCGATACAACAGCTTTAAAGAAGTAGATTGGAAAGGTAAAGTAAATTTCGTCGTCGTTTTATTGATAGTACTTGCCTTCGTGGTTGTTGCATCCAGTCCAGAAAATATTCTACTTATTATTTTCGGCTTATATGCTTGTTCTGGACCGTTTACAACTATTCGTTCAGTAAAAAAATTAAAATTGGAACATGTTGTAGGTGATGACAGGGATGCTGACTTTCATAGTGAACATATAAATAATGATACCAATAGAGAACAAACGGATAAGCAATCCACGACCAACGACTCTAAGTAATGTTAATTACTATAAAATGGTGATGCTTTAATTTCAGCCCTAACTGTGTTCAATCGTTTCAATCAGATGTTACTGTAAAACACACAACAAATGGGTGAACAACGCGCCTCTTTCGCAGAATTAGAGTGAATAAACAGCGTCTTGTACAGATAAACAACAAACAAACCTTTATTCGTAATTAAATGCAATTAGGTGTTGACGTGCGGCGAGAAATCTCTAAAATGCGCTCCACTTCTTCGGGACAAGTCGAAGAGGTTGTTTTAATGAGTTATCTCTTTCAGTTTAGGCTGATTTGGTTAACTTAACGTTTTAAAGATTGGTTTTGAAAGTTTTAAAAACTTTTAAAATAAATTCAAATAAAACGTTGACATTAAATCAGAGTTGCGTAGAATGCGCATCTCGCTTCAGGCAAGGCCTGCAGCAACAAGTTGAACACGAATGAGATGTTCAACTGTTAGTTTTTCCTCCTCAGAGGAAGCTAACTTTCTTTAACAATTAGTTATCATGCA